>NZ_JBHXAU010000016.1:0-220565 GCF_042727395.1 Nocardia sp. NPDC060255 | reverse complement strand
TCAGGTGGGGTACCCGGCCTGCTCTTCCGCGGCTTGTGATGGGCAACGCTTGTGTTCCAGCGTGAGGACTGGCTGTGGTCCGGTTGAAAGATGCTGGGGAAAGCGAAGAGAGTCAGGTGGGTGCTGGTGTCATCGAGGCGAGCAGAGTCGAATGGTTGCTGGCGTGATCGAGCAGAGTCATATGGTTGTTGGCGTCATCGAGCAGAGTCATATGGTTGCTGGTGAAGATCGGTTAGCGACCATACGACTCTGCTCGAATGTGGTGTCTGCGTTGTTGTCTGGGCATCAGACCCAGTTTTCGATCCAGTACTTCCAGATCAGGGGGGCGTAGCCGGCCAGGGGTGGGACTTTGATGTCGGTGCCCTTGAGGGCGGTGGTGGTGTTGCGGCAGTCGAACCAGCAGGTGAATTCGCTGTGTTCCAGGATGTCTCGGGGGACGCCGATGTGGGGGAGGAGCCAGCTTGCGCCGGGGACCTGGAGCATCAGGTCGAGGGCGCGCTTCGGCATCACCTCGACCAGGTGTGGTGCGCCGGCCTCGTCGGCGAACAGGTTCAATGCCTCGGCCACGCTCTGGCGGCGCGGGTCGACCAGGTGGTAGGTGGTGGCGTTCGAGGCTGGTTGGTGCGCAAGATGATCCAGTGCGCGAGCCACGAAATCGACCGGGACCATGTTGGTTTCGCCGAGCTTGGGTACCAGCACCGGCAGGATTCGTGGCAGCTGCGCGCCCATCCGGAGCAGTCGGAAGAAGTAGTACGGGCCGTCGATCCGGTCGATCTCGCCGGTTCTGGAATGGCCGATCACGATCGACGGGCGGTAGATCCGCCAGGGCAGTGCGGCACCGCGGACGATCCGTTCCGCCTCGAACTTGGCCTGCTGCGTCGGCGTGGCCAGCACCTGGCCCTCGTCGAACATGTCCTCGGTGAACAGGCCCTCCGCCGAACCGGCCACCTCGACCGTCGAGACATGATGCAGCAGACCGGCTTTCAGGGCCTCGGCGACATCGACCAGATGCCGGGTGCCGTCGCTGCGCTCGGCGAGGTCATAGCTGGACGCCAGGTGGAAGACATGGTCGATCGAGCCGCGATGCTCGGCCAGCCACGCCGGATCAATACCCAGACCGGGCGCACCGAGATCACCGGGCACCGGCCGCACCCGATCCGCCGCGCCCCACTCGCGGGCACAGCAGGTGAACCGGTCGGCGGACTCGGCGCCCGGCCGCACCAGCACATGGATGATCCCCTCGCGTTTCAGCAGCTCGGGGACGAGGAACCGACCGATGAACCCAGTTGCCCCGGTAACCAGGTAGCCCATAGCGGAGGAGCTTAGCTGTCCCGCCTCTCCGAGCCTTTAGGCCAGACTCGTGCGCGTCGGAAGTTGCGTTGGCGACCGGCGGTGAGGTGGTGGGTTGGGTTAGCCCGTACCCGATGAGTTACCCATGTTGTCGCGAAATCAGTTGGCTGGTCCGCCTCTCCGCGACTCCAGGCCAGACTCGTGTGCTGATCGTGACGTTGGCGACGCGCGGTGGAGTTAGCCGGTACCCAGCGAGTTACCCATGTGCTTGCGAAATCAGTTGTCGCGTGGGCGAGTTTCAGCTTTGCCTTTGGTCAATCTTGGAAGACCGGCTTGCGCTTGGTGAGCATGGCGGTGGCGCCCTCGAGGAAGTCGGGGGACGTCAAAAGTTCGGTCTGGCCGGACTTTTCGGCTGCGAGGGCTGGGTCGAGGGCGGTCAGTGTTGCTTGGTTGAGGGCTTGCTTGGTGAGTTCGAGGGCGCGGCGGGGGCCGGTGGCGATCTTCGCGGCGGCGGCTTCGACCCTTGCGTCGAGTTCGGCTTCGGGGAGGACCGCGGTGAACAGGCCTGCCTGTTTTGCAGTGGGGGCGGGGAGGCGCTCGCCGAGCAGGGCCATCTCCGCGGCGAGGGGGCGGCCTGCCGCGGCGGCGATCATGGCGGCCGCGCCACCGTCGGGCATCAGGCCGATATTGATGAAGGCGAGCAGGAGGTAGGAATCCTCGCTGGCGTAGACCAGGTCAGCGGCCAATGCGACGGCGACGCCGACACCTGCCGCGGCGCCCTTGACGCGGGCGATCACCGGGACCGGACAGTCGACGATGGACTTCACGAAGCGGTTCGCGACGTCCATCGTCATATCGGGGGTGATGCCGCGTTGGGCTTCCCGCACGGTGGCCGAGAGGTCGGCGCCGGTACAGAAATCGCCGCCGTCGCCGGTCAGCACGATCACCCGCACCGAGCGATCCGCGGCGGCCGCTACGAAGGTGTCGCCGAGGGCGAGCATGGTGTCGTAGTCGACGGCGTTCTTGCGCTTCGGGTTGGTGATGGTCACCCGCAGCACCTTGCCGTCGTGCACCGCCGTAAACCGCGGTTCGGGGGTGGCGGGCGCGGCCGGTGCCGCGGAATCGGTATTGCTCATGACTCCGCCTCGCTGGCGCTCGGCTGCGTCATGCGCAATGCGCGCTGGCACATGATTCGTTCGCTTCGCTCTCTCATTGTCTGCTCCTACGCTGGAACTCAGCGGCTACCCTGCCATGAATACTGGTTAACTTTGCGAATTGTGGTTAACTTAGGTTCCATTGTCGGGCGCTGTCAACCAGCGGCGCCGCCGGAGAACGGAGAGGTGCATGGTCGCGGATCGCAGCGAGGTCGGCCTCGCTTCCGCGCGGCCGGACGCCGATACGCCGGCCGCGCGCAGTGATCCCGCAGGCGGTCGGGCGACGGGTGCGCCGGTGCGTCGTCGGCCCAAGGATCGCAAGGTGCAGATCATCCGGGCGGCCGCACGCGCGTTCAGCGATCGCGGGTACTACCCGGTCGGCGTCGACGAGATCGCCGCCGAGGTCGGCATCTCCGGGCCCGCGCTGTATCGGCACTTCACGAACAAATACGCGTTGCTCGTCGCCGCCGCCGAAGAGGGCGCCAGGCATCTGCTGAATGTCGCTCGCGCCGCGGACAACTCGCAGCTGGCACCGGTCGAGCGGCTGGACGCGCTGATCCGGGCGATCAGCGAACACACCATCGAGATCCGCCGCGAGGCCGGGCTGTACCGCTGGGAGCGGCGCTACCTGGAACGCGAAGATCGAGTCCGGATCAGAAAGATCTACGACGACCTGAACGGCACCCTCGCCGAGCCCATCGCGCTGCTGCGACCCGACGCCCCGCCCGCCGATGTGGCGATGCTGGCCGCCGCCGTGCTCAGCGCGATCGCCAGCATCTCCGCGCACCGCAGCGCGCTGTCCGGTGCCAGACTGCTGCCGCTGTTGCACGACATGGCGTGGGCGATCCTGCGCGCCGAGCTGCCGCCCGCGTCGCCGGAACCCGATCCGGGACCCGTCACGCGCGGCCTGCCGGTGTCGTCGAAACGCGAACAGCTGCTCACCGAGGCGATCCGGATCTTCGGCAGGCAGGGCTATCACGAGGCCAGCATCGAGGAGATCGGCGCGGCCGTCGGCATCAACGCCTCCAGCGTGTACCGCTACTTCGCGAGCAAGTCCGATCTGCTCGCCGCCGCGTTCTACCGGACCGGCGATCGGGTCGCCCTCGCGATCACCGAGGCGCTGGCCGAGGCGACCAGCCGTGAGGACGCGGTGCGCCGTATCGCCGAGCGCCAGGCCCGGCTCACCTTCGCGATGCCGGAGATCATGCCGGTCTATTACGCCGAATTCAGCAACCTGCCGCCGGCCGAACAACACAAACTGCGCGCCATTCAACGCCAGAACGTTCTGGAGTGGGCCAATCTTCTGGACGGTGATCCAGTCGAGGCACGTTTCCGCGTGCACGCCGCGATCGGCCAGGTAATCGATGTCGGCCGTTTGCTCCGATTCGATTCCCGCCCACCACAATTGGCCCGGGTCACCGCTCTCATGCAAGCCGTCCTGCTCGGCAACAAGCCCTAACCGTGCACGCCTTCTAATGTCCCGCACCGGAATTCGCATGCGATTCCAGGTGCCGGAAATCAAGAAGCGTGCGTCAGGTGCGACGGCCGTGCCGGATACGGAAGATGGTCTTGGCCAACCGTAAATGGCGGGGGTGCCGGTCGAAGGTGGACAGATTGACCGGTGCCTTGTAGCGCTTGCGGGCGATGGCCAGGGTGTGGCTGAACTCGCGCAGTCCCTGATCGCCGTGACTATGGCCCTGCCCGTACTCACCGACACCGCCGAAGGGCAACGCGGGAATGCCCGCGTAGGCGGTCGAGGAATTGATGGTGACCACCCCGACCCGCAGGTGCTCGGCGAAGGTCTCGATCTCGTGCACGTCCCTGGTGAACACCGAGACCGCGACGTCATGGCCCACCGCGTTGATGCGTTGTGCGGCCTCTTCCATGCTGGTCACCTTGTTCACGACCAGCACCGGCCCGATGCCCTCGCCGGTGATCGCGAGACTCTCCTCGGGCACCTCGGCAAGCACCACCGGTTCGATGTACGGCTCGCGAATCGAATCCATGCCGCCGACCACGGCACGGCCGCCGCGGGCCAGCGCATCGCGAATCTGCTTGCGCACCACCTCGACCTGCGATTCCAGAATCATCGGGCCGTACGACGCACGCTTGTCGGCGCCGGGGCGCAGCTTGCCGGCCTGCGCGACCACGAGCTCCAGGAACGGTTCATAGACCGACTCCGCGACGTAGGCCCGCTGGATCCCGGTGGCGTTCTGCCCGGCATTGGCCATCGCCCCGAACACCGCGGCCTCGGCGGCGTCGTCGAGCTTCGCGTCGACGTGCACGACCATGCTGCCCTTGCCGCCGCGCTCCACCACCACCGGCGTCATCGTCTGCGTACACAGCGCGATCACCTCGCGCGCGCCGGAATCCGAACCGGCATAGGCGATCTTGTCCACCTTGGCCCGGCACAGCGCGTTGCCGGTCGCGTGATCGCCGGTAACCACCTGCAGCACCGGCTGATTCGGCGCCAGCCTGGTCCAGCTGTCGGCCAGCCAGACGCCGACACCGGTGGTCAGCTCGTGCGGTTTGAACACCACCGTGTTGCCCGCGGCCATCGCGTAGGCGATCGACCCCATCGGCGTGAACACCGGGTTGTTCCACGGACCGAGCACCCCGATCACGCCGAGCGGCAGGTAGCCGACCGAGGCGCGCTGGTTGCGGGTCAGCCAGGTGGAGCCGAGCTTGTGCCTGCCGAGCGCGCGCGCCGCGTTGCGGGCGGCCCAGTCGAGGTTCTCGACCGCGAGCATCACCTCGATTACCGCGTCCGCCTCCGGTTTTCCGGTTTCCTCGGACAGGATCTCGGCCAATTCGCCTGCGCGACGGGCGATATCGCGCTTCCAGTCGAGCAGCCAGCGCTTGCGGCCGCTGAATCCCAGCTCGGCCCACCATTTTTCGGCCGCGCGGGCGGCGCGCACCGTTCGATTGATTTCGCCCGCGCCCATCACGGCGTAGTTGCCGACGGTCTCGCCGGTGCGCGGGTCATAGGACGTCAGCACGTTCGATCGGCCCGATCCTCCGGGCTGCGCCGCCACCTGTGGCTGCGCGGACTCGGCCATGATCACCTCTCGCAGTATCGAAATCGGCGTACGGGCCACTTGCGAGGCGGCCGCCGCGGACGAGTGAGTGTTCCCCCAATTAGCAGACTATGGTCGCCGCGACGGGCCGACAAGGCTCGTTCGCCGCCACCACGCTGCCCTTGACACGGTCCACCAGCGCCGATCCGCGTCGCGCCGGACCGATATCGGCAGGTGTGAGTAAGGACACATTTAGTCTGTGCTTCTGTTGGGTAATGCGCGGGCGCCCCGGTGCGAAGGCTGCATGCCGGTAACATCACGCCAAGCGCTACGGATCTCCTAGGGGGACGTATACGCGCGCGCTCCGGCGACCACGAGTCGCCGCAATTGCCGATAGTGGAGAGTTGATGCCGAGCTTGAACCAAGCAGATCTGCATGCCAGTGAGCCAGCGGTCCGGGTGACGGATGTGCGGAAGTCGTTCGGCGATGTGCATGCACTGCAGGGGGTCAGCTTCGTTGCCGACCGCGCCTCCGTCCTCGGCATTCTCGGGCCGAACGGTGCGGGCAAGACGACGATGGTGAAGATCCTGTCCACGCTGCTCCGCCCCGACTCCGGCACCGCCGTGGTCGCCGGGCACGACGTGCTCAAGGACGCGGCGGGGGTGCGCCGGTCGATCATGATGACCGGTCAGTACGCCGCACTCGACGAGAACCTCTCCGGCCGGGAGAACCTGGAACTGTTCGGCCGCCTGATGGGCCTGACCAAGTCCGCGGCGCGCAAGCGGGCCGACACCCTGCTCGAGGAATTCGACCTGGTGAACGCGGGCCGTCGGGCGGTGCGGCACTACTCCGGCGGCATGCGTCGCCGAGTCGACATCGCGTGCGGTCTGGTGGTGCGGCCGGAGGTGGTGTTCCTCGACGAGCCGACCACCGGCCTGGATCCGCGCAGCCGCCAAGGCGTCTGGGATCTGGTGAACGCGCTGAAGGCCCAGGGCATCACGGTCCTGCTCACCACGCAGTACCTCGAGGAAGCCGACGTGCTCAGCGACAACATCATCGTCATCGACAAGGGCACGGTGATCGCCGAGGGCACCGCCGACGAGCTCAAGGAGAAGACCGGCGGCAGCTACTGCGAGGTGGTCCCGCTGGACCCGAAGCAGCTGCGCCCGACCGCCACCGCGCTCGGCGATCTGGTGCCCGCCGCGGTGCTCGCCGGCCTCAACGGCGGTGACCGGCTCTCGATTCCGGCGCCGGAGGGTGCGGCCACGCTGACCGAGGCGCTGCGCAGGCTCGACACCGCGGGCATCCAACTGGCCGACATCGCATTGCGCAGGCCCTCGCTCGACGACGTCTTCCTCTCCATCACCGGACATTCGGGCGGCACGGCGTGACCACCGCTACCGCCCCCGACCGGGCCGCCGACGCGGCCGCGTTGTTCGCGGACCTACCCGAGGCCCGGCTGTCCTCGTTCGCGCAGTGGCGCGCGCTGTCCGGCCGCATCGTCTGGACCATGGCCACCAAGGGCGAGCTGATCGTCGCGGTGGTGACGCCGCTGGTGTTCACCCTCGGCTTCTACCTGCCGCTGCGCTTCGTGATGAAGTTCCAGGGCATCGACTACGCCCAGTACGTCATGCCGATCATCGTGTTGCAGACGATGGCCTTCACCATGATGTCGAACGCGCAGTTGGCCGCGTTCGAGGCGTTGACCGGGCTGAGTACGCGAATGCAGACCATGCCGATCGGCATGCTGGTTCCGCTGTCCGCGCGGATCGCGGCCGGGTTGGTTCGCTCGATCACCTCGCTGACCGCGGCGGTGCTCTTCGGCTACATGATCGGCTTCCGATTCGTCGCCGGCTTCGGCCAGGCAGCGTTGTTCTGCTTGTTCTCCTTGGCGATCGGCACCACGCTCGCGCTCGGCGCCGACGCGCTCGGCAGCTTGACCAAGAGCCCGGAATCGTTGAGCCAGGCGCTGACCCTGCCGACGCTGATCTTTGGCATGCTCTCCTGCGGATTCGTTCCGGAACGCAACTTCCCGACCTGGATTCAAGGGTTCGTGCGCAATCAGCCGGTCTCCCAGTTCTCCTTCGCGCTGCGTGACATGGCCGCGGGCGGCGTGAGCTGGCAAGTGTTGTGGGTGCCGCTGGCCTGGGTGATCGGGCTCGCGCTCGTGTTCATCCCGCTGGCAGTGTGGGCGAGCGTGAGGCGATCATGAGTTCTGTGGAGACCCCTGTGGCGCCGATCGACGAGACCGAAAAGATCTCGTGGAATACGCCCTTGCCCGAGGTGACGGCGAAACCCGAGAACTCGCTGAGCAACTGGGTCGCGCACAGCCTGATCCAGTGCAAGCGATTGCTGCTTGTGTGGGCGCGCGATCCCGCGACGACGATTCAGACGCTGGTGTATCCGGCGTTGACACTCCTGATGTTCAAGATCGTGCTCGGCAAGGCGATCACCGGCTACACCGGTCAGCCCAGCATCTACGCCCAGATGGCGTTGCTCACGCTGGTCGCCGCGATGTCGGGCGCGGTGGTCAGTGCACTCGGCTTCAAGGGCGAGAAGATGACCGGCCTGCTCGGCCGCTTCTGGACTATGCCGATCCACCGAGCGGCCGGTCTGACTGGACGCCTACTGGCCGAGGCCGTGCGTGTCCTGGTCACCACTCTGTTCGTCATCGGAGTCGGGCTGCTGCTCGGCTTCCGATTCAACCAGGGCCCCCTCGCCGGCCTCGCACTGATCGGGATCCCGGTGTTGTTCGGCGTCGCCTTCGCCGTGCTCGTCACCGCGCTGGCCACCATCACCGAGGGCGTGATGCTGGTGAACATCATCGGCATCATCAACACCCTGCTGATGTTCTTCAACACCGGCTTCGCACCGGCCTTCGCCTACCCGACGTGGCTGCAGTCGACGATCCAGAACCAGCCGATGAGCTGTGCGATCGACGCGATGCGCGGACTGTCCTACGGCGGACCGGTCGCGGACCCGCTGATGAAGACCGTGTTGTGGACGCTCGGCCTGATCGTGGTGTTCGCCTACCCGGCCGTGCGCGGTTATCGCCGGGCGGCGGAGACCGGCGCCTGATCGAAGTCGTAGTCCAGCCAGCGATTGCGGTGGGTCCAGCCGACCAGGTCGTAGCGCCAGCGGAACGGCCAGGTATGCGCGACGGTGTTGAACAGGACGGCGCCGAGGGCGGTGTAGTCGTCGTGCGCGGACAGTAGGGCACGCTGTCCGCGCGGGGAGGCGCTGAAGAAGGCGTCGAACATGGCGATCGACTGGTCGGTGGTCAGGCGGCCCATGCCCCATAGGCCGCGCATCCGCATCCAGTACACCAATCGGGCTGGGCGCGGCCACAGTTCGGCGACGGGGTCGCGGTCCTGCTGCAGTGCGGTGATCGCGGTGTCCACCAGGGCGAGCGAGTCGGCGACGCTGTAGCCGGTGCAGGGGTGCATCATGCCGCCGCGGGAGCCGAACGGAACAGCCTGGGCGACGCCCTTTTTCGGCGGCGGCTGATCGAGCGGATAGTGCGCCGCCTCGGTCGGCTCGTCGCCGGTCAGCCGGATGCCGTGCGCGGCAAGGCGATTCAACGTGCGTTTGCGCAGCTCGTGCTGTGGCATGCCGCCGCGCAGGCCGAGGCTGGTCTCCTCGAAGATCACCGTGCCGTCGCCGAGCGGTACGGAGTAGAGGAACGACGGCGGCTCGTCGGGGCCCGCGCCGTTTTCCGGCCGCCAGTCCAGCAGCAGCCCTTCACCGTCCTGGACCATGGGCGCGGCCGTCTCGGCGGCGACGAAGATGCCGTGCGCGCTGGCGGCCCGGCGCCGGCCGAGGGTGGGCAGGCCGCGGGTGTCGAATACCGCGGCGGCGGTGATCGTCGTGCCGTCGGCGAGTTCGACGACGTGCGCGTCGACCCGGGTGGCGCGGCCGGTGTGCACGGTGGCGTCGTCGAGCGGGAATGCCTCGCGCAAGCCGGTTTTCGACAGCACGCAGTAGGGGCGATCGATGCGGTGTTCGGTCTTGGCCCACACCGTCGGCTGCGGAATCGTGCTCGCGATCGCACTCGGTGGCAGCCAGCCCGGCAGTTCGTCGACCCAGCAGGAGTAGGTGGGCGGCCAGAGCCGATCCGGTCGCGGGTCGACGGCGGCCACGCTGAGTCCGGCTCGCATCGCGCGATGCGCCAGCGCCCGGCCGGTCGGACCGAGCCCGACCACGCACACGTCGACATCTCGGACCGCGCTGACACCCATGAGGGCATTCAATCCGCTGCGGCGGGGGCGACGCAACTACCCCGGCACATCGAGCCCCCGGAAATCGGGTCTCCCGGCAAAGCAAACATAGTGAAAGCAAGCATTCCGATAATCGCGCGCATTCGTGCCCCCAGAATTGGTGGCCCAGCAACTTCAGTGATGAAAAGGTGCTGTTTCTCCCCGTAGTCTTGGCGCCGTACGCGGGTGGTTTCGCGTTCTGGAGAAGGGGAATCATGAGAGGCAGCAACCGTGGCTGGCTAAGTGTGCTCGCAGTCACAGTCGGTGCGGCTGTTATAGCGATTATGCCTGCACCGGCGCATGGGGCGCCGGCGGAGTCGTCGATTGTTTCGGTGCAAGAGCACGATGCGCGAAAGCTCACGTTGACAATTCATTCCGCGGCGATGGATCGCGATATCCAGGTGGAGACGCAGCGCGCGGCCGACACCAGCGTGCCCCGGCCGGTGCTCTACCTGCTGCAAGGTGCGAGCGGCGGCGAGGACGGCGTCACCTGGGCGACGGAAACCGATGCGATGCAGTTCCTTTCGACGAAGAACGTGCACGTGGTCTCGCCGATCGGCGGCATGTTCAGCTACTACGCGGACTGGGTCAACGACGATCCGCGGCTGGGTCGCCAGAAGTGGAAAACCTTTCTGACACGCGAATTGCCGCCGCTGATCGACAAATACTTCGCGACCAGCGGCCGCAACGCCATCGCGGGCTTCTCGATGGCGGGCACCACCACCCTCGCGCTCGCCGCCACCAGCGGCGCGCTGTACTCCAGCGTCGCCGCCTACAGCGGCTGCGCGCAGATCAGCGACCCGGTCGGCCAGGAGTTCGTCCGGCTCACCGTGGAGACCTGGGGCTGGGCGCACGTGGACAACATGTACGGCGCAGCCAACGATCCGCGCTGGGCCGCCAACGATCCGTATGTGCAGGCGGAGGGGCTGCGCGGCAAGTCCATCTACATTTCCAGCGGCGGCGGGCTGCCCGGAAAGTACGACGAATTGAACGGCAAGTATTCGTTGCCCGGCGTCGACGGTTACGCGGCTCAAATCATCAAGGGCGGCGTCATCGAGGCGGGCACGAATTACTGCTCACGAAATATGCAAACTCGCCTGAATAGTCTAGGTATTCCCGCGACATATGATATTCACCCGGACGGCACCCATTCTTGGGGATATTGGGAAGACGCGTTGAAGAACTCGTGGCCTGCGCTGTCTGCGCCGTTGGGAATTTAAGAATGTGGATTCGGAAACAGGCCGCGAGAATCGTCGGCCTGACCCTCGCTGCCGCCTGCGCGGCCGTACTGCAGGCCCCCGCCGCGGCCGCCGCCCCGCCGATCCCGGCCTTCGCGGGCGCCAACGACATGGCCTGCCACCCCTCGGCCGAGCGCCCGCAGCCGGTGCTGCTCGTGCACGGCTCCGGCACCGACGCACCCAACAGTTTCGCCCTGCTCGCGCCGCTGCTGCGGGCCGAAGGCTACTGCGTTTTCGCGGCGGACCTGGGCCCGACGCCCGGCCTGCGTGAGGTGGTGAGCGGCCAAGCCGGTTCCGGCACAATGGGTATCGGCCCCGTCGGCGCCGCGATGCTCGGCCGCACCATCTACGGCGTCGGCGACATCGATCGGATGGCCACCGAGCTCAACGAGGTCGTGCAGACCGTGCAGCGCGCCACCGGCGCCCGGCAGATCGCGCTCGTCGGACACTCCACCGGGGGCAACGTCATCCGCCAATACCTGCGCGCGCAGGGCGCGGCCGCGGTGACCCAGGTGATCACCCTCGGCACCCCGTATCGGGGCTCGACCTGGGGCGGGCTCCGCACGAACTATCCGGATCTCGCCTCGCTCGGCCTGGACAACGCGGAGATCGCGGCCCAGGTCTTCGGAACTCCGGGCCAGCAGCAGGTGGTTGGGTCACCGCTGCTGAACCGGCTGAACGCGGGAGGCGAGACCGTGCCCGGTGTCCGGTACACGGCCCTCGCCTCCCGCGCCGACGAAATCATCACTCCGCAGGAGACCGCGCTGCTCGCCGCGCCAACCGGCGACGATCGCAACATCTGGCTGCAAGACGGCTGCCCGACCGATATCGCGAATCACAGTGGCCTGCTTGGTGATACGCGGGCCGCCGCGATCGTGCTCAGCACACTGGCGAACGACAACCGCGCGCTGCCCTGCTGACGAACTAGGCCGGGGTGACCCAGGTGGTGATGTCGGCGTGCACGACCTCGAGGCCGTGCTTGTCGTAGACCGAGACCGGCACGATCAGGTTCTGGCCCGCGGTGATCGTCGTGAAGTCGGGAATCTGGTCCAGCTTCGCGACGGCCCGCAGGCTGGTCTCCGCCTTGGCCAGGTACTGCACGTTCATCGCCTTCGGGATCCAGCGGTGGGTGCTGGGCACGGTCGCCTCGCTCAGCATGCCCATCGCCACCTCGGCCAGGTTGCACGCCGCGATGGCGTGATAGGTGCCGAGGTGGTTGTGGATGCCGAACCACTTCGGCGAGGTCACCTCGCACAGCCCCGGCTCGAGGCGCACGACGCTCGGCAGCACCGTGCCGAAATACGGCACCCTGGCCACCATGCCCAGCGAGAACAGGGTGTGGCCGAGCCGGTTGTCCGGCAGCTTCTTCCAGCTGCGGAGGGTCGCAGTCTCTTTCGTCATGCGCTCATCTTACTGCTGAGTAAGTTCGGCCTGTCGAGTGTGCCGCAACTCACGTGGGAAATGGCCATCTCGACTATTCGGGCATATGGCCGACTTGCTAAGTTGTTGCGTTGCGTCGATCTGTGACGTGATTGGGGGCCACCGCCATTTGTGTTGGTGTGCAGGAAAACTGGAGTTTCTGATCATGCGTATTCGTACTGTTGTCGCCGGGGCCGTCACCGCGCTCGGTCTTGCCGTGCTCGGCGCGACAACCGCGGGCCAGGCCGCCGCCGTGTCGCCGGAGTTCGCGCCGGAGGCGGGTATCTACGGGGTGCTGGATCTCAACCATTCCGAGACCGTCGCCCTCAGCAACAGCCCCATCCCCGCTTTGCTCGACGGACTCTGGATGAGCAATGGCCTGATCGACGCCGACCCGACCTCGTGGCTGGTCGGCGCGGACGGGTCGCTGGAATACGGCAACATTTCCGACGTCATCGCCGAAGCCGCCGAGACGCCCGGCGGCATAGTGGCCATCGGCATCGTCGATCCGGCCCGGCTCTATCACGGCAGAGTCGATCCGAGCGACGCCAACCGGAACCTGCTCGTGTTTCAGGCCCTGCGCTGATCTGTAGGTAGCCCTTGCTGCTCCGCCGTCATGCCGATGACCTGGGCGGAGCAGCTCGCAGGGGCCGGATTTGAAGTAGCCGACCTCGTCGGGCATACTGTTCGGGTTGCCTTGTACCAGTGCCGTGCCTGTTTCCGTGTGAGACGGGATGGCTAGGCGAGGCGAGTACCAACAATCGTGTACCTCATCGGGTCAACCGGTGTGGGTACGTCCGGGAACACGGTTCCAGGCCTGAGATGAAGTTCTGTCCGGGGCCGAGGAATGAGCGGATGGGCGACACGCCCGACCGCGTGGACCGGAGAACCATGACAGATGAACAGCGGCGAGGGTTAGGCATGCGTGCCTGATCGCGGTCTCACGTGAGACGTCTTCGTGTGTTCGGGCTGTGCAAATTGAGGGTGGTACGGAAGCCAGCTTCCGGATCACGAAGGTATAAGCGGAGAAAAGGACACTTAGCGTGGCGGGACAGAAGATCCGCATCAGGCTCAAGGCCTACGACCACGAGGCGATCGACGCGTCAGCGCGCAAGATCGTTGAGACGGTGACCCGCACTGGGGCCCGCGTCGTCGGCCCGGTGCCGTTGCCGACCGAGAAGAACGTGTACTGCGTCATCCGTTCGCCGCACAAGTACAAGGACTCGCGCGAGCACTTCGAGATGCGTACGCACAAGCGGCTTATCGACATCCTCGACCCGACGCCGAAGACGGTCGACGCGCTCATGCGCATCGACCTGCCGGCCAGCGTCGACGTCAACATTCAGTGACGGGGACTGGAGATATGACTGACAACAAGAACAGGCCCGCGGCAGGCATCCTTGGCACCAAGCTCGGGATGACCCAGGTGTTCGACGAGAAGAATCGCGTCGTCCCCGTGACCGTCATCAAGGCCGGACCGAACGTAATCACCCAGATCCGCACCGTGGAACGCGACGGCTACAGCGCCGTTCAGGTTGCCTTCGGCGCCATCGACCCGCGCAAGGTGAACAAGCCGGTCTCCGGCCAGTTCGCCAAGGCCGGTGTCACCCCGCGTCGCCACGTTGCCGAGATCCGCGTCGCCGACGCGTCCACCTTCGAGGTCGGCCAGGAGATCAACGCCGACGTCTTCGAAGAGGGCGCCTACGTCGATGTGACGGGTACCAGCAAGGGCAAGGGCTTCGCCGGCACCATGAAGCGTCACGGCTTCGCCGGTCAGGGCGCCTCGCACGGTGCGCAGGCTGTGCACCGTCGTCCCGGCTCCATCGGTGGCTGCGCCACCCCCGGCCGCGTGTTCAAGGGCATGCGCATGTCGGGCCGGATGGGCAACGACCGCGTCACCACGCAGAACCTCTCGGTTCACAAGGTTGACGCCGAAAACGGCCTGCTGCTGATCAAGGGAGCGATCCCGGGTCGTCGCGGCAACGTCGTGATCGTCAAGAGCGCAGTGAAGGGTGGTGCGCACGCATGACCAGCCTGGAGAAGAAGGCCAACCTGACCCTTCCGGTCAAGGAACTGGGCGGCAAGACCAATGGCACCGTCGAACTCCCCTCGGAGATCTTCGACGTGACCGCGAACATCTCGCTGATGCACCAGGTGGTCATCGCGCAGCTGGCCGCGGCCCGCCAGGGCACGCACTCCACCAAGACCCGCGGTGAAGTCCGCGGTGGTGGCAAGAAGCCGTACCGGCAGAAGGGCACCGGCCGCGCCCGTCAGGGCTCGACCCGCGCGCCGCAGTTCACCGGTGGTGGCGTCGTGCACGGCCCACAGCCGCGCGACTACAGCCAGCGCACCCCCAAGAAGATGATTCGCGCCGCACTGCGTGGAGCACTTTCGGACCGGGCGCGTAACGAGCGCATCCACGTGATCACCGAACTGGTCGCCGGGCAGGACCCGTCGACCAAGACGGCCAAGAGCTTCCTCGCGGAGCTGTCGGACCGCAAGAAGTTCCTCCTCGTCCTCGGACGTGAGGACATCGCGGCCTGGAAGAGCGTGCAGAACCTCGAGTTCGTGCACCCGATCGCGCCGGACCAGCTCAACACCTATGACGTGCTGGAAAGCGACGAGGTCGTGTTCAGCGTGGAGGCACTCAACGCCTTCGTGCACGGCCCCGCCGAGGCGGCACAGGAGGAGAGCAAGTGACCACCATCGCCGACCCCCGCGACATCCTGCTGGCGCCGGTCATCTCGGAGAAGTCCTACGGACTCATCGAGGAAGGCACCTACACCTTCATCGTGCACCCGGATTCCAACAAGACGCAGATCAAGATCGCCGTCGAGAAGGTCTTCGGTGTCACGGTTACCAGCGTCAACACCGCCAACCGTCAGGGCAAGCGCAAGCGGACCCGCTTCGGTTACGGCAAGCGCAAGAACACCAAGCGCGCGCTCGTGACCATCTCGGCCGACAGCAAGCCCATCGAGATCTTCGGAGGCCCGGTCGCGTAAGCGCCTGGGACTCCAGAAAGAAGAGAAGAACTCATGGCAATTCGTAAGTACAAGCCGACAACCCCCGGTCGCCGCGGGTCGTCCGTTTCGGACTTCGCTGAGATCACTCGGTCGACCCCCGAGAAGTCGCTGATCCGTCCGCTGCACAGCAAGGGTGGTCGTAATGCGCACGGTCGCATCACCACTCGGCACCGCGGTGGCGGCCACAAGCGGGCCTACCGTCTGATCGACTTCCGTCGACTGGACAAGGACGGCATCCCGGCCAAGGTCGCGCACATCGAGTACGACCCGAACCGCACCGCGAACATCGCGCTGCTCCACTTCGTGGACGGCGAGAAGCGATACATCATCGCGCCCAAGGGCATCGCGCAGGGCACCCCGATCGAGTCCGGCCCCACGGCCGACATCAAGCCGGGTAACAACCTGCCGCTGCGCAACATCCCGACCGGTACCACCATCCATGCGGTGGAGCTGCGTCCGGGCGGCGGCGCGAAGATGGCTCGTTCGGCCGGATCCAGCATCCAGCTGCTCGGTAAGGAAGGCACCTACGCCACGCTGCGTATGCCGTCCGGTGAAATCCGTCGTGTCGACGTGCGCTGCCGCGCCACCGTCGGCGAGGTCGGCAACGCCGAGCAGTCGAACATCAACTGGGGCAAGGCCGGCCGTATGCGCTGGAAGGGCCGTCGCCCCACCGTCCGTGGTGTCGTGATGAACCCGGTCGACCACCCGCACGGTGGTGGTGAAGGTAAGACCTCCGGTGGTCGCCACCCGGTCTCGCCGTGGGGACAGCCGGAAGGCCGTACCCGCAAGCCCAACCGCCCGAGCGACAAGCTCATCGTCCGCCGCCGCAAGTCCGGCAAGAACAAGCGCTGAAGGAGGAGGTAAGAAATGCCACGCAGCCTCAAGAAAGGCCCGTTCGTCGACGACCACCTCCTCGCGAAGGTGGACGTGCAGAACGAGAAGGGCACGAAGCAGGTCATCAAGACCTGGTCGCGTCGTTCGACCATCATCCCCGATTTCATCGGTCACACCTTCGCCGTCCACGACGGTCGCAAGCACGTGCCGGTGTTCGTCTCGGACAACATGGTCGGGCACAAGCTCGGTGAGTTCGCGCCGACCAGGACGTTCCGAAGCCACATCAAGGACGACCGGAAGAGCAAGCGGCGATGACGACTGAGACGCAGAACCCGACCGCACGCGCAACGGCCAAGCACGTTCGCGTGACCCCGATGAAGGCTCGCCGTGTCGTGGACCTGGTCCGCGGCAAGCGAGTCGAGGACGCACTGGCGATCCTCCGGTTCGCGCCGCAAGCCGCGAGCGAGCCGGTTGCCAAGGTCGTGGCCAGCGCCGCGGCGAACGCCGAGAACAACCTCGGCCTGAACCCGGCCACCCTGGTCATCTCGACGGCCTACGTCGACGAGGGCGCGACCATGAAGCGGTTCCAGCCGCGTGCCCAGGGTCGTGCGTTCCGCATTCGCAAGCGCACCAGCCACATCACCATCGAGGTCGAGAGCATCCCCACCGCCGGTGGAGCAACTCGCAACCGCCGGAAGGGAGGGGCAAAGTAAATGGGACAGAAAATCAATCCCCATGGCTTCCGCCTCGGTATCACCACCGACTGGAAGTCGCGTTGGTACGCGGACAAGCAGTACGCGGACTACGTCAAGGAAGATGTCGCCATCCGTAAGCTCCTCGCCACCGGCATGGAGCGGGCGGGCATCTCCAAGGTGGAGATCGAGCGGACGCGGGATCGCGTTCGGGTCGATATCCACACCGCTCGTCCGGGCATCGTCATCGGTCGCCGTGGCGCCGAAGCCGATCGCATCCGGGCCGAACTGGAGAAGCTCACCAAGAAGCAGGTGCAGCTGAACATCCTCGAGGTCAAGAACCCCGAATCGGATGCGCAGCTCGTTGCTCAGGCCGTGGCCGAGCAGCTGTCCAACCGCGTGGCGTTCCGTCGTGCGATGCGTAAGGCCATCCAGTCGGCCATGCGTTCGCCGAACGTCAAGGGCATCCGCGTGCAGTGCTCGGGCCGCCTCGGTGGCGCCGAAATGTCGCGCTCGGAGTTCTACCGCGAGGGTCGCGTCCCGCTGCACACGCTGCGTGCCGACATCGACTACGGCCTCTACGAGGCCAAGACCACCTTCGGTCGCATCGGCGTGAAGGTCTGGATCTACAAGGGCGACATCGTCGGTGGCAAGCGTGAGCTCGCCGCCGCCAGCGCTCCGGCAGGCGATCGTGATCGTCCGCGCCGCGAGCGTCCGTCTCGCCCGCGTCGGTCCGGCTCCGCCGGTACCACGGCGACCAGCACCGAGGCCGGGCGCGCCGCCACCGCGGTGGTGGACGCTCCGGCAGAGACACAGGAGGGCTGACGCAATGCTGATGCCTCGTAAGGTCAAGCACCGCAAGCAGCACCACCCCGGTCGTTCCGGCATGGCCAAGGGCGGCACCTCGGTGGCGTTCGGCGAGTACGGGATCCAGGCGCTGGAGCCGGCTTACGTGACCAACCGGCAGATCGAGTCGGCACGTATCGCGATGACCCGCCACATCAAGCGTGGCGGCAAGATCTGGATCAACATCTACCCGGATCGCCCGCTCACCAAGAAGCCTGCCGAGACCCGCATGGGTTCCGGTAAGGGTTCGCCCGAGTGGTGGATCGCGAACGTCAAGCCCGGCCGCGTGATGTTCGAGATGAGTTACCCCAGTGAGGAGATCGCTCGCGAGGCCCTGCGCCGCGCGATGCACAAGCTCCCGATGAAGTGCAGGATCGTGACCAGGGAGGAGCAGTTCTGATGGCTACCGAAACACCGGCCGCAGAGCTCCGCGAGCTCACCGAAGAAGAGTTGGTGCAGAAGCTGCGCGACTCCAAGGAAGAGCTGTTCAACCTGCGCTTCCAGATGGCGACGGGTCAGCTGGACAACAACCGTCGGCTGCGCGTGGTCCGTCACGAGATCGCGCGCATCTACACGGTCATGCGCGAGCGCGAGCTCGGTCTGGCCTCCGGACCCGCTGACAAGGGAGATGCGGCATGAGCGAACAGAAAGCAGAGCAGCGCGCCAGCCGCAAGGTTCGGGTCGGTTACGTTGTCTCGGACAAGATGACCAAGACGATTGTCGTCGAGCTGGAAGACCGTAACCGGCACAAGCTCTACGGCAAGATCATTCGCACCACCTCCAAGGTGAAGGCGCATGACGAGAACGAGATCGCCGGCATCGGCGACCGCGTCCAGCTGATGGAGACCCGACCGCTGTCGGCGACCAAGCGCTGGCGTCTGGTCGAGGTGCTGGAGAAGGCCAAGTAAGCCTTTCCGGTCTGTATGTCGAAGGCCCGCTTCCCATTTGGGAGGCGGGCCTTCGCCGTTTCCGGAACGCACATGAATTCCACGTGATTTCTACGTGGACCACGTGATATCCTGTGGCATGACCAAAAGGAATCTGACGCTTCAATTGGATGAAGAGGTGATCACCTCCACCAAGGTGATCGCGGTGCAGCGGGGCACGTCGGTCAGCGCGATGGTGGCGCAGTATCTGCGCGAGATCGCTCAGGATGCTGAGCGCTACGAGTATGCGAGACAACAGGCCCTCGAGCTGATGGCGAATGCCGAAGGCCACGGAGGTCACATCAGCTGGAGTCGGGAGGATCTGTACGACCGAGGGCAACGGAGGCACGCGTGACCGAGGTTGAGCGCACCTTTATCGACACCAACGTCCTGGTCTATGCGCACGATATCCAAGCAGGCCAACGCCACCACATCGCTCAGAACGTTCTGGCGGATCTGTGGTCTCGCGGCGCCGGACTGCTCAGCACACAGGTGCTTCAGGAGTTCTACAACACCGCAACTCGCAAGTTGTCGCCACGGATGAGCCCCTCGAAGGCCCGGCGCGTCATCGCGATTTACAGCGAATGGTGTACCCGCGACACGGACCCCTTGATAATCATGAACGCCTCATTCCTCGCTGAACAACACACAGTGTCTTGGTGGGATGCGTTGATCATCGAGGCCGCTTCCCAGTCCGGCGCGAAATATCTACTGTCGGAAGACCTTCAGCACGGGCGGGACTTCCTCGGGCTCGAGGTCCGGAACCCCTTCCTCGAACCAGCGGAGTAATCGGACACCCGCAGTCCCTCCTTGTAGTGTCGTATTGACGGCGAAACTGCGTCGATGCGCCTGGCCTCGGTAGCAGCGTCGGCCGATGCGGAGGTGGGTTTGTTGGTGCAGCCATATGATCGAGCGCTGTTGCGGAAGCATCTGCTGCAGACTCGGATAGCGGGGGATGTCGCGACGCCACGGGAGGGGAACCTGGCGCACTACCGCCGGATGGTGGCGAAAGATCCTGGGTATCAGTTCGGTTTGGTGTTGAAGGATTGGACGTTCGATCAGACGCTGGACATGATGGCGCGGCTGTGCGGAGTCAACCCCGATCCGCGGCACCGGCAGGGAGCCGACACCATCGGCGTGGATCTGACCATCGCGGCGCTCGACGAGATGGGCGCCAGGATCGGGCGTGCGGCGCGTGATCAGGAGACGGTGCTGTTGGCGACGGGTCACCCGGGACCGCTGATGGGTGTGTATCGAGCCGTCGAGGATGCGCTGCATGCGGCGGGCTGCACGGTGCTGACGCCGGCGGCCGGATGGTCGTACCAGGTCATCACCGCGAACGGATCGCGAGTTCGCGAAATCGTCTACACCTCAGGCGTTGCCGCGCTCAGCACCGGCGGCCGGATGCAGCACACCCACGACCCGAACCCGATGCAGGCCATGCTGCAGGAACTACGCGACAGCCCCGAGCAGTCCTGGCCCGATCTCGTCATCGCCGACCACGGCTGGGCCGGGACGGCGGGCGAGGCCGGAATAGACACCGTCGGATTCGCCGACTGCAACGACCCCGCCCTCTTCGCCGGACATGCCGAGGGCAAAATCGCCGTCACCGTCCCCCTCGACGATGGCGTCTTCCCCGAGTACTACGAGCCCATGATCGACTACCTGCTCGACCGCGCCGGTCTCGCGGACTGAACACATTGCCCCGCGCTCGATAGTCAACGGTCGCACCCACTTTCAGACTCCGCACCCTCCCTGGGGAGGGGCGGATCCCGAAAACCAGCACAGGATCCGAACTACCAACAGCGAGAAGCCCTTCCCGCGCACGAGTTACGCACCCGCGCATCGAATTGCCAGCAATTTGATACGCAGCTGCACAACTCATGCGCAGCGAGGCTCGCCGATTGCCGTTGGCGAGAAAGGCTCGGGAACGCAACCGCAGCCAGATCAGCATGCCGGAAGCTCCACGCCGCGTCCCGTTCGGCCCGCCGTGCACGCACGGCTAGATCTGCACTCTCTCTCGGGATCTGCACTGACTCTAGGTCCCTATATCCAGTGCGGATCCCGAGAGACAGTGCAGATCTTGACTGGGTGGGGCCTGGGGGTGAAAGGTGAACCACGGCTTGCTTGTTGGGGGTTTCGCGGCGGGTTGTCGGGGCGGCTGAATTCATGGGATTAATCGGTAGCGGGTTGTCGGTGGGGCGTGACAAGCTCGGTTGGTGCGGTCCTATCGGGTAGTTCTGTCGAGTGCGGCGGTGCGTAATGTGCTGCTGCTCGGGGCCCTGGTGCGCATCCCATTCTTCGCCGGGGCGGTGCTGCTCGCGCTGCACGTCGTGCAGACGTTGCACGGGTCTTATGTGCAGGCCGGTGCGCTGAGCACGATCGTCACGGTCTGCATCGCGCTCAGCGGGCCGTGGCGCGGGCGGCTGCTCGATCGGTTCGGGCTGCGCCGCACCATCGCGCCGTCCATCCTGGTCGGTGCGGTGTGCTGGTCGATCGCACCGTTCGTCGACTACGTTCCGCTGCTCATCCTGGCCGCCATCGCCGGACTCTTCGACGTCCCGATCTTCACCGTGGTCCGGCAGGCTGTCATCGCGGCGACCACCGAGCAGAACCGTCAGCCCGCGCTCGCATTGGAAGCGGTGTCCGTCGAGTGTGCGTTCATGGTCGGGCCGATCGTCGGCGTCGCCGCAGCGGGTATCTGGTCGACGACGATGGTGTTGTACTTCGTGCAAATGACTTTGGTGCTGGCCGGTGTGCTGCTCTGGGTACGGAATCCGCCACTGCGCTCCGCCGCGGACGCCGACCGATCGAGTTCCGCCGTCCCGCGCCGCAGCTGGTTCCGCATCGAATTCGTCGCCCTGTGCGTCGGCGCGAGCGCGGCCATCGCCGTCCTGTCCGGCTCCGAACTCACCTTCGTCTCCGCCATCCGCGAATTCGGGGCCCAGCAGTGGCTCGGTGTCGTCCTTGCCGTCTGGGGCTTCGGCTCGGTCGTCGGCGGCCTCGTCTACGGCGCACTGCAACGCCCCATCTCGACCTACCTCCTGCTCGCAGGCCTAGGCGCGGTCACCATCCCGATGGCCTTCGCCATCGGCCCCATCTCCCTCGCCATCACCGGCCTCATCGCCGGATTATTCTGCGCCCCAACAATTACCGCCTCCATCGACCAAATGAGCCGCATCGTCCCCGAAGGCGGCCGCGGCGAAGCCATCGGCTGGCACGCCGCCGCCCTCACCCTCGGCAACGGCATCGGCAGCTCCCTGGCCGGCATAGCCATCGACGCAGGCGGCTTCCCCGCAGGCTTCGCCGCCGCCGCAACTCTGGGCATAGCAATAGGCCTAGGCCTCCCTTTGCTCCTCACCCTCCGGGCTGGCCGCCGCTCCGCAATCCTCAAAGAGCCAGCGGCAGCAACCCAAGTCAGCGCCTGATCTGATTGCATTACTTCCGTCGTTTGCTAGTCGCCGATCCACTGAACAATGAGCATGTGGACCTCCCTGCGTCCGTCCACGACAAGGTACGTAACCAGTCCTTCGTGGTTCTGGCCGAACGCCATTGTCCTTACTGGTGCGTCTGCCTTCGCGCTGTTGATCGAGTCGCCGCTCCATGGACTGACTTCGAGCGTGACTCTCAGCTCCGCAAATGACACGAGTGCGGCTGCGGGAAGTGCGGCGATTTGTTGATGAACGTCCGGGTCGGTCTCGACGCGGTACACCTACATGCCAGCCTTGGCTCGGGTGACCTCGAGCGGCTCGTCTTCTGGAATCTCTTCGCCGGTAAGTAACTTCGCTGCTTTGCGAACTACCTGACGGTAGCTCTCCCGGTCGCTCTGCAGAAGCGCGGTGCGTCGCCAATGCTCGAGGGTGCGGAACAGCTCCGTTAGATCAAGGCTCTCTCGTGCGTAGCTAAGCGCTTGTGCGTACGCGGCATCGAACTCGGCACGGTCGGTGGGCAACAGCGCCGAGCGGATGTCCTGTGGCGACGCGCCTGGGCTCAGTGGATGCCCGCTGCTCGGCTGCTCGTCGTAGGCATACGTGGCGGTCATGTTCCTAACGATAGCTGCTCTGATTTCGCCCACAGAGGTCATTCGGTGTCCGGTGTCGGTCGGACGGGTCGGCACCTGCGGAGGTCGGCGATGCGATGTTGCGGTTAGGTCTTGCGCTATACGTATACATCTACATATAGTTGGGCGGGAACGAGGCGTTGGGATGCGGCGGCTCGGGACCGGAAAGAAATGAAGATCTGAGGGGGTCGGCGAGGGCTTGCATGGGGTTCGTCGACTGGAGGATCTATGCGCGCATGCGCACTCACTTATGGATGGAGTCGTCATGGAATCACAGCATGTGGTCGATGAGGTTGTGAGCTTCTCGAAGGGGGAGGCGGACGAGTTTCGGGAGGTGATGGTGAAGGTGGGGCCCGGAGGTGGGCGGACGCAGCGGTTTGTCGGTCGGCTCCTGGGGGAGTCGACGCAGTTCAACACGGTTGGCGTCGAGGTGGTTCGGGTCTATCTGGGGCGTAAGGGCAAGTATGCGGTGCACAAGAAGACGACGGACTGGACCGACTTCTCGGTGATGACCGACTGGGTCAAGGAATTCAAGAAGAAGGACTGGCGCGGCTTCGATTTCGACGAGCAGAGCTGGGGCGACTCCACCCTGGAGGTGGTGGATTCGTTCGAGGAACTGCGGGATCGGATTCCGGCCAAGATCTTCCGCACCCTCGTCGACACGACCGAGCACCCGCCCATCGAGGATCTCGACATCTGAGCTGCGGCTCGGATACCGAAAGGACTTGTCCCCCATGTTTGCTCGACTCGGGCAGTTGGTCGTACACCATCCGTGGAAGGTGATCGGCCTGTGGCTGCTCATCATCGTCGGTGTGGTGGCCGCGGCGCCGACACTCACCTCGACCACCGACCAATCCGACTTCCTGCCTTCGCATTACGAGTCGATCCAGGCACTCGACATGCAGCAGAAGGCTTTTCCGCAGAGCGCGGCACCCGCGGCGCTCATCGTCTTCGCACGTGCCGACAATGCGCCGTTGAGCGAGACGGACGCTGCCTCGGTCGCGTCGATCGGCGCGAAACTCACCGGCGCGAACATCAAGGACGTCACCGGATTACAGGCGCTCCCGCCGTCGGAGAACCGGCTGATCCAGGTGATCGCGGTGCAGCTGACGAAGGTGACCAGCGCGAGTGACACGAAGCAGAGCGATGCGGTCAAGGCGCTGCGTGGCGAGTTGAAGGCGCAGGTGCAAGGCACCGAGCTGAAGGCGGGCATCACCGGCCAGGCCGCGCAGATGCTGGATCAGGTCGAGTCGAGCAACAAGGGCATGGCCATCATCGGCGCCGCGACGATCGTCTTGATCCTGGTGTTGTTGCTGATCATCTTCCGCAGCCCGGTGATCGCGCTGCTGCCGATCGTCACCATCGGCGCGGTCTCCAGCGTGGTCACCGGGCTGATCGCCATGGTGGCCAAGGCTTTCGACCTGAAGATCGACAGTTCGGTGAACGCCATCCTGCTGGTAGTGCTGTTCGGCGTCGGCACCGACTACATCCTGTTCCTGATGTTCCGTTACCGGGAACGGCTGCGGGCGGGGGAGGACCCGAAGACCGCCATGGTCAGTGCGGTCACCCGGGTCGGCGAGGCCATCACCTCCGCGGCGGCCGCGGTGATCATCGCGTTCATGGCGCTGACCCTGTCCACCCTTGGCATGTTCCGGGCCCTGGGTCCGGCGCTGGCGATCGCGGTCGCGGTGGCGCTGCTGGCCGGGCTCACCCTGGTCCCCGCCATCGTTTCGCTGCTGGGCACCAAGGTGTTCTGGCCGTCCAAGGCGTGGCAGGCGGAGCCGAAGGGTGCGCGGTTCGCGGCGCTCGGCGGCGCGCTCGGGCGTCGGCCCGCGGCGTTCGCCCTGGTCTCCGGTGGCGTGCTCGTCGCGCTGGGCATCGTGGCCGTCGGGTTCAATCCGACCTTCGATCTGAGTTCGGGTTCGACCTCGGCCGCCTCCGAATCGGTGGTCTACAACAAGGAATTGCTCAAGGGCATGCCCGCCGGTGCCACCCAGCCCTCGGACGTGCTGCTTCGCTCGACCGGCGGCGCGCTGACCAGCGACCAGCTCACGACCTATCGGGCGGCGCTGACCGCAGTGCCCGGCGTGGGCCAGGTGGGCGAGCCGCAGTTGTCCGCGGACAAGGCGACGGCCGACTTCCAGGTGACGCTCACCTCGGCACCCGAGTCGGACGCCGCGCTCGAGACGGTCCGCAATCCGCTGCGGGATGCCGCGCACGCGGCGGCACCGGCCGGAACCACCGCGGCCGTCGGCGGCATGACGGCGGTCTTCGTCGACTTCCAGGACGCGATGAACCACGACTACGCCATCGTGTTCCCGGTGGCCGCCATCTTGATCATGATCGTGCTCGCCCTGCTGCTGCGCAGCCTGGTCGCGCCGTGGTATCTGATGGCGTCGGTGTTCCTCGGATTCGCTGCCACGCTAGGCGCGGCGGTACTGGTGTTCCAGCACATTCAGGGGGAATCCGGGCTGATCTTCACGCTGCCGGTGATCATGTACCTGTTCGTGGTCGCGCTCGGCACGGACTACAACATCCTGATGGTGGCGCGTTTGCGGGAAGAAGCCCGCGCGGGAAACGACCCGAAACAGGCTGCGGCACTTGCGTTGCGGCACACGGGGCCGACGGTCGCGGCGGCGGGCTTGATTCTGGCCGGGACCTTCGCCTCGATGATGTTGGCGGGCAACAATGTGCTCTCGCAGATGGGATTCGCCATCTCGGTCGGCATCGGGATCGCGGCCTTCGTGATGGCGATGTTCTTCACCCCGGCGCTGACGGCGCTGCTCGGGCACCGCGCCTGGTGGCCGGGGCATGGGGACGAGAAGTCCGGTGGGTCGTCCGAGCGGGGCGAGTCGCTGCACTCCGCGCGGGACGATCGTCCGCTGACCGCGCCCAGTGGTGCGACGGGCGGCTGGTCGAGTACCGGTGAACGGCGGTAAGTAAGACCGAAAGGGCTGCCCTCCGATGCTTCTGGAGGGCAGCCCTTTTCGCTGTTCACCGGTCGGATGACGACCAGCTGTAGGTCAGCCGCTGATGGCGTAGGGGCGGCGGACCTTGATCCCCGCCTCCACCGCGCGGTCCACGGCGGCGCGGGAGACGCCCACTTCGTTGGCGATGCCCGGGGTCAGCCAGGATTCGTCGGCGAGACGAAAGATCTGGGTGAGTTGCTCGACGGAAAGGTTCGACATGCCGCGCCGGGCGATCTCGCGGGCGAGCGCGGTGACTTCGTCCCCGTCGATCTCGTCCTCGTCGTCCACCGGTTCCGGGTCCACCTCGACCTCGACGGGTACCCGGCCGACGATGCCGACAGACGCGGCGCGCACGGTGGGCCGGGGCGGCTCGAGGTTCTCGTCGAAGACGAGTTGTTCGACTTCGGCTTCAGAGACGTTGGGAGCGGCCGACTTTCGGCTGGTAGGGCGAGGAGCAGCCGCATTCGAGATCCCTTGCGCGACCGTGTCGGCGATCGTTGCGGCAGCCTTACGAATGGGGTCACCAGTGTGAGGCTCTTCTGGCTCGTCGCCGCGATGGGCGTCGGTGGTTGTTTCGGGAGCCGGGGTGACGGTGTCGGGATCGATGCGTTTGCGCGGGATGTCGTTCACCGGGAACAGTTGCATGGCATGGCCGTTGAGCGCGGCGTGACCGTTGGTTGGCACGACACGGCCATTGCCGACGGCGTGGCCGTTGATTTGTGCCGTGTCGCCGTTGGTCGGCACGGGGCGCCCGCCATCGGCAGCGTGTCCGTTAGTGACGGGGTGACCATTCGTCATCGCTGAGTCGCCGTTCGTCACCGCGTGGCCATTGGTAACTGCGTGGCCATTCGTCACTGCCGAGTGGCCGTTCGTCACCGCGTGGCCGTTGGCGGCAGCGTGTCTGTTGGTCGTGGCCGGATGGCCATTGTTGGGCAAAGACTGTTGGGCAGGTGTCTCGGCGTCGCGCGGGTCCGCTTGCTGGCGAGAACCGCTCGTCGAGTCAGGCTGTGCCGCAATGCCGTTAGCCGAGTAGTGAGCGTTGTCGGCTGGTGTGGCAGAACGTGAGTCGTGCGCTTCAGCGTGCAGCGGGTGTCCGTCGATTGCCGAGAACGGGATCGTGAGCCCGCCATTGTTGGACTCATGTGCGTCGGCCGTCGACTGTGCCTGGTGACGATTGTCGGCCGGAATCCCCTGAACGGCATGCCCGTTGGTCGCCTGCGCATTGGTCAATGGGTGGGCAGCGTCAGCTGAGAACGCGTGCACGGCATGACCGTTGGTTGACGTCTGGTAGTCGTAGCCGACCGGAGTCTCTGGCAGCCGGTCAGCCGGGACCGCTTGAACAGCGTGCCCATTGGTCGATGGCCGCGCGTTGTGGTCGCTAGGTGCGTCGGGCAATCGGTGGGCGGTGTCGGCCGAGGACGCCTGCACGGCGTGTCCGTTCGTCGATGACTGAGAGCCGTAGCCGCCGGACGCGCTGGGCAGGTGGTCGGCAGCGTCAGCCGGAACCGCTTGAACGGCATACCCGTTGGTCGCCGCCCGCGAGTTGTGTTCGCTAGGCACATTGGGCAGTCGGTGCGCAGCGTCGGCCGAGGAGGCTCGCACGGCGTGTCCATTGGCCGACAGCTGAGAGTCATTGGCCGCGCCGAGCAGTTGGTGGGCAGTTGCTGCCGAAGAGGCCTGAACGGCTTGCCCGTTGGTCGACGGTCGAGAGTCGGTCAGCGGGTAGGCGGTATCGGCCGAGAACGACCGCACCGCATGCCCATTGGTCGACGGCGCGGTGACCGGCTCCGTGTGATCGGTCCGCGAGCGATCCGATGTGTCGACGTCTCCGACCGGACCAGCTTCAGCACCAGGCAATCGCGCGGCGGTGGTCGCCGCATAGGGATCGACTCCACTGAGCAGCCAGCGGCGGTCATCCGGTGCATCGACGGTGAGCCCGACGCGCGTATCCCGGTCGCTGACGCGATGCCGAACCACCGTCGCATCTCGATCCACCACCGGCGCGCCATCGATGAGCAGCGCGTACCGCGCGGAAACCCACGCGTGCAACCAAATCACGACACCGACCATGACGGGTGCGATCGCGTATTCCGCGGCGCGGCCGAACGACCCCGAGGCCAGGTGTGGTCCTGCGTTGAGCGCGATGGTGGTGCCGAGTAGCGCGGTCTCGAAGAACACCACTTTGCCGCGCGCGAGCTCGCGGCCCCAGCGGGCGGCGGTGGTCGCGGCGACCATGATGGTGATGATCGGGATCGAGATCATCGCCTCGATGCCGTAGCTCAACCAGTACAGCGGGTCGGCCATGTCCCCGCTCGGCACCAGGTTGTGCTGCACGTTCACCCCGGCCCACACCATGCCGAGCACGACAACGGCGATCAGTGCCCGGGACGACCACTCGGCCCGCCGATACAGCTGCGCCAGCCGCGCATCCTCGCTCGACACCCGCCGCCGCGCGGCCAGCGCCCGCCGATGCCACCGCTCGTCCGCCTCGTCGGAGCGCCGGATAGCGGCTGCGCTGCGCCGGTCTCGTTTCTCGGCGGCCAGTTCTTCCTCGACCGCCCGGCGCCGTTGCTTGCGCCGCTGCGCCCGAACCCATTCCGCGAGTTCGCGTTCCGCCCCGATCTCGCCCTCGGATAACACCTCGAACAGCGCGGCGTCGTGCTGCAGCGGCAGTTTTCCGCGAGCCGTCTCAACCCGCTGCGCCAACGCGGCGATCTCGGAACTACCGGTGGATTGTTCGTCGCGCATCGCGAGCCTTCCCGGAGCAGATCGTCAGCAGACCTACTTGCTCGAACGTATGTGTGATCGCACTGAGGCTAAACCGGCCACCGGCCGAGGTCAATGCCGACGCTCGAAAACCAGTGCGAATACTTCGCTGATCTTGTGACACGCCGATTTGAGCAACACGCCGTCGACGGCGGTTCGGAATGCGTTCGAATACCGGCGGGAATTCCGGTGGGCTGTGCCCGATTTCGACGTCGGACGGCGTCGGTTCAGGACAAAGTTGTATGCCAGACAATGGCGGCGGCCAGCGCGCCCGCACCATTGACGGACCAATGCAGCGCGATCGGCGCGAGCAGGCTCCCGCTGCGGCGGCGCAGCCAGGTGAATACGACACCCGCCCCCGCGGTGGCAATGACGGCGAGCAGAATGCCGATGAGCTGACCCGCGACACCGCCGCCGACAAACCCGGACAGGCCGCGATTACTACTGGTCAATCCGAGCGACGAGGCGATATGCCAGAGCCCGAAAAGCAGCGATCCCGCCGCGAAGACACCGCGCGCCCCATAAACCCGATCGAGCGTGCCGTGCAGCACCCCGCGAAACGCCAGCTCCTCGGGAATCACCGTCTGCAACGGAATCACGATCATCGAGGCGATCAGCGCCCCGGAGATGGTGGCGTAGCGATCGGCCAGGAAGAACGGACGGGTAATCGGCAATATCGCGCCGATAGCGACCGCGGTGAGGACGACGCCGACCGCGCCGAGGGCGTAGAGCGTCCCGCGCCGCCAGTATCGCGGTGAGAGACCGAGCTCATGCCAATGCAGTCCACGCCGGCGCATCATCGCCAGCAGCACGACGGCGGCCACGGGCACGGTCAAAATACTGGCCCAGGCGGTGGTGAAGTGCGCGATCAGGTTTGTTCCCACCAAGACGACGACAACCACGGCCACATCGGCATAAGCATGCAATTTGTGGCGGGGCGCAGCCGCTTCCTCGAGGTCCTGTGCGAGCATCCCGCCCAGTGTACGGATGGGTGCCGGGGCCGCCGCTCGAGTGGTCATTGCTGTCCGTCTACCCGAATTCGCCGGATATACGGGTCTCGATGTGGCGTCGCCGCGCGCGGGTTACTCTGACTGGAACTTGTTTCAGTTCAACGAGCCGCGCCCGGCGTGGCCTGAGCCCCGCGGCGGGCGCATGGGCCGGCTGACCTTCAGTGCCGTCAGCCGGCCCACCCAGCGGGATCCGTCCAGGCCTGCAACTTGCGTGTGGTCACGAACTGCCGCGGCTCGTGACTGATCGGATCGGTGAATTCGAGCGACGCCGCGAGCAACTGCAGCGGACGCGTGAAATCGTCCACCGGCTTATCGGTGATCAACGGATAGAAGTCGTCGCCCAGAATCGGGACGCCGAGACCATTCATATGCAGCCGCAGCTGATGGGTGCGCCCGGTCAGCGGTCGCAGTCGATACCGCCCGAGTCCGTCGCGCTGCTCGACCAGTTCGATCGAGGTCTCGGCATTGGGCTCGCCCTCGACCTCCTGCGCCGCGAGCACGTGCTTCTCCTTCACGATCCGGCTGCGCACCACACGCGGCAGCGCCAGCTCGGGATCGAACGGCGCGATCGCCTCGTATTCCTTACGGACCGTGCGGTTGTGGAACATAGTCTGATACGCCCCGCGCCGCGCCGGGTTGATGATGAACAGCACCAGCCCCGCCGTCACCCGATCCAGCCGATGCGCCGGAATCAACTCCGGCAGCTCCAGTTCCCTGCGCAGCCGCACCAGCGCGGTCTGCAGAATGTGCTGGCCGCGCGGGATGGTCGCGAGGAAATGCGGCTTGTCCACGACGAGCAGGTCCGCGTCGCGATGCACGATGGTGAGGTCGAACGGCACCGGCGTCTCGACGGGCAGATCGCGGTGAAACCACACGGCGGTGCCGGGAGCATAGGGAGCGTCCGGCGCGATCGGCCCGTCGAGATCGACGATGCCGCCTTCGCTCAACAGCTCATCGATACGTGCCGGATCGACCCGGGGCAACCGCTCGACCAAGTGGTCGCGAATCGTCGCCCAGTCACCCTCCTCCGGCAGCCGGAGCCGGGCCGGGTCCAGGCCGTGCCGCTTGGGCAACGGCGGTTTCTGCCGCCTTCTCATCGGCATCGACCCTAGTCGTCGGCCATTTCGCCGGGTATCGCCGCCCTCGGTCAGTGGGCGCGCAGGGCGATGCCCGGGTAGTCGAGGACGAAGCCGGACTCGTCATAGGTGAGCGTGCTCGTGAAATCGAACTGCGGTGCGGTGTAGGCGAAGCGTTGGTGCGGGCCGTCGTCGGCGATTCGGTGGTAACCCTGTTCCAGTCGGATCACCTCCAACCCGACAGCGTGCACGTAGGCCGCGGGCGCATCCGCTGTCGTGTCGATGGCCAAGCCGAGCCGATGCACCGGGAACGCGTTGGTCAGCGCCGAAGCCTCCAGGTCGACATCGAGGCAGCCGCTCAGCGTGGGGTTCGGCACGCCGTCGACCGTCCAGTTGCCCGCGCCGTCGGTATTCAGCTGAACCGTGTGCCAGCCGCCGCGACGGCGGGTCGCGACCGTCGCTCGTCGGGTGTGCCAGGACGGGTCGAGGACGATCTGATAGTCCACCGCCCACACCTCGTCCTCCTCGACCGCCGTGGTGCATCCATCGATCTGCACACCGGTCTCGGTCACCTTGAAGTAGGCGATTTCGAAACCGGTGCGCACGCCGCGATGCTGCCAAGCGGCCGCCGGGGACGGCGATTCGAACATCTCGGCCGCCGAATCAGAAGCCGCGCAGGCGATCCGGGCGGATCCGGACGATCGTGGAGTATTCGGCGAAGAACTGCTCGGCGGTCATCTTGATGTCTTTCAGACCCTCGACGTATTTCTTTGTGTACGTAGCGATTTCATCGGGTGCGGCGGCGACGTCATCGATACGCGCGGTGCCGGTGAATATTACGACGGCACTGCCCCATTCGGTGCTGTTGAAGTTCAGCGATACGCGCGGATTGCGGACCAGGTTACGCAGCTTGGCCTGATCAGGCTTGCTGAACAGCAGGAACTCGTCGTCCCGCCACTGGAACCACACCGGGTTGGGTTGCGGGGTCCCGGTCGAGCCGACGGTGGTCAGCCAGATGACGGGCTCTTTGTCGAGACGCTCGGCCACGGTGGCGCCGAAGGCGGTGCTCGGGTCGACGACGGGCGCGGATCGATCGGATGCCGTTGTGGTCATGTGGGGAACAACACCACGACGACCGGGAGGATTCCGCGCTAGGGCGTCGCACGTTCGTCGAGCACCATCCGCCGCGCCTCGACCAGCGTCCGGCGCGCGCGACGGCGCACCCGGCACACGTCGACGCTGCAATTCAAATGCACCTGCATGGCGCGGTGCGCCTGCTCGGTTGTCAGCTCGCCGGGATCGACCGAGCAACGCGCAATTGTGGAAATGACCTGTGTAACAAACATATTCACGACTCCAAACGCGGTACTTCCGTATGGAGAAGAAGCTAGCCATGTATCGGCGCTATCGGGCCTGGTTGGACCGTCGTTCATGGAGCATTCCGCCGTATGACGGGCAGTCGAAAGACACGAGTATCGCGCCGTTTTCGCAGATGGCCGGAACAAGTCCACAGTGCGACAATCAATTCCGCGATAAACGCGAACGTTTCTGAAAGCGGATCGAATGAGTATCCGCTCGCTCCGTTCTCGGCATGGGTGCCCCGCCGCGCGCCGCATGGGTCCTGCCTACCGCCGCTGACCAGCCCTTGCGTAGATAACTTAGGCTAACCTACATTACTGGCGCATCTTGTGTGAGGATGAGTCCGGTTCGTTGAGCAGATCCAACGATGGTGAGAGGCAACAAGCTATGACGGTGGAGGTCGCGCCGCTTCCTGCGGCGGAGACGGGGAACCGACCGCCCCGAGCGGTGCAGAAGGCGCGCAAACAACAGGAAGCGCTGGCGCGGAAGGAGATTCTCGCGCCGGTCCGGCGGACACTGACGCTGGCCAGCATGCTGATGGCGGTCGCCTCGGTGTGCGCCGTGGTGCCGTTCATCCTGATCGTCGAGGCCTGTCGCGAGTTGCTCGCCGATCAGGTCGACACCGACCGGGTGTGGCGACTGGTGTGGGCGGCGATGCTCGTGCTGCTGGCGCGCGGCCTGCTGCAGGCGCTCGCGCTGACCTGGTCGCACCTGGTGGACGCGGGCTACCAGCTCACCGTCCGCCGGGCGCTCGCGGCCAAGCTGACCAGGGTCCCGCTCGGCTGGTTCGGCGAGCGCACCTCCACCGAGGTGAAGAAGTACCTGCAGGACGACGTCGAGGCACTGCACTATCTGGTCGCGCATGCCAGGCTCGAGTTCGTCGGCGCCGTGATCGTGCCAGTCGTCACCCTCGGGTACCTGGTGACCGTCGACTGGCGCCTGACGCTGGTGCTGTTGATTCCCTTGGCGGCCTACGCGATCGCGCTCAGCAAGATGATGGACCAGGACAGCAGGGACAAGCTGGCCGTCTACAACCGGTGGGAACGCCAGGCGCAGGAGGCGACCATCGAGTTCGTCGACGGCATCCAGGTCGTCCGCGCATTCGGCCAGGCGGGCAAGGCGCACAGCGAGTTCCAGGCCGCGGTGGACGGTCAGGCGCGCAGCCTGGACCGGTGGAAGACGCCGATGATCCGGCTGCAGTCCGTCGCCGATGTGGTGATCGCGCCGGTGTTCGTGATGCTGCTGATCGTCCTCGCCGGGCTGGTCGGCGTCGGGCTCGACTGGTTCGGCCCGCTCGACGTGCTGCCGTTCCTGCTGGTCGGCCTCGGCCTCGGCAGTTCGCTGCTCGGGCTCGGCTACGGCGGACAGGCGCTGCGCGCCGCAGGCGCCGCGGCGTTGCGGCTGTACGAGCTGCAGCAGACGCCGGAACTGGTTGCGGGGACGCAGAATTCGCCGGAGGCGGACGCCGAGCACGGCGTGGTCCGGTTCGAGTCGGTGAGCTTCGGCTACCGTACGGACCAGCAGGTGCTGCACGATCTGGACCTCGAGCTGCGCCCGGGCACCATCACCGCGCTGGTCGGTCCGAGCGGGTCGGGCAAATCGACCCTCGGCAAGCTGGTGCCGCGCTTCTACGACGTCGACTCCGGTCGAATCACCATCGGAGGCCGCGATATTCGCGAGTTCGCCAGCGAAGAGCTCTATCGCACCGTCGGATTCGTCTTCCAGGACGTGCGGCTGATCCGCGGCACGATCAGGGAGAACCTGCGGCTGGCCGATCAACAAGCCGACGACGCGGCGCTGGAGCGAGCGGCCCGGGCCGCACAGATCCACGACCGGATCTTGGCCTTGCCGCGCGGTTACGACTCGGAGATCGGCGTCGACGCCAGCCTGTCCGGCGGTGAGGCACAACGACTTTCGATCGCGCGGGCGTTACTCGCGGACAGTCCCGTGCTGGTGCTCGACGAGGCGACCGCGTTCGCGGACCCGGAATCCGAGGCCGCGGTGCAGGACGCGCTCGCCGTGCTGGTCGCCGGACGGACCGTCCTGGTGATCGCGCATCGGCTGCACACCATCACCGGCGTCGACCGAATCCTGGTGCTGGAGAACGGAACCATCGTCGAACAGGGCGACCACCTGAGCCTGCATACCGCCGGTGGCACCTATCAGCGGCTCTGGGAAATCAACGAGGCGGCGCTCGGTGCCGTCTCTCTCATCGAAAAGGAGGCGGCGCGATGATTCGCAAGGTGCTCGGGCTCGTCCCGGACGAGTTCGCCCCGCTGACACCGAAATTGTTCGCCGCGATCACCGCGCAGGCACTGAGCCAGGCGGCCGCCTATCTGCTGCTGGTTCCGCTGCTCGAGGCGCTGTTCGACGGTGACCTCGGCCGGGCCTGGTTCTGGGCGTTGCTGATGATCGCGGCCGTCGCGAGCGTCGCGATATTCGGTTATCTGCAAGCGGTTCTCGGCCTGCGCATCGCGGTGGGCATGCAGCTTCGGTTGCAGACCAGGATCGGTGATCACCTCAACGCGCTGCCGCTCGGCTGGTTCGAAACCGCCAGCGCCGGAAAGCTATCCAGGATCGCCGTCGAGAACGTGCGCGAAATACAGGGCACCGTCGCGTATCTGCTCGCCAAGGTGCTCAACAGCGTTGTGGTGCCACTCGGCGTCGCGGTGGGCATGCTGCTCATCGACTGGCGCATCTCGCTGGCCATGCTGCTCGCGGCACCCGTGCTAGTCGTGGTGAACAACCTGGCCAACCGGGCCTACACCGGGTCGGACGAGCGGGTGCACGCCGCGGCGGCCGAAGCCGACGCCCGGGTGGTCGAATTCGCGCAGGCCCAGCCGGTGCTGCGGGCGTTCGGCGCGGTCGGGGCAGGCAACCGTGCCCTCGACGCCGCACTGCACCGGCAGCGTTCGGCGGTCACCCGGATGGTGTTCACCGCGGTGCCGGGTCTGATCGTGTTCTCGCTGTTCGTGCAGGCGGTCTTCTTGGTGCTCTGCTATGTCGTGGTCGGCCGATTCACCGGCGGCGCGATCTCGGCCGCCGCCGCGATCGCGCTGATCGCCGTCAGCTCCCGTTTCATCGAGCCGCTGAATCAGGCCGCCCAGCTCGCCAATGGCCTGCGCGCGGCGGCGGGCGCCGTCGATCGGGTCACCGAGCTGTTCGTCGAGTCGGTGCTGCCCGAGGCGAAAACCGATGTCACACCGGGTCTTCCCGCGGTCGAGTTCGACAACGTCAGTTTCGGCTACCGCCCGGGTGAGCCGGTGCTCGCCGACCTGACGTTCCGCGTGCCGGCCGGCACGACCACCGCGATCGTCGGACCGAGCGGATCGGGCAAGACCACGCTGCTGCGGCTCGCCGCGCGCTTCTACGACGTCGACGCGGGCCGGGTGCTCGTCGGCGAGCACGATGTCCGCGATCAGCCCTCGGACACGCTGCTGGATCAGCTGTCGCTGGTCTTCCAGAACGTCTATCTGTTCAATCGTTCGGTGGCGGACAACATTCGGATCGGCAAGCCGACGGCCACCGACGACGAGGTGTGGCGCGCGGCCACGGCGGCCAGGGTCGACGAGATCGTCGAGCGGCTGCCCGACGGTCTCGACGCCGCCGTCGGCGAGGGCGGTGTCTCGCTCTCCGGCGGTGAGCGGCAACGGGTTTCGATCGCTCGCGCGCTGCTCAAGGACGCGCCGATCGTGCTGCTCGACGAGGCGACCAGCGCGCTCGACCCGCACAGCGAAGCGGTGGTGGTGCGCGGTGTGCATCAGCTGACCAGGGACAAGACGGTCATCGTCGTCGCGCATCGGCTCGCGACCATCGCGCACGCCGACCAGATCCTGTTCCTGGATGGCGGCCGGATCGTCGAACGCGGTACACACGCCGAGCTTTTGGCGGCGGAGGGGCGCTACGCCGACTTCTGGAACGAGCGCTCCCGGGCGACGGGCTGGCGGCTGGAGCCGGTCGCGGTCTGACCGAAACACCCCCCGGGCCTGCTCGCGGCGTCGATCGTCGCGAGCAGGCCTAGCGCACCGGCCCGCCGTCGATGTCCCGGTAGCGCGCGGCGGCCGCCGCGACATCACCTCGACCGCCACCGAACGGCTCGCGCAGGAACGCGGTCAGTATGTCGTTGGTGGCCCGCTGTGTTTGCCGGGGTCCCCTGGCGCCGCCCATCACGTGGGCCATCAGGAATCTGGCCGGATCGGCGAAGAACCGCGGTGCGTCGGTGAAGCTGTAGTGGTTGGCCTCGGCGATCTCGTAGCGGAAGCCCCCCGCCTGTAGCCGGTCGAGCAGCGCGCGATTGCCGTCCAGATACGCTGCGCCGTGGCCGGTTTCCTCGTGATCGCTTTCCAGCAGGAGGAACGGCCTCGTCAACGACTGTTGCGGCAGCGTGCCGTACAGCGTGCCGTCGATGTTAGCCGCCGCTTTGAGCCGCGGATCGGTCGCGAGCGCGGCGGCCGCGGTCGCCCCGCCGAACGAATGCCCGATGGCGGCTACATGTTCGGTGTCGAGGTGTCCGAACAGCCTGGGGCCCATGATTTCCGGGCGCTCGAGCTGATCGACCACGAAACGCAGGTCGGCGGTGCGCACATCGAGTTGTCCGCTCATGTAACGGGTTTGGTCCGGATCGTCGTCGAGAAAGTGCTCGTGCGGTGTCGCGATGGTTCCGTCGGCGAGCTCGGTGACCGCCGCCTCGTAAGGATGATCGACAGCGAGTACGACGAACCCGCGACTGGCCAGGTCGGCGACCAGCCCGGTATAGAAGGCGCGCGGCGCACCATATCCGGGGGAGAACAGCACCACCGGCCAGCGGGTCCGGTCGGCGTTGACCGGCACGTCGAGCAGGGCGTGCGTATCGATGCGGTCATACCCACGCATCATGAAGCTGGGCAGTACCGTGACCCGCTCCGGCAGCTGACCGTGGCCGTCGAGATAGGCGGACCGCTTTCCGTGCGCCGCCGGGTCGGCCGGATACCACGCCTGCACAACGACATTGCGGTGGTCGTTCGGCGCATCCGTGGCGGGCTCCGGCCGATTCGAATCGACCAGCCGAAGGACCTCGGTACCCACGGCGTAGGACCCACTCGGCCGAGGCAGGTTGGGCACGGGCACCAGCGCCCAGGCAAGAGCGGCAGGCACCAGCAGGAGTCCGACCCCGACCCTGGCGAGCGTCGTCCACCCGCCGCCGCGCGATTTCCACTGCCGGACAACGAGTCCGGTCGCCGCGCCCAGCAGCAGATACGTCGGCGCGAACTGCCAGTAGAACCCCTCGATCAGCCACTGCGCCACGCACCCCGCGAGCAACGCGGGCACCGCGATGGCCGCGACGCGCAGCGCGATAGACGGCGCGGCCACCGCCGTCACCGCGAAGGCGAGCACGGCAAACCCGAGTACCGCATCCAGGATCGACATGCCAGTTGACCTCCCACTCCGGCACCGGGCCGCGCCGGTATTGCGCGACCGGCCTCGAGTACGAGTACAAGCCTGGCGGACGAGGGTGTCATCGCGCGTCGACAGTAGGTCGTGATCAGGTCATCCTCTGGGATGAACCCGGACCCCGCCGATCGGCTGACCGGCGCGCTACTTCCAGTAGGCGCGGGCCTTGATCGCCGTTTTGGGCAGCTCGTGGGTGCTCTTGAGAGTCTTCACGATAGAACGCGTGGTGTGGCCGTCGCAGGCGACCCAGCCGTAAGCATCCTTCGCGCACGAGATCTCGTGTGCCTGCTCACGCAGCAATCTGCCGTCATCGATGCGCTGCACCCAGGTCACCTGGTGGTGCGGTTTGTTGCGCACCGGCAGCGTGGTGTCAGATTCGTACTGCCATTCCAGCCAGACCCGCGCCGGGGTGTCGCCGATCGCGTCGAGCAGCGAGTTGACCGCGGGCAGCGAGGCGGTATCGCCGAACACGACGTATTCGCTCGGGGCCGTCTCCGGCATGGTGAAATCCGAGCCGAGCACGCAGGCTTCGATCTCGTCGCCGACCTGCGCCCGCTGCGCCCATGTGCTGGCCGGTCCGCCGTGCAGCGCGAATTCGATGTAGAAGTGGTCGTTCTCGGGATCCTGATCGACCAGCGTGTAGCCGCGCTGGTAGAGCTTGTCGCTCTCGGCCTCGGGGACCCACAGCCTGATCCACTGCGTGGGGTGCACGGGGTGCGCCGCCAGCAAGCCGTCGGCGGTGAAGCCGATGCGCTGGTATTTGTCGGTGATGCTCTCGGTCGAGGTGACCCGGAAGCTGTAGTCGTCGGCCCGCCACGCCTTCAGGATGAGGCCATTGGCTCCTTTACCCATGCGAATAAGGCTAGCCTAAGTAAAGTAGAAAGTCGCGCGGTAGCCCGGCGAAACGGGCTCCGTGCCACGCACGGAGCCCGATGTCGTTGCGGCATAAGCGATCAGCGCTGCTGCCCGGCGTAGTAGGCGATGGTGTCGACGGACTCGCTGGTCAGCTTCCAGGTGCCGTTGAGCTGCCGCCACGCGATCTGGATCGGCGGGAAGGTGCCGTAGCCGGGGACGGTGACCATCAGGTCGGCGTTCAGGGTGTCGCCTGCCGCGCTCGCGTTCTGCACGTTCCAGGTCAGGCCGGGCACGCTGCCCATGACGCCGCCGATCCGTTCGATGACCGCGAGGTCGGCTTCGCCGCCCTCGAGTTCGGCCGCGCGGGCGGAGCGCGACGCCCCGGAGTTCAACACCAGGGACAGCTTGGACTGCAGCTCGCCGGCCGACGGAGCGGCGGTGCGCACGATGGACGGCGCCGCGGTTGCGGAAGCGGCGGTGACCACCGTGCCGAAGACGCCGAAAGCGGCGGCGGTAAGGGCGATTGCTGCGGTAGCCGCGTGGGCTTTGCGCTTGATCATGTGTATTTCCATTCCTTTGGGGCGTGGTGGTGCGGCGCCTGGGGTCTTCGCCACAAGGCTGGCACTGCCCATCAATATAAGGTAAGCCTATGCATACATGGGCGGGCCACCCGCCCGACGTCGCGGGTCGATCGACACCGCCGACTGTCGTCGCAGCTAACGGCTCGATCGATAGCTGCGAGGTGGCTGGAATCACAGATAGGAGATCCGGTGGACAGACTTCTCGTGGTCGGTGCTGGCCCGAAAGCGATGGCCGTTGCGGCGAAAGCGCACGTGCTGCGGACGCTCGGCTTACCGGCACCGCAGGTCATCGTCGTGGAATCGCAAGCGGTGGGCGGCAATTGGCTGCCCAGCGGCGGCTGGACCGACGGTCAGCACCGGCTCGGCACCAGTCCGGAGAAGGATGTCGGCTTCCCGTATCACTCGACCTGGGCGCGCGGTCACAACCATGCGATCAACGAGGCCATGATGGCGTTCAGCTGGACCTCGTTCCTGGTCGGGCGCGGCACCTATGCGGAATGGGTGGACCGTGGCCGCCCGAGTCCGCACCATCACGTCTGGGCCAAATACCTGCAGTGGGTTGCGCGCCGGACCGACCTCGAGCTGGTGCTCGGCTCGGTCCGCACGATCTCGCCGACCGCCGACGGCTGGGCGGTCTCGGTGGCCGCCGCCGACGGCGCGGTCAGTGTGGTCGAGGCCGACCGGTTGATGATCACCGGTCCCGGGCACTCGCGACGTGCGCTCGCCGACCATCCGAAAGTGCTGAGCATCGCGGACTTCTGGGATCTCGTCGGCAAGCGCAGCCTGCCCGCCTCGTCGCGGGCCGCGGTGATCGGCGGCGGCGAGACCGCTGGTTCGGCGATGGACGAACTGGTCCGCCACGACGTGCTCACGGTGTCGGTGATCTCACCCGCCGCGACCATCTACACCCGCGGCGAAAGCTACTTCGAGAACTCCATGTACAGCGATCCGGCCAAGTGGCGTGCGCTGAGCATCCAGGAGCGGCGCGACGTCGTCCGGCGGACCGACCGTGGCGTTTTCTCGGTGCGCGTGCAGGAAAACCTGTTGGGCGACAGCCGAGTTCACCACCTGCAGGGGCGGGTGGTCCGGATGGCCGAGCAGGGCGAGGGCGTCGCGCTCACGCTGCGCAACGAGCTGCGTCCCGATCAGGTGCACACCTTCGATCTCGTGGTCGACGCAACCGGCGGGCAACCGCTGTGGTTCCTCGAGTTGTTCGACACCGACGCCGCGGATCTGGTCGAGCTCGCCGTCGGCGGGCCGATCACCCAGGCGCGGATCGAGGCGTCGATCGGGCACGATCTCGCGATCGCCGGTCTGGATACGAAGCTCTACCTGCCCAATCTCGCCGGCCTCGCGCAGGGGCCCGGCTTCCCGAACCTCAGTTGCCTGGGCGAACTGTCGGATCGGGTGCTCGCCTCGGCGCTGCCGCCGTCCCGGCCGATCGCGCACGCCACAACACAGCGAGCAACCAATAGGCTAGGCTAGCCTTACTTAGATTCGAGGATGAGGTTCGATTAATGCGCATCGTGTCGTTCGGCTTCCAGACCTGGGGCCGCAAAACCCTGCAGGCGCTGCTCGATTCGGAGCACGAGGTGGTGCTCGCGGTCACCCACCCGGCCAGCGCGCAGTCCTACAAAGCGATCTGGTCGGATTCGGTGGAGGAGCTCGCTCGCGACCACGGGATCCCGGTGCATCTGACCGAGCGGGCCGACGCCGCGACGATCGATCTGGTCAAGCGGGCCGAGCCGGACGTCATCGTGGTGAACAGCTGGTACACCTGGATGCCCGCCGAGCTCTATGCCCTGCCGCCGTACGGCACGCTCAATCTGCACGATTCGCTGCTGCCGAAGTTCACCGGTTTCTCGCCGGTGCTGTGGGCGCTGATCAGCGGCGAGTCCGAATTCGGGCTCACCGTGCACCGGATGGACGAGCAACTGGACGCCGGTGACATCCTGGTGCAGCGTGCGCTGCCCATTCCGCCGGGCGCCACCGGAACCGAGTTGGTGCTCGCCGGGATGGACCTGATTCCCGGCGCGGTGCACGAGGCGCTGCGCCTGCTGGAGTCCGGGAATGCGGTCTGGCGGCCACAGGACAAAGCCGAACGCACCTACTTCCACAAGCGTGCCGACCGGGACAGCGAGATCGATTGGCGCTGGGGCGCAGTCGATCTGGAGCGTTTCGTGCGCGCGTTGTCCGAGCCGTACCCGCGGGCGTACGCCGGCTATCGCGGTGAACGGATCGAGGTGCTCGCCGCGTCGGTTTCCTCGGCTCGCTACGGCGGCACCGCGGGTCGCGTCGTGGTGCAGGAGGGTGGCGGTGCCGTGGTGTGCGGGCCGGATCCGGTGCGCGGGCACAACCACGCCCTGGTGCTCACCCGGATTCGCACGGCGGACGGGGTCGAACACGACGGTGCCGAATTCTTCAGGCGCGGTGGCTATCTCACAGCCGCGCCAGAGTCGGTGCGCGGCTGACGGTTGCCGGGGGGTACGCGCGGTTACGCGTGCGGACCGGAAGCAACGTTCAACCGGGGGGTTGAGGAATCATGTCGACTATTGCTACTCCCCAGCATCGCCTGCGGGACAGCCGATCCGCTCTGCCACCGAACGAAAACATCAACGCTGAGCGGTATCCGCTGTCGGCCGCTCAGCGTCGCGCTTGGTTCTTGCAGACCCGGGATCCCGAGGACACCACGCTCAATATCTGCGTCGCGTACCGCCTGACCGGGCCGTTGGACGTGCCGCGATTGCGTGCCGCAGTCGACACCGTCGTGGCCAGGCACGACATTCTGTGCACCACTTACGGATTGGGCGCGGACGGGGAGCCGTTCCAGCTCGCCCGGCCGGACGTGCAGCCGTCGTGGCAAGAACACGATCTGTCCGAATTGGCGGAACCGAGCCGGGCCCGGCGGCTGGAAGTGCTGGCGCGCCGCGAGTTCGGCCGCCCGTTCGCGCTGGCCGACGAGGCGCCGCTGCGATTCACCCTGGTGCGTACCGGACCCGACGACGTAGTCGTCATTCTGGTCGCGCACACGATCTGCTGGGACGACGATTCGTGGAGTGTGCTGCGCGCGGAGTTGAACGCCGCGTACAACGGTGTTGCGCCGTCGGAGCGCGCCACTCAGTTCGTCGAGGTCGCGGAGCTCGGCAACGACGCGAAGTCGGCCGAACCCGATAACGCCGCGGTCGAGTACTGGCGCCGCACGCTGCGTCCGCTGCCGGAGTCGCTCGAGCTGCCGGGCAAGCCGATCGCCGCGGACACCGAGGCTCGCCGGACCGGGCGCTGCGTGCTGCCGATCTCCGCTGAGCTGATCGGCCGGGTGTACGCGTTCGCCGGCGATGCCGACTCGACGCCGTTCGCGGTGGGGCTCGCCGCTTTCCACGCGGTGATCAATCGCTACACGGCAGCCACGGATTTCCTTGTCTCGGTGCCGGTTTCGACCCGCGGCGAGGACGCGGTGTCGGTCATCGGCTATTTCGGCAACACCGTGCTGTTGCGGGCGGCGGTCCGTCCCGAGGACACCTTCGCCGGCTTCGCGGCGAGCGTGCGCGACACCTGCGCCGCGGCGTTCGCGCATCAGGACGTCGGCATCGATCGGGTGATCCGCGAGATCAACCCGGGCCGCGGCAACGGCAGGGACGGGCTGGAACAGCTGGTGCGGGTCGGTTTCGGCGTCCGCGAGGCGCCGCGCGGTTTCGAGTTCGACGGCGTCACCGCCACCGGACTCGACCTCGGTCGCACAGAGCCTCAGGTCCCGCTGCGTGTCACCACCGTCTTCGACGCGCACGGTGTCCATCTCGAGGCCGAATACTGGGCCGGCGAAATCGAACACGAACTCGTCGAACAGTTGCTCGCGCACTATGTTCGGCTGCTCGACAGCGCGCTGAGCGCACCGGAAGAGCGGGTCGGCGACCTCGATATCTTTGGCGCGCAAGATCGTTCGCGGCTGCTGGCCCAGTCGCACGGCGAACTGATCGTCACCCCACCGAGTACCGTGGTCGCGCTGTTCGAGCGCACCGTTTCGGCCGCTCCGGCCGCGCAGGCGGTGGTTGCCCCGCGCCACGAGCACACCGCGGCGGTGTCGCTGACCTACGACCAGCTCAATCGGCGCGCGAATCGGTTGGCGCACTGGCTGATCAGTCAGGGCGTCGGCAGCGAGGACGTGGTCGCGCTGCGGCTGGGCAACTCGGTCGAGTTCGTCGTCGCGGTACTCGCGGTGCTCAAGTCCGGCGGGGCCTACCTGCCGATCGATCCGGCCGATCCGGACGATCGCATCGAGGAGTTCTACCGGGATGCCGGTCCCCGGTTGGTATTCGGCATGGTCGAACTCATGGCGGCGGAAGAGGCCGCGGCCGGGTTGCCCGATCACGATCCGACCGGCGCGGAGTTGGTGCGCCCGCTGCGTCCCGGCAACCTCGCCTACCTCATCTATACCTCGGGATCGACCGGAAAGGCCAAGGGCGTAGCGGTTTCGCATGCGGCGATCGCGGAGCACTTGGTCGGCTTCGGCGCGGAGTGGGGGATCACCGCCGAGGATCGGCTGTTGCAATCGTCCCCGGTCAGCTTCGACGCCTCACTGCTCGACATCTTCGTCACGCTGACTGTCGGTGCGTGCCTGGTGATTCCGAAGCCCGCCGCGTTCCGCGACATCCCGTACGTCGCCGATCTGATCGCCCGCTACGGCATCACTGTGCTGCATATGGTCCCGTCGACCCTGAGCACCTTCCTGCTGCTGCCCGAAGTGAGCGAATGGCGTGCGCTGCGCCATGTTCCGGTCGGCGGCGAGGCCTTGCTCGGTGAGGTGGCCGACCGGTTCGCCGGTGTCTTCGACGCCGAACTGCGCAACCACTACGGGCCGACCGAGGCTGTGGTTTCCGCGACGCACCTGCCGGTCGACGGCCCGCAGGGCACCCGGATCGTGCCGATCGGCGTGCCGAACCGCAACGTGTACTGCTACCTGCTCGACGACCGGCTGCAGTTGGTCCCGCACGGTGTCGTCGGCGAAATCTACCTCGGGGGAGCGCAATTGGCCCGCGGCTATCTGCACCGATCCGACCTGACCGCGGAACGCTTCGTCGCCGATCCGTTCCTGCCCGGCCAGCGGCTGTATCGCACAGGCGATTTGGCGCGTCGCGCCGCCGACGGGGTGCTCGAATTCGTCGGCCGCGCCGACGCGCAGGTGAAGGTGCGCGGCTTCCGCATCGAGCTCGCCGAGGTCGAGGCCACCATCGCGGCGCATCCCGGCGTCGGCCACTGCGCGGTGGTCGCGGTGGCCGATCGATCCATCGGCACGATGCTCGCCGCCTACGTGGTCGCCGCGGCGGATGGTCTCGACCTCGAGCAGGTGCGTACCCACCTGGTCGCGAGCCTGCCCGAGTACATGGTGCCCTCGGCGTTCACCCTGATCGACGAGATCCCGCTGACCAAGCACGGCAAGCTCGACCGGGACGCGTTGCCCGAGCCGGTCCGGGTCGCGCATGGTTATCGAGAGCCCGGCACTGCCACCGAGATTCGGCTCGTCGAGCTGTACCAGGAGATCTTCGGCCTGGATCGGGTCGGCGCCGACGACTCGTTCTTCGATCTCGGCGGGCATTCGCTGCTGGCCAATCGACTGGTGCCGCGGTTGCGTGCCGAGTTCGGCATCGAGATCGACGTGCGTGTGCTCATCGACAATCCGACGGTGGCCGGTCTCGCCGCGCTGATCGAGGCGACACCCGTGGTGGTGCCTGCGGAATTGACCGCCGCCGAACGCGAGCGGGTGCTCGGCGAGTGGTCCACCGGCGTGGAACTCGACGAGGTGCCCGACCTGGCCGAGGTCATCCGCCGCGGTCACGGCTTTCCCGGTGCCCGCACGGCCGTCCGTTACGGCGCGAAGGTGCTCACCTACGGTGACGTGTTCGCGCGGTTGGCCGCCGGGCGGCCCGACGAGGTGGCACCGACGATCGATACGGCCGGCCGGTTGGTCCGGCTTGTCACGACGCTGATCTGCACCTCGCCGGAATCCAGTTGTGCCGCACACGATTTAGTGCTGCCCGATGCCGCAGCGCTGGCGGTGGCGGTCGCGGATCGTCGCGCGGTCGCCGGGGATCGCCGGTGCGGGCGCGCCGATCCGGCGTACCGGGCGGCCGACGTGCGGCTGCTCGCGATGCGACATCTGGACGTGCGTGCGGCCGTCGAGCTGTTCGCCGCACTCGCCGACGGCGCGATGCTGATCGTCGCCACCGAGTCGCAGTGTGCCGATGCCGCCGAATTGGTCGCGCTGATCACGGAATTCGCGGTGACCCATGTGGTCACCGAGGCGGCCATCGCCGCCGAGATCGCGCGGGCCGATCAGCCTGCCACCACCGTGTGCCGCTGGGATATCACCGGAATCGACACTGCGCCAACACTTCCCGCGTTGCTCGCGGCGGTCTCGCCGGGCGCGGTGGCCACCATCGCCTACGCGTCACCGGAGTACGTCGGCGCGGTCGCCCGCGGCCCGTTGGACGGTAGCGGGCGGGTCCGGCCGATTCCCGGCGCGCGGGTGCTGGTGCTGGACGAACGGGGCGGGCCGGTTCGTCCCGGCGTGCTCGGCGAGGTCTTCATCGGCGGCGCGGCCGTCGGCCGGGAGGGCGGCGCGGCGGCGGGACCGTTCCTGGCCGACCCGTTCGCGCCGGGCTGGTTGGTGCGCACCGGTGATCGTGCGTCCTGGACCGACGAGGGCTGGCTGGTATTTGCTCAGCCTTGACTTTTGCGGTGAGGATCGCCCTGACCAGGTGCGATCCGCGATACAAGGAGTAACGGAAATGCAGCTGGGCCGAAGAACGGCGGGATGGGGTCGTGGCATGGTCGGCCGGGCTTTCGCGGTGCTGGCGGTGGGCCTGTTGCTCACCTCCGCCGCCTGTGGATCCGACGACAGCAGCGGCGGCGGGTCCGGTGATGTCACCATCACCCACTCGATGGGGCAGACCTCGGTCACCGGCACCCCGAAACGGATTGTCACGCTGGGCAATCAGTGGCTCGACGCCACGCTCGCGCTGGGCGTGACGCCGGTGGGCTACGCCGACAACGTTTCCCAAGGCGCGAAATCGAAGGTGCCGTGGGTGCCGGACTCGCTGAACGACGCCAAGGTGCTGAAGATGGGCGCCGATGTGGTCGAGCAGATCGCCGCGCTGGAACCGGACCTGATCCTGGTGCCCGGCTTCATGGTCGACAAGGCGATGTACGAGAAGCTGGCCAAGCTCGCGCCGACCATCGGTCCGGTGACGCCCAACGCGCAGATCGATCAGTGGTCGGATCAGCTCGTCACGCTCGGCAAGGTGCTGCACAAGGAGGCCGAGGCGGACAAGCTGGTCGCGAATGTCAACGGCCGCATCGACGAGGTGGCGCACCGCTATCCGGGCCTGCGTGGCAAGACCTTCCTCACCTGCATGCTGACCGGTCCCGCGCAGTTGATGGTGCTGGCCGATCCCAAGGACGGCTCGGCCGCGCTGTTCAACCGGCTCGGCATGGCCATCCCGGCGAAGATCGCGGCCGAGGCGCCGACCGGCGGCCGACTCGCGCTGTCGCCGGAACGGTTGGGCGACTTGACCTCCGACCTGCTGGTCTGCGGCGCGATCCCCGCCTTCGAGGAGAAGTTCAAGCGACTCCCCGGCTACGACGAGCTGCCGTCGGTGCGCAACAACGGGATCGCCTTCGTCGACGTGACGACGATCAGCGCCATCAACATCCCGACCCCGCTGTCGGTGCCGTATGTGCTCGAGAAGTTGGATCCGACGTTGGCCGCGCTGAACAAGTAGGCGGGCTGGTCTGTTCGAATGATTTAGGTTAGGCTAACCTGACTACGGGGGTGGATGGCTGTTGCCATCCACCCCGATTTGTTTGATCGGTAGCTATGCCGAAGCAGCGCCTCGTGCGGTTGGCTCGGTACCCGGAAGGATCGCAAATGTCAGCTTCGCCTGTGCGAAACGTGAACGGAGCCACCACCGCCGGTGACCGCGGCACGCCGCTGTCGCTCGCGCAGCAGGCCGTGTTGCTGCCGGAACGCCTGCGGCGCACCGCCGCGGCGAATCTGTTCCTCGCGCTGGAGGTTTCCGGGGAACTCGACGACGAGGCGTTCGAGCAGGCGGCCATCGCGCTGCTCACCGAGCACGAGATCCTGCGGACCGTCTTCCCGGACGACCGTCGGGTGCCTTATCAGCGCGTTGTCGCGGTGCCGGATGCCGTGCTCGAAACGGCCCGGATCGACAGTGCCGCACTGGAGTCCGCGTTGCGGTCCGACGCCGTGCATCGCTTCGATCTGGTGCGCGAGATCCCGATCCGGATCCGGCGCTACGCACTGCCGGGCCGTGCGGTCGTCTCGATCACCGTGCATCCGGTCGCGGCCGACGACCGCACGCTCGATCAGCTGGCCACCGGGCTGTTCGCGGCCTATGAGCACGGCCAGGCCGAGCCCGCCGCCGCGCAGTACCGCAGTCTGGTCGCCGCACAGCTGAAGGAGCTGGGTGCGGGCGACGACCCGGCCCTGGCCTATTGGACGGCGCGGCTGGCGCAACTGCCCGAACGCGCGGTCCCCGTGCTCGACGACGAGCCCGGCGCGGAGGGACCGCGCCGGGTCGTCCGCATAACTCGTTGCACGCTCGACGCCTTGCTCGACGGCGGCGACCCGGGCGCCACTTTCGTGGCGCTGCTCGCGCGAGTGCTGAGCGAGGCGGGCCTCGGCGAGGACGTCCCGGTGGGTCTGGTCGAGCCCGTGCGGGCGACGGCCGAGCCGGGCGCGCTCCTCGGCAATATCGCCAATCAGCTGGTGCTGCGGCTGGATTCGGTACGGAGCGGCACGCCCCGTGAACTCATCGCCGCCACCGTGACCTGCCTCACCGAGGCTCGCGCCAACGCGCGAACCCGGATCGAACGGCTCACCCATCAGCTGAAGGGCACCGCCGCGGTGGTGACCGGCGGGCTTTTCCAGGTGCTGGTCGGCGTGCGCGACGGCGGACCGCTGGTGCTCAGCACGCCCGAATACACAGTGCGTGAACTGAGCAGGCGGACCGCGCGCCCGTACGGGGTCGACCTGGTGGTGGATGTCGCGATCGACGCCGACGGTGCGCTCGTCACCCTCGACTTCCCGGCCCTGTCCGGCCGGCATGCCCTCGACGAACTCGCCACGCACCTCGAAAGCCGTTGCACGGCATGGGCCGCCGGGACCGGCGAACCCACCGGCCCGGTGCTGTTCACCCAGGCCGGGGCGGCGGGCGGTGCACTGGGCGGCCCCGGGCTCGGCGGCGAACCGCGCACCGATGCGGAACGCGTTGTCGCGGCGGCGATCCGGCAGGTGCTCGAACTCGACGAGGACGACGAGGTGGGCCGCGAGGACACCTTCTTCTCCCTCGGCGGTGACTCGATCGCCGCGCTGCGCCTGGTCACCGACCTCGCCGAACAGGGTTACGTGCTGGACGTGCAAACGGTGTTCGCCTTCCCCGCAGTCCACGAACTCGCCACGCAGCTGGCCGAGGGTACGCCCCTCGCGGCTGCGCCCGCCCCGGCCGCGGCGCCGATGAGCGCCTCTGGCCTGGATCCGGCGGCGCTGGCCGCGCTCGGCAACAAGTTCGGCGCGCGGTGACCACCGAGATCCTCGACGTCGTCGCGCTGTCGCCGCTGCAGCGTGGGCTCTACTCGGTCAGCACCATGTCGGGCGACGTCGATCCGTACCTGGTGACCTTCGCCGCCCGGATCGACAACCTGGGCGATCTGCCCGGCTTGCGTGCGGCGTTCGACGAAGTGCTGCAACGGTATCCGCACTTGGGCGCGGCGGTACTGACCGACGGCCTGCCGCATCCGGTGCTCGTCATCACCTCGGCGGGCCGGATCGGCTGGCGCGAGGTCGATCTGCGCGACGCCGACGATCCGGAAGCCGCGGCTCAGCAGCTCTACTGGGACGAGGGGCGCCTGCGCATCGACCTGGACAACGGCCCGCTGTTCCGGGTGACGGCGGCGCGGGTCGGCGAGCACGCCTACGAATTGATCTGCACCGCACACCACATCGTGGTCGACGGCTGGTCCATCCCGCTGATCTTCGCCGACCTGATCGCGCTGTACGGCGGCGCGGGATCGGCCCTGCCCCCGGCACCACCGCTGCGCGAGCACGCGGCCTGGCTGGCCACCCGTGACACCGCCGCCTCGATCGCGGCCTGGACCGCGGCGCTGGCCGGATTGGCGCCGATGCCGATGCTCGCACCGCCCGCGCCGGCCGATATCCCGGTGCTCGGCACGGCCGAATTCGACCGTGCGGAAACCGAATTGGTCACCAGCTGGGCCCGTTCCCGTGGCATAACCTTGAACACTGTCTGCCAAATGGCCTGGGCCCGGGTGCTTTCCGGGTTGACCGGCCGCGACGACGTGGTCTTCGGGCAGACCACATCCGGGCGCGATGCCTCGCTGCCGCACGCCGATCGACTGGTCGGCGCGCTGGTCACGACCATCCCGGTCCGGGTGCGGATGGACGAACGGCCGCCCGCGACGATCGGCGCGGAACTGCAACGCACGGTGGCACAGCTACGAGCGCACGAATACCTGGGCATCGCCGAGATCACCAAGCACGCGGACGCCGGACAACTCTTCGACACCCTGCTGGTCTTCGAGAACACGCCACTCGGGGAGATCACCACTTCGATGCAGTTGGCCGGCGGGGCCACCATGGTGCCGCGCCGGATCGACTCGCCGAGCCACTATCCGATCGCGGTGGTGCCGGTGGTGGAGCAGCAGCGGCTCATCACCCGGGTGGAGATCCGCCCGGACCTGGTGGATCGATTCGATCCGGATCAGTTGGCGCGCAGGTTACTTGCGGTCATGCGCCGCATGATCGAGGCCGAGCGCGGCTGCGATATCGATCTGCTGCTCGACGACGAACCCGCCGTGCTGGCCGCCGCACCGCAGCCGCCGGTGGCCGACGCCTCGGTGCCCGAGGCTTTGCTCGCCGCCGCTGCGCGGGCAGGCGCGCAGGCCGCTGTGATCGACTCGATGGGGGAGCAGTCCTTCGCCGAGTTCGGCGCGGCCGTAACGGCATTGGCGGCGAATCTGCGCGCCGCGGGCGTTCGGCTCGGCGATGCGGTGGCGGTGGTGCTGCCCCGTGATCGCCGAGTGCTGCACGCGCCGTTCGCGATCGGCCTGGCCGGTGCGCTGTGCGTGCAGGTGGATCCGGCGACGCCCGCCGATCGGCTGGCCTACATGTTCGAGGTTGCGAACGTCGGCGTCGTGCTCGGCGTCGAATCGCTCGCCGAGACGCTTAGTCTGGTGCGTGAGCAGGGCCGCGAGGTCACCCATGCCGTGCCGGACCAGGACGGCGGGCTGCGTGTGCTCGGCGAGCCCGGCGCACCGGCCGCGAACAACCCTGTCTCGCAGCCGAATCGGAACTCACCCTGCTACGTCGTGTTCACCTCCGGCACCACAGGTCGCCCCAAGGGCGTGGTGGTGCCGGACGGCGCGCTGCTGAATCACTGGTCGAACCACGAGCGCCGGATCTTCGCGCCGCTCAGTGCGCGGACCGGGCGGCAACTGCGGATCGGCCACGGCTGGTCGACCGGCTTCGACGCCGCCTGGCAGCCGACCGTCGCCCTGCTCAGCGGGCATGCGGTCGTTCTGCTCGGCGACAAGGTGCGCACCGACGCCGAGCAGATCGTCGCGGCCATCGAGCAGCAGCGGATCGATATCTTCGATACTTCACCCTCGATGTTGTGCCGGTTGATCGCCGCCGGACTGTTTACCGAATCCGCCGAGCACGCAGGGGAGTACTGCCCGCTACTGGTGCTCGCGCTGGGGGGCGAGGCGATCAGCCAGGACACCTGGACGCGACTGCGCCGATTGCCGACCACCCGCGTCATCAACTTCTACGGACCGACCGAAACCACCGTCGAAGCGCTGATGGCCGACGTGCACGAGCATGCGGCACCCACCATCGGGCGCACCTTCGACGGACTGTCCGCCGAGGTGCTCGATCACCGGTTGCGTCCAGTACCGCCGGGCGGCCACGGCGAGCTGTACCTGTCCGGCGCGCAACTCGCGCTCGGCTACCTCGGCAGGCCGGGGACGACCGCAGCGGCGTTCGTCGCCGGAGTGGCCGGAAGGCGCTACCGCACTGGTGATCTGGTCCGCCGGACCACCGAGGGCACGGTGGTCTACGAGGGCCGCATCGACAGCCAAGTCAAGATCAACGGCTATCGGGTCGAGCCCGACGAGGCGACGGTCGTGTTGCGTGAGCTCGACGGCGTCGAGCACGCCGCCGCACTGGCTTTCGTGGAGCACGGCCGAACCAGGTTGGGCGCCTTGGTCGTTGCCGAGCGCTCGGTCGCCGAGATCCGCGCGGACCTGGCCCTGCGGCTGCCACGATTCCTGGTGCCGACCAGGATCGTGCACGTCGACCAGATCCCGTTGAACCGCAACGACAAACTCGATGTGCACGCCGCGACCGCGCTGCTGCACGCACCGGTCACCGACGCCGTCGTGACGGCGCCCGCCACGGACACCGAGCGGACCTTGCTCGGGTTGATCGCCGCGATCGGCGCGGGGCGCACGGCCGCGGTGAGCGTGCTGGACAGCCTGGTCGATCTGGGCATCGACAGCATCGGCATCATCGATCTGGTGTCCCGGCTGCGCGGCGCGGGCTATCGGGTGACCGCGAAAGACGTTGTCGCCGCGGCGGATCTGCGGGATCTCGCGGGCAAGCTCGATAGCGCGGAAGCGGCGGGCACGGCCGAGGCGGCGCACACCCCGGCGGGCACCGTCCTTGCGCTCACCGCGCTCGCGCACGAGATCATCGCCAACGGCGACTACCGCTACCTGGCGCAGAGCCAGGTGATCACGCTTCCCGACGACGCGTCGGTCGAGCTGATCGCCGAGCGGCTCGATGCCTTGGCGTACGCCCACCCAACACTCCGTTCCCGCCTCGACGTCGGCGACACCCCGGTGCTGGTCGTCGAGGAATCCGCCAACGCGGCAACATATTTGACGGTGGTCGCCGACTCGTCGCTCGACGCCGCCGCCCGGCTGGCCGAGACCGTCGACCGGCTGAATCCGGCGACGGGCCGGATGTTCGCGGCAACGTTGCTCGACGGCGGACCGGGTCGGCGCCGCCTACTCTTGTCGATCCATCATCTCGCCGTCGACGTCGTGTCCTGGCTGATCCTCGTCGACGACCTCCGCAGGCTCGAACAGGGCCACCTTCCGCTGAACGAGGCGGCCAGGGAAACTGCCGCGGGCCCAGCGACGAGCGCGCGGTTACCGATCCTCGGTGCCGCGCTCGGCGGCAGGCACACCGATCCCGCCACCGATCGTGCGGCCAAGGTGATCCAGCGCGTGCTCGAACTCGGGCCCGAACGCACCGAGCGGCTGCTCGCGCGGTGCGCGGATACCGGAATCTCGGTGGAGGACATCCTGATTCTCGCCTGTGTGCGCACGTTCGCCGACAGCGCCGACGCCGAGGGGCGGGTCGCGCTGACCAGAGAATCGCACGGCCGCCCCGCCGACGACGACACCCGTCAGGTCGGCTGGTTCACCGTGGAAGAGACCGTGCTGGTTCCGCTGGCCGAGATCGACGACTGGACACCGGGTGTGGGTTCGCCGCCACTGCGCGAGCGCACCCACGCGGCCCGTGGTCAGCTGCGGCTCAATCATCTCGGCAGGTTCGACGTGTTGAGTTTCGGCAGCGGACCGTGGTCGCCGGCACCGCTCGCGGAGTTCACCGCCGAGTTCGGTGTCGCGGGTCATCCCGACCTGCCGGTGCGTTTCACGGTCGATGTCACGACGGCGGTCGTGCCCAGGGACGGCGGATCGTCGCTGGTCGCCCAATTCGATGTCAACTCTGCGGTTTTGGGCGATGCGGACATCGACGTCCGGGTCGACCGCTTGGCGGGAGTGCTGACCGAATTCGCCCACGGCGGAGCGGTAACCGGCGATGTGCCGATGACCACGCATTGAAAATAGGTTAGGCAAACCACACTCCGCCTCCGGGCGGCCTTCATAGGTTACGATGCTTTGAAGTTAGGTAAGGCTTGCCTTTGCAGCCTGTTTGCTTGATTCTCGGCTGGTGAGGAGTCTGATGCTCGGCAAGACTGAACTGCGCGACATGGTGGCCGCAGACCTCGGCGTAGCACCCGAAACGGTGGGTTACGACGACGATCTGGTGAGTCTGGGCATGCACTCGATGAAGCTCATGCACCTTGCGGCCAAGTGGCGCAAGCAGGGCTACGAGGTGCGCAGTTCCACTCTCGCACTGTCCCCGACGATCGCCGCGTGGGCGGAATTGCTGGGCGTAAGCCAGCTCGCCGAAGAGGCCGCGCCGGTTCCGGTCGTCGAGACCGGTGCCGCCGATGACGAATTCGCGCTGGCGACAATGCAGCACGCGTATTGGGTCGGTCGCAGGCAGGATCAGCGACTCGGCGGCGTGGCGGCCCACCTCTATGTCGAGTTCGACGGCCGTGGCCTGCGGGCGGATCGGATGCGCCGCGCGGCCGACCGGCTGGTGCGCCAGCACGCGATGCTGCGTGCCCAATTCCTGGACAGCGGAACGCAGCGGATCCTGCCGGAGCCCTTGGTTCCGGTGTGCCACACGCTCGACCTGAGCGCGCGGGCCGAGGCCGACGTCGAGGCCGAGCTGAGCCGCATCCGCCAGGAAAAGAGCCATCAGCGCATGGATGTGGCGGCCGGACAGGTGGTGGACATCGCCGTCACGGTGCTGCCGGACGGCGCGCACCGACTGCATCTCGACGTCGACATGGTCGCCGCCGACGCGCAGAGCTACCGGCGCATCCTGGACGACCTGGCCACGCTGTACGAAGCGGACGACGACACCCTCGAGCCTCTCGGCTTCACCTTCCGCGAGTACCTCGCGGCCAAAGAGCGCACCGCACCGGACAATTCGGCCGACGCGCGGTGGTGGGAGCAGAAGGCGCCGACGCTGCCCGACATCCCGTCGCTGCCGGTGGTGCCGGAGAACGAGCGACCGGACCCGGCGCGCAGCATCCGGCTGCACCACTGGTTCGATCCCGCCGACAGGGCGCGGCTGCAGCAGTACGCGCACGGCAACGGGGTAACCCCCGCCGTCGCGCTGGCCACCGTGTTCAGCGAGGCCATCGCGCGCTGGTCGGCCCAGCAACGGTTCCTGCTGAACCTGCCGCTGTTCGCCCGCGAGCCGCTGCACGACGAGATCGACCGGGTGGTCGGTGATTTCACCAACTCCGTGCTGGTCGATGTCGACGCGCGCACGACGGAGTCGATGGTGGCCAGGGCGAAGCGTTTGCAGCGTGAGCTGCACACCTCGGCCGCGCACTCCGGCTACGAGGGCCTTGATGTACTGCGCGATCTCGGCAGGTTGCGCGGCGCGCCCGTCACGCCGTCGGTGGTCTTCACCTCGGGGCTAGATCTGGGAGAGCTGTTCTCCGAGCGGGTCACTCGCGTCTTCGGCGAGCCGGTCTGGATCCTCTCGCAGGGACCGCAGGTCGATCTGGACGCTCAGGTGGTCGAGCTGGCCGGCGGTCTGCTGGTGAACTGGGACATCCGCCGCGACGCGCTGCCCGAGGGCGTCGTCGAGGCGATGTTCGCCGAATTCCGTGCCACCCTGGCCGCACTCGTGCGGCCGGATGCCGACTGGTCCGCCGAGCTGACCATCGCGCTGCCGGAAGCGCAGCGCGCGGTCCGTGATTCGGCGAACGACAGCACTGTCGACCTGGGCAAGCGCACCCTGCATGACGCGTTCTTCGCACTCGCGCAACAGCATCCGGACCGGGTGGCACTGCGCTGGCGCGACGGTGGGTCGTGCGGTTACGGCGAACTGTCCGCGCAGGCGCTGGCGGTCGCCCGCGCGCTGGTGGACGCGGGCGTCGCGCCCGGCGACACCGTGGCCGTCGTTATCCCGAAGGGGCACAAGCAGATTCCGGCGGTACTCGGCGTGCTCGCCGCGGGCGCGGCCTACCTGCCGATCGGCACCGACCAGCCGAACGCGCGGCGTGACCGGATCTTCGCCCGCGGTGGCGCGCGCGTAGCACTGGTCGACGGTTCGGACGCGCTGCCCGAGTCGGTGACCGGTATCGCCCTCCATAACGCCTTGGCCGCAACGCCATTGGACAGCCCGGTGGTCACGAGCCCCGATGCGGTCGCCTACGTGCTCTTCACCTCGGGATCCACCGGCGAGCCCAAGGGCGTCGAGGTCAGCCACCGGGCCGCCGCCAACACCGTCGACGCGATCGGCACGCACTTCGGCCTCGGCGCGGACGATCGCCTGATCGGCCTGTCCGCGTTGGGCTTCGACCTGTCGGTCTACGACATCTTCGCGCCACTGTCGCTGGGCGGCGCGCTCGCCTGCGTCGACGCGGAGATCGAGCGGGACGCCGCCGCGTGGGCGGCGCTCATCGCGGACGCCGGCGTCACCGTGCTCAACTGCGCGCCCGGCTTGGTCGGCATGCTGCTCGATCTCGCCGCGCCCGAGCAACTGCGCTCGCTGCGGCTCGTGCTCACCGGCGGCGACAAGGTGAAAACCGCACTCGCGCAACGGGCCCGCGCGCTGGTGCCCGGCCTGCGGTTCGTCGCCCTCGGCGGCACCACGGAGACCGCGATCCATTCCACCGTCTGCGAGGTCACCGACGACTTCCCCGCCGAATGGACCAACGTGCCCTACGGCACGCCGCTGGCCAACGTGCGACTGCGGGTGGTCAACGAACGCCGCGAGGACTGCCCCGACTGGGTGCTCGGCGAACTCTGGATCGGCGGCGCGAGCGTCGCCGACGGCTACCGGGGCGACACCGCGCGAACGGCGGACCGGTTCGTCGAGGTCGACGGTGTGCGCTGGTACCGCACCGGCGATCTGGCGCGCTGTCTACCGGACGGCACCGTCGACTTCCTCGGTCGCGCCGATCACCAGGTCAAGATTCGCGGCTACCGGGTCGAACTCGGCGAGGTCGAATCGGCGCTGAACGGGCTCGCATCGCTGCGCGAAGCCGTCGCACTGATCACCGACTCCGGCAGGCTGGCCGCCGCAGTGACCGCGCACGCGCCGGTCGAGACCGCCGAGATCACCGCACAGCTGCGGGAACTGTTGCCCACCTACATGATTCCCGAAGTCATCGAGGTGCTCGACGATATCCCGCTCACCGCCAACGGCAAGCTCGACCGAGCCAGGATCGCCGCCTTGTTCGCCGCGGACGCCGACACCCACACAGCCTATGTGCCCCCGGCGAACGAGGTGGAGGCCGCTGTCGAATACATCACCGCCCAGGTGCTCGGCCTCGACCAACTAGGCGTCGAAACGGACTTTTTCGATATCGGCGGCAACTCCATCCTGGCCACCACGCTGACCGGGCAGATCCGTGGCCTGCTCGCCGTGGACGGCTTCGGCGTCACCGGTGTGCTCGAGGGCCGCACGGTACGCCGGATCAGCGCGGGCCTGCTGGCCGCCGAGCCGGCGCCGGACCGGCTCGTGCAGGTGGCGCGGATCCTGCTCGAGCTGGCCGAGATCGGCCTGCCCACCTCGGCGGCCCTGGTGTAACGCGGAATTTGTTGCCGCACCGGATATTTCGAGAGAGATTGGTTTGACGTAGATGCGATCGCTGGAAGACCTACAGGAAGCGATGCGGGCCAGGCTCGCCGCGGCAGGGCTGGCGGGCACGCCCACCGTGCCGCAGCGCCGGGACCCGTCCCGCGCGGCCATGTCGTTCGGGCAACGCTATGTGTGGGCGCACCAGCAGATTTCGCCGGACAGCACCGCGTACAACCTGTGCCTGGCGCTGACCTTCGACGGTGAGGTCGTCGATGACGCGCTGCGGCAAGCCTTTCTGGCGCTGGTGCGGCGACACGAGGTGCTACGCACCACCTATCACAACGACGAGCACGGGAACCCGTACCAGCACATCCATCCGAAGCTCGCGCCCCGGGTGCGCGAGCTCGACCTGACCGAGTTCGAGGCGGGCGAGGCCGAGCGCCGACTCGCCGTGCAGGTCGAGGCGGCCGCGCACGAGACGTTCGACCTGTCCAACGAATCGTCCCTCCGGCTCGACTTCGTCCGCGTCGATCCACGCAGGCTCGTCGTCATCGTCGTGATCCAGCACATCGCCTGGGACGGTATGACTTTGCCCGCACTGTCCAAGGACGTCGAACGGTTCTACCGCGAGGCGCTGACCGGTTCGATCACTGTCGAGCCGTTGCGCCGTCAGGTCGCCGACTTCGCGGAGTGGGAGCAGGATCGCTTCCACACTGCGGATCACGCGGTCGACAGCGACTTCTGGGCACGGCAGTTCGACGGCGAGGTCCCCGAACTGCCCCTGCCGTACAACCGGCGGCCGGTCACCGTCACCGAGCGCGGCAGCAGGCTGGACCGGCTGCTCGGCCCGGCGGCGGACGCCAACCTGCGCGGCCTGAGCGCGGCGCTGCGCACGACACCGTTCGCGGTGTTCCTCGCCGCGTATTACCTTGCGCTGCGGCAGATCACCGGGCAGGCCGATGTCGTCGTCGGCACCACGGTAGCCAACCGCGAAGAGCCCGGGATGGAGTTGCTGATCGGCAACTTCAGCAACATGCTCCCGTTGCGGCTCGATCCACTCGGGGCTCGCTCGGGTGGCGGCACCTTCGCCGAGCTGGTCGAGTACGTGCGCACGGTGACCACGGACGCGTTCCGGCACAAGAACTTCCCGCAGGAGGGCGTGGTGCGCGCGGTCAACCGCGCCACCGGCAACGTCGGCTCGGCGCTGTTCGACACCATGGTGCTGTTCCTGGACCAGAAGATCGACGGACCGCAGCTGCCCGGCGCGGTCACCAGCTGGCGGTTGGCCGACCACGGCGCCTCGCTGCTGCCGATCGCGGTCGAGGCGTTCCTGCACAGCGACCGGGTCGACGTGCAGATCACCTATCGGACCGACCTTTTCGACGCACCGACGATCGAGCGGTTGCACGACTACCTCGACCAGACGCTGGCCAATGCCGCGGCCGCGCGGCAGGTGGACGAGTTGCTCGTACTGTCGCCCGCGGATCGCGCGGCGGTGGACACCTGGTCGCGCGGCGCTCAGGTGCCGGTCGTGCCGGAGACCGTCGATGCGATGATCCGGAATTCGGTGCGCGACTACCCCGATCGGGTCGCGGTGATCTTCGGCGACACCGAGCTGACCTACCTCGAATTCGACGCGCGGGTGAACCGTCTCGCCCGCCGGTTGCTCGCGCGTGGCGTACGGACCGGCGACCGCGTCGGTGTCTTCGCCGAGCGCAGCGAGTGGCTGCCTGTGGCCTTCGCGGCCGTGCTGCGCACCGGCGCCGTCTATGTTCCGATCGATCCGAGCTATCCCGCCAATCGCATCCAGTTCATGCTCGAGGACGCGCAACCGGCCTTGCTGGTGCGTTCGGCCAGTCCTGAGCGCGCGCTCGACCCCGAACACATTGTGGGAGTGCCGATCCTGGACCTCGCCGACGATGCGGAGCGGGCCGCCGCGGCGCGCCTCGACGACTCCCCGCTCCGACCGGTTGAACTCAGCCGGCCTATCCATCCCCTCGACGCCGCCTACCTGCTGTACACCTCGGGCACCACCGGCAGGCCGAAGGGCGTGGTGATCAATCACCGCGCGGTCGCCAGTCACGTCCAGTGGATGCGCGACTACCTCGGTTTCGGCGCCGAGCGAATCCTGCAGAAGGCGCCGATCGGCTTCGACGTCTCGGTCTTCGAACTGGTCAACGCGCTGTGCACCGGCTCGGCAACCGTGCTGCCGCCGCCGGATTGGTGGCAGGCCGATGTGCAGGCGTTGGCCGACATCATCGAGCGGCACCGGATCACCCAGCTGTCGTTGGTGCCGAGCGTCACCCGCGCCTTTCTCGACGCGGGCCCCGATCCTGCTCGCCTGCAATCGATGCGGTTCGTCTACCTCGGTGGCGAGGCGGTACCGCCGCCGCTGGTCGAGGAGGCGAGCCGGGTGTTCGGCGGCACTGTGCTCGGTCTCTACGGGCCGACCGAGGCGGCGATGGACCTCATGCACGAGAACTTCGCGAACGCGCTGGCCGCACCGGAGGAGTTCCGCTCGGCGTTGATCGGCCTGCCCGAATCGAATTCGAACGTCTACGTGCTCGACGATCGATTGCGGCAGGTACCGCCCGGCGTGACCGGTGAATTGTATTTGGGTGGAGCACAACTCGCGCAGGGTTACCACCACAGGACCGGACTGAGCTCGGCCACCTTCGTCGCCTGCCCGTTCGCCGACGAACCCGGTGCGCGGATGTATCGCACCGGCGACGTGGTGCGCTGGCATCCCAGCGGCAGCATGGAGTACCTCGGCCGGATCGACGATCAGGTCAAGGTGCGCGGGCACCGGATCGAACTCGGCGAGGTCGGCTCGGTGCTGCGCCAGGTGCCCGGCATCGCGTCCGCCGCGGCGATCGCGCTCGAGCGCGACACCGACACAGTCCTGGTTGCGTACTACGTGCCGGAGCCCGGTTCGTCGTACGAGTCCGGCGCCGAGGCCGAAAACTCCGGCGACATAAGGATTTACCTCGCCGACCGGCTGCCCGACTACATGATCCCTTCGGCGCTGGTGAAATTGGACGCGCTGCCGCTCACCGCGAACGGAAAGCTGGACCGGCGGGCCCTTCCCGTGCCGGATCTCGGCAGCGACACCGGGCGCGGTCGTGCCCTGCGCGACCCGGCCGAGCAGGCGGTCGCCGCGGTGATCCGGCAGGTGCTCGGGCTGGCCGAGCAGGTCGAACTGGCCGCCGACGACGACTTCCTCGCGCTCGGTGGCGATTCCATCAGCGCGATCCGGATGGCCTCGGCGCTCAAGAAGCGCGGCCTGCTGATCACCACCAGTTCGTTGTTCGCGGCGCGCACCATCGCGCTGATCGCCGCGGCCACCGAGCCGATCGACCTGTCGACCGCGCCCGCGCTGGTCGAGTCCGGTGACGGCACCGGCTGGATCCCGCTCAACCCGATCGCGACGCTGCTGACCGAGCAGAGCACCGACTACGCCGCCTACAGCCAGGCCACCGCCCTGGTGACCCCGATGGACAGCTCGCTCGATCGGCTGACGACCGTCGTCCACGGCTTGGTCGACCGGCACCCACTGCTGCGCGCTCGGCTCGCTACCGGAACGGACGGCCGCATCGCCTATTACGTGCCGCGAGCCGGCGAGTCGTACCCCCACCCTGTGCTCCGCGACATCGAGATCGACAGTGCCGCATGGGCATCGACCGCGACTCAGGTGCTGAACGAGCAGTTGCGCGCCATCGCCGAATCGCTCGATCCGGCTGCGGGCCGGATGGTCGGCGCGGCCTGGGTGCACAGCGGCGATCGGTCCACGGGACGGCTGCTGCTCGTGCTGCACCACCTGGTGGTCGACGGCGTGTCCTGGCGCGTCATCCATGAGGATCTGCGCAGACTCTGGGCGCACGAAGAGCTTTCGGCGGCCGACCTCGGCACGTCGGTGCAGGCATGGAACACCAACCTGGTCCGGCTCGCGCAGACCGAGTCCGTGGTCGATCTGCTGCCGTTCTGGCGGCAGATCGCGGACAGCGCCGACCCGCTGCTCGGCGACCGCGCGTTCGATGCCGCCGTCGACACGGTCGCGACGGTGCGGGAGGTCACCGCCGAGCTGGACAGCGCCGACACCCAGTACCTGATGACCACCGCGGCGCAGGCCTTCGGCTGCGACTTCCTCGATATCCAGGTGGCGGCACTGGCCGTGGCGACCCGGCGGTTCCGGCAGACCCGCGAGCGCGACGCCGACACGGTCAAGCTGACCATGGAACGCCACGGTCGCGTCGAAACCCTTTTCGCCGGAGTCGATCTCGCGAATGCCGTCGGCTGGTTCACCACCGCATATCCGGTCGCGCTCGACCTCGCGGCCGAGCCGGACATGGTCGGCGCGGTCAAGGCGGTCAAGGAACAGCTGCGCGCGGTACCGGATTCCGGTATCGGCTGGGGTCTGCTGCGCCAGCTCAATGCCAACACCGCCGCACCGCTGGCCGTCGGCGCGCCGCCGCAGCTCAGCTTCAACTACATGGGCCGTTTCGCCGTCGCCGACGTGGCGACCGCGGCCAAGGAATGGGACGCCGCACCGGAATTCGGCTACCTCGGCGGCCACGCGAACGCGGCCATGCCCGCGCCCGCACTGCTCGACATCAACACGGTCGCGTTGCTGGACAACGACTCTCCGCTGCTGCGCGCGTCCTTCCGATTCCCGTCCGGTCCGCTGGCCGAGGCCGAAGTCCGCGAGTTCGCCGACCTGTGGACCGGTGCGCTGCGCGAGCTGGCCAAGACGGTGCGCGAGGATCCCGCGCGGCGGTTGACCCCGAGCGACGTGCTGGCCCGCGAGGTGACCCAGCTCGATCTCGACCGCTGGCAATCGCTCTATGGCCGCTATGCCGACGTGTATCCCCTCGCGCCGCTGCAGGCAGGCCTGTACTTCACCGCGATCAGCAGCGCGGGCCGCGACGCCTACACCGTGCAGACCACGATCACCGTGCGCGGCGCGCTCGATGTGCCGCGGCTGACCACGTCGCTCAACAACGTCCTGAACCGGTATCCGAATCTGCGCGTGGCCATTTCGGTATCTCACGCGGGACAGCCGTACGCGATCGTCGCCGACCGGATGGACTTCCTGGTCGAAGAGGTCGACTACTCGACTAAGCCGGACGCCCAGCAACGACTGCTGGAATTCCTCGACGCTGATCAGGCGGGCGTGTTCGATCTGTCCCGCGGACCGCTGATGCGGGCGACCGTAGTGCACCTGCCGGACGCGGCGCACATGCTGGTGCTCGCCTCGCACCACGTCCTCACCGACGGCTGGTCCGGCCAGCTGCTGCCACGCGAGATCTTCGCCGACTACGCCAGCGGCGGCACCGCCGAACCGCTCGGCAACCCGGCGACTTTCGCGGAGTTCCTGCGGCTCACCGAGGATCGCGAGGAAGCCACCGAAGCCGTGTGGAACGAATACCTCGCGGGGGTCCAGCCGTGCGTGGTCGCCCCGAATCGTGTGCCGGGTGGCTCGGGAGTGCCGGTGGCGCACCGCTTCCCGGTCGACGCCGCGGTCGCGGACGCATTGACCGAGCTGGCCGCCGCGGTGGGCACCACCTTCAGCGCGGTCTGCCAGTTCGCCTGGGCCAACGTGCTGCGCTACGTAACCGGCGGCGACGCAGCGGTTTTCGGCGAGGTCGTGTCCGGCCGCCCGGCCGACCTCGACGAGGTGGACCACGCCATCGGCTGCTTCGTGAACACCGTCCCGGTCGCCATCGAGCTACCCGCCGAGCAGACCTGGCGCGGCAGGCTCACCGACGTCCAGCGGCGGCGCGCCGACCTCATGGAGTTCCAGCAGTACCGGCTGACCTCGGCGAACCGAATCGCGGGCGCGCGCAGGCTGTTCGACAGCATGTTCGTGTTCCAGTCCTACCCGTCGGGCCGCGACGAGCTGGTGCGGCTGCTCGGCGAAGAGCAACTGGAACTGATCGCCTTCGAGGGCCGCGGCGCCACCGACAACGCGCTGCTGGTGATGATCTTCCCCGCGGACCTGCTGTTCCCCGGTGAGCCCCTTCAGGTCGTCGTCTTCTACGCCGAGGACTCCTTCGACGACAACGACATTCAGATCATCGAAGCCGCCTTCACCAACACCCTGCGTGCCATCGCCACGGACCCCGATCGCCGCATCGGCGACACCGAGATCCTCGACGACGCGGACCTGGGGATGTTGGTCATGCGGCGGATGTGGCAGTGAAGCACCGCGATCGCGTTGCCAGGCAGGAGATCAGGTAATGGCTAGTACACCCGGCTGGATCCGAAAGTTTCACAAACCGCGGTCGGCGGACAACCCACCACTGGTGATCTGTCCGCACGCGGGCGGCGGCGCCTCGACGTACCGGCCCTTCTCCAAGGCGCTCAGCGCGAACTTCGACGTGATCCTGCTGCAGTATCCGGGCAGGCAAGATCGGGCGCAGGAGCCGGTGCGCGACACCATCCAGGAGACCGCCGCCGAGGCGTTCGACGAATTCGCGCGATCCCCGTTCAACCGGGGCGTGCCGATCACCATCTTCGGCCACAGCATGGGCACCATGGTGGCCTTCGAGTTCGCCAGGCTGGCCGACGCCGCCGGCGTGCGGGTGCGGCTGCTCGGTATCTCCGGTTCCTGCGCGCCGTGGCAGGTGGCCGATGCGCCGCCGCACCCGACCGAGGACGACGAGCTGCTCGATCACGTCGGCGGGCTGCAGGGCACCGGGGCCGATCTGCTGTCGAACCGGGAGCTGATGCGGATGGCGCTGCCCGCGCTGAAGGGCGACTATCGCGCGTTCGACGCCTACAGCTGCCCCAAGGACGTTGTCGTCGGCACCGGCATCCATGTGATGGGTGGCAGCGAGGACGAGCACGTCGGCATCGGCCATCTGTTCGCCTGGCAGCAGCACACCGACCGGGAACTGGCGGTGACCATGTTCGACGGCGGGCACTTCTATCTCAACGACCATGTCGACGGAATCGCGGAAATCCTGTCCGCCGAGCCGATGTCGGCGGAGGCGACCCGATGAGCGGACATCCGATCGACAACGACCCGATCGTCGTGGCAGGCCTGGCCGTCGAAGCACCGGGCGGTATCGACACGCTCTCCGCGTACTGGTCCGCGCTCGCCGAATCGCGCGATCTGATCGGCCCGTTTCCGCGCGACCGCGAGTGGCCGGTCGAGCAGCTGCTGGCCAAGGGCGGTACCGATGGCTGGAGCGAGGTGCGCGACGCGGGTGGTTTCCTCGACGGCGCAGCCGAATTCGACCCGATGTTCTTCGGCATCACCCCCCGCGAAGCCGCGGCGATGGATCCACAGCACCGGGTGGGGATGCGGGTGGCCTGGCGGGCGCTGGAGAACGCCGGGATCAATCCGGCGAGCCTGGCCGGTGACGAAATCGGTTGCTACATGGGCGCTTCCTACCTCGAGTACGGCCCGCGCGGCGACGAGGCCAACGAGCACACCGGATATCGGGCCACCGGTTCGGCGCTCGGCGCCGTCGCCGGGCGGATCTCGCACGTTCTCGGGCTGTCCGGACCGTCGATGACCGTGGACACCGCCTGTGCGTCGTCGTTGTCCGCCGTGCACCTCGCAGCCTCCGCGATCCGTAACGGTGAATGCGACTGGGCGCTGGCCGGTGGTGTCTGTGTGATGGGCTCACTCGCCCCGTTCTTCGAGTTCGCCAAGGCCAACGCGCTGTCCACCGACGGACAGTGCCGACCGTATTCGGCCGACGCGCTCGGCACGCTGTGGGGTGAAGGCGCGGGTGTCGTTGTGCTGGAACGGCAATCACGCGCCGAGCAGCTCGGGCACCGGATCTACGGGCAGATCCTGGCCACCCGGGTGAACCACAACGGCACGGGCGCGCCGATCGCGGTGCCGAGCGCGGAGGCGCAGGCCCAGCTGATGGCGAAGACGGTGCGTGCTGCGGGCATCGCACCGCAGCTGGTCCAGCTGATCGAGGGGCACGGAACCGGGACGGCGGTCGGTGATCCGCTCGAATTGACCGCGCTAGCACAGGTTTACGGCGCGACCGGGGACCAGAACAGCCGTCCATGGCTCGGTTCGGTCAAGTCGAATCTCGGCCACGCGCAAGCCGCCGCAGGCATTCTCGGTCTGATCAAGGTGCTGCTGAGCGGCCTGCACGGGCAGATCGCCCCGACCAGGCACTCGGAAAACCCGACCACACAGCTGGATTGGGCACAGTCGGGGCTGCGCCTCGCCGAACGGCTGGAGGAGTGGCCACCCCACGACGGGGTGCGATACGCCGCCGTCTCGTCGTTCGGCGTCGCGGGCACGAACGCGCACGCGGTCATCGCGATGCCCGTGCTGGAGGAGGAAATCCATGTCTGAGTACCGACTTCCGGACGGCAGCATTCCGGTGCTGCTGTCCTCGGACACACCGGAGTCCCTGCGTCGCGAGGCCGCGGCCATCCTGTCGTACCTGGCGGATCGTCCGGCTGTCGGCCCGGAGCAGGTGGCCGACATGCTGTTCCGTACCCGGGTCGCCCGGCGGTACCGCGCGCTGGCCATGGTCACCGAGCGCGCCGAGCTCATCGCGGCATTGCGCGCGGTCGCGGCCGGTGAGCCGCATTCGGCGGTCATTGCGGTCGGGAGCGCGGCGAAGGCGCGCAAGATCGGCTACGTTTTCCCCGGCCAGGGCAGTCAGCACGCCGGCATGGGCCGGATGTTCTACGACAGTTCGCCTGTCTTCCGTGCCGCGGTCGACGAGGCCGAGGCGGTCTTCCAAGACCTGTTCGAGATCTCGCCGCGGTCCTACCTGCTCGCGGACGCTGATCCGGAGCACGACGCGATGCGCATCGTGCAGCCCGCGCTGTTCATGCAGATGGTCGGGATGGCCGCGATGTGGCGGGCCGCCGGGGTCACCCCGGCCGTCACGATCGGGCACAGCCAGGGCGAACTCGCCGCGGGGGTGGTGTCCGGCGTGGTCACGCTGGCGGACGCGGTGCGCGTGGTGACCGTGCGCGGTGGGCTCATCGACACGTTGGGCAAGGAGGCGGACCGGGAAGGCAAGTACTCGATGGCCGTCGTCGGGGTGGATCGCGAGGAGTGCGAAGCCATCCTGGCTCGGCACTCTGGCTGGGCCGAGTTGTCGGTGATCAACTCCGCGCACGTGCTCGCCATCGGCGGGGACCGCGATACCGTCGCTCAGGTGGTCGCCGATCTGACCGCGGCAGGCAAGTTCGCCAAGGAGATTCGCGTCGGCTATCCGGCGCACACCTCCGTGGTGACCGAGTTCCGGCACGGCTTCCTGGACAACTCGCTGGCCGCCAAGCTCGATCGTCCGGAGTTCGCGGCGACCGAGATCGAATGCATCGGCTCCACCCTCGGCGCGCCGATCACCCCCGACCTGCCGGTGGGGGACTACTGGTATTGGAACCTGCGCAACCGAGTTCGCTTCGACCTGGCGATCGCCCTCGCGGCCGAGCACGGCGTCGACACCTACCTCGAGATCGCTGATCACCCCGCGCTGGTCCTCGCGGTTCAGGAGAACCTGAGCACGGTCACCCCGCAGCGTGACTTCCAGACGCTCGGCACCTCGCGCCGGACGGCCACCGATCTGCGCGAGTTCACCCGCAACCTCGGCCTCGTCGCGGTCAGCGATCTCGGCTACGACTGGTCCGCGTTGCGGGTGGATTCGGCTGCCGCGCCACGGCTTCCGCTGTTCGACTTCCCGAACACCCAGATGAACCCGAAGCATCTGTGGGCGGCCTACGACCATTCGGCGGCTCCGGTGGCCGTCGCGGCGGCCAATGTCGCCGCGACGAGCGTTTCCGCCGACGCCGAGCAGCCCACCGTGCCCGCACAGCGCATCGTCGAGGACTGGGTGCGGGTGAGCAGCCGCACCCTGGTGCCGCCGCGCACCATGGCGGTGCTGGATCACGGTGGTCGCAGTGCCGAGCTGGTTGCCGCACTGCGCGACGCCGCCGCGCTGCATGGCGTGTCGATCGTCGATTCCGGTTCGGCAACCGGCAGTGCCGGAACGGTTTTCGACACCGCGGTGATCGTGCTCCCGGAACTGGGCGACCTAGAGGTCGACGCCGCGGTCGCCGAGCTCGCCGAATTCCTCGGTGATCGCGGCCGGTTGCCGCGGCTCGACGGTGTCCGCGACGTGTGGCTGATCACCGTCGGTGGTGAGCAGGTGCTCGAATCGGACGTGCCGAACCTCTTCCACGCGGCGGCGCAGGCCGGATTCCGTTGTCTTGCGGCCGAACACCTCGGCGTTTCCTTCCGGCACGTGGATCTCGCGGCCGGTCAGCCGATCCCGAACTCGGCAAAGGCGCTCATGGTGGCGCTGCACACCGCACGGGAGCCGGAGCTCGCGCTGCGCGGTGGCACCGTCTACGCGAAACGACTTGTCGCCGAGGATGTCTCGACTATGCCGCCGCTCGACGCCGGCGATCTGCGCGAGGTCGTGATCGTCGGCGGCACCGGGAAGCTCGGATTGGACCTCTGCGAGCACTTCGCCCGCGGCGGTGCCGGCCGGATCACCTTGCTGAGCAGATCAGGAGGTGCTGCCGGGGCACTCGCACGGATCGAGCAGATCAAGCGGTCGAGCGCCACCGAGGTGGCCGTCCGGCGTTGCGATGTCACCGACGAGGCCGCGGTGCGTGTGCTCGCCGAGGAATATCGCGGCACGCCTGCGGATCTGATCGTGCACGCCGCGGTCGACTACGCCGCAGCCGCCGAACTCACCCCGGAGTCGGTGCGCGCCGCGGCGGCGCCGAAGGTTGTCGCCCTCGAGTACCTGGTCCGGCACTTCCCCCGGACCCCCGACGGCCGGGTCGTGCTGTGCTCGTCGCTGTCGGCCACCATCGGCGGCCGCGGGCATATGGTGTACGCCGCAGTGAACCGGATGCTCGATGCGGCGGCCGCACGCTACCGCAGCCGCGGCATCGCGAGTACCTCTGTGCAGTGGGGCCTCTGGCGCGCGGTCGGTGCGGATCAGGCCGACGCACTGGCGGCGATCAGCGGTACCGGTCTGCGGCCGATGGCACCCGCGAGCGCGATCGCCGCGGGCATCACCGTCCGTGCGGAGAACGTCATCATCGCGACCGCGGACTGGGACCGGCTCGCTACCTTGTTCTCCGCCTTCGGCTTCGACCCACTGTTCAGCGCCCTGGAACTGGGCGACCTACCGCCCGAACTCGCCGAGGTATCGACGGCGCCGGTCGCGGCATCCGTGCCGGCGGTCGCCGAGCCGGAACCCGCTGTGGGCCGGGCAGGCACGCCGAACACCGCCGAACAGGTGCAGTTCGCCCTGCGCGCGGTGATGGGCATGGACACCACCGAGACCATCGACGGATCGGTTCCGCTCGTCGCGCTCGGCCTGGATTCGTTGCAGGCCTTGGATTTACGCAAACGCATCGAAATCGAACTGAAGCGTGAGCTACCGGTCACCGCGATATTGGGCGGCGCTTCGCTGGACGAGGTGGTGACTTTGCTTGGCTAGCTGCCCGATTCGGGCAGGAGACAAGGGCGGACCCGGTGGCACCGGGTCCGCCCTCGATCGAGATTCATAGGTACTGAGCACGATTCGCAGGCAGCAGGGATGGAGACAGCACAGTGGATTCGAGCAGGGTAACGGGGGCGCCCGCGGCTTCGGCCGAGCACGCGATCGTCGTCGAGGACGTGCGGAAGTCCTTCGGCGAGGTGCAGGCGTTGCGCGGCATCAGCTTCCAGGTGCCGAAGGGCAGTGTGCTCGGGGTGCTCGGCCCGAACGGGGCGGGCAAGACCACCACCGTGTCCGTGCTGTCGACGCTCACCAAGCCCGACGCGGGACGGGCCGTGGTGGCCGGGTACGACGTCGTGCGGGAAGCCGCCGAGGTGCGCGCGTCCATCATGCTCACCGGCCAGTACGCGGCGCTGGACGAGATGCTGACCGGCCGGGAGAACCTGGTGCTGTTCGGTCGCCTGATGGGCTTGCGCCGCAAGGAGTCCCAGGCCCGTGCCGACGAACTGCTCGCCCAGTTCGAGCTGATCGAGGCCGCCGATCGGCGGGTCGGTCAGTACTCCGGCGGGATGCGCCGGCGCATCGACATCGCGTGCGGTCTGGTGCGGCCGCCGCAGGTGGTCTTTCTCGACGAGCCGACCACCGGCCTCGACCCGGTGAGCAGGCAGAGCCTGTGGGGACTGGTGCGCACGCTCAAGCAGCAGGGGGTCACGATCCTGCTCACCACGCAGTACCTCGAAGAAGCGGATGTGTTGAGCGACAACATCATTGTCGTCGACAAGGGCACCGTGATCGCGGAGGGCACGGCCGACCAGCTCAAGGCGCGCACCGGCGCGAGCTACTGCGAGGTGGTCCCGGCCGACCCCGGTGACCTGCCCGCCGTCGTCACCGCGCTGACCGGACTCGGCGAGATCACCGTCGCCGAGTCCGCCGACCGGGTGTCGCTGCCCGCACCGGACGGCGCCATTACCCTCGGCGAGGCGCTGCGCCGAATCACCGACGCCGAAATCGAACTCATCGACATCGCCCTGCGCAGGCCCTCGCTCGACGAGGTGTTCATCGAACTGACCAAGCCCGCCAGCGAGGTGCGGGCATGACCACCATCCTGCGGGTGCCACCCGGGATGCAGTGGACCGCGTTGAGCGGGCGCGGCATTCGCGCCGCGGTGCGCGAGGGCGACCTGGTGCTCGCGTTCGCGGCGCCGCTGACCTTCTTCGTCTGTGTCCATGTGCCGCTGCGTCGTTCGATGGAGGCGACCGGGATCGACTACGCGCAGTACCTGCTGCCGCTGATCGCGATCCAGGCCATGTTCTTCACCGCGATGTTCGCCGGCGATCGCGCGGCGCGGGAAGTGGCGGGCGGCATGGGCACTCGGCTGCGTTCCATGCCGGTGCCGCCGTGGATACCGCCTGCCGCCCGCATCTCCGCGAACTCGGTGCGTGCGCTTGCCGCGCTGGTCGGCGCGCTGACCATCGGCTCGCTGTTCGGTTTCCGCTTCCACGGATTCGGCACGGCGGTGGCGTTCCTGGTGCTGGTCCTCGGACTCGGCGCGGCCGTGGTGATCGCGGCCGACGCGCTGGGCACCGCGACGGCCAATCCGGAGCTCGGCGCGACGGTGCTGTTCGCGCCACAGCTGCTGCTGCTCATGATGTCGACGGGTTTCGTTCCCGCGCAAGGATTCCCGGGCTGGATCCAGCCCTTCGTGCGCAATCAGCCGGTGTCGCAGGTGGCGGGCGCGCTGCGTGAGCTTTCCGAAGGCAGGTACACGTCGACCTGTGCCGTTGCCGCCGTCTGGGTGGTCGGGTTGCTGGTCGGGGCCATGATCGTGTCGGTGCGAGTGGAAGGACGGCGGCGATGAGCGGGCTGGTCGAGCAGAGCCTGGTGGAAACCGGCAGGCTGCTGCGCCGCTGGAGCAGGCAGCAGGAGGTGGTGACCACGACATTGGTGTTGCCGATCCTGCTGTTGCTCATGTTCGATCTCGTGCTCGGTAAGTCGCTCGACCTCGGTGGCGGCACCGACGCCATCTACGGTTTCGTGCCGATGATCGCGGTGGCCGGAGCCATGTACGGGGCGACGGGCACTGGTCTTTCGCTGTACGGCGAGCGGGAGAGCGGCCTGCTGCGCCGCTTCTGGGTGCTGCCGATCAATCGCTCGGCCGGGCTGTTCGGCAGGCTACTCGCCGAATGCCTGCGCGCGCTGGCGGCGACGGTGATCGTGGTGGTGGTCGGCGTCGTGCTCGGCCTGCGTTTCCAGCAGGGCCTGGTCGGCGTGCTCGGTGTGCTGATCGTTCCGGTGATCGTCATCGCGGGATTCACGCCGATGGTGATCGCGGTGGGCGTCAGCCGAATCGGCGACAAGGTGGTGCAGATTTTCGCCGCAGTGGTTTTGCTCGCAATGTTCTTCAACTCGGGTTTCGTGCCGATCGAGAACTACCCGGGGTGGCTACAGCCGATCGTGCGCGGCCAGCCGATCAGCTGTGCGGTGGAGGCGATGCGCGGGTTCACCATCGGCGGTCCGGTTGCCATACCGCTGCTTCAGACCGTCGCGTGGTCGGTGGGTCTGGTCGCGGTCTTCGGCGCACTGGCCGTTCGTGGTTATCGCAGGGCGGCAGAGAGCTGATCGGCCGGACCCAGCCCATGGTCGGAGGAGCTACCGCGGGTTACTGTCACCGACGATGAATTCTGTGCCTGCTTCGCTCGTGTTGTCGATCGGTGTGTTCGCCGCGATCGTCACGGTCGGGCGATGGTTCTTCGTGAACACCACGACGATGGATCGTCTGATCAACCGCCTGTTCACCTGGGAACTGATCGGAATCCTGCTGCACGGCGTTGTCACCGGCGCCGGAGCCCCGGACCTGGCCAGCCGGGTATTCATGGGCTGTGGGTTGATGGCGGGCGCGCAGGCCTACGGGTTCGCCAGACTGCTGTTCGATGGGGAGGCTCGTTACCGAGCTCGCCGCAGGCAACCCACCTACGATACGATCGCGGCCGTTTCGGCGGCTTCGGTGCTGCTGGCAGAACCCGTCATGGATTACCCGCTGCCGTTCGGTTGGTCGGCCGCGGTGTGGACGGGTTCCCAGGTCATAGGTGCCCTTACGGGCTTGCTGATCCTGCGGGTCTGCGTTCGGGAACTACGCAAAGACGACCTGGTAACCAGGGAGATCCTGCTCTACTCCGCCCTGCTCTTGCTCGCGGGCTACTGGTTCGTCGGGTCGTTGATCGGCGCCGTGCGAACAGTTTCCGGGGCGCCACCGTCCGAACCGGGCGCGGCGTGGGTCGTCGTCACGTTCGCCAACTTCTTCCTGATCACGCTGTTGATCTCGGTCCGGCTGATCGACGTGCTGCTCGCGCGGACCGGGTGGGACAGCGCGAGCAGGCACTGCCGCCGCCTCGGTCCGATGTGGCGGGACCTCACCGCCGCGGTGCCGGAAGTGGTACTGCCACCCGATGATTCGGCCGGCCAGGATCCCGCGGACCGGCGCTATCGGATGACGGTCGAGATCTGGGACGCGTTGCTGCAGCTGCGGCCCTACATACCCGACGTCGCCGAGGATGCCACGGTCCGTCGCATGATCGAAGGCGATCCCCGGGGCTATACGTTGTTGATGGCCAGGGCAGGGCGGGCGAAGGCGCAAGGTGCGGTCGCCTCCGCGAAGCCTCGGATCGATGTCACCCCGCGGCCGCCCGACCGGGATTCCGAGCTGCGGATGCTGCTCTGCCTGGCTCGAGTGTGGCCGTCGGAGCGTTCCCGATGAATTCCGCGCCGCCCGTATTCAGCACCATCGTCATCATTTTCGTGTTGGCGATCGCTGGTGGTCGTTGGTGGCTGGTCAACGAAACGCACGCCGATCGGCTGATCAACCGTGCGCTTACCTGGGATATCGGTGCGGTGTTCGCCTACGGGGTGGTGGCGAGCATCGGCTATCCCGATGTGGGGCAGCGGGTTTTCCTGGCTGTCGGTTTCCTGACGCTGTCCAGCACTGTCGGATTCATCGCCCTGCTCGGCGGCGCGGACCTGCGGACGACCTGGCGGCGCCAGCGCGGATACGACGCGGTGGCGGTGTCGGCCGGGTCGGTCGTGCTGCTCTGTTCCTTGGCCGGTGAACTGGGCCTGTTTCCGGCAGCGATGCGGGCGGTGGATTGGGACGGTCTGCTGTGGGTGGCCGCCGATGTCGTCCTCATCTCGGTCGCGGTGGCGCTCGGGCGCGCATGCCTGCGCGAACTCCGCACCGCCGCGGGGACCAGGGAAACGCTGACCTACTGGGCGCTACTCGCCGTCGCCTGCTATTCAGCGTGTGCGTCGGTGTATCGAACACTGCGCACACTGTCCGGGGCTTCGCCGCAGGACATGGGAACCGCTTGGGCGGTAGGCGCTTTCAGCACCCTGGCGATCCTGGCCACGCTGATATCGATTCCGCTGGTCAATGCCCTGCTGGCGCGGGCAGGTCTCGATCGGGCAGGCAGATACTGCCGTCGCCTGCGTCCGCTGTGGCACGACCTCACCGCGGCCGTGCCCGAGGTGGTGCTGCCGCTCGACCACGAGGATCACCCTGGCTCGAGCGCGCGCCTGTACCGGATGACCGTCGAAATCCGTGATGCCCTGCTGCACCTGAAGCCATACGTGCCCGATTCGAGCGCCGTCGAGACCACCGATCTCCACGCCTACGCCCGCGGTATCTCGGCGGCGGCCCGCCTGAAATCACACGGGACGCCGCCGACCTATCCGGGTCGAGCCGTGCCGTTCCCGGCGGGCGACCGAACCACCGAACTCGGCAATCTGCTTGCTTTGTCCCGCGCGTGGTCGGCCGATCGATCGCGCTGAGCTCCTGGTCGAGACCAATCTGGTCGCAGATCACACCGAGCAGTCTTGATCGTTACATCCGCTAATTATATAGTTTGCGGAGATAACCATTTGTGAGGGGCTGTGCCGTGACGTCTCCATCCACCGATCTCGACCTCGGCGAGGTATCGACCATCCGCCGCAGGTTGCGCTACGACCGGGACCATCCGCACTACAAGTGGATCGTGCTGACCAACACCACACTCGGGGTGCTGCTCACCGCGATCAACTCGTCCATCGTGCTGATCTCGCTGCCCGCGATCTTCCGCGGCGTCGGACTCAACCCGCTCGACGCGGGCAACGTCGGGTACCTGCTGTGGATGCTGATGGGCTACCTGCTCGCGACGGCGGTGCTGGTCGTCATGTTCGGCAGGCTCGGCGACCTCTTCGGCCGAGTTCGCGTGTACAACATGGGTTTCGCGGTCTTCGCGTTCTGCGCGCTCGCGCTGTCCTTCGATCCGTTCCACGGTGGCGCGGGTGCCATGTGGATCATCATCTGGCGGGTTGTCCAAGGTGTCGGCGGCGCGATGCTGACCGCCAATGCCACCGCCATCCTCACCGACGCCTTCCCGGCCAAGCAGCGCGGCACCGCGCTCGGCATCAACATGGTCGCGGCGGTCGCGGGCTCGTTTCTCGGCCTGCTCATCGGTGGCGTGCTGTCGGAATGGGATTGGCGCGCGGTGTTCTGGGTGAGCGTCCCGATCGGCCTGCTCGGCGCGTTCTGGTCGTACCGCTCGCTGCACGAGGTCGGCATCCGGTCGGTGGGCAAGGTCGACTGGGCGGGCACGATCACCTTCGGGCTCGGCCTCACTGCGCTGCTCACCGGTATCACCTACGGGATCCAGCCTTACGGTGGGCACGCCACCGGCTGGTCGAGTCCCTGGGTGCTCGGGGCGGTGATCGGCGGTATCGCGTTACTGGGCGCGTTCTGCGTGGTGGAGAGCAAAGTCGACGACCCGATGTTCCATCTCGCCCTGTTCCGCAACCGCGCCTTCGGGCTCGGCAACTTCAGCAACCTCATGGTCTCCATCGGCCGTGGCGGCATGCAGTTCATGCTGATCATCTGGTTGCAAGGCATCTGGCTTCCGTTGCACGGCTTCAGTTTCGAGTCGACTCCGCTGTGGGCCGGTATCTATCTCCTGCCATTGACCGTCGGATTCCTTCTGGCAGGACCGGCTTCAGGCTGGTTGTCGGACCGCTACGGTTCGCGTCTGTTCACCACCGGCGGTGCGTTGATCGCGGGCATCACCTTCGTGCTGCTGCTGATCGTGCCCGTCGACTTCAACTATTGGGTGTTCGCCGCGATCATCCTGCTCAACGGCATCGGCAGCGGACTCTTCTTCTCGCCCAACACCGCGGCCATCATGTCCAGCGTGCCCGCCGCACAACGCGGCGCAGCCTCGGGCATGCGCGGCACCCTGTTCAACGGCGGCAACGCACTGTCCATGGGAATCTTCTTCTCGCTCATGGTCGTCGGCCTCGCCAGCAGCCTGCCGTCCGCCCTGGACGCCGGTCTGCGCGCCCAGGGTGTCTCCGCCGGAGCCGCCGCCGATGTCGCCGGTCTACCCCCGGTAGCCAGCATGTTCGCCGCGTTCCTCGGCTACAACCCGATCCAGGAATTGCTCGGCCCGACAGGCGAATTGGCCAAACCCGGGGTCAACGCCGACACCCTCACCGGCCAGGAATTCTTCCCGCACTTGCTGACCGGCCCGTTCCACACCGGCCTGATTGTCGTCTTCGTCTCCGCTGCGATCATGATGTTCCTTGCCGCCGCCGCCTCGTTCTTCGCGGGCAACAAGTACGTACACGACGAGCAGTCCGAACTGGCCGAGGCCGAACAACTCGCCCACACCGTCCCGGTCCCCGCCCGCTGAGCAAGGGCTCAGCGCCCCACGGACAACGGCCGGAGTGCGTGGGACATATTCTCAACGGCGATGAACGCTGCTCCGCCCTTGCTCGCCGGGATTGTTGTCCTGTTCGCTGCCCTGATCATGGTCGGCCGGTGGTTGCTCGTCAACGAGACGACCATTGACCACCTGATTAATCGAACTCTGATCTGGGACATCGGTGCGGTGCTCGGATATGCGATTGCCGCGGGCCTCGGCTACCCGGATTTCGGGCAGCGGCTGTTCCTTGCGGTGGGCGCGGTGTCGATGTCCAGTTGTTTCGGGTTTGTCGCGCTGTTCGATCGAGCCGATCCGCAGACGTGGCGCCGGCGCCAGCGCAGGTACGACGCGATCGCCGCGACCTTCGGTACCTTCGTATTGATCTGCGCGGGAGCCGAAGAGGCAGGTTTACACCTGCATCGCATTGTCGACTGGGAGCGGATCGCATGGGCGGCGGTCTATCCGGTCCTCGCCTGGACCGGTTTGCTGCTCGTCCGAGCCTGCGTGCGCGAACTTCGTAACGCGGCGCCGACAAGGCGCGAGAAGCTGACCTATTCGGCCCTACTGCTCTTCGGCGTCTACTGCGTAGACAGCGCGTTCTATGCGATGCTGCAACTGGCATCGGGCGGGCCACCGGGAAGGCCCGGGACCTTCGGGGCCGTGGGCTCCTTTATCGGCATGGCCGTGCTCACCGGGTTGATCGCGATCCCGTTGATCAACGCCATTATCGTTCGGGCCGAACTGGATCGGACCGGCAGGCAATGTCGCCGGCTGCGCCCCCTCTGGCGCGATCTCACCGACGCCGTCCCCGAGGTGGTCCTGCACCCGGAGGCGTCGGCGCGCCGAGACGCCGCCGCCCGCCGGTACCGCATGACCGTCGAAATCGGCGACGCCCTACTGCATCTGCGCCAGTTCGCCCCCGACACCGATTCACCCCGCGCCGAAACCATCAGCGCCTATGCCCGGCGGATCGCCGAAGCCGCTGAGCTGAAACGGCGGGGTATTCCCGCGCCGCGCCGAACCGAGCAATCCCGCAGTGCCATTTATCTTCCGGCCGAGGATCGCGCCGCCGAACTGCACAATCTGCTTGCGTTGTCGCGTGAATGGCCGCGTGCCTTCGCCGCGGCAAAGACCGCGAATTCGGCGGCTGCCAAGCACTTCCCGCACACCGGAGTGTGTGCGGGAAGGCGGGGGATCAGAAGGTGACGCGCTGGTCCTGTGGCATGAAGAGTTTGTCGCCGTCCTTCACGTCGAAGGTGCGGTAGAACTCCTCCAGGTTGCGCACCACCTGGTTGCAGCGGAATTCGGCGGGGGAGTGGGTGTCGGTGGCGAGGTAGCGGACCGTCAGCGCCTTGGTCTGCTTTTCCCGCCAACTGCGGGCCCAGGACAGGAAGAAGGTCTTGTAGTCCGGGTTGTCGACGCCACGGCGCTTCTCCGAGATGCGGAAGGCCGCCAGCGTGATCTGCAGGCCGCGCAGGTCGGCGAGGTTTTCGCCGACGGTGAGTTCGCCGTTGATGTGCTGGCTCGGGTCGAGGCCCTCCGGCACCAGGACGTTGAACTGATCGATGAGCTGCTTGGTCTTGGCTTCGAACGCGGCTCGGTCCTCCGGCGTCCACCAATCCCGCCGGTTGCCGTCACCGTCGTATTTGGAGCCCTGATCGTCGAAGCCGTGGCCGATCTCGTGGCCGATGGTCGAGCCGACGGCGCCGAAATTGACAGCGGACTGGGCGTCCTTGTCGAAGAACGGCGGCTGCAGATACGCGGCGGGGAACACGATCTGGTTGGAGGTCGCCGAATAGTAGGCATTCACCGTCTGCGGCGACATGCTCCATTCGGTCTTGTCGACCGGGGTGCCGAGCCGGGCGAACGCCCGCTTGGACTCGAAAGTATTGATGGACAGCAGTGATTCGACCAGCTTGCCCCTGGTGATCTTCATCTGCGAGTAGTCGACCCACTTGTCCGGGTAACCGATCTTGGGATCGATCTTCTCCAGCTTCGCGATCGACGCCGTCTTGGTCGCGGGAGACATCCAGGTCGAGTTGGTGAAGTTGTCCCGATACGCGGCGATCACATCGTCGAGCATCTCCTTGGCCCGCTGCTTGGCCTCGGGCGGAAAGTACTTGTCCACGTACACTTTTCCGAGCTGCTCGCCCAGCTTGTCGTCGACGATCCCGACCCCGTACTTCCAGCGGTCCGGACGCTCCTCCTGGCCGTTGAGCACCTTGCCCTTGAACTCGAAGTTCGCGTCGTTGATGGCCTTGGGCAGATACGGCGCGAAGTCCCGGATCACGCTGATCTTGAGATAGTCACGCCAGGTGGCGATGTCGACCTCGGTCCACAACTGGCCGGCCGCCGTGATGAAGGACGGCTCGCCGACCACCATCGTCTCGAACAGCGACCGCGGCCGGTCGGTGTTCCCGGCCATCCACGGGTCCCAGTCGAATGTCGGTGCCAGAGCGGTCATCTCGGCCCACTTGAACACGTTGTAGGTCGCGTCGGTATCGCGGGTGCGCACGTTGTCCCAGTGCGCGGGCGCGATCCGCTTCTCCAGGTCGAACACGCGCTGCGCCAAGCCCTCCGGATCGGGCAGCCCCGCACCGGCGGCGATGCGCCCCAGGAAGATTCGATACTGCGCGAGCACGTCGGCGTATTCGGGCTTGCGGTAGTACTGCTCGCCGAGCCCGAGTCCGGCCTGCCCGACCGACGGGATGTAGGCGTTCGAGTTCTTCCGGTCGGTGCCGATGCCGATGCCGATCAGGCCGGAGATCGGCAGTTCGGCCATGACCTTCGCCAGGTCCGCCTTGGTCGCGGCGCCGTCGATCTTGCCGAACAACTCGGCCAGCGGGGTCATGCCGAGCCGCTCGATCTCGTCCCAGTCCACCCTGGCGTCGAACAGGTCGCGGATCTGCTGCTCCTCGGATCCCGGCTTCGGATCCTTGATGCCGTCGATGATCTCGCGCAACTGTTGCTCGGTGCGTTCGGCCGCCTCGCTCGTCGAACCGTAGGAGACCTTGTCCGGCGGCAACTGGTAGTCCCGCAGCCACTTCCCGTTGACATACCGGTACAGGTCGTCCTGCGGACGGATCGCCTCGTCCGCGCCACCCATGTCAACGCCGGTGAGCGGTTTACTCGCCGCTTTGCTATCGCTCGAGCAGGACGCCAGCGCGGCAGCGGCGGGCACCACCCCGAGCGCGATCAGGAAGGCACGACGGTCCAGCTGTCCGAGACGTGTCACGAGGATTTCCTCTCCCGATGCGGCGACACCGCATCCTCGTCAGGCGCAATTAGTTCGCCCGAGGCTACCCGCCGTCGGCGCTACTCGGCGGCCCATCTCAGAGCGTGACGCGCTGGTCGGGCGCCAGGAACAGTTTGTCGCCCGCCACGACGCCGAACGTGCTGTAGTACTCCGCGATATTGCGGACCACCTGATTGCCGCGAAACTCGTTGGGCGCGTGCACGTCCCTGGCGAGCAGCATCTCCTTCTTCTGCTTGGTCGCCTGCTGCCGCCAGATCCTGGCCCAGGACAGGAACACCGTCTCGAGGTCCGGCAGTTTGCCGTCGCGCTCGGCGGCGGCGCGATAGGCGGCCAGTGCGATCTGCAGGCCGCGCAGGTCGGCGAGATTCTCGCCGACGGTCAGCGCGCCGTTGACGTGCTTGCTCGGGTCGAGGCCTTCGGGCACCAGCGCGTCGTACTGGGCGATGAGCTGCTTGGTCTTGGCCTCGAACGCGGCCGTGTCCTCGGGGGTCCACCAGTCGCGCCGGTTGCCGTCGCCGTCGTACTTGGCGCCCTGATCGTCGAAGCCGTGCCCGATCTCATGGCCGATGACCGCGCCGATGCCGCCGAAGTTGACCGCGGGCGCGGCGTCGGCGTCGAAGAACGGCGTCTGCAGGATGGCGGCGGGGAAGGTGATCTGGTTGGCGTTCGGGTCGTACATGGCGTTCACCGTCTGCGGCGGGAAGCCCCATTCGGTCTTGTCGACCGGCGTGCCGAGCTTGTTGAAGGCCCGAGCGACCTCGAAAGTCCTTACGGCGCGCACGGATTCGACCAGCTTGCCCTTGGTGATCTTTACTCCGGAGTAGTCGATCCATTTATCCGGGTACCCGATCTTCGCGACGATCTTGTCGAGCTTCGCGAGCGCCGCGGTCTTGGTCGTCGGCGACATCCACGAGGAGTTGGTGAAGTCCTGCCGGTACGCGGCCATCAGATCGGCCACCAGCGCCTTGGCCCGATCCTTGGACTTCGCCGGAAAGTGCTGGGCCACATAGAGTTTGCCGAACGGCTCGCCGAGATTCTGGTTGACCGTCGCGAGGCCGTCCTTCCACGCCTCCTGGCGCTGATCACTGCCCTGCAGCGTCTTGTCGACGAATTCGAACGCGGCGTCCGCGATGGCTTTGGGCAGGTAAGGCGCGAACTCCTTGACGACGCCGAGGCGCAGGTACTCCCGCCACTGCGCGATATCGACGTCGGCCCACAGCTGCCCTGCGGTCGTGACGAACGAGGGCTGCCGGACCACCAGGCTGTCGAACAGCTGCGGCGACCGGTCGGTGGTGCCCTTCAGCCACGGATCCCAGTCGAATTGCGGTGCCAGCTTGGTCAATTCGGCCCAGCTGAGCAGGTTGTAGGTGGTGTCGGGATCGCGGTCGCGGACGCTGTCCCAGTAGCCCGCCGCGATCCGGGTCTCCAGATCGAGCACCCGCTGCGCGGCGCCGGCCGGATCGGGCAGGTTCGCGCCCGCGCCGATGTGCTCCAGATAGGTCCGGTAGGCGGCGATCTGCTCGGCGTACTCGGGTTTGCGGTAGTACTGCTCGTCCAGATTGCCGTCGATGCCCGACTGGCTGACCATGGCGATGTAGTTGCTGGAATTCTTCTGATCGACGACGACCTGCAGCCCGATCAGACCCGAGATCGGCAGCGAACCCATCACCCGGGCCAGGTCCGCCTTGGTCGCCGCGCCGTCGATCGCGGCGATCAGGTCGGCGATCGGTGCCAGGCCGAGCCGCTCGACCTCGGCGCGATCGAGCCTGGCGTCGTACAGATCGCGGATCTGCTGCTCCGTCGAGCCGGCCTTCGGATTGCGGATGCCCTCGACGATGCCGCGCAGCTGCTGCTCGGTGCGATCGTTCGCCTCGTCGAAGGTGCCGAACGACGACTTGTCCGGCGGCAGTTGATACTGCGCCAGCCAACTGCCGTTGACGTGCCGGTAGAGATCGTCCTGCGGCCGGATCGCCGGGTTCGCCCCGGCCAGGTCGACGCCGGTGAGCCGGACGTTCGAAACTTGCGAATCCTGTGCGCAGGACGCCAACGTCGCCGCGGCGGGCACAGCCGCGAGGGCGAGCAGGAAGGCGCGGCGATCGAGACGAGCGGACGAGCTCAAGAGCATCCCCTTTTCGGTACGGTCGAGCCGAACGGTGCTTCTCCTTATTGATCTTGCTCGATCCGAGAGTAACGGCGCGCGATGGCGCGCCCGGGGAGACGCGGATCTCAACCAGGGGCCCGATTTGGGCCGACCTGCGCGTTCACCTACACTGGACCAGTTGCCTGCGGGAGCTATGCCCGCAATTCGGCAGTGAACCCCCAGTGGTTGGTTCTCGAGTTGCACATTCGGAGCCACGAAACCGCTGGCAGGCGCGCGTCCGGAGGGCAACTGACCATGCCCGTCGGGTCGGCAATCCGGCGTGCGTATACATCCAGGTCCAGGAGGAGCTGAAGTGATTCAGCAGGAGTCGCGACTGCGCGTCGCCGACAACACGGGCGCGAAGGAAATCCTTTGCATCCGCGTTCTCGGTGGTTCGTCGCGTCGCTATGCCGGTATCGGCGACATCATCGTCGCTACCGTGAAGGACGCTGTCCCCGGTGGCAACGTCAAGAAGGGTGAGGTCGTCAAGGCCGTCATCGTGCGCACCACCAAGGAGCGCCGTCGCCCGGACGGTTCCTACATCAAGTTCGACGAGAACGCGGCCGTGCTGATCAAGGCGGACAACGACCCGCGTGGCACCCGCATCTTCGGCCCGGTCGGCCGCGAGCTGCGCGAGAAGAAGTTCATGAAGATCGTTTCGCTGGCCCCGGAGGTGCTCTGACATGAAGGTGCACAAGGGCGACACCGTGCTCGTCATCTCGGGTAAGGACAAGGGCGCCAAGGGCAAGGTCATTCAGGCCTACCCGGAGCGCAACCGGATCCTGGTCGAGGGCGTGAACCGGATCAAGAAGCACGTCGCGAACTCCACCAACCAGCGTGGTGCCTCTTCGGGCGGCATCGTGACCCAGGAAGCTCCGATCCACGTGTCCAACGTGATGATCGTCGACTCCGATGGCAAGCCGACCCGCGTCGGTTACCGGACCGACGAGGAGAGCGGCAAGCGGGTCCGGATCTCCCGTAACAACGGGAAGGACATCTGACATGACCACCTCTGAGCAGACCCAGCCGCGCCTGAAGGCGCGCTACCGGGCCGAGATCAAGGACGCGCTGAACAGCGAGTTCAACTACGCCAACGTGATGCAGATCCCCGGCGTGGTCAAGGTTGTCGTGAACATGGGTGTCGGCGACGCCGCCCGCGACGCGAAGCTGATCAACGGCGCGGTCAAGGACCTCGAGCTGATCACCGGCCAGAAGCCGGAGATCCGCAAGGCGACCAAGTCGATCGCGCAGTTCAAGCTGCGTGAGGGCATGCCCATCGGCGCGAAGGTCACCCTGCGTGGCGATCGCATGTGGGAGTTCCTGGACCGCCTGGTCTCCATCGCGCTGCCCCGTATCCGTGACTTCCGCGGCCTGTCGCCGAAGCAGTTCGACGGCAACGGCAACTACACGTTCGGCCTCAGCGAGCAGTCGATGTTCCACGAGATCGACGTGGACTCGATCGACCGTCCGCGCGGTATGGACATCACCGTCGTGACCACCGCGACGAACAACGAAGAGGGCCGCGCCCTGCTCAAGCACCTCGGCTTCCCGTTCAAGGAGAACTGACGATGGCCAAGAAAGCACTGCGGATCAAGGCTGAGGCCAAGCCGAAGTTCGCCGTCCGCGCCTACACCCGCTGCCAGCGTTGCGGTCGCCCGCACGCGGTCTACCGCAAGTTCGGCCTCTGCCGTGTCTGCCTTCGCGAGATGGCGCACCGCGGTGAGCTCCCCGGCGTGCACAAGAGCTCCTGGTGAGCTAGTGCTCGTCTGAGCACACCCGCGTCAGCGGAAAACTGAACAAAGGCACGGTCTCCGACGGAGGCCGTGCCTTTGTGCGTGATTCGCCGTGCTGATTCGTCAGTTCTGCCTGCGCAGCAATTCCAGCGAGCGCCGGTGCGCGCTGACCGCCAAGGCGGTCTCCCGCGCGGCGTCGGAGCCGCCTTGTCCGGCGAGGTACGTATGCAGATTGGCTTTGGCCTCGTACCAGGCCGCGCGCTCGATGTCGCCGGCCTCGGCGGTGGGTCGGCTCAGAGTTAAAGCGGTCATTTCGACCAGGACGTTCACCCGCGGTTCCTCCTCGGCAATGTTTCAGATGTATCGCTCAGTACACCGTGACCTGCGTTCGGAGTGTTACGCCCGTCGCGAGTCCCTACGTAGTATGCGCAGCTCTGTTGCCCGCCCAATAGAGGTCACGTGACGTTCGCTGAGGTGTCCTATCGAGGTTGCTGAGTCGCGGTGAAGTGGGCTTGACTGAGGCAGAAGCCCCGTATACGGCCGCATTGCGGCGTTGTTGCATCAAATGTGCTGCACGATTGCCGATCGAGACGTTCCGTAGGTGCAGAATCCAGCGGAACCGGGGCTGCACCTGGTGCGTCATAGTAAGAACGGAGCACCTCAGCCACCGTCGAAAGGAGTGGGTCGTCCATGGGAGATCCATCGTCGCTTTCGGTCGAGCCCGAAGAGGTGAAAGCGCTGGGGCGCATGGCGCACCAGATCGCGGATGAGATGAAGTCCGGGTACTCGTCGCTGGTGACCGACACCAAGGTCACGATCGACAGCTGGGCGGGGAACAACGCGGGCGCATTCTCGGCGGCGTGGGACGAGTTCCATGAAGGCGCGGACCAAGTGTGGGATGCGCTGCTCGAGCTAGCCGAGAAACTGGGTGTGACCGCTGAGACGCTCCGCACTACCGACCAGTCCTTCGCCTCGGGTCTCAGCTCCCTGGACTTGCCTTGAACCGGGGACGACCTCATGACCGCTGATACGCCGGCATTCTCGGTCGACCTCGACAAACTCGAGGAGTTGGCCGCACGCATGCGCGCGTACAAGGCCGCGGTTGCCGACCGGCTGGCGCAGCTCGAGGCGAAGGCCAAAGAAGTCGAGGGCGTATGGTCCGGCGCCGCAGCCGTGGCCTACAGCCAGGCACACACGGAGTGGGCGGTCGGGGTAACCGACATGCAGGACGGGCTCGCGGCCCTGGAGACCGCGTTGAAGACCGCTCATGACAGCTACACCAACGCCGCATCCCAGACCCTCCGGATCCTCGGCATATGACCAAGCTCGAGGTAGATCCGAAGGTCTACTACCAGGCCGCCACCAACTGCTTCGACGCCGCCGCCGCACTGAACGACAGCTTCAAATACGTCTTCGGCGAACTCAACGGCTGCGGTCAGATGGCAGGCCGAGACGAAGACGGCCGCGCCTGGGCGACCTCCTACGACGAGTCCGCCCGCGACGCCGTCTCGTTCTTCGACCAGACCTTTTCGACCCTGCGCGCATATGGCACCGCTCTCAACGACCTCGGTTTCGAACACGCCAAATCCGATGCCGTGCTGAAAGGCACAGCGCAGCCGGACAGACCGGCCGACGCCGCATCGACAGCGACATTCGGGCCCTACGCCCTTCCGGCATCGGCAGCGGGCGGAACACCGCAAGGCTTGGCGAAAACGTCGATCGAAGTACTCGACGCCATCAATTGCCCTCTCCCAGACGGCAATACCGACACGCTGACCAAGGCGGCCGACGCCTGGGACCGCCTCGGCACGATCTACCAGAACACCAACGCCAAAGACAAAATCACCATCGCCGCCAGCCTCTTCGACGACGTCACCTCCAAGGATGCAATCCAGGTCCGCGAAGACCTGAAAACCCTGGAAACATCCATCGGCCAACTCCTCACCACCTGCACCCAGATCAGCAAAACCTGCCTCGACTACAAAAAATCCATCGTCGAACTCCGCAACGAGATCAAGGGCTTCATCGAATCCATCATCGAAGATGCCGCAATCAACGTGGCGGTCATCGTCATAGCCTCCTGCCTAACCGGCGTCGGCGGCCTGATCGCCGGCGCCAAAGCCGCAGAATCGGCCCGCAAATGGGCCGTGAAGATCAACGAGGCCGTAACCGCCTGGCGAGCGCGAAAGGTGCTGCAACTCAAGGGGCTCGGCGAGGACGCGAAGGCCGCTCTCGCAAAGGGCAGGCAGGCCGTCAAAGACTTACGCGACCGGTTGGGAAAGAAGGCCGATGGCTCTGGAAAGCTTCCCAAAAGTCGAGGCAAAATCGATGAGACGGAGAAGGTATTCTCTCAGGAGGAGCGAAAGATTGCTGATCTGTTGGCAGATGAAGGAAAAGATGTAAAGGCTGTCAAGGAGGGCGTGGAGCGTACCCCGGATTCTACTGTTGACGGAGTGCCGACGGAATTCAAATCACTGGCTGAGGGTGCGTCGAATGTAACTGTTAAAAATGCTCTGAACAGTGCGGGCGGCCAAGCTGAGCACGCTATAATCGATGCACGAGCCAGTGGGATTTCGCAGGAAGAGGCTCAGCGTGGGTTGAATAGATTCTTGGGTGCCAGTGCTGGCAAGATGAAGGGTATCCGAATTGTTGGAGACGGCTGGGAGATCAATTGGCCATAGGAAGGATTTCCCTTGAGTGCTTATCATGAAATATTTCTGAAGACCGGGAAGCCGTTCGATGAAGTGATCGAAGATGTCAGCAAAGCCGTCGGGGCCAAGCTTGCGTCTGAACCATCGTCGGATTCCGTTTTACTCTATCGTGCAGTGACGGGCTCGTCCGTTATCGAAGTCGAGTCTTCGCACGCGTATGAGGACGACTACGGTATAGAATTTTCTAGGTTTCCCATCCTGATCACAGTCCGCGATCTGGACTCTGACAAGAGTCGAGAAGAATCCATAGCGCGCTCGCTCCTTCGGGCCCTGGCAAATTATGGTGATTACGAAGGTCTGCTTGTTTTCGATATGAAGAGACAGCTTGCCGAGATTTGAACGGCAGCGTAGGCAAATGTGATGTATAGCTGACATAGAGAATTTCGAATTTTCGAGGACTGAGCTCGGTGTCTCGGGATGCCGAACGGGACATGGCGCAGCGGTTACTCGACGTTTGTCGCCATGATGTCCCGTTGGGTGTTACGCACCCGGCTCACCGGTTGCTGGGTTTCCTAATGGTGGGGATAGGTCCAGGTCCAGTGGGTTCGGGTGATCTGTAGATCGGGCCAGTCCTCGTCGAATTCGAGGAAATTTGTTCCGCCGAGGAGATCGAGGCCCGTCGGCTCGGGTGGTCGGATCGGGTTCAGTGATGTCGGGTCTGCTGGGGAGGTTTCGATCCACCCGCCTGGATAGTCGGTGCGCTGGGTGTCCCGTACCGGGCGGAATCCGTTGAAGTAGTCCTCGGAGAGGAAGATTGTCACCTCGGAGCTGAACAAGTCGGGTGTGCTGATCAGGCAGGCGACGCGGCTGTGGGGAGGGCGGCGTGGGGATCGTTCGACCGCTTCGGCGGCGGCGAACAGGATTGCGAGGCAGGTCTTGCGGATTGCGTTTGTCGTTTGTCGTGAATCGACCAGTTTGTTGAAGACCGGAATCTTGAAGTTCCAGTAGCGTCGATCAGCGAGGATGTCCGCGTCAGGGATCTGATCGGCGATCCGTTCCGGCCACTGCGCGAGTCGGCGCAGGTGACGTCCAGGGTTGCGGAGCTTCTTGTCTGGATTCAGGTCGAGTCGACGCATCTATGCGGAGTCCGATCCTTCCGAGGAGCCGTAGGCCCCGAGGTGTGCTCGGAGGCCGAGCCGCGCGGCTATCGGGTCAGGTCGGCGAAGCTGATCTCACCGAGGACGACATGCTCGAGTTCGAGGGAACCTTCGCGATGGAGCCGGTGTAACCGGTACTCGGCGGCGTGCGCGTCGAGTCGGAACTCGCGGACCTCTTCGATGTCGTACTTGGTGTCGAGAGAAACGACTAGATACGCCGGAATGCCTGCGCGGGCATACTGAACTTTTTTGTCGAGCAGATCCTCGGCTGCGGTAGACGGTGACGAAACCTCGATGACGATCAGCGCATCGCCTGCTTCCGGCTTGGCGCCGCGTTCTGGCAGACAGCGGTAAACCGTCACGTCCGGTCGGCGGAAGGTGAACTTCGGTACCCGCCACAGGACAACGTCGATATCGGTTTCGACGCGCACGCATGGTTCGGTACTCGGCAACTGCTCCATGGCCCCGGCGAGCCTGCGTGCGACCCGATTGTGCTCCGGTACCGGCGATTCGCAGACGATCACATGCCCATGCACAACCTCGATCTCGCGCGAGATCGACTCGGGCAGGCGGCGGTACTCCTCCTCGGTCATCTCGTGCGGCAGGCCGGCCGACACTTCGATCGTCATACTTGCAAGCGTACCCAGTCGGTCCTCCGTCGGAACTGCGTAGCGGCGGGGTCACCGCCCCGGATTTGGCCGTCAGCTGGGGGTTGTCTACACTAGACCGGTTGCCTGGGCACCTCTGTGTCCGCAGGTCTGTGTGCAGTGACTGGCCGGACTCCTGCGGCCCGCCCTGGCACCGAGAACTCATTTTGAGAACTCATCCGGTCGGCAAGCGTCGACCGGACCAGCCCAATTGCTGTAGGCCCACGATCGGCATGCCTTGTGCTCGCCGGTGTTGCATGGGAACCGTAGCGAGAAAGGTGTCGAGGTCTAACCATGACCATGACTGATCCGATCGCGGACTTCTTGACTCGTCTGCGCAACGCCAACTCGGCGTACCACGATCAGGTGAAGGCTCCGCACTCGAAGCTCAAGGCGAACATCGCCGAGATCCTCAAGCGCGAGGGCTACATCGCCGATTACCGGACCGAGGACGCGACCGTGGGCAAGGCCCTCGTTGTCGACCTCAAGTACGGCCCCAGCCGTGAGCGCAGCCTGCAGGGCCTGCGCCGCGTCTCGAAGCCGGGTCTGCGTGTGTACGCGAAGTCCACCAACCTGCCCAAGGTCCTGGGCGGCCTCGGCGTGGCGATCATCTCCACGTCGACCGGTCTGCTCACGGATCGCCAGGCGGCCAAGCAAGGTGTAGGCGGGGAAGTCCTCGCCTACGTCTGGTAAGGGGAGGTAGACAAATGTCGCGTATTGGCAAGAAGCCCATCGCAATTCCGGCCGGTGTCGAGATCACCATCGACGGCCAGGACATCTCGGTGAAGGGTCCCAAGGGCACCCTGACGCTGACCGTCGCCGAGCCGATCACCATCAGCAAGGGTGAAGACGGCCAGCTCGAGGTCGTTCGCCCGAACGACGAGCGCCAGAACCGCTCGCTGCACGGCCTGACCCGCACCCTCGTCTCCAACATGGTCGAAGGCGTGACCAAGGGCTACGAGAAGAAGATGGAAATCTTCGGTGTCGGTTACCGCGTGCAGGCCAAGGGCTCGAACCTGGAGTTCGCCCTCGGCTACAGCCACCCGGTGCCGATCGAGGCCCCGGCGGGCATCACCTTCGCGGTGGAATCGCCCACCAAGTTCTCCGTGTCCGGTATCGACAAGCAGGCGGTCGGCCAGATCTCCGCTGTGATCCACGGACTGCGCAAGCCCGACCCGTACAAGGGCAAGGGCATCCGCTACGCCGGCGAGGTCGTTCGCCGCAAGGTCGGAAAGACGGGTAAGTGATCATGGCGCAAACCGAAAACCAGATCGCCAAGCGCAAGCCGCGTGGCAAGGACGCGTCCACGACGCGTCGTCTGTCGAAGACCCGCCGTCACTTCCGCCTGCGCAAGAAGGTCGAAGGCACCACCGAGCGTCCGCGCCTGGTGGTCAACCGCTCCTCGCGGCACCTGCACGCGCAGCTGATCGACGATTCGATCGGCCAGACCATCGCCGCCGCATCCTCGATCGAGGCCGACGTGCGCGCGCTGGACGGCGACAAGTCGGCCAAGGGCAAGAAGGTCGGCGAACTGCTGGCCGCGCGTGCCAAGGCCGCCGGCGTCGAGGCCGTCGTGTTCGACCGTGGTGGTCACGACTACCACGGCCGCATCGCGGCGCTCGCCGACGCTGCTCGCGAAGGTGGGTTGAAGTTCTGATGATCAAGACCAACGGAAGGAACGTCTGATGCCGGGACGTCAACGGCGTGACGGCGGCAGCGGACCCGCCGGACAGCAGAATGGTGCCGCCGGCGGCGGCGCCGACAACCAGCGTGGTGGCGGCCGCGACCGCCGCGGCGGCAACGACCGTCGCGACCAGCAGGCCGAGAAGAACCAGCTCGAGCGCGTCGTCGCGATCAACCGCGTCTCCAAGGTCGTGAAGGGTGGTCGTCGCTTCAGCTTCACCGCCCTCGTGATCGTCGGTGACGGCAACGGTCTGGTCGGCGTCGGCTACGGCAAGGCCAAGGAAGTTCCCGCGGCCATCCAGAAGGGTGTCGAGGAGGCTCGCAAGAGCTTCTTCCGCGTCCCGATGATCGGCTCCACCATCGTCCACCCGGTTCAGGGTGAGGCGGCGGCCGGTGTCGTCATGCTGCGTCCGGCCTCGCCCGGTACCGGTGTGATCGCCGGTGGTGCGGCTCGTGCCGTGCTGGAATGCGCTGGCATCCATGACATCCTGGCGAAGTCGCTCGGTAGCGACAACGCCATCAACGTCGTGCACGCGACCGTTGCGGCGCTCAAGATGCTGCAGCGTCCGGAAGAGGTCGCGGCTCGCCGTGGCCTGCCGCTCGAGGACGTTGCCCCTGCGGGCATGCTGCGTGCGCGCGCCCAGGCTGCGGGAGGTGCCAGGTAATGGCAGATCTCAAGGTGACCCAGATCAAGAGCACGATCGGCGCCAAGAAGAACCAGCGTGACAGTTTGCGCACGCTCGGTCTGCGCAAGATCCGGCAGACCGTGGTTCGCGAGGACAACTCGCAGAACCGGGGACTCATCAACGTCGTGCGCCACCTCGTGACAGTTGAGGAGGTCTGACATGACCATCAAGTTGCATCACCTGCGTCCCGCGCCCGGTGCCAAGACCGAGAAGACTCGGGTCGGCCGTGGTGAGGGTTCCAAGGGTAAGACCGCGGGCCGTGGTACCAAGGGCACCAAGGCACGCAAGAACGTCCCCGCCTCCTTCGAGGGTGGGCAGATGCCGCTGCACATGCGGCTGCCCAAGCTCAAGGGCTTCACGAACCGATTCCGCACGGAATACCAGGTCGTGAACGTCGGCGTCATCGCCAAGCTCTTCCCCGAGGGCGGCGAGATCGGCAAGGCCGAGCTCGTGGCGGCCGGTGCGGTTCGCAAGAACCAGCTGGTGAAGGTCCTCGGCGACGGCGAGATCGGCGTCGCGGTCCAGGTGACCGTCGACAAGGTGACCGGCGCGGCCAAGGAAAAGATCACTGCGGCCGGTGGCTCTGTCACCGAGCTGGGCTGACGGTACTCTGCAGTCAATGGCACCGGACGAGTGAAAGCTCGTCCGGTGCCACTGTTAGAGTTCAAGTTGTTGTCTGCCAAGCCTCGTCATGGTTTTCAGCGTCCCCAGATGCCGCACCGTCGGATCTGGGGTATTGCTTGAATTCCCATGTCCTGACCACCATGTCGTTCGCCAGGAGGATCTGTGCTTTCCGCCTTCGTATCGGCCTTCCGGACTCCGGACTTACGGCGGAAGATTCTCTTCACGCTGGGGTTGATCGCGTTGTACCGTCTGGGTGCCGCGCTGCCGTCCCCCGGCGTCGATTACAGGGCCGTCCAGGACTGCATCAAGCAGGTATCCGGCGGTGATTCCGGCGGTATCTACCAGCTGATCAATCTGTTCTCCGGTGGCGCGCTGCTGCAGCTGTCGGTGTTCGCGATCGGCATCATGCCGTACATCACCGCGAGCATCATCATCCAGCTGCTGACCGTCGTCATCCCGCGGTTCGAGGAACTGCGCAAGGAAGGCCAGTCCGGCCAGAACAAGATGACGCAGTACACCAGGTACCTGTCGATCGCGCTGGCGATCCTGCAGGCCACCGGTCTGGTCGCGCTCGCCTCCCGCAAGCAGCTGCTGCAGGGCTGTGACAAGGACATCATCGCCGACAACGGCATCTTCGGCATGATCATCATCGTGCTGGTGATGACCGCCGGTGCGGCCCTGGTGATGTGGTTCGGTGAGCAGATCACCGAGCGCGGTGTCGGCAACGGCATGTCGCTGCTGATCTTCGCCGGTATCGCCGCACGCATCCCCACCGAGGGCAAGTCGATCCTAGACAGCCGTGGCGGTCTGGTGTTCGGCCTGGTGTGTGTCGCCGCCTTCGCGATCATCACCGCGGTCATCTTCGTCGAGCAGGGCCAGCGCCGAATTCCGGTGCAGTACGCCAAACGTGTGGTCGGCCGGAAGATGTACGGCGGCTCCTCGACCTATCTACCGCTGAAGGTCAACCAGGCCGGCGTCATCCCGGTCATCTTCGCGTCCTCGCTGCTGTACCTGCCCAACCTGGTTTCCCAGCTCACCTCCTCGAAGAACAACCCGAACCCGAGCTGGTGGCAGGACATCATCGCCAAGTACCTGGTGAATCCGGGCAACCCGGTCTACATCGCGATCTACTTCGGCCTGATCGTGTTCTTCACCTACTTCTACGTCGCGATCACCTTCAACCCGGAGGAACGCGCGGACGAGATGAAGAAGTTCGGTGGCTTCATCCCGGGGTACCGCCCCGGCAAGCCCACCGCGGATTATCTCAACCATGTGCTGAGCCGCATCACCCTCCCCGGCTCGGTCTACCTCGGTCTTGTCGCTGTCCTGCCGAATCTTTTCCTCGATATCGGCGCTTCCGGTAACGGTCAGAACCTCCCGTTCGGCGGCACCGCGGTGCTGATCATGGTGAGCGTCGGCCTGGACACGGTGAAGCAGATCGAAAGTCAGCTGATGAATCGAAATTACGAAGGGTTCCTCAAGTGAGAGTTGTACTGCTCGGTCCGCCGGGTGCCGGCAAGGGCACTCAGGCCGTCCTGCTTTCGGAAAAACTGGGCGTCCCGCACATCTCCACCGGGGATCTGTTCCGCGCGAACATCAGCCAGCAGACACTGCTCGGCCGCGAAGCACAGAAGTACATGGATGCCGGCGATCTGGTGCCGAGCGATGTCACCAACCGCATGGTCGAGGCGCGGGTCAACGAGACCGACGCCGCGAACGGCTTCGTGCTCGACGGCTACCCGCGCACGGTCGATCAGGCCGACGCGCTGGAGAAGATCCTCGCCGAGATGGACAAGAAGCTCGACGCGGTGCTGAGCTTCGATGTGCCGGAAGAGATTCTGATCGAGCGCTTGGTCGACCGCGGTCGCACCAGCGGGCGCAGCGACGACAACGCGGAGGTCATCCACAACCGGATGGTGGTCTACCGCGACGAGACCGCGCCGCTGCTCGAGCACTACGACGGGATCGTCGTCCCGGTGGACGCCGTCGGCAGCATCGACGAGGTGCACGGCCGCGTGCTGCAGGCCTTGGGCCGCTGATGCTGTTCACGATGGGCCACTGATGGTCTTCGGCCGTAAGAACAAGAAGGTGGTGCCTTTTCGCACCAGCGGTGAACTCGACGCCATGGCGGCGGCGGGCGCGATCGTCGGTCGCGCCCTCGTCGCCGTGCGCGCGGCCGCCAAGCCCGGGGTGTCCACCCTGGAGCTCGACGAGGTCGCCGAGCAGCTCATCCGCGACGCGGGTGCGGTGCCGTCCTTCAAGGGCTACCACGGTTTTCCCGGTTCGATCTGCGCGTCGGTGAACGACCGTGTGGTGCACGGGATTCCGACCGCCGGCGAGATCCTGACCGAGGGTGACCTGGTCTCCATCGACTGTGGCGCCATTCTCGATGGCTGGCACGGTGATTCGGCGTGGACGTTCGGCGTCGGCAACATCATCGACGCCGACCGGCTGCTGAGCGAGGCGACCAAGCTGTCCATGGAGGCCGGTATCGAGGCGATGGTGCCCGGTAACCGGCTCTCCGACGTGTCGCACGCCATCGAGCTCGGTACCCGCGCGGCCGAACAGCTGCACGGCCGCGCCTACGGCATCGTCGACGGCTACGGCGGGCACGCCATCGGCCGCGAAATGCACCTGGATCCGTTCCTGGCCAACGAGGGTGATCCGGGCAAGGGTCCGAAGCTCGTGGTGGGATCGGTCCTCGCGATCGAGCCGATGCTGACCCTCGGCAGCACGCAAACCGAGGTCCTCGAGGACGATTGGACCGTCGTCACGGTAGACGGCACCCGCGCCGCCCATTGGGAGCACACGGTAGCCGTCACGGAAAACGGCCCGCGCATCCTCACGCTGCGCCCGGAGTAAGCCCCGCAGGCACAAAGACAACGCTGTGCCTGCCCCCACCATAGGCGCCGTCGATCTCTGCCGACCCCTCCCTGCGGAAGATCGAGCGGCGCAACGTTATTCGGAACACTGGGGGTCGGAGGCGCTGCGTGGCGAGGAGTCGATACGCACCGACGCCAGCGGGGGTGGCGGCCCCCGTCCGGACGATCTCGCCTGATGGCGATACCCAGCCGCTTCGCTGGATCGGTGTCGTCGTTCCTTGCGCCCGTGGCGCGCGACCGTGACGTTTGATCGGGCGGCGCTGCCCGGGTGTCGGAATCAGGTCGACATTGAGGCCTGATCGCTACGTTCTGAACTATGCCGTCAGCGTATGTTCGGGCGGGTGGGTGCGACGCGAGTAGACCACTACTCGAATCCGGTTGGCGCACTACGCGGTTCGCGCTCATCACCTGCGTACCCGGTCGGCGCGACGTCTGGAAATTGGGTGTGGTGTGCGAGTTCCCTTGCGACAGGTAGTCGGTGGGTGGCCGAGCCGACCGGACGAATCGGTCAGTGGGGCCGAAGGGTCGCGCGGAGCACCAAAGTGACCAGGGGAAAGTCGAATTCGCCTTCGGCCGTCTCCGGCCTGCTGTGCAGGTAGTCGGAGATGCGCTGCAATACTTCGGCTCGCTGCTGCTGCGGCACCACCAGGGTGTGCGAGTGCGTTCCGATCGTCGTGGTCAGCGATTCGGCGGTCCGCCGCTGACTGTGCGGGAATTGGGCTGTCTCGAAGGCCTCGAACAGCGGGTGCTCGGGGAGTTTCGCCGGCCCGAGTTCCAGCGGCGGTGACGAGGCCTCCGACCGCGAAACGCTCCCCAATTCGGCGACCCAGTCGACCCGCGTGTCGTCGGTGTTCCAGAGCGCCGCGAAAACTCCGCCTTTCTGCAACACCCGCGCGAACTCCGGAAAAGCACGCTGCTGATCGAACCAGTGGAACGCCTGCCCGGCCACGATCGCATCCACCGACCCGTCCGCGAGCGGAATCGCCTCCGCCGTCCCCTCATACGCCCGCACGCCGGGCAGTCGGCGCATCAACTCGACGCGCATGCCGTCGTCGGGTTCGACCGCGATCACCGTGGCACCGGCGGCGAGCAGCCCCTCGGTGAGCTTGCCGGTGCCCGCGCCGAGGTCGAGCACGATCGGCGCAGGCACGGTCGGCACGGCCGCCAGTGCCCACCGGATGGCCGCTATCGGATAGTCCGGCCGGTGTTCGGCGTAGTCCGTCGCGTTGGCGCCGAAGGAGGCGGCCCGACGGGCATGCAGGGCACGCTTGCTCGCATCTCGATCCGTCGTATTCCCCATGCGCCCCACCCTAAGTCCGGGCAGCCGCCGGGTGGGGGAGATTTAGGACGCGCCGGGCAACCGGCGTACGCCCGCGCTCACCTCCGCGGCCAGGTCGTCGTAGCCGACGGCCAGTTCCGCGAGGCGCTGCCACGCGTCCCACAGGTCCCATTCGGAGGCACTCGCCAGTGCCGCATAGGCGTTGGCGGTGAACTGGGCGAGCCGGTCGATCACGGCGCCGACCGTCTCGGTGTGCACATGCGCGGCGCCGTGCGCGGGCGGCAGCTGCACGGTGATCCAGCGATCGATGTCGCGCACCAAACTCGCTCGGAGCGCGTCGATTTCGCCGGTCGCCTCGGGGCCCGCGCCGAGCCGTCGCTCGTGCAGCGTGGTGAGCTGGTGCGCGCCGTGCAAGAGCGGATTGTTCTCCGGCGGCTCACCTCGACATGCTTGCAGCACTTGATGTTTCGCGGGAAGCTGGCCCGTGGTCATCGCGGGCTCATGTTCCGGCAGGAGCGCACGGTGTCCACGATGGCCGCGCCGGACGGCCGAAAGGTGTTCTCCGGTGCGACAATCCACTCGCGGTACCCGGCGTTCGCGTCGGCGGGGGAGGGCAGCGCGATCTCGCCACCGATCGGCACGATCGACACGTTGAGCCGGAACAGCTCCGCGAACAGGCGGACGTCGTCGGGCAGGTCGGGCCGGATCAGAAAGGTCCAGCGTTTCGAGCGCACATGAGAAATAACGGGGCCCAATGGATTTCGATGATGTATCAAATCGTCGTGGACCTGCTGACCGAGCGCGGCGGGCATGGTGATCGCGCCGACGAATCCGGCTCGGACGATGATCCGGCCGATCTCCGGAAGAAATCCGGCGGGTAGGTCGCAGGTATGGCGGTAATAGGCGCATCGGGCGGCTGGGGTTTCCGCCAACGCCAGTTGATCCATGAGAAGAGCCTCGACTAGCATCGTGTGTCTGGTGAAGCCGCCCGAGCCGGTCCGTCATGGTCACTGAGGGTGACCTACGACACCGTTCGGGCGTGATCTCAGTAGAGCACTCCATGGAGTGGCATAAACGTTCCGTTCAATTAGTTCTCGAGAAGTTCGCCTGCGGGTTTCGCGCCGTCCGCCCGGCTGACGGGCAGACCGCACGTCGTTCCGCGATTTCGGCATGCAGGGCAAACGGTGCTGTCGCGACTGCGGGGTACTTTAATACTGAATTGTCTGCCGCCACCCTGATACCGGTTCGCTCTCAACGTCGTATGCCAGGTCATCCCTGCGACGTACACCGATGGTTATATCTGCGATAGCAAATTCAGGGTTGATCACCGATGTGCCGAGGTGGGGCCGATCCCTACGCTGAATGGCATGACAACAATTGCTCTCGCTTCCGCTCCCGCCCTGGCCAGTGCCACCGAGACGGCAGGCTCGATCGCCTTCGGCGTCTTCGCCGTTGCCATTGCCATCGGTGCCATCGCATTGTTCATCGCCGGTGTGGTGAGCGCGCTACGGTCCAGCAACTACGCGGCTGCCGGTAAGGCGATCTGGGTGCTGCTCATGCTCGCGTTCCCGTTCCTCGGCCCGGTGGTGTGGTTCATCTGGGGCCGCAATTCGACCATTCAGCCGGTGCGCCCGACCATCGCCGGGTGACGCCTCACGGTGTCGTGCGGAAGAACAGCACGCGATCACCGTGCTCGGCGAGCGGGGTGCTCGCGCTGATCTGCCGCAGGCCGCTCGACGGCAGATAGGTGAGGTTGGCGAACATCTGGGTATTGCCAAACGCCGCGCGAAGTTTCGTCTCGTTCGCGCGGTCGGCGTTCAGGTCGGCCAGCATCTTGAAGTCCAACGGCGCCAACGGTTTGTCCAGCGGCGCCTGCCCGGCCGGCCGGCCGAGCGCGGCGTACTGGGTGGCCGCGCCGTGCTCGTACCAGCACAGCTCATAGGCGACGTGCTCGGTCACCGTGATCGCGGCCACCGGCCAATCCTGGGACAGCCGCCGCGCCAGCGGATGCTTGCCGACCGGCGTCAGCTCCCAGTGCAGGCTCATCACCGTCACCCAGCCGCCATAGGGCTGATCGATCAGCACCACATCGTCGCTGAGCTTCTCCGCGGTGTTCACCTCGGCGTCGGTGATTTTCCAATGTTCCTCGCGCGCACCGAGATAGCTCTCCCGATCCAGCGGATAGGCGTCGTCGGTCGCATAGGCGCCGATGATCGCCGCCCGGATCTGCGCGATCGCGTCCGGCACCGGGCAGTACACGCTCAGTGCGCCGAAGCTGGTACCGATCTGCACCGGCATCGACGGCGGATCGGGTTCCGCGCCGGGCAGCAGCGGTCGCAGGCCGACCAGGGCCAGCTTCCAGTTGATCTCCTCGACGGTCGACAGATCGCCCGAGGACTTGAACAGGATCTGCTGCTGGGTCAGCCGCCCGGCCTGCTCCAGCGTGCGGACACCGAGTTCGGCGAGCGCCTTGTACGACTTCGGCGTCAGGTCGAGGTCTTGAACCCCGCAGGCGCGCAACCGGATCGACATGCTCGTCGAGGTGAACGCGGAGTACCGCTCGCGATACATCGACAGGGCCTGCTTGCGCGACCGGCCGACCATCAGCGTCCGCAGCAACGTGCTCAGGCTGGCCAGGTACTTACCGGAGAGCTCCGGCGCGGCAGCGGCCAGCGCGCTACGAATCCGCGCGGCCTCTTCGGTCGCCGCGACGGCGGCGTCCTGATCGAGACGGCCAAGCCACACACCACATTTCGACAGCCCGTCGGCGCACAGGCCGGCGACCTCCGGATGGATGCGCGCCACCTGCCGGTAGGCCTCACAGGCGCGGCGGATGGTGGTGGTCGCGAGTTCCCGGCGACCGCTGTCCCGTGCCGCGAGTTCGACCGACCGGAGGGCCTCGTTCAGCTCGCCTGCGAGCCGAGCGTTCAGTACCTGTCCGGTGGAGAGCAGCCGCAGCCGGATGGCGACCGCCTCCTCGGCGGGAGCCAGCGCGTCCCTGGTCCGGTCGCGAACCGACCCGTTGGTCTTGGTGGCGATAAAGCCCTTCGCCAGATCGGCGAGCGAGGTGGCCAGTCGCAGATCCGCCTCGATCGAACGATCAAGCGCCGCATACCGATCCGCGGCGACCCGACGCTCCAGCGCGTCCAGATCCATCGCGTCCCTCGTTTCCAGCATGATCCTCCGCTAACCGGCGGCATCGAGCCACCCGCACCTTCTAACGCACGAGTCTGTCACGGTTATCGGCTCGGCGCACCAGGATCCTTCGCGGGGGTGTGCGCGAAACCGGCGGCGCCGATGCGGGAACTCGTGGGTAGCCGCGGTCAACCTTCCAGCAGCAGTGTGACCGGTCCGTCGTTGACCAGTTCGACCTGCATATGCGCGCCGAACCGGCCTGTCGAAACCGTCGCGCCGAGTTCGCGCAGCGCGCGGACGAACGCCTCGAAGAGCGGCTGCGCGACCGGACCCGGTGCGGCGGCGTTCCAGGACGGGCGGCGGCCCTTCGCGGTGTCGGCGTAGAGGGTGAACTGGCTGACCACCAGGATCGGCGCGGCCAGGTCGGCGGCGGAGCGTTCGCCGTCGAGGATGCGCAGCCGCCATACCTTGTCTGCCAGCGCTTTCGCGGTCGCCTCGGTGTCGCCGTGGGTGGCGCCGACCAGCGCGAGCAGGCCGTGTGGCACCCCGGCCGCGGACGGGTCGATGCGGCCGACGACCTCGTCGTCGACGGTCACCTGGGCCGAGCTCACTCGTTGCAGCAGCACACGCACAGCCATTGATCATGCCGTGCCGGATGCGGCGGTAAGCCGCGGGTCGCCATGCGTGCTGGCGTGGAGGTGCGATACCCGCTGCCTACCAGAGGGAACGGGGACGAATGTCGTTCGCCAGATCGATCAGCGCGTAGCGATGCAGCCGGTTCGATGTGGCCCGCGCGACCGCGCGCAGCGTCGATTCCAGTCCACCGCGCAGGCCCGTCTCGGTATAGCGGAACCCGAGGATGGTGGCCCGCGACTCTGGTTGTCCACCTCTGCTCAGCCATGCCAGCGCGGCGGTCAGGACAATGGCCTGCAGCTGCATCAGTCGCGGATCGTCCGGCAATGCGTGCAGGTGCGCCGCCGCCGCGTCGAGGTCGGTTTGGGTCAGTTCGGTCACCGGACGGGTAACCAGCAGCAGGCACGCGGTCATCTGCGCGGCGTTGTGGTGGCGCGACGAATCCGGCACCTGCCGCAGCGTGGCGACTGCGGTGAACACGTCGCCGTCGACGGCGAGCCTGCGCGCCAGACCGAAGGCCGCGCTCGCCACACCGCGGGTGTTCCGCCAGACGGACCGGTAGTACTCGGTCGCCGCGCGCCGCCACTGATTCTGCGCATCGGCGTTCGTCTGCAGCAGCAGCTCGGCGGTCGCGGCCAGCGCGAGCAGCGGCGCGATCTCGCCGGGGACCATGGAGTGGACGCGATCGAATTGTGCGTAGGCCTTGGCGTAGTCGGCGCAGGACAGCTCCGCGATGCCGGTGTACCAATCGATCCGCCAGTCCGCGCGGTGATCGGGCAGCAACAGCGCGAGGCATTCGCGTGCCTGCTCGACCGCACCGAGGTCCAGGTGCGCCCGGACCGCGGTCAAGGTGCCTTCCAGGTCGAAGGTCTCGGGTGTGCCGATGGCTCCTGCGGTCATGTCGGCGGTGCTCTGCCGCAGAGTGTCCAGGGTCTGCTGCGGGTCACCATGCAGCAGCGGCGACAGCAGTTCCGCACTCGGATCCTCGCTGTCGATCAGCGGCACCGGCAGTGCGGCCACGACACTCGGCGGGTCGAGCATCGGCACCTGATGCACACCCTCGATGACCCCTTCGGTCTGCCGGATCAACGTGTCGATGCCGAAATCGCCTCGTAGCGAACCGAATACGGCGGAGGTCTGCGGGTATTCCCGATTCGTGTCCTCGGCGAGGACGGTACGGAGCACGCCGGCCAGCTGGCGGTACATCGCGTAGGCGGTGGGGAAACGCTGGTCCGGATCCGGGTCGGTCGCCCGCAACAGCAACCGCTCGAAGGCGGGATAGCGGCGCAGCACCGGCTCCTCGTCGGCCGTCGGGATACCGGGAAGTTTCGGGCCGCGCGGTTCGGTGGGCATGTCCAGGGTCAACGCGGCCAATGTCCGGCCGACGGTGTGGATGTCGGAGGCGATGGTCGGACCGGTAGTGGTGAATTCGGGTGCCTGATATCCGAGGGTGCCGTAAAGACTGCCGCCGGATTCCCTGGCCGCTACCGCGCCGAGATCGATGAGTTTGACCTCGTCCTCGGTGACCATGATGTTGTCGGGTTTCAGATCGTTGTAGGCCAGGCCGAACGAGTGCAGGTAATCCAGTGCGGGCAGCACCTCCATCACATAGGCGATGGCCTCGGCGACGGGAATGTGTTCGGGTGCGCGCAGATCGAGCATTTCCTTCAGCGATTGCCCGCCCACGTACTCCATCACGATGTACCCGCACGGAATTCCGTCCGCCGAGCGGTGTTTGACGAAGTTGAATATCTTGACGATGCCCGGATGCGCCATTTCCGACAGGAACTGACGTTCGGCCAGCGCGACGACGTGCGCCTCGAAATCGAGCGGGTTCTGCAATCCCTTCAGGACCACCCAGCGGTCGCTGACATTGCGATCGCGGGCGAGGAATATCCAGCCCATACCGCCGTACGCGAGGCAACCCTGCACCTCGTACTGGTCGGCCACCAGATCGCCGGGCGCCAACAATGGCCGGAAGTTGAACGGTGACCCGCAATGCGGGCATTTGCCCGCCGATGCGACGGGTCCGTCGCCGGTCGAGCGGCCGACGGGCTTCTGGCATTTCCAGCAGAACCGTTTGTCTTCGGGCACTTCGGGATTGGTCAGTATCGCGGTGGCCGGGTCGACCTGCGCCACCCGCGGCAGCTCGACCAGGCCCGCGCTGAGCCGGCGAACACTCGGCCGGGATCGAACGCTGCGCTCCGAACCCGGGTCGGCCTCCGCCGCTGTCGCATCGTCCTGCTCGGGCGACCAGGGAGTGGTTTCGGTGGGCGATGCTCGTCGGGTCGCCCAGGCATAGGTGGCCCGGAACGCCGCTTCGGCGGGGTCCTGGGTGAGGGTGGTCGATTGCGCCGCCGGGCTGAGGTCATCGGAGCCACTGAAGTGTTCCGGCATTCGACCCTCTCAGCACCAACGCGTACGACATCGGCCGAACCCGCTCCGCTCCGCGACACCGGTGGACAACCGTGGTAGCGGAGCGGGCGGGGATAGGTCGGCCTATCGCGATTCTGCCTCATTGTTCGTTGCGGTGTTGTTGCTTGCAGGGGATATTTTGGCGATACGAGGGTCGCGATGTTCCATCGGACGCTCCGCGACCACCGGGAACGCGCCGGTATAACCCTCGCGTAATTCCGCGAGACGCATGACCCGGCCGCGCGCGAAGAACCAGCCGATGACCATGGCCGGGAGCATGATCACGCCCATCGCGATGACCGCGCCGCGCTGCACCTCGCTGCTGCTGAACAGCATGAGCACGACCACCGCGGCCAGGAAGATCAGCGTCGCGATGCTCGTGTACGGCGCGCCGATCAGCCGGAACGAGGGCCGCTCCATCTTCCCTTCCTTCGACCAGCGCCACAGCTTGAGCTGGCAGACCACGATCGCCGCCCACGCCGTGATGGTGCCCAGTGCCGACATGTTCAGCACGATCTCGAAGGCCTTGTCCGGGACCAGGGCATTGAGCCCGACACCGATCAGCGCGACCGCGCCGGTGGCGAGGATGCCGACATAGGGCACGCCTCGTTTGGACATCAGTCCCGCCATCGCGGGCGCACTGCCGTTCATCGACATGGACCGCAGGATGCGGCCGGTCGAGTACAACCCGGCGTTGAGACTGGAGAAAGCCGCGGTCAGCACGACCAGGTTCATGATCGTGCCCGCGCCGCCGACACCGATCTTGGAGAAGAAGGTGACGAACGGGCTCTCACCGGACTTGAAGGCGGTGTAGGGCAGCAGCAGCGAGAGCAGCACCAGCGAACCGACGTAGAACAGCGCGATACGGGCGATCACCGAGTTGATGGCCCGCGGCATGATCTTTTCCGGGTTCTCCGCCTCACCGGCGGCGGTACCGATCAATTCCACTGCGGCATAGGCGAAGATGACGCCGGTGGTGCACAGCACGATCGGGACGATGCCGTTCGGCAGCAAGCCGCCATGATCGCTGATCACGCTGATCCCGGTGTTCTTGCCTTCGATCGGGCGTCGGCCCGCGAGGAAGATGGTGCCGACGATGAGGAAGCCCACCAGCGCGATCACCTTGATCAGTGCCGCCCAGAATTCCATCTCGCCGAACCAGCGGACCGACACCATGTTGATGGCGACCACCACGGCCAGCGCGACGAACGCGATCACCCACTGCGGGATCACCTGCATGCTGCCCCAATAGTGGACATAGGTGGCGATCGCGGTGATGTCGACGATGCCGGTCATACACCAGTGGAAGAAGTACATCCAGCCGACGCCGAACGCCAGCTTCTCGCCGTAGAACTCGCGAGCGTAGGAGACGAACGAGCCCGACGACGGGCGATGCAGGATCAGCTCACCGAGTGCCCGCAGGATGAAGAACACGAAGACGCCGCACACGGCATACGCCAGGAAAAGCCCTGCGCCTGCGTCTTTCAGTCTGCCGCCCGCACCTAGGAACAGCCCGGTACCGATCGCGCCGCCGATGGCGATCATCTGCAGTTGGCGTGGGCGTAGCGCCTTGTGATAGCCCGCGTCCTCGGCATGCAGGGCACGTGCGGCGGACGGCTCCTGCGTCTCTGAGGGAGGTCGAACGATGGTCATGCCTGGGCCTTTCATGTGACGGCAGTCATATCGCTACGTAACGTACCGCTGTTTAACGGCACGTTCAATAGATGTACATGAATGTCATCTCATGAAACTCGATCGTCATCCGGGCTCGGCTGACCTCGGACAGCGATCAAGCCAGGTTTCGGTGTGGTTTCCTTGAGCTATGGCAGCAGGTACGGAGTTTACGATCGACGAGCTGGCGCGTGAGGCCGGCACGACCGTGCGGAGCCTGCGCGTCTATCACGAGCGCGGCGTGCTGCCGCCGCCACAGGTGAAGGGGCGCACCGGTTTCTACGGGTCCGATCATCTCAACCGGGTACGCACCATCGGCCGGTTGCTGGATCGTGGCATCAAGCTGAACGGCATCCGGGAATTGCTCGAGGCGTGGGACCGCGGCGACGACCTCGGCGACATCCTCGGTGTGCCCGAGCCGGAGGGCATGGCCGAGCCCGGTGTGGTTGCCGATATCGGCGCGCCGAGCGAGCCGGGTTCGATCCATGCCGTCCGGGAAAAGGTCGTTGCCGCAACGGAACTCGCGGATCGGTATCGTGACGTCCCGCATGGTCTCGCCCGGGTTGTCGCGGCCGGGATGTATGAACCGCTCGATGCCGCCACCTACGTGGTGGCCGACCAGCAGCTCGTTCGGATCGCCGAGCAATTGGCGGCGGCGGGGGCGTCGCCGGCCCAGGTGCTCGATGAGGTGGAGCGATTGCGGGGCGATTGCGATCGCATTGCCCGTCGCTTCGTCGACGTGTTCGAGCGGACCGCGTGGCAGTCGTTCCGGCAGTCGGGGCGCACGCCGGAGGATCGGGCGGTGCTCGCCGAGCGAGTGGCTGCCGCCCGGGTCGTGCCTGGTCAGGCGGCGGCCGAGCTGGTCAATCGATTCGTCGCGTGGTACCTCGAACGCGATATCGCCGAGTTGGCCGACGAGCTGCCCGGTCAGTAGCACGGGCTGTTCTCGCGGGTGGGATCCCCGTTGGGGAACTTGCCGCTAGACAGCGGCACATTGTTTGATGTAACATCAAAGTCGGGATCTGGGGGCATGCACAAAGCGACGCCAATCTGCGCATGCCCCCGGAACCTGGCCGCCGGGCCGCGTAGGCGCCCGCTGACTCCCGCGACGTAGCTGATGCCGTGTGCGGTTGAGATTCCCCCCCCGATGAGATGGTCGAGTCGTTTTCTAGGTTCGAGATGCATGTAACGCCGTGCCGACCGGCACCACAGTCGGTGGCGGTGTGTTTGCCACCTCGGCGTCTACCGCTCACGGAGCCAGGGTCGCCCACTCGTTGAACACCAACGCGCGTAGCACATTTCGTCAGGTGAACGGCTAGGTGTACCCAGTTGTTGCATGTAACTGTCGCGGCACTTTCCGTTCATGTGCGAGCAACAGGGGAGTTGCTATCGGGTGTCATCGTCGGATGCGTACGAGCTGATGTAGGTGCGGGGTGACTCGCACATACGCGGAGGGAACGCGGTGGCGGACAAATTCCAGTACGACTCGGTTCTGTTCTACAAGGCAGCCCAGAAGACCGGAGACGCACGCGACCGGATCAACACGGTGCTGCACACCCTGCAGGCGTCGCTCAACGCACGCGGAAACCCTTGGGGCAACGACTCACTCGGCAGCAACTTCGCGAAGGGCTACACCTCCTCGCGGGACAACATGATCACCGGCGCGCAGAACATCGCGGGCTCGCTCGACAACTTCTCGACCGGCCAGACCAAGAGCGCCGAGCTGCTCGACAAGATGGAACACGGCAACCGCGACGGTTTCTCCTGACCGAGGGTCCGACCCGGATGACGATCGGACCAGCTGCGGGCAGCCGCCGAAACCCGTTGCGGGGCGGCCCGTTCGCCCGGGCGAGCCGCTGATATCGGAATAGTCGAACATGATCGAACTGCCGGGCTTCCTGGAGTGGCTCGAGCCGATTGTCGGCATGGAGTGGCCCGAGGGCAACGAAGACGAGATGTGGGCCCTCGCCCAGGATTGGCACACCGCCGCCGCCGATCTGCGCACCATCCTCGGCGATATCGACGCCGCGAAGAGCGCCTCGCTCACCGCCTATCCCGAGGGTGACGGCATCGAGGAGATGATCAAGGGCTTCGACAGCATGCGGTCCGGCGACGGCTCGGAGAAGGACCAGTCGCTGACCAAGCTGGCCGAACTCTTCGATCAGATCGGCGAATCCGCCAACGGTGTCGGCACCGAGATCGAGTACGCCAAGCTGATGTACTGGTCGTCGCTGGGCATGCTGGCCGGTGAAATGGCTGCGGCGTGGCTGTTTCCGCCGACCGCGCCCGCCGTCGAGGCGGCCGCGATCGGGCTCACCCGGCTGGCGGTGCGCATCATCGGCGAGCGGGTGGTCTCCGCGATCATCCGGCACGCGGGCAAGCTGGTCGCGTCGAAGCTGGCGCAGTTCCTGCTACGGCACGTGGCGATCGATACGGTACTCGGCACGCTGCAGGAACTCGGCGTGCAGCAGTGGCAGGTCGAGCACGGTCACCGCAAGGAGATCAACTGGGACCAGGTCGTCGTCACCGCGGTGAGCTCGGCCGCGGGCGGTGCGGTGGCGGGCCCGTTCGGGGAGTGGCTCGGCCACCGGCTGAGCTCGGAGATGAAGCCGTGGATGCGTGCCGCGATCACCGGCCCCGCTGCCGGTCTGCTGGGCGCCGGTGCGGGATTCGTCGCCGCGACCGGCACGCAATTCGGGCTCGACACCGCACATCACGGCTTGGGCGACGCGTGGAACAACCTGAAGAACACCCAGGTCGATTGGCGGATGTTCACCGCGGGCGCGTCGAACGGCGCGATGTCCGGCTTGAACAAGGTCGGCGCACAGCATGCTTGGAGCAAGATGCGGCCGGACCTGTTCAACAGGCCCGGGTTCGGCGCCCGCTTCGACGATATTTTCAACGGCTCGGGCGGTGCCGGGGCGAATTCGAGTGACGGTGTCCGCGTTGGATTTCGGCCGGATGGCGCCGGACTGCCCGCCGGCGCGGGGGATGGCAGCGGCCGCGGCACGACCGGTGACGGCGGTGCGACCAGGCCTGCCGGGGCCGGAGATGCGAACAGCCGTGCCGGGGGAGATACCAGCGGCCGACAGAACGGCGCGGACGCGGGCAACGGGCGGAATTCGGGTGAGAGCACCGGATCCGGTGACAGTCGGAATTCGGGTGAGACCAACGGGTCTGGCGATAGCCGTGGAGCGGGTGACGGGCGGAACTCGAGCGAGACCAATGGATCTGGCGATAGTCGCGGGGCGGGAGACAGCCGGAACCCGGGCGAGACCAATGGGTCTGGGGATAGCCGTGGAGCGGGTGACGGGCGGAATTCGAGCGATACCGACGGGTCTGGGGATAGTCGCGTAGCGGGCGACAGTCGGAACTCGGACGGAATCAATGGGTCCGATGACAGCCGTGGTGACGGCCGGAACTCAGGCGATACCAACGGATCTGGCGACAGTCAGAGAGCTGGCGACGCTGGAAGTCGATCGGGCGACGCGGACCGGGCGGCCGGGGATTCGACGCGGGCCCATGGCGATGGCGACGGCCAAGCCAGGGTCGGTGACGGCAGCGCTCGACCGGTCGACGGTGCCGACCGCGCTGCGGGGCATGCCGATTCGGGCGATGCCGCAACCCAGCGGGCGGGCGTGGCGCCAGAGGCGGATGCCGTGCGTGGCGCGGGTTCCGACGGTCGGTTAGATGCCACATCGACTGGCAAAGACCAGGTTTCGCTGCACAATGGCGATGGCGGACTGGTCGCCAACGCGCCTGTCCATCCGACGCCCGCCAATCCGGGCGCTGCGCCTGCCCATCCGAGCTCGGCCAACCCCGCGACGGTTGGCGAAAGTCGCAGCACCCCAGCATCATCCAGTTCACCGCGGCCAGCATCCGGTGAGGTGCGTGCACACACCGGCTCAGACGCGCCGCGCGTCGAGCAACCGCGGGCCGGCACTCCGGATGGACGACCGGCGGGCGACGGGCGCGCGGGCACCGATCGCCCCCGCGCGAGTGAGGTCCGTGGCGACGGCACCGCGCCGCGGACCAGGTCCGAGCCGAGTCGCTCCGGCGTAGCGGACGCGCCACGTGGCGCCGACCATCGGTCGGCCCTGCAGTCGGGTTCGAGCGGTGAGCACTCGCCGCGAGCACGAGCCGACGCGGATAACTCCGCGCCGCGGCAGGTCGATTCCCCTGTGGATGGTGTGCAACCTCGACACGAGGGCGACGGCCCGTCGCCGCTCGACGCCGCAGGTTTGTTGCCGCTCGCCCCGGTGAACGGCTCCGATTCGTCGCCGCGCGCCGACCGGACCACGCACCCGGATCCCGTCGCGGGCACCGCTGACGACCACACCGCCGCGCGACCGGATCCGTCCGGCACCGAGCAGCCGCGCGACTGCGCGATCCGCAGTCTCGAACTGATCCGCCAGGTCACCGGCAGCGACGTGATCGAGGTGCCGACCAGGGAAATCGGCCTGGACGGGGTATCCCAGGGGGAAATCGAGCAGGCGGCCCACGCGCCGCTGCGAGATGTCGCGGATCACAACGAGATTCGCGACGCGCTGAGGTACGAGACCAGGCCGGACGGGAGCTTCGTGCTCGACTCCGACGGCAACCGGATCGAGCGCCCCGACGGGGTGGCCGCGCTGGTCGTCGACGTGTACGGCAAGTCCGACGAGCACAACGTCGGCGCGCACGCCTACGTGCTGCTCAAGGAGAACGGCGAGATCGTGGTGCACGATCCGACCGTCGGCCCGCCACACGACTTCCCGCCGATCCTGCCGGGCTCCGACTATCCGGTGCAGGTCACCCGCACGATCCTGTTCGACGAGAACGGAGTTCCGCACCAGCACGGTGATACCGAGGTGCCGCCGCGGGAACCAGCGATGCGCAATGTCGATGTCGGGCAACGGCCGCCCGGCGATCCGGTCGAGCCTGCGTCGGGTTCGGACAGCGGTGGCAAGAAGCCGCCGAACGAACTACCGCCACCAGCCTCGCCCGGTGATCCCGGCGACGACTCGAACTCGCACCGCGACAACGACTCCGGCCTGCCCAAGGCTCTGGAACCGGACGAGGTGGTGCTGGCCGACGACACTCATCCGCTCACCCTTGACGTCGACGGCGAACAGGTGCCGCTGGCCTTGCATCCGGACGGCGAGGATCGTTGGCGCGCGGTGCCCGTCGATGATGGGGAACCGCCTGCGCGGCACGAGGGTTCGGGCGAGGTCGAGAAGAAGTCGCCGGTTCGCCGTGCGTGGGAACGCATTCGAGACAAGATCTACATTCGCGGCTACGAGGGCGACAACCCCAAGTATCCGTCCGGCTCCGGTGAGGACGGCCGCGGGCAGACGGCTCTGCGTGATGGTGTCGCCAACGCGCCGCATCTGTTCGAGCCGGCTCCCGCTCCGACGCCGCACGTGCCGCAGTCGCCCGACGTCCCACACGTCGGGTCCGCTCCGGAATCATCGGACAAGGCGCCCAACGTCGCTCGTATCCTGAAGGAGGGAGCGACGATCTGGAAGAACCGCGAACATCTCCCGATCTTCGGTAAGTTGTCGGGTCGAACTCCCGATGTCGCTGGCGATTTCGTGGTTCCGCGCAATGCGGACGGCGAGGAGTACCGCTTCTGGGTCAGCGACGCCGACCCGGACCTGGTGCGCGAGACCATCACCGATCTCTTCGAGGTCAAACAGATTTCGGCGGACGAGGCCAGGGCCGTCCTGGAAGACGCACTCGCCGTGTCGGATCCGGACCAGCGGCAGCGGATCGTCGACGATATGGAGCGGTTGGGACTGGTCTCCGAGGACGAGGCCAGGGTGCTCGAGCAGGAGCCGCCCGAGCACCCGGCGCCGACGCCCGAGCCGGACGGTCCACCGCCCGAGCACGAGTCGCTCTCGGACATGGCGGATCGGCTCGGTTTCGACCTGCCCGACGAGGATCCGGCGTCGGTGCGCCGGGTGATCGACGAGCAGGAGTATCGCACGCTGCGCGAGGCGGCGGCGATCGAGGGCCTCGCCGACGCGCACCGGCGATTCACCGAGGAACAGACCAGGCCGTACACCAAAGAGGATGTGGCAGGGCAGGATTCACGGCCCGCACTCGACGAGGGCGAGCAGCGGAATCGGCCGCCCGGTGAAATCGAAGGACCCGACGCGCACCGGCGCGACGAGGGGGACGAGGACTTTTTCCTCGACGAGGACGAGTTCGACGATGACAACGGTCGTCCGGTCCGACGCGGCGAGCCCGACCCGGCCGGGGTGCCGATCCCGTACTCCGACGAGGTCAGCTTCTTCGACGAAAACCCGATGGGCCGCTTCCTCAAGGAGATCAACGCGGCCTTCGAGGGCGAACCGGGTGTGCAGCAGTACACGCCGGTCGGCAACGGCGCGGACCCGCTCAAGGAGTGGGGTGATATCGGGCCGGACGACAACGAGCTCGGTCGCGACCAGGGACCGCGCGCGTACTTCGAGCACGCGCTGCGCCGCGACCAGCTCCGTGACGAATTGTCCACCTGGGCACAGATGTTCGGGCTCGACATCGACACGGTGACGACGCAGCGCATCGACGAGCTCCGGGCCGCGAATCAGGCGCGCGCCGATCGGGTCGCCGAATTCGCCGATGCCGCCGAGATTCGCGTGCATCCCGAATCCGACGATCAGCCGCCGATCGGCGAACCGTTCGGCGACCAGGTGATCCGGATTCCGGTCGGCGAGGACGTGCCGGACCGGCTCGTGGTCATCGATGGGCCGCAGGACCGTGCCGCCGCGCTGGCCCGGGTGCTTGCCGATAACCCGGACCTCGCGCGGGCGGTGAACCGAGGCGAAGTCGAGGTCGACTACCACAAGGCACGCACCGATCGGAACGGCAATATCCATCTCGAACCGGTCGAGACGCCGGACGTCTATCACCATCGCGAGACGATCGACGGCCGCGATCTGGCGGTAACGCTGTTGCGCGACAGCGACGGTCAGTGGCGACCGGTGGTGCTCGACAACGCCGACGCGCCACACACCGGGCCGTCGGCGGCGGATGCGCCGGATGCGCCGCCGCGACCACGCGCCGAAGTCCTCACGGACCTGGTGGATCTGGCGCGGAGCCTCGGGTTGCAGCCGGAGGCGCTACACCCGGACCGGCTGGCGCAGACGATCGCGGATATGAAGCTGGACAACGCCGTTCGGGCTGGGCAGATCGAGGCACTCGCCGACTTCGCCCGCTCGATGAACGCTATCGAGTCGTTCAACGACATCGGTGACGCGCGCAGCCAGTTGGCCACTCGTCTCGGCATCCCCGAGGCGGAGTTGACCCCGCAGCGCATTGCCGACGCGCTGACCGACAGCTCGTTCCGAAATGCCTTGCGCGCGCAGCAAGTCGGCGACATCGTCGCGTACGCCAAGCAACTGCGCGACCTCGACCCCGACGCCTTCGCCGCCGCGCGTGATCAGCTGGCGAAGCGACTCGGGGTCGAGCCGTCAGAGCTGTTCCCGCCGAAGTACCACAAGAACGACGCGGGCAGGCTGGTGCACGGGCTCGACTCGAAGAGCCTGGATCCGAAGAAGTTGCGTAAGTTGCTCGCGCAGATGGAGCGCGGCGGCCAGCAGGACCTGGTGAAGAGCGCGCTCACCGAGTACGCGGACGCGTTGATCAAGATCGATCCGTATTCCGATGTGCCGCGCGGTGATCTGTCCGCCGACCCGCGGGTGACGGGTGAGCCGCCGATCCATGACCCCGAGGCGATCCACGCGCTGCGCGAGATCATCGCTGACGCACTGCGTTCCGGGGATGCACTCGACTTCGGGCAGACCCTCGCGGACCACCCGGGCCGACCCGACGGCGACGGCACCTGGAATCGCGACAGCGACGCCGAAACCGGTCGGCCGGACCCCAACCGGGACTGGGCCCGACTGGTCGGCGTCGATCTCGCCGGGGCCGACGACGCGACCTTCCGCAAGGTGTACGAGGCCTACCGCGACGGCAAGATCGAAAAGCATGAAGGCCTGAGCCCCAAGGAACTGGCCGCGGAAATCGCGAAGATGCGCGACGAGGTTCGGCAGCGGGCGGCGCAGATCCGCGACCTCGCTGACCTGGCCGAGGAGTTCTATCGGGCGCCGGAGCAGTTGCCTGCGGGCGAGCAGTCCGGACACCCTGGTGACGGTGCTACTCCGCCCAAGTTGGACGGGCCTGACGAGAACGGTCCCACCCCTACCTCGACCACCGACCCGCCGCCTCGCCTGCCCGGATCGGACGGTGCCGCCGAGCGCCCGGTTATCGAGGGCAACGGTCGGCAACCGGAAGAAACGACCGGTTCGCCGAATCGTCCCGACACGGATACCGCTGCGCGGCAGCCAGACTTGGAACAGACACCCCATGAGACGAGTGACAGGGCGAAGACACCCGAGTCGGTAACCGAGACGCCGCTGCGCACCGAACCGGAAGTGCGTGACGATCGGTCGGATACGGATGCGCAGCCGGACCCGAGCACCCGGATCGACGAGGCGCTGGCGCGTGAGCTGGCCGCCCTCGACGAGTCCTATCAGCGTCATTCGGACGAGGCCGACGCCGATTTGCAGCGGGTGCTCGATCATCTGGAACAGGTCGGCCGCGATCTGTCCGGGCCGCTCGACACGAACGATGGTGTGCCAGAGTCGGATTCGATGGATCCGAGCACCCGGATCGACGAAGCGCTCGCGCGTGAGCTGGCCAAGGTGGACGAGGCTTACCGGCGTCATGCGGATGAGTCCGATGCTCATCTGCGGCGCGTGCTCGATCATCTGGAGCAAGTCGGTCGCGAGCTGGCTGAACAGCGCGACGCGCATGATGGTGTGCCGGAGTCGGATTCGGCGGATCCCCGTTCGCGGATCGATGCGGCGCTGGCGCGTGAGCTGGCCACGCTCGACGAGTCCTATCAGCGTCATTCGGACGAGGCCGACGCCGATTTGCAGCGGGTGCTCGATCATCTGGAGCAAGTCGGCCGGGAGCTGGCTGGACAGCGCGACGCGCATGATGGTGTGCCGGAGTCGGATTCGACAGACCGGCGTTCCCGAATCGATGAAGCGCTGACCCGTGAACTGGCGAAGCTGGACGAGGCATACCGCCGTCATGCCGAGTCGGCCGACGCCGAACTGCGCCGGGTGCTCGATCACCTCGAACAGATGCGCAGCGACCTCGAGGCGCAGCTCGAACACCAGCAACTGATGGCGGACCTGGACAACGCCCACCGCGAAATAACCGCCAAGTTCGACGAACTCGACCGCCGCTACTCCAACGGCCCGGACGAAGACCCACCCACCACCGCCGTGCTCCCTCAAGGTCCGCCGTCCCACCCGCCAGGATCAGCGAACCACGATCCGTCAGTACACCCGGATCCTGCCGCAGCCGAGGAGCCGTCGGCCGGTACTGAGCAGCCGTCGAACCACGAGCCCGCGACAGACCCCGAACAATCGCCGCGCCGGTCCACCGCTGAATCGCTGACGAACGGAGAGTCCTCGACGGATTCGGAACAGTCACCTCCGCGCCAGCCGGGCTCAGCCGACGACCCCACGCCGAGTCCGGACAACGCCGATGCCGGCTCACGCACCAGTCGAGAGCCTGGCGACGAGCAGGAATCCGAGACTGGGCTTGAACAGTCGCCACCCAAACCTGAGTCACTAGACGAGTCCACGCCGAGCCAGGAGACCGGTGATGGTGGTGCGCGCACGAGCCGAGAGCACGGCGGTGAGTCGGAATCTGAGGCTGGGTCTTCGCAGTCGCCGCGCAAATCTGAGTCGCCGGATGAGTCAGCTCCGCAACAGGCGGCCGGTGATGATGGCTCACACATCAGTCGAGAGCATGGTGATGACTCGGAATCCGAGAATGGGTCAGAACAGCCGCCGCGCAAATCTGAGACGGCGGATGAGTCCGCGCCGCGGCAGGAACCTGGCGGCTCGCGTACGAGTCGAGGGGACGGTGGTGATCCGCCGGAAGCTGGTCCAGGCCAGCGGCATTCACGGCCTCCGCAGTTGCCTGGGCGGGCACTGAGGTCGCATATTCCGCATCCGCCGCGGAATTACGAGTTCGAATTCCCCGACCCGGTGGACATCACGCCGAAACCATGGCCGGTACCAGACCCGCAACCGCCGACGGTACCGCCGGAGCCTCCGAAGGTTCCTCCGCAGCCGCAGCCGCAGCCGCAGCCGCAGCCGCAGCCGCAGCCGCAGCCGCAGCCGCCGCGCCCACCGGTGCCGCCGCAGGTTCCGGTACCGCCGACTCCGCCTTTGCCACCGCAGGTGCCGACACCGCCGACTCCGCCCGTGCCACCGACTCCGCCCGTGCCACCGACTCCGCCCGTGCCACCGACTCCGCCCGTGCCACCGACTCCACCTGTGCCGCCGACTCCGCCGGTGCCACCTGTGCCGCCGTTCCCGCCGAATCCTCCGTTCCCGCCGAATCCTCCTGTCCCACCACAGTTGCCAGAACCGCCGCAGCTGCCAGAACCGCCGCAATTGCCGGAGCCACCGGAACTGCCGGTCCCACCGAACTTGCCCGTGCCACCGAAACTGCCGGTGCCGCCGAACTTGCCGGTCCCGCCGACCCTCCCGCATCCGCCGATTCCATCCCCCGGTGGACCTGTTCCCCCTGGTGTCCCCGGAATACCTGGGCTACCCGGGCCATCGAATCCACCACCGGGCGGACCGATTCCATCGGGCGATCCGTCCGGGTCACCCCAGCCTCCGTGGACCCCCATGCCCCCACCACCCATGGGCGGCGCGCCCCAGCCGGGCGGCAACGGCAGCCGCAATGGCGGCAACGGTCACGGCCGGCGGTCGTACACCCGCGAAACCGGCAGCGACACAACAATTGTCGTGCGCCCATACGTCGGCTACGGCGTATTCGCCGAGTTCGATCCGATGACCGGCGCGCTGCAAGCGACGCAGCCCGGCCAGCATCAACTCGGCGGCGTCTACGGCGATCTCGGCGATGTCCCGGTGGTGCTCTACCGCCACAACGGCAGACTCGGGTTGCGCGTCGGCAACCACGATATCGATCTCGACGGCCCAGTCGCGGTCGACTGGTATCCCTACGACCAACGCAACACCAGATTCGTGGTCAGCGTCGCAGGCGTTCCAGCTTTCGACGTGATTTACCGTTCCCTCCCCGCCGAAATGGATCTCGGCGTGCTGGTCCGCGACGTACTTTCCGACCCGTCCCGCCGCGCCGCGATCTTCGCCTGACCGAGTCAGTACGCATCGGGTCCTGTGCCAAAAGACAGCAGGTAGACCACGCTTTTGTGCACTGTGACAGGTCGATCCGGCCGTTATTGCCAGGGCCGGGTTCGGTTCGGTTCAATCGGTAGATGATCAATGGTGATCCGCTGTCCCTGGCCAGTCGTGGCGTGATTTTCGCGTTGCATTCCACCCTGCGCCCACTCGGCGCGCGGCTGCCCGCCAATCGGCTCGGGGTCGCCGGCGCGCGCCTCGGATTGGCCGTCGCCTGCCGGATCTGGTTCGACCGCACGCTTCCGACCACGCCGGTCGATGCCGCCGGGCCGCGCGGCCGAACCATGGGGGAGTGGGTCGGCGCGGTACCGCGACCGGGCCGGTCGCTCATCTATTACCTGCACGGCAGCGGCTATGTCGGCTGCAGCCCGGCCACCCATCGAGGCTTGGTGTCCGAGCTGGCGCGGCGACTCGACCGCTCCGCATTCACCCTGCGCTACCGCCGCGCCCCGGAACACCGATTCCCCGCCGCACACGACGACGTGCTGAACGGCTACCTTTGGCTGCTCGAACAGGGCCATGCAGTGGAAGACATTGTGCTGATGGGTGATTCGGCGGGCGGCCACATGGCACTCGGCCTGTGCGTGCAGTTGCGTGAGCTCGGCCTGCCTCAGCCCAAGGCACTCGTCGGCTTCTCGGCACTGGTCGATTCGACCTGGACGTTGGCCGACGCCCGCCGCGCGGAGGTGGACGAGGCCTTCATGTCCTTCGGCCTGGCCACCCGAATGACCGGCTTGTACACCGGCACAACCCATTTCGACGACCCTCGGCTGAATGTGGCCGCCCATGTCGGCCCCGACCTGCCACCGATGCTGTTGCAGGCGGGCGGCAGCGAAATGCTCAGCGCCGACGCCGAACACTACGGCGCCGCCCAACGCGCCGCGGGCGGACGCTGCGAGGTACAGCTGTGGCCAGGCATGTTCCATGTATTCCAGGTGGGTCACCGATTCCTGCCGGAGGCCCGCGCCGCCCTCGACGGTGTCGAGCGGTTCGTCGCCGAGATCGAGCGCGCACAGAGCGACAGGGGTCCGCTGTCGGCATAGCGCGCACCGCCGTCGATTCGCCGGGGCGGTCTGTTGTGCATGGTTACCCGTTGTGGCACAGTCGATCGCGCGGAAAAGACGAGGTCCGACGGTAGAGCTAGGGTGATTGCATGACGGAATGGCATGCGTTGACCGACGAGGAAGTCGTCGAGCTGGCCAGTCGGCTGCGGTCACTCGACTGGTCATGGCGGCTCGACGACGCGGAGCGGTTGGCGTCGGCGATGGGCTGGACCGTGGTGACGGCGCGGGGCAACTGGGTCATGCTCGACTCCGGGTTCGGGCCGGGCAGCGCCAAGCTGACCGGTCGGGACGGCCAGGTCGGCGAGATCGAGGTCCAGGTCGCCTCCGACGACGAGGCCGAACCCGGGCAGACGCGGGACGCGTTCGCGGGCATGGTCGCCGCGCTGAGCGGTGCGTTCGGCGAGCCGACCGCCCGGATCCCCGGTGCGGTACCCGAGATCCGCTGGGCAGGTGCCGAAACAACGCTCGTGCTGCGCGACCCGGGCACCACGCTGGAACTGTTTCTGATGGCCAACTCCTGGCTCGCCGATCATGACGAGACCGTCGATCTGGAGGAACAGGGGCTGCTGTGACGGGATGGGCGGAGTTTGCCGACGGACTGGCCGGGCAACTGGCGACGCTGCCGTCCGGCGCGGTTGTGGTCATCGGCGAGGCCCCGACCTCGTCGGCCAAGAGCAGGATCGCGCAGTTCCGGCAGTTCGACGACAGTGTCTGGGCTCAGCTGTCCGGCGACCGCTGGCTCGATCCCACGGTGCAGGCGGGCGAGGCGGGGCGGCACCTGATTCGCGAAGCGGGCTGGCGGGAACCCGATGACGACCACATCGAGAATTGGTGGGTCGAGCTGCCGTGGCCGGTAGCTTCGGCGGCCTATCGAAAGGTGGCGGACATGGTGGTGACCGGGCTGCGGGACGCCTTCCGGATCGCCGATCCCACGGCGCTGGTCTATCAGGCGTGGAACGAAAAATCGGCGAACAGCCCGCTCGAATTGCCGCTGCTCGGACTGCCCGTCGAGGCTTGACGCACGCCGCCGCCCGTCCGCGCACCAGCACCTCGCCGTTCGGCGATCTGTGCCAGGATTGGCGGGGGCGGCTACCTCTTCGGCACGGCTGCTTTTTCGGTGCGCAGATTGAGGAGATTTCCGCGACGTGACCAGTCCAGACGACCAGGCTCCGGACCCAAGGCCGCGCGACGAGTCGGCTCCGGAACATCCGCGACCCGGCGGCGAGACAACCGCTGCCCAAACGGCTTTCATGCGGCGGTTCCTGGTATCGCCCGGTGCGCAAGACGGTATCGCCGAGCCGGTTGACGGCGAACCCGGCGGCGCCGATGACCAGGAACCCGATGTCGGGTTCACCCTCGCGGGCGCGCCGCCCATCCCACCGCCGGTCGAGGATCCGGCCGAGCTCGCCACCGCGATCAGCCATCAGATCGTCAGGCAGTTGGCGGCCGACGGCCCGGCAGGCTGGCAGCGGTTGGAGGCGGTCTTCGCGGTGACCGTCGCGGCCGAAGTGGCACTCGCCGTTTTCACCGACGACGAGGACCGCATGGCGCGGGCATATCCGACGGAGGAAGTGCTGGCGTTGGTCCGTCAGCATCGGCACGTGTCGGCGCAACTCAGCGACGGGCCGTGGTGGCGCTACCTCATGACGTTGACCAGCAGCGGTCAGGTCGAGGTCGATTACGACTACGGCGATGAGCCGTTCCCGGACGACCAACTCTTCGCACCGGAGATCTACCGCGCCGACCTCGAGATGTACCCCCGGGAGAAACTCCCGGTGTGGCTGGCGGCCTACATCGGCCACGCCGATCGGCAGTCGCGGACGCCGCAGGAGGCCGCGGTCCAGGCGCGGGCCGATCGGGACGCGGGCAGGCGCGGGGTGTTGGCGGCCACCGACTTTCCCGCGTTCCCGCTGCTGGCGGCCCGCTGGGCGGTGATCGCCGCGGGTTTCGTCGCGGCCGGATCGCCGCTGGGACCGCGAGTCCTGCCCGCCCTCAGCTGGTTCGAAGGTTCCAGGCGCAGCGGATCCACGCTGTACTCGGTGCCGGGTGGCCGGGCCGTGTTGTCCGGCGGGGTATGGAACGCACCGGCATTGGACGCGGTCTACAACCGGGGCGTGCCGATGCCCGACTTCTACGCGGGCGCGCCGGAGTGGGTGGCCAATCCGGTGCTGAATTCGCGTGCGGCCACTGGTCTGCTGTCCTTCTGCTACTGGTGGGAAGGTGGCAACTGGTATCGCGGTGACTCGCCGATCGCCGACGAACTGAGCGACGCGGTGCCCGGCATGTGGTCGCCGGATTCCGTGGTCGATATCGTGTCCGGCCTGATCGCGGATGCGCCGAGCCCGCGCCAGCGGCAGGCCGTCGCGAATCTGGTGTCCGCCGCGGAGATCGGTGTGGTCACCCGGTCCACCCTCGTCGATGTGTTCGGCGAAGACGGCTCCTTCGATATCGACGGCGCCCTCTACCAGCTCACCATGGCCGGTGTGACGATGACGGTGCCGGAGCCGATGCCGCAGGAGGACGCGATCGCCAGGGTGCGGCAATTCATCCTGGACAGCGAGATCGACACCTCCCGGTATCCGGTGGACGGCCTGCGTGCGGATCGGATCAGCATCGGGTGGATGGTCTACGTGCCGACCGCGCCGGGCGAGATCGCGATCGGCCGGGCGCTGTTCTACATCGCCGATGACGGCGTGCTGGAACAGTCGTCGTCCTCGGTGGCGCCGTCGCTCTACATCGCCGAGTTCGAGCAGCGATTCCAGCGGCGACATGGCCAGGTAGACGCTTGATAGCGGGCTCGATGCCCCCAGGACTGGGGTGTTCCATTGGAGTGGTCCACCACTGACGTTGGTGTTACGGTTTATTGACTGATGGCGGAGATCGGGTGAACTGATCATGAACTCCGCCAATGATTTCAGGTTCGAGCCGGGGGTTGGCTGCCCTCGCACTGCGGGAAAGGGTGCATTGTGGCGGACGAGAAATTCGAGTTCCACCCGGACGAATTCCGTACTGCCGCGGGCAAGACCGCCCATGTCGGTGACCGGATCACCGACGTGGTGAACAACCTGAAGACGACGATTGCCGGTCGCGGTGCCCCATGGGGCGACGACAAGATGGGCAAACAGTTCTCGGACGGCCCCGGCGGCAACGACGGTTACCAGTCGTCGAAGAAGAACCTTGTCGACGGCACCACCGGTATGGCAGTCAGCTTCAATAACGTGGCCGCCAACCAGCGCACGGTTGCCGACAAGTTGCAGCACGACCTCGACGAGCGCAATGGCGAAAGCTTCACTAAGTGAGTAAGGGTCGGTAGCCGTGGCACACGATTTTTCTCGGGGAGACGTCGCCGACCTGATGGAAGAGGTGCAATCGCAGCTCCATTCCATCGCGCGATTGCAGCAACAGCGCGTTGCGCTGGTCGGCAAGGCGACGGTGCGCGGTGGCCGGGTGACCGTCGTGGTCAACGCGGACGGTGCCGTTATCGAGACCAAGTTCGGTCGCGGCATCGAGGATTTGGAATACGCGGAATTGGCGCGTGCCGTCACCCAGGCGGCGCAAGAGGCCATCGCGGATGTGCGCCGCCAATCGCAGGAACTGCTCGCGCCTTTCCAGCAGGAGCGGGCGCGCCTGCCGAAACTGTCGGATCTGGTGGAGGGCATGCCGGACCTGAGCGGCCAAATGCCCGCGCAAACCTACGCGCCGATGAGCAAACCCGATTCGCTGGAGCGGGCTATCACTGCCGGAACCGACAGCGCCGCCATGACATTCGACAATGTCGAGTCGCTCGACACTGCGAAGTCCCGGGAGCGTGGGGTCACCGATTCCGGTTGGTGATCTAGATGGACTTCTGGGACGGGCTCCTCGAAACCCTCGGGTGGGTCGCCGGTAGCGACTGGCCCGAGGGCTCGGAAACCGGCATGCGGGATCTGGCCGGTGACTGGCGCAAGGCCGCCGAAGAGCTGCGCGGCATCATGGCCGACATCAACACGGCGAAGTCGGCCGCGCTCAAGGCGTACCCGTCCGGTGCGGCGCGCGATGAGATCGCGGGCGCCTTCGACAAGATGCGCGACGGCACCGGTGCCAGCGGGGACGAGGCGAACAACAACCTCAAGAAGCTCGCGGAGTTCTTCGACAAGATCGGTGAATCCGCGGACGGCGTCGGCACCGAAATCGAGTACGCCAAGTGGATGATGTGGTCCTCGCTGGGCCTGCTGGCTATCGAACTCGCTGCGGCGTGGCTGTTTCCGCCCACCGCACCCGCCGTGGAACTGACCGCCATCGCCGCGACCCGGGTGACGATCCGGATGATCGCCCGGCAAGGGCTGATGGCTGTCCTCAAGCACGTCCTCAAGCTGGCCATCACCAATGGCGTCAAGTTCCTCTTCAAGCACGTCGCGCTCGACCTGGCGCTCGGCACCATCCAGGACTTGGGGATCCAGTGGATCCAGAAGGAACAGGGACACCGCAAAAACATCGACTGGAACCAGGTCGGGATGACCGCGTTGTCCTCGGGCGCGGGCGCACTCGGGGGCGCGGCGGCCGGCCATGGGCTCGGACACCTTTTGAAGGGCGCTCATCTGGGCCCCGGCATGAAGGGCGCGATCACCGGCCTCGGCGCGGGCTTCGCCGGGTCGATCGCCGGGTACGCACCGCAATTCGCGATGGACCTCGCGCACGGCGGCTGGGATGAAGTGGCCAAGAACTTCGACCCGCGCATGATTACCGCCGGCCTGTCGAACGGCGCGATGTCGGGCGGGAACAAGGCGCGGGCCACCAAGTTCCACTTCGACCGGATGGGCGCGCCGATCGGTGTCGGGCCGACGAACGGGGCTCGGATCGGTGGCCTCGGGCCCGAAGGCCTTGGTACGCATAGCAATGGCGGCCCGGACATGCGTCCGGCCGGCACCAATGGTGCGAGCACGACGCATGACGGCGTCGGTCAGAGCGAACACGGCGGCACGGGTGGTGACCGGACCGGCGGCGACAACGTCGGCGGTGGGGCCAACAATCGCAGCAATAGTTCGAGTGACGGGTCGTCCACGCGGACCGACGACACTTCGCACGGTGGCGACTCGTCCCGCACGGGCGACTCGGAGCGGACCTACAGCACCGACAGCGACCGGCCGCAGGGCGGTGGTTCGGAGAGCCGTGGTGCCGATGGTGGTCAGCAGCAGGGTGGTTCGGAGAGTCGTGGCACTGATAGTGGTCAGCAGCAGGGTGGTTCGGAGAGTCGCGGGACCGATGGTGCTCAGCAGCAGGGTGGTTCGGAAAGTCGCGGGACCGATGGTGCTCAGCAACACGGTGGTTCGGAGAGCCGCGGGACCGATGGTGGTCAGCAGCACAACGGTGCCTCCGAGAACCATGGCGGTTCGTCGGAGCAGCACACCGGAGCCGACGGTAGCGGCGCGGATCGCAGCCGGGCGAGCATTCCCGACAGTGGCGGCACCCACGACAGCGGCACCACGCACGACGGTGGCACTGGCGACTCGGGCACCGGTGCCGATCGGCCGGTGACACCGCAGCATGCCGGTACAGATCCGGGAAGTGCTGCGGCAACGCATAATTCGGGTGATGCTGGGCGCGTCGGTGATAGTGCGACAGCCCGGCCCGGTGCTGACGGTGCGACGGCCCGGCCCGGTGGCGATGGCGCGACACCCCGGCACAGTGGTGACGCGGCGGCCCGGCCCGGTGGCGACGCAGCAGCCCGGCCCGGTGGTGCGGAGCCGACGCGTGGTGGCGAAACCCGTCCGCAGTCGGGCTCCGAACCGCGTGCGGGCGACTCGCGGGCCGGATCGCCGGACGCCAAGCCGAGCGCCGATCGTCCCCGAGGCGAATCACGCGCGGGCGTCTCGGATTCGAATCCTGCTCGGACAGGCAAGGATTCGACTCCCGGTGTGCGCGCGGAGGCGAGCGGCTCCGAGGCGTCCCGTGCGCCGGAACGTACGGCAGGCGCGGCGGACGAGCATGTACAGGTACATCCTGATTCGGACGAAAGCGCTCGGCCGCACCAGGATTCGGACGAGAATGCTCGGCCGCACCAGGACCCCAATGGGCCGGAAACTAGGAACAAGCCAGAAGCCGGTGTGCCACAACAGGATCGGCCACACGCCGGTGCCGAGCCGCATGCCAGGGACGAAGCGGGCCGCCCGCGCGCGAGCGACTCTCGGCCGGTCGGCGACGCCCCGGACCGGGCGGGCGACGCCGAGCCCGCGCGGCGCGGCGACCACGGTGACGACTCCGAGGGCCGCCGACTTCATGACGATGTAGGGATCGTTCCGGTCGCGGATGCGGGCGCGGGCGCTCATCCGCGGCAGTCGGGAGCAGACGGCACGCCGCGTCAGCACGGCGCCGACGGCGACGCCGCGCCGCCGCGACAGGACGGCGACGCCGACAGCAAGCGACCGCTCGAGCCCGACGATCCGAATCGCGGCAAGTGTGGCGAGCTCTCGCTGCGCGAACTCCGCGACGAGTTCGGTGATTCGATCCGGCTGCCGGAGCGGACAATTGGTGCCGACGGCATGACCTCGCGGGAGCTGGTCGGCGCCGCGGGCGGGCAGCTGCGCGAGTTCGCGGGCGGCCACGAGGCGATCGAGCGGCGGCTGCTCAAGATGGGCGACGGTGCCAGGGCGCTGGTTGTCGACACCTACAAGGGTCCGCGTGACGAGCACGGTGTCGGCGCGCACGCGTACCTGATGGTGAACGAGGGCGGCAAGATCAAGGTGCACGACCCCGGCCTGGGGGCCGAGCACGGCTTCCCGCCGCGGGCGCCGAAGGAACTGCACAGCACCGCCGCGATCATGTTCAAGCCGGACGGCACGCCGGTCGACAAGGTGCCGAGCCACATTCGGGACGAGCTGCTCGCTCCGCAGCGTGATCTCGCCGATGCGGGACGGATCGGTAATCTGCCCGGCCAGCACCACGATTTCTTCCCGGCCGATCGTCCGGTGCCGCAGGGTTTGCAGCGCGGCGCGGACGGACTGTTGCGCCACCCCAACGACCCGCCGCAGGTCTACCGCACGCCCGACGGCGCCTGGCATCACGTCAACGATGCGCCGGGCACGTTCCGGGACAAGGGCTTCAACCTGACCGACGGCCACCGATGGATCAAAGACCATCTTTCTGGCCAAGACTTGGCGTTCAAGGCCGAGGTCGCCGAGGAAGGTGACTATCCGGTCAAAGATCCGGAAGCACTGAAAGCCTTGGCCGACGAGTCCGCAGAGCGGATCAGGCTGGGCAAGCTCCGTACTGATGCTTACGATTTGCTCAAGCCGCAAATGGACGAGTTCAACGTCCGGGGCAAAGAGAACAAACTCGATGTCAATAAGCTGAGTGAGAAGAACCTCAAGGATACGGTTTCCGGAATCAAAGAGGCGATCAACAAGCAGGCGCGACTCCCGGAAAGCGATCCTCGGCATCTGACACCCGAGCAGAAAGCCGACAAGCTCACCCGTCTGTACGACATGGTGGACAACGCCAACGAATACAATCTCCGCGGCAAGGAGATGGTGGCGAGTTCCAAGCGGCTCGGCGAGTTGGGTGCTACCGCATACGGTTTCGACCCGGAGCTGCATCCGGGCGCGGTGCAGATCACCCCATTCGAGGGTGCGTTCGACGGCAACAACTCCGTGGACATCGCGGTTTTCATTCCCCGGGACGGCGACACCCCGGCCAGGCTGGTGGTGATCGAGGCCAAGGGGGTCGGCTCGGACCTGGGCGCTGCGACGACTCCCGCGGGCCGGGCGCAGCAGGGCTCGCCGGAGTACCTGCGCCGCACGCTGGCCATCGACGAGAATCTCCGGACGATTCTGACCGAACCCGAAGCGGCTCTGCTCGCGCGGCCAGAAGGCCCGGCGCTGCTGGACATTCGTAGACAACTGCTGGAAGCGCACCACGACGGCACGTTGGATATCGAATACCACAAGGTGCACGTCGACATAGACGGTAAAGCGGATTTCGCGAAGTTCAAGCTCGACCGTAATGGTGTGCGGGTGCCGATGCACGATATCGGTGGCGTCGTATCCAGAGACAGTCTGCAACCGCAGCATCAGCCCGCCGCGGCCACGCCGGATGCGGGCGCTCCCGACCCCACAGGCAACGGCCCGATCCAGCACGCGCCGGATAACCCGGTCGCGCATCCGGATGATCGCCGCGGTCGCTGCGGCGAATTGTCCTTGCAAGAACTGCGGGCGTTGTACGGCGAGGACCATGTCCGGCTGCCCGAACGCCCGATCGGCCCGGATGGCATGACCCCGGAGGAACTGCAGCTGGCCGCGGGCGGTCACCTGCAGCCGACCACCCATGCGGACACGCACCAGCGACTGCTCGACCTCGGCGACGGCTCGTCGGCGCTGATGGTCGACACGTATTCGGGTGCCCGGGACGCGTACGGCGTCGGCGCACACGCCTATCTCCTGGTGAACCAGGGTGGCGAGATCATCGTCCGCGACCTCGGTGCCGGACTGGCCGATCACCGCTATCCGCCGCAGGTTTCGCCGAACATGAGCGGTTCGCACGCCATCGTGTTCGACGGGCAGGGGCGGCCCGAACATTCGCTGAACGCGGCGGATCGGGCGCGGTTGACGGCCGATGCCGGAGCGCAAACGAATTCTGGCGACCGATCCCGGGTCGGTCAGCCCTTCGACGGGCGGCCGCATGACGACGGCAACCTTCCGCGCAACGAAGACCCCGACGACCTGATCGCCCGGCCGAAACACGAGGATGCGGAGATCCCGCCCCGCGTGCAGGTCGAGGAGGCCGAAGCACTGCGCAGGCTGTCCGACCAGTACCCGCAGGACGAGGGGCTGCGGGCGGAAGCCGATCGGGCGGCCGAGCGGGTGCGTGAGCTCGCCGACAAGGGGCTGATTCCGGAGAACGATGGCTCGGGAATCAGGAAGCCGCTCGAAACGCCGAACACTGATGAGCCGGTCACCCGGCCGATCGACCACCCCGAGTCCGAGGGCGCCCCGCGGCAACAGCCGGCCGAGGCCGAACGTGCTCCGCGGCAACAACCTTCGGACAGCACGGGCCCGAACAAGACGCCGGAAGCACCGGCGCATCCGGAGTCCGAGCGTGCCCCGCACGAACGGCCCGCCGATAGCGCGGGTCCGAACAAGACGCCCGAATCGCCGACCGACCCCGGCGACGGCCGTTCGCGGGATGTGCATCCGGCGGATGCCGCTCGGCCGCAAGAACATCCGGCGTCCGAGCCGCGTCCACGTCCGGGCGAGCAGGACAAGCCGCTGCCCGATTCGCACCTGCCGCGCGAGCGCGAATCCGCCTCGCACATGCTGCCGCCACGTCGCCCCGCGGAAGTGCCTCGGCTGCAAGGAGATTCGGCGTCCGAGCCGCGTCCACGTCCGGGCGAGCCCGGCAGGTCGCCGGCCGAGCACTTCCTGTCCCGCGAGCGCGAATCGGCCTCGCACATGTTGCCGCCGCGTCGTCCGGCGACGGACCCGGTGCACGCAATGGATGGCAGCGTTCCGCACGACGGTGCACAGCCGGAGCCGCACATCGCCGACAAGTGGACGCCGCTGGACGCGGCACAGGTCGGCGAGGAGTTGGCCAGAGAGACCGGGCTGAAGGTCTACGGGTTCGACATGCCCGGTTTCGATGCCGAGGTGGCGCGCGAGATCGCCAGGGGCGTCGTCGAAATGCGGGCCAAGTATCCGCACGTCGTTCTCGGTGGCGTCGGCGTCGGGAGGTTCCCGAGCGGGAACCTGGCGGAGTTGATTCCGGGCCGCCACCCGGAGACCGGGGTGCGGTACGCGCAGTCGATCAAGTTCAATCAGGAAATTGTCGGCAGCTTGGACCTGTTCCGGAGCAAGGTCCAGGCGGGTGTTGATCTCGGACGGTTCGATCAGTCCGCCACCACCCGTGCTGTCTACAAGATGCTGCTGCACGAATTCGGCCACGCGGTGGACTTCCACGGACAGCGCACCGCGCTCCGACCGCTGCACCCGGACGATCCGCACTCGCTGACCTATACCGACAAGGTCCTGCAGGATCACTATCGGCACAAAGCCGAGCTGGACCCGGCGGTCCCCAATACCAGTGCGGGATACCGCAACTGGCTGAAACAGCTCGGCCCGTACAGCTTCGACGAACATGGTGTCTTCCGGCCGGGCGAAGCAGTAGCCGACGCCTTCCGTGACGTAGAACTGCACGGCGACCGGGCGAGTGAGCCCGCACAGGTCTTGCACAAGATGCTGACCGACCTGGCGAAATTGGGACCAGAGGTGCTGGCTCCACGTCTGCAGGGCCTCGACGGCCTGCCGCATCCGACGGACCAGCCGGCCCGGATGGCGATCGACCCACCGCACGATCCCGACGCCAGTGGGAACGACCACGGCGGCCGACACGAGAGCACCGCGGACTGGGCCGACCGCATGCGGGCCGAGACCGCCGAGTGGACAGCACGGATGGCCGCCGAGCACGCCGCGGCCATGCGGCAGCTCGCGGATACCGGACCGGCGGACTGGGCCACCCAGATGCGGGCCGACCACGCCGAATGGCGGGCGCGAATGTTGGCGCTGCGGGCCGAGTTCGCCCGCGACATCGCCGACGGCGTGCTGCCGCGGCCCGCGGCGGAGGTGCCGCCGGCGGACGCGGGCAAGCACCGCACTCCGGAGGGCGAAGTCCCGCATCCGGGCGATGTGAAGGTGGCGCCGCGTGCGGATTCGTCCGCGCGGCCGGAGCCCGACGAGGCAGGCGGCGGGCAGAAGCCGCCGGAATCGCCACCGCGCGTTGGCGATTCGAGCGATCCGGGTGAAGGCGGCGCGAACGATCGCGATCGGCAGCCTGGTGACGGCACGCCGCCGCATGAGTCCGATGGCACGCCGCCGCACGAGTCCGACGGCACCCCGCCACACGAGTCCGACGGCACGCCGCCGCATGAATCCGACGGCACCCCGCGACCCGAGGACGCGTTCGACGCGCGTGAGCACGAGCTGAACGCTGAGCGTGACCGTGCCGTGGCCGAGCGGGACGCGCGACAGCAGCAGCGCGATCAGCTGGCGGGCCGCCTGCGCGTCTCGTCGGAAAACGACTGGGCGGCACTGCATCCCGATCACCTTGCACAAACCCTGGAGGAGTTGCGCGGACGCACCATGGAGGTGCGTACGGAGATGCCGAGCGAGCACGCGCGCATCGACGAGCTCGAGCGGCTGGCCAATCGGGTCGCCGACGCGAACAACGAGATCGCGAGGATCGATCACGACCTGGCATCGCTAGAAGCCGAACGTGCGGCAGCGCGACTCGAGACCCCCGAGGGCGAATACGCCCGCTTGCTCGAGGAACGGCGCGCGCTGGACCACGAGCGCGAATTCGCCAGGGCGCAGCGCGATGAGCTCGCCGCATACCTCGGGTTCAAGGATCTGACCGGCCCCGCGTTCGAGCGCCGCATGCTCGACCTCTATGACGAGGCGCAAACGCGGCGGACCCGGATCCCCGGCAACCTGGACTCCCCGGAACGGATCGTCCGGGAACAGCTCAGTGGGTCGGAACGCGATGCGCACCTGCGCGATCTGCGCAAATTGGGCGAGGCCATGCGGGAATGCGAGCGTCTCGACGCGGCCATTGCCGAGAAGGACGGACGCCTCGCGCAACTGCGGGACGAGGGCGTTGTCGGCGAGCGCCCGCGCTCCGGCGATATTTCCAGCGTGCTCGATCGGATGGCCGCCGAGCACGCCGACCTGCTGCGCCAGGTCGAGGCGCGACGGCCGGTGATGGAGGAACTGGCCCGGCGGCTCGGGATTCCGCTCTCGGAGCTCGGCCCGCGGCCACGTGATGTGGCAACGGCGCTGGAATGGCTGCGGTCGCGGACGATGCGGGCGGACATCGGCGAGCAGATCGAGCGCCACGCCGTGTTCGATGCGCTGGAAGCCGCCGCGGTCGATGTGGTCGTCGGCGAACACGAAATGGGCAAGCTGCGCGACGAGATGGCCCGGCTCAACGATGTGTGGCGAGATCTCGTCAAGGCCGAGAGCAAAGACGGCTGGATGGTCAACGACCGGGTCGGCATCATCCCCGGTGAGCGTCCGCGCATCATCGTGTTCGGTCCGCGCGCGGAATTCGAGCCGTCGCGCACCGGCCACGACGACGCGCTCGCGCACGCCATCCGCACGGAACCCGCTGTGGCACAGGCGATGATGCGGCAACCGCGGATCGAATACCGGCGGATAGTCGTGGAGCCCGACGGCACGGTGCGGCAGGTGCAGATGGGTGGTCCGCCTGTCGAGCGCATTGCTACCGGATGGATCAACGGCGACCCCGGCCTGCTGGTGGTGCGCTGGCAGGACTCGGACGGTCACTGGCACGCCGTCGATCCGAGCGTGCCGGACCGGCGCACCAATCGCGGTCCCGAAGCGCCCGAGAAATACGATCCGGGCAATCCGGATTGGTGGGGCGGCCTGTCCGACTACATCAACGACCTGGCAACGCCGTTCGCCGATATCCCGCCGGGGCATATCGCGAAGAACATGCTCGAACTGAACCCGATGAACGTGGAGACGCGGTACTTCGACAACGGCATACCGGCGGACGACATCGTCAGCCTGCATCTCGGTGGCGATATCGCGTCCATTCAACGGAATATCCGCACCTTGTTCATGGCGATCGACCACCCGGCGGTCCGCGATTGGATTCACCGGCATCCGGCGATCGGCGACTGGGTGCTGGCGCGACCGTGGCTGAAGCGGTTCTTCCCGGTCGGCACCATGTGGTCGTCGTTCCAGTGGCACCGGCCGCCCGAGACCAACTTTCAGCCGATGTACCGCACCTGGGAGCAGGCCGAGCATGCCAGGACCGAGATCCCGGAGTGGCTGCGGCCCGCGATCGATCAGGATGTCGCGAACTGGCGGCGGGTCCAGGAGTGGGCCGACGGCGAGTACGACCGGTTCCGGGCCGACGATCAGCTCGCCGACCGCATGGTCGAACCGCTCGCCGAGTACCGGCAGGAGCAGATGCGGGTCGGCGCACAGGATTTGGTCGATCGCATCCGCAAGGAACTGGTCGATCCGCACCGCGGTGTCGCCCCGGACCAATCCGGTGTCGACCGGCAGGTGCAGCGGATCAATGAAGCCATCAACCGGATCGCCGACGATTCCTTCGACCACTTCGCCACCGATGATCGGGTCGCGATCCGGCACACGGTCGCCGATATCCGGCAACGCCTGCTCGACCTCAAGAACGAGCACGGGATCACCGACGCCGACATCACCCGGATCGTCGACGAGCTGACCCCCGGTATGCGGCCGCTGCCGCCGAAGATCCCAGAACACTCGTGGCCCGATCCCTTCCCGGAACGCCCGCAGCCCGACGGCGCCCCGCCGCGACCCGAATTCCCGGCCTTCACCAGGGACCAGATTCAGCAGATCCTGAATCATCTGTTGACCGACGAGCACCCGGCCACCGACTACGCCGATCCCTATGGCACGCCGCGGACGCGGCGGATGGATCAGCTCGCCGACGTGGCCGAGGCACTCAACCGGATCGTGGACGGTAATCCGCTGCCCGCGGACGTGGTCCTCATGCTCGACGCACTCGCCGAATCCAACTTCCTGCGCACTCCCGCGCCGCCCAACGAGCGCTGGACCTGGCATGACGCGAACGCGCACGCGGTCGCCGAGGGCTTCCACTGGGACGCGAACCGCCCGCCGCTGACCGGTGACCGCGCGGGCATTCCGTACGCGCCGGAACCGCTCGCCGCGCCGGAGCCGTTCCTGCCGCGTGATCGCTTCGAGCTGCAGCTGTCCGACGCCAGACAGCGGTGGGAGGCCAGCTCGGCCGCGCTGCTCGAGGCGGTACGGCTGGCCGGGATCGATCCCGAGAGACTGTTCGGCGCAGTCGATCCCGCCGACCGGCTGGCCAATCTGCGGACGCAGCAACCGGATGCGGCCGGTCGGCAGCGGATCGATGATGTGTCGCGCGCGTTGCGTGCCTTCGACGAAGCAGGCGCGGAGGTCACCCGCCTCGAACAGCGCCTCGAGCAGCACGACGTCAACCTCGAACGCGCCCGCGCGGTGACGCGTGGCGAGAATCCGGAACTGCCTGCGTCGGAAAGGGATTCGACCGATCCCGCGCAGGCCGCGGAAGCCGAGCGGCAGCGAAGAGAAGCCGAAGAGCAAAGGATCGCCGAGGAGCAAGAAGAAGCCGAGCGGCAGCGAAGCTACGCCGAGGCGGATGCGCGGCAGCGAAGCAACGAGATCGATCGGCTGGAGCGGTCGAAGGCCGAGGCCGTGCGCATCCGGGATGAGGCTGATGAGCAGCTGCGTCAGGCGCGTGATCAGGCTGAGGCCGAGCAGGCTTTCGAGCAGCAGCAGCACGCCATGCGCGATGTGGCCGAGGCAGATCGACAGCTGACCGATCAGCTGCGGAAAGACACGTTGCTCGAGGCTGGTGCGGAGCCGCTCGACGGGGTCCCGCAGATCGGCATAATTCCGGGTGACCCACCACAGGCGGTAGTTGTGGTGCGCGGCGAGTCTACGGACCCGACGACGCTGATCGAGCGGGCCGCGGCGCAGCACCCGGAGCTAGCCGATCTCGTCGGGCCGAACCGCGACAACGTCACTGTCTTCCGCCTTGTCCCCGGCGAAGACGGCCGCACCGAGGTACACCGGACCGATCCGCCGGAAGATCCCACGCAGTCCGCAGAAGCCTTGCAGCGCCAGCAAAGTTATGACGAGGCGTACGCGCGGCATCGGAGCAACGAGATCGATCGCCTGGAGCGCGCGAAGGCCGAGGCCGTGCGTATTCGGGATGAGGCTGATGAGCAGCTGAGTCAGGCACGCGATCAGGCCGAGGCCGAGCAAGCGTTCGAGCAGCAGCAGCACGCCATGCGCGATGTGGCCGAGGCGGATCGGCAGCTGACTGATCAGCTGCGGAAAGACACGTTGTTCGACGCCGGTGCTGAGCCGCTGGACGGGGTGCCGCAGATCGGCATAATTCCGGGTGACCCACCACAGGCCGTCGTTGTGGTGCGCGGCGAGTCGGCGGACCCGAGCACGCTGATCGAGCGGGCTGCGGCGCTGCACCCCGAGCTTGCTGATCTGATCGGTCCGAACCGCGACAACATCGTCGTCTTCCGTCTTGTCCCTGGGGAAGACGGTCGCACCGAGGTGCACCGGACCGATCCGCCGGACGCGCCACCGCTGGCGGCACCCCGCCCCGAACCCGACTCGCCGAGCGATGGTGGCGGCGCGAAGAAGCCGCCGACCGGCGAAGCTCCGGAACCGGGCAAAGCGGAGAGCCCTCCGGTAGCGGATGATGCTGCGGCACAGATCAAGTCGGGCGAAGACCCGAGTGCGGCGGACAAGCCTGCCAACGAGGCGAACCAGCCTGTCAGCGAGCCGAACGAGCCCGTCAACGAGACGGACAAGCCTGCCGGACCGGCGGACAAGCCGGAAGTGGTGGGGGACAGCCCCGCGAGCGAGGCGAATAAGACTGAGGGTGAGGCGGATAAGCCCGGCGAGGCAGCAACGCCTGTGCGCGAGCCCGCCGAGGACGGCGCGGCGAACAAGCCGGAGCCGCTCACCGCGGGTGACGAGGGTAGTGCCGACAGCGGCCGCCATCGTGTGCCCGAGGGCGCAGCTGATGCCTATGCGGACGCGGTGGCCCGGCGCGATGAGCTGGGTGCGCGCCTGCGGGAACTGGGCGGGCAGATGCGGTACCAGTTCTCCGAGGGTGCGTTCGATCCGGCCAACATCGAGGCGACCACTCGCAAGCTGCGCGAGATCGCAATGATCGGCGACGATTTCGATCGTGGCAACGAGATCCTCCGTCTCGCACCGGAGCTCCTCGCTGCGGATGCGCGCGTCCGTGAACTCGATGGTGCCGCACCGGAACTCACGCCTGTGCTACAGGCCGGTGACCCAGGTGACCCGGGCAGTCCGCCCCGGCCACCGGCAGGCGAGCAGGCCGGGCAGTGGTCGACAGTGGGTGAGCCGCGCCCTTACGAACCATCTACCCGGACACCGGAATTCGAGGGCTTGGTCGACCAGATCGCCGCGGCGGCCGACAACGGCCAGCGTTTGCTCGACCAGGCGCGCGCGTCGCTGCGCGGACTCGGCGTGAACCCGGACGGCCTGAATGCCCGCGAGCTGGAGCAGGCGGCTCGGGAAGCCTCGGACAACGCCGAGTCCCGGGTCGCGGAACTGCAAGCCCAACAGCATGTTCCGTCCGAAGAGATGGTGCAGTACTTCGACGATCTGCACGCGGCGCAGCAGCACTACGGCGAGGTCGCGCGGGTGACCGGCGAGGTGACGCGGACGCTGGGGCAGTATCACGAGTCGGTGCGGACCAAGCACGAACTGCGCGCCGAGGCGGCCAGGGTGATCGCGCGCGACGTGCTCGCGTCGGAGGGGCGGCCGCTGCCCAACGCCGAGGGCGTCGCCGTGCTGCCGGGCGAGGCGCAGCGGTTGCTGGTGGCTTCACCGTTCCGGGTACCGGACCACATCATCGAACCCGGCCTGCGCGCGCAGCTGGCCGAACAGGGTGTCGAGGTCGTCTATCGGCAGGTGCTGGTCGATGATCAGGGGCGGGTGTCCGTCGTCGATCTGGTGCCGCCGAGCGGTCCGGATCCCGCAGGCGGACCGATCCGTTCGGCGCCACCCGCGCCCGGCGGCGGCACACCGGCACGGACCGGTTCGTCGGATGACGGTTCCGGAACGAACCGGTCGCCGGGCGAGGAACCTCGCGAGGACAACGGATCGCGCCCCGCCGATGTGAAAGCTGAAGAGGCGCCGGAGGATTCGGCTCCCAAGCCCGCGACCGGCGGCGACGACGGCGGTCAGAAGCCGCCACAAACGCCGCCGCCTCCGATGGCAGGCGACGCCGGTGACGGTGATTCCGGCGGCGGACACCGTCCACCAGAGAACGGTCCCGCCGACGAACCGAGCGAAACAAACTCGGACGCTGCGGCTCTCGCGCAAGCGGTGGCTCGGTTCGAAGCAGCGCCGGAGTCCGGCGAAGTGGTCCGGGTCGAGGTGCTCAGCGAGGGCGCGCTGCTGATGGCGGAGCGGGTCGAGCTGATCACCCTCGACGACGGCACCCAGCTGATCCGCAAGACGCTCAGCAATGTCCGGCACGCCGACGCGGAAGTGCTTGCGGCAGAGGTCGGTCGCGCCGTCGGCGCCGGCGTGCCGCACATCGTGCGGGCCGGCGACAACGTGATCTACATGCAGTTCATGCCGGGCGATTGGGCCAGCGCGCTGCACCCCGGCGCGTGGAGCCCGCAGCACACCGGGTTGACCGAAACGCCGGGCGGCGTTCGACTCGGCCTGCTGGACACGCTGATTCGGATGCCGGACCGCGGCATGACGAACTGGCTGGTCACCGCGGACGGACGCATCAGCGGTATCGATCACAGCCTCGCGTTCGGCAACGGCAAGCGCCCTGATGCCGAAACCAGCAGCGGGTTCGCCCATCACTTCCTCGAGCGCGGCCCCGACGGTGCGCTGCAGTGGCGCCAGCACGACCTCAGCGCGGCCGAGTTGGCCGAGATCCGCGGCCGGATCGAGGCGCTGGCGCCGGCCTTCGCCGAGCACCCGGATTGGCATCAGTCCGTCCTCGACCGGTTGACGAAGCTCGAGGAGAACGTGCGGCCGGAGACCGACCCGCCCGCGTCGGACGGATCGTCCGGCAGGCCGGACAAGCCGGGTGACGGTGGGCCGGGACGACCGGGCGAACCGCAGGTCCCTGGTGGTCCCGAGCGGCCGGGCGGCACCGAAAACGGTAGCAGCACAACGAGATCCGAGGGCGCTTCGGAACCCGCGGGCACGCCTCGGTCCGAGCCGGCCCCGCAACCCGACCCGACGCACGAGGCAGACGACACCCAGCGTCGCGCCGAACTGACCGCAGCGCGTGATCTCGCCATCGAAGACCACGACGTCGCGCTCCGCAGGCGCAACGACCTGGCCACCTACCTCGGCGTGGATCCGTCCGATGATTTCGCGGCGCTCCGGCCGGGCGACAACCTCGCCGACACCCTGCGGGAGTTGCGACAGCACCGCGTCGAGGGGATGGAGCGGTCGCCGCACGAGGTGCTCCGGCTCAAGGAACTGGAGCGGCTGTCCAATCGGGTGCCCGAGGCCGCGGAACAGATCGTGCGGTTGAATGCCGAACTGGCCCAACTGGATGCCGACCACGGCCCGCTGGAAACCAGGGAGGCCGAATATGACCGCCTGCTCGATGAGCGGGGCGCGCGGGCGCGTGAACGCGAATCCGCCCGCGCGACAAGGGATGAACTCGCCGCGCGACTGAATGTGACCGAGCTGACCGGCGATGCGTTCGACCGGCGAGTGCTCGAGCTGTACAACGAGTCGCGCTCGCGGACCGTACGGATGCCCGGCAGCCTCGACAACCCGTCCAGGGTTGTACACGAGCCGGTGGCCGGCCCCGAGCGGGAGATGCGCGACCGGGACATCCGCCGACTGGTCCAGGCCGTCGACGCGTTCAACCGGCTCGATCAGCTGGTCGACGGGATCGACGGCAGGCTCGAGGAACTGCACCGGCAGGAGGTGGACCGGGACCGTCCGCTCGCCGACGATGTTGTCGCCGCGCTGGATCGGCTGGCGCGCCAGCGGGCCGACATCTTCCGCGACAGCAGGCCACGCCGGACGGTGCTGGAGGAGTTGGCGGAGCATCTGGACGTGCCGCTGTCCGAGCTCGGCCCCGATCCGCGACAGCTGGCCGAGACGATCGAGCACCACCTGCGGATCGACGACAGCACCAATCCTGAGCGACCGCGCATGCTCCAGGAACTCGCGGACGCCGCCGCCGACGTGATCAAGGCCGACAACGCGATGCGGCGTGTGCAAGATCAGATGACGGAGCTCACCGAGCGGTGGCACGAGGTCGTCGCGTGGCGCGATGAGATCGGCGCCGAAGGCGGGCGGATGGCGACCGACCGGGTCGGCATCATCGAGGGCGGCGAGCGCCCCCGGATCGTGGTCTTCGGTCAGCAGCCGGATGCGGCGCGGCCGCGCGGCGGTCACGATGCCGCGCTCGAACATGCGATTCGCACGAATTCCGCTGTCGCGCAGGCGATGTTGCGGCACCCGCAGATCGAATACCGGCAGACCGCCCCCGGGCAGGAAACCGTGGTCCATGCGGGTCCGCCGGTGGAGCGCTCGGCGACGGGCTGGATCAAGGGCGACCCGGGCATGCTGGTGGTCCGCTGGCGCGACAGTGCCGGGGACTGGCACACGGTCAACCCGAGCAGGCCCGACTGGTCGACCAATGTGCGCGAGGACGGCACCCGCGCCTCGCGGCGTGAGCTGGACGGCTACAACCCCGGTGACCCGGATTGGTGGGCCGGTCTCGCCGACTACATCAATGACCTGGCAACACCTTTCGCCGATATCCCGCCGGGACACATCGCGAAGAACATGCTGCCGATGAACCCGATGAGCGCGCCGGTCGAGTACTTCCAGGACGGTGTCCCGGCCGACGACATCGTCACCATCCACGTCGGTGGTGACTTCTATGCCATCCAGCGGGATATCCGTACCCTGCTCGCGGCGATCGATCACCCGATGGTGCGCGACTGGATCCAGCGGCACCCGGCGATCGGCGATTGGGTCAAGGCCAGGCCGTGGCTGCAGAAGCTGCCGCCGTTCGGGACGGTGTGGGCCGGATTCGACTGGCACAAGCCGCCGGAGACCAATATCCAGCCGATGTACCGGGACTGGGACGAGGGCGAACACACGCGTCGTTATGACCACGTCGAGATCCCCGACTGGCTGCAGCGGCAGTTCGACCAGGAGATCGCCGACTGGCGGCGGGTCCAGGACTGGGCCGACGGTGAATACGACCGGTTCCGCGCCGACCCACAGCTGGCCGGCAAGATCGCCGATCAGCTGACGCACTACGGCGAAGATCAGCAGACAGGCGCCGCGCGCAGACTGATCGACCTGGTCCGCACGGAACTGGTGGACGCCCACCGCGGCATCGACCCGACCCGGCCCGACGTCGCCCAGCAGCTGGCCCGGATCGACCAGCAGATCGATGACCTGGCCGGGCGCACCGTCGGCATGTTCGAGGGCAACGATCGAATCGCGGTCCGCGACACCATCGCCGACATTCGGAATCTGCTGCTCGACGAGCGGAACACCGGTCGCATCACCGACGATCGGCTCAATCAAATGGCCGAGGAGTTGGCGCCGCACATGTGGCACGACATCACCGCCGAAGGAGCAGTGCCGCCGCCGCGATTCACCAGGGAGCAGATCCAGCAGGTCATCGATCACCTGATGAACGACGAGCATCTGGTCACCGACTACACCGATCCCAACGGCCAAGTGGTGCGCAAGCGGATGGATCAGCTGGCCGATGTCGCCGAGGCGATCAACCGGCTGGTGGCGGGCGAGCCGCTGAAGCAGGACATCGTGCTGCTCTACGACGCGCTCGCCGAATCGGAATTCCTGCGCGATCCGGAGAATTGGAAGAAGACCTGGCACGACGCGAACACGCACGCGGTCGTGCTCGGCTTCCACTGGGACGCGGACCGGCCGCCACTGACCGGCTGGCGCAAGGACATTCCCTACGCCGCCGCACCGTTGGCCGAGCCGGCACCGTTCCTGCCGCGCGACCGCTACCAGCTCGAATTGTCCGAGGCGCGAGCTGCTTTGGACGCGCGCACCGATACGTTGCTCGCGCTGGAACAGCGACTCGGCATCGACCCCGCCTGGCTGTTCGGCTCCGATGAGCCCATCGGCACCCGGCTGGCGGACCTGCGGGCGCAGCAACCGGACGCGGCAGGCCGGCGTCAGGTGGACGACCTGACCCAGGCCTACCGCGACTTCGAGAAAGCGGCGGAGAACGTGCGCCGCCACGAACAGAACATCGAACGCCACGACATCGAGCTCGAACAAGCGCGTGCGCTGGTACGCGGTGGTCAGCGCGAACTCGCCAACCCGGTTGCCGAGATACCGCAGCAACCTGATGTGACGCAACATGATTCGGACGCGCAACGTGATGCTGCCGCTCGGCAGGAAGTGGCGGACCTCAGGGAGCGTCTCGAATCGGAATTGGTGCAGGCCCAGGATCGGCTCGATCGTGCCGAAGCGGCGCGCGCTGAGGCCGCCGCGAGCCTGTCCCTGACGATCGAGCCGCACGAGCTGCGCTCCGAGCGTGAAATCGAAGCGCGCGCAGAGGATTTGCGCGCACGAACCTTGGACATCACCCAGCAGCAGGCCCGCCTCGACAAGGTCGCCGAACTCGAGCGCGCGGCCAAGGACTACCTGGTCGCCGAAGCCGAAGTGGGTCGCATCGAAGAGGAACTGGCACACGCCGAGACCCGCGCCGAAGAACTGACACCGCTCGACCCGAACACCGGCGACCGGACCCGCCCGACCGAAGAGAACACGAACCGGCAAGAACCGCTTGGCGATTCGACCCCCGCCCCGCGTCGCGACAGCGACGGCTCCGATCCCACTGAGCAGCCGGTTGATTCGGACTCGGCGACAGATCGAGACACCGACGGTTCTGTTCGCGAGCAGTCGGCCGATCCTGACGCGGGCGTGACTCGTGATCGCGACAGTGACGACTCCGAACTCGCTGAACAGCCGGGCGATTCAGTGTCTGCGCGGGACCGGGAGCATGAGTCCGAGGGTGACCCGGATCGTGATGATTCCGAAGGTGATGAGTCGTCGGGTGATTCGGTGTCTGCGCGGGATCGGACTCGTGAGTCCGATGGCGACTCCGAGCGCGACGATTCCGAGCATGACGACTCGTCGGACGAGTCCGACTCGGACTCCGGGACCACCGATGGCGGTTCGAATCGCGATCGCGGCTCCGACAACGGGGACGATGATGGCGGGGATGATCGGTTCCGCGGTGGTGAGCCGAACTCGCCGATTTTCCGTTCGCGCATCCCGCATCCGCCGCACGAGTACGAGTTCGAGTTCCCGCCGGAGGTAGGACCCCCGCTCAACATTCACGTACCCATGCCGGATCTTCCGGAGCCGCCGCAGCCCCCGCACCCGCCCGTGCCCCCGCACCCGCCGGTTCCGCCACACCCGCCGGCTCCACCACGGACTCCGGTACCGCCGACACGGCCGCACACGCCGCGTCCAATTCCGCCGACCACACCGACGACACGGCCGACGCCGCCGACAACTCCTCCGACGACGCCGCCCACCACACCTCCGACGACGCCGCCGACAACTCCTCCGACCACGCCTCCGACGACACCGCCGACCACGCCGCCGACGACACCTCCGACGACGCCGCCAACGACTCCTCCCACGACGCCGCCGACAACTCCTCCGACTACGCCTCCAACGATGCCCCCGACAACTCCGCCAACGATGCCCCCGCCCACGCCTCCGACGTTGCCGGATCCGACGCAGCCCCCATCCCCATCGCAGACGCTTCCCCCATACCCGGGAGAGCCTGGTACAGCACCATTCTCAGGCCAGCCGTCACTTCCGGGCCAACCCGGATTCCCCGGCCAGAACGGCCAGAACGGCCAACACCAGAACCCGTGGCCGCCGAACGGCGCACCAGCCGGTGACCAGCAGCAGCCGCCGATGGCCCCACCACCGATGCCGCCGATGGCAGGCGCACCGGCCGGCGCCGCGGGCCAACGCAATGGCGACCGCCGCCGCTGGAACGGCGAAAACCCCACGCCCAGTAGCGAAATCGTCATCCAGCCACTCGATGGCGGCCGCCTGGCCACCTTCGACCCGGAAACCGGCTCTTTGCGTGCGGCAGGCACGGCCACCAACCCGGTCGGCGGCGTACTCGGCTACTTCGGCGAGGTCCTCGCCGTCTTCTACCGCAAGGCGGGCCGCCTGACATTGCGCCTGGGCCCCAACGAGTTCGACCTCGACGCGCCCGCCGTCGACGTTGGCTGGCAACATCTCGGTCCGCAGCAAGCTCGCTTCCAGGTGCGCGTCGGCGGCGAACCCGTCGTCGACTTCCCCTACCCGCTCGGCGGTGCCGGTACCGACCTGGGTTTGATGATTCGCGACGTGCTGGCCGACCCGCGACAGTGTGCCGGAGTTTTCCACTAAGACAGACGAGGAGGAATCATGCTCTTGGACTACCCGACCGAGGACGAACTGCGGCAAAACTTCGCCGAGGCACTCACTTCGGTGCGTGGCGGCGGCGGCGTCTCCTCGGACAACGGCCTCGATCTGCGCACCGTGGAAGCGCTCTGGCAGATAGCTGACGCTCATCCCGCCATCTCCGACGAACTGATCGCCGCCGCCAACGCCGCTTTCGCGGGCCAACTGGACGGTACCAACGCGGCCGCCCGTCAGGCCGCGATCGATCGTGCGTTCGAGCAGGACGAATGAGAGAACCGAGCAGCAGCAACCCCATGGTCATCGGCAAACTCACTGGTCAAAGTGCGTTCAGCGCAAGCGTGCCACCAAGATTCGGGTCTGTACATGCGGGGTCGACGCTAGTACCCATAGAATTGGCACGCTGTAGGAACTAGCTGCGACGCCGACGTGCGCACACAACGTCAGCAGCGTCGTAGCTACGAGGAGGGCCAGTAGCGGATGAGAGATCCAGTGCACGAGCGCCGTTCGATGCCGAGGGCAGGTGGCTGTTCTGTCCCTGTCGTGTCGGCCCGCGGCCGTACTCGGAACTTTCCGCCGGCAGGAGTGTGACCAATGGGTGACCCGAAGGACGACTGGAAGGGCTTCAAACGGCCCGGCGCCCTCAAATTGGACGATGATGTCGCGAAGCAGGCGGCGACCTATTGCGCCGATATGCTCGACGTCATCGATCTCGTCGCGGCAGATGTCACCAGAGTCGTGCCGACCGAACCTGAAATGTTCGGCCATTTGCCCTCGGGGCATCGGTTGACGGACGAGTTCGTCAAGGCCGGCAAGAAGTTTCGTGACGAGGTCTTGGACAGCCATAAGAAGATTTTGACGGATATGGCCCAGTCGTTTCTGATCGCGGGCAACCATTACAAAAACGCGGACGCACAATCGAAGACAGATCTGGACGCGATCAAGAACAGTCGGGAACCCAGGGAAGGCATTGTCCGTGTCGGGCAGTCCTGGCAGGTCGTCCTGTGCACCACAAAAGGCGATGTATACGGTTGGGCCGACACCCCGGTCACCGATCCGAGCAACTACCAACGGGCCACGCCGGACGACAAGGGGAACTGGCAGGTCGGCAAGTACGGGGGATTGCCTTCTGGTCTGCAAGCCACCGATAAGGGGGCCGCGATCGATGCGGAACCCGCCGTATCGCTGATATATGAAGATTTCAACAAGCTGTATTCCAGCCTGAACGGCGTGTACGCGGCCAGGGATGTCTCGCAAGGCTGGAATCGCATGGCCGGCAAGCTGGACGCGGGGTTCACCGACTTCAACGCGAATATCTCCGGCCTGGTGGACTCGGAGAAGTGGACCGGCTACGGCGCGGAGAGCGCGAAGAACGCGGTGCACATCTATACCGGCACCGGCAAGGCCTTGGTCCAGACCATGTACAACATGGGCACGATCTCGCTGGACGCGTACAACTGGGGGAAAACAACTCAGGTCAATATGCCGAGCCAGCCGGCCGCGACGATGTCCGATCGAAACAAAATTCTGGAATTGGGGCTGGCCCGAGCGGCCTACGGCGGCTGGTATGAGCAGGGCATCGCCGCGACCTCTGCCGCCATCCCGCCGATGCCTCTTCCGCAGGGCCCCAAACCGCAGCAGAACAACAGCACGCCGGGAACTCCGGGCCCCCCGGGCCCTCCGGGTGCGCCAGGCAAGGCGAGTCCCGGTGCCCCCGGACTGCAGAACCAGCAACAGCAGCAGGACCAGCAGCGCAGGCTCCAAGAGCAAATGGATCAGCAGCGCAAGACGCTGGAAGACCAGCAGCGGCGGTCACAGGAACAGCAGGATCAGCGCGAGAAGCTGCAGCAGCAGCAAGAGCAGCAGCGGGCCACCCAGCAAGCCGCGCAGCAGGCGAGCCAGCAGGCCACCCAGATGGCGTCGCAGATCGGGCAGCAGCTCTCGCAGGCTGCCCAGCAGATGGGGTCGCAATTGGCCGCTGCCGCACAGCAAGCCGCGCAGCAAGCAGGCTTGGCCGGACTGCCTACCCTCCCGAGCATGAAGGATCTGGAGGAGCAGGCGAAGAAGGCGCTCGGCACCGCCTCGGCGAAAGGCGCAGGGGGTCCTGGTCCTGGCAGCGCCGCGAAACTGGGCGGCGTCGGTCAGACCCTGGACAAGGCCGCCAAGTTGTTCCCGCGGGCCGAGGCGGCGACAAACGCCGCCGCGAGCGGTGCGCGAGCGGGCCTCGCGTCGAGTGCCGGGATGGGCATGGGGCCCGGCCCCGGCCCGGGTGCTCAGGGGCAGCAGAAGGAGCACAAGCGCGCCGACTATCTCGACTCCACCGAGCATCTCGAGGATGCGATCGGCGAGGCGCCGGTAGTGGTCAAACCCATTGTTGAACAATGAACCGCACGTGGAGTTTTACCGACCTCGAACTCTTTGCCCTGTGGGAACGGGCAACGACGACGTGGCTGCCGTGGCCGTTGGTCATGACCGCGCGGGTGCGCACCCGCAGCGAATTGGATTCGCAGATGCGGCAGGCGCTGAATCGGGTGGAACGTGCGCACCCTGAGTTCATCGATACGGTGTTGGCGACACTGCTCGAGCCTGATATCCAGATCGCCGTGCACGGATCCGACGGTAGCGACACCATGAAACCGGATACTCTGGTGCGCGTATATGGCGTTCGCCGTGGCGATACCGGCTACGTGGTAAGCCAGAAACCCGGTGAAACCTATTGGCACAGTGGCGGATATACCGTCACCGAGTGCGATGCACTGAGATTGGCGGACCTGGTGGTGCAAGCAATTCCCGAGGCCGAGGCCGGTAGGGAGGCGGACTACATCCTGCCGACCGAGGACCGGGCGGAAGAGTTGGACTATTCATTCGCCAGTTCTGTTGTGCAAGATTCCTTTACAGATTCTGTGCACTCACGGTCCGCACGGTTTGTGGCCGCTCCGGACCAATTCGTAGGCACTATCGACATCACTCAGGGCCGCTCCCGGTTCGGCCCGCGTGGAGTTACTCGCCATCGGCTCGACTGGCGCGACATCGAAGGCGACGGTCGTTACGTCGTTACCGAGGGAACCCCGGCTACGGCGGTTGCGGCGGACAGCAAGCGGTTCGTGCAGTTGATCAACGGTCGAATCGCCGAGGTGGTCCGTGCCATCAAAGACGAGCGCGTATAAGGAGTTGTTAAGGAGTTGACATGCGTGAGACGCTGTTATTGATCCCATGTTCGGAGAGGGAGCGGCCGTGACGGTACCCAATGGCGATACGCCACAGGAGTTTCCGGCGGAATTCGTGGTGACCTCGCTGACCGGTTCGATTGCCGTGCGCACCACCGAGCAGGGGCTGCCGCTGGGCATCAAGCTGGACCAGGATCAATTGCGGCGCGACCCGGCGGCGTTGGCGGCCGAGATCTTACGGCTCTGCAAGCAGTCGGCGAACCGGGCTGGGCTGGCCCGCCGAGCGCAACTGCAAGAGGCGGGTTTCACCTCCGAGATGCTGGCGATGACCGGGCTACCCACTGAGCAGGAAGTGGCGCGGCAGGAGATCATCGAAGAGCAGGAGTACGAGACCGAGCCGCAGAGCTGGCTTCGATCAGTCTGACCAGGACGGGAATTCGGGAGGTAGTCATGGTCGACACGATGGACGAGTTGATCGCGCGGGTGCAGCAGCAGATGTACCGGCTGCGTGACCTCAACGAGGCGACCACCGGCATCTTGATGACCGAGACGTCCGAGGACGGCGCGATCACCGCCTCGGTGGACGGCAACGGCGCGTTGGTCGAGCTGAGCTTTTCCGGTGCGGTCGCGAAGCTTTCGCCTGCCGAGTTCGAGAAGACGCTGGTCGGCACCGCGCGGGCGGCGGCCTATCGCGCCTTCGCCGAGCGGGCCCAGCTCGTCACCGCATATAACGAGGAAAGTGCGGCGAGGTGATCGAGAAATTACGCCGTGATCAGCGCATACATGCTTCTCTAGGTAAGGTCTGACGAAACGCCTTATGGTGTTTCGGGATTGGATGTCAAGTCATGAATCACATTGAAGTTGTTCCAGATGCGGTTCGGGCCTACGGCTCCGCCTCGGCCGCGATGGCAGCGGGCGTCGCCTCGGCGGGCGCGGTGGACCAGGCGGCAACCATCGGCACGGTGGTGCCGGTGTTCGGCCTGATCGGCCAGGAATTCCTCGCCTCGTTCGCGTTCGCGCAGGCGAACCATCTGAGCTCGGTGGCCGAACTGGCCGCGGTGCACGCCGGTACGGCGCTGACCGCACACCAGGCCGCCAGCACCTACGAGTCCACCGATGGCGAGTCCGGTACGGCCATCGGATCGGTCATCTCGAAGTCATGACCATCCCCGGGGCCATTCCACCGCCGGGGGCGGAGCCGCTGGATCCGACCGTGCTGGATCTGTTGCGGGGCAGCTCCTTAGCCCCGATGCTCGACCAGCCGGTGAACCACATCCTGCAGGACATGGGGCTGCCGAACCTGCCGGAGATGCCCTCGTTCATCCACATGCCCGAGATGCCGCCGCTGCCGCCGCTCGACCTCACCGCGCTGATGCGGCCGCTGACCGATCTGGCAGCCGCGTTCGGCAGTGGAAAGCTCGGCGCCCCTCCGGCACCCCAGCCGGTCCCGGCCAATGCTGACGGCACCCAGAACGCGGCGGCACCGCCACCGCCGATGGACCCGACCCAGTTGCTGACCGGTATCTCGACCGTGATGCAGACCGTGATGCAGGTCGGCACCTCCGCCATTCAGACGGTGATGTCGGTGTGGCAGGGCATGGCGGCGATGGAGGCGGCGAAGAAGTCGGGCGAGGCCGCGACGGACGCGGGCAAGCTGGAGACCCAAAGCGTCCAGGAGAAGGTGGGTCTCACCAACGCGGCGGGCAGCGTCTTCACCGGCGCCGGACTGATGTCCGCGGTGGTGGCGAAAATGTCCACCACTCTCGCGCTGGCTCCGCTGTACGCGGCAACCCCGGCGGGACAGGTGTTCCTGGCGGCCTCGGCGGTCGAGTCGATGGCCGAGGCGCTCGGCATCACCGTCAAGACCAAGGGCGAACTGCTCGGCCACAGCGCCACCATGACCGCGACGGGGACCAAGGTCCCGATCACCAACGCCCCCAAGGGCGTTGCGGGCGCGGGCGGCGCCGATCAGCTGAGTCAGCTGATGAGCATGGTGACGCCGCTGATCAGCACCGCGAGCACGGCGGCGCAGTCGCTCGGCCAGCTGGCCCAGGCGAGTTCGGCGCTCAGCGCGCCGAAGCCGGTCGTCGACTCGAAAGCCCATGAGGGCGGCCAACTCTCCGACGACGAGAAGGCGAAGGCCGAAGCGGCGAGTGGGATGGGTGGTCCCGGTGCGTTCGGTGGCCCTGGCCCCGGCGCTGCGGGTGCACCTGCCGCTCCGTTGAACCCTTGGCAGGGCACGCGAGTCGCGAGCGGCTCGATGGGCTCGTTGAGCGGTGTCGGTGGGTCGAGTCCCGCCATGACAACGGCGATGTCGACCGGTGGCACCGGAGGCATGGGCGGGATGCCGATGTCAGGTGCCGGCGGTGTCGCTGGACTCGGCAAAGACGGCGAGTCGAGCACCGCGCTGCGCGGCCAGTTGGTGACCAGTCAGCACGGCGACGAAGTGGTCGGCCGGATCGAAGGGGTCTCGTTGCCGGTGGTCGGCGCGGCCGACACCACGTCGGAACCACCGCCGGATAAAGAACTCACGCTCTGACTTTGAGGAGGGTCTCATGAGTAGTGATGGCGCGTTCACGAGCTTTCAGTTCGACGCTGTCGCGGCCGGAGAGGCATCGAGTGGACTCGATGTGCTCGCCGACCGGCTGGCGGCGGATCTGCAGGCCGCCGAACAGGCATTGACGATCCAGCCGGCGGGGGCAGACGAAGTCTCCGGCCGGGCCGCGCAGACCGGGAACGAGGTCGCGTCCTCGTACTTGGCGAGCGCACAGGCCAGCGTGACCGAAATGCGAAAGCTGGCCGCCACGTTGCGGTTACACACCAACGAGTTCAACCAGATGGAAAGCGACAGCGTCGCGGGCTTCAACGCGGCAGGCGGCACATCCGCCTGAAGCACGGTCCGTGGAAAGGCCTGTCTTGGAAAGGCACAGCGCAGCAATGATCGAACCACCGAAGCCAGGGTTCACCGGCGTGGTGTGGGAAGCTCGGCAGCCGGATCGGCTCGCGCGAGACCTCACCACCGGGCCGGGCTCGCTGCCGATGGCCGAGGCAGCCGCCGAATGGGCGCGGCTTGCCACGGTTTTCGGTGCGGCGGTGCTCGAATACGAGCGGGTCCTTGCTTCGCTGCGCGTCGCGTGGCAGTCCGGTCGCAGCGGCGAGGTCATGGAAACGGTGACCAAGCTCAGGGATTGGCTGGTGGACGCGGCCACCACCGCGTCCACGAACGCCACCCGGCTGCAGACGCAGGTCGCCGCGTACGAGGTGGCCAGGCTGACCATGCCGAACACCGCGGACATCCGGCAGATCCAGCAGGTGCAGGACATGCTGAAAAGCATGGGTGCCATGCTCGGCGCGCCGATTCAGGCGATCGCCGCCGACACCGACGCGGACGCGGACATGGCGAAAGCCGTTGCGTCGCGGGTGATGCGCAGCTACGAAACGGCCGCCGAACCGTTGGCGATGCCGTGGCAGCATCAGGAACCGCCGAAGATCGCTCCGGCAGAGGCGTTGGCCGCCGAGCAGGCCACCGCCGCAGCGGCGGCTGAGGCACCGAAAGTGACGCCGAGCTTCAGCGGCATGCCGATCGGCTCGATCACGATGCCGACCCTGCCACCCAGGGCGCTGTCGTCCTACCGCGCGCCGGTGTACTCGCAAGCCACCACGACCACCGAGTCGACTACCAAATCGACCCAGGTCAGCGCGACGAACGCGACCGGCCAGACCGCGCCGATGGCGCCCGGTGCGATGGGTGGTGCAGGCGCGTCCCAAGACTCGGCCCGGTTCCCGCGCGCCAGCTTGGCGGACGAGGCGGACCAGATCGGGCTCGAAGGCGAAATCCAAGCCGCGCCAGCGGTTCTCGGCGGCACCGAGTCGGTGACCAAGGCGCCCAACGAGACTCGGAGCGAAACCGGCGGTGCGCCGTGACCACGCTGACCAACGACGCGTTGCTCGCCGTCGCCGACCGGCTCGGGGTACAGACCCTGCCGCTGGTGCTTTCGGTTGGGCCGCAACAGGATTCATTCGAGGAATGGCAGCAGGCGCAGGAGCAGGCCGTGGCCACCCTGATCGGCGACGGCCTGATCGACGCGCACGGCGAAGTGGCAACGGAGCTGGCCGAAACGCTGTTCACACTGGCCTTGCCGGAGCATGAACTGGTGGCCCGCATCTACACCGAAGACGGTTCGCGCCGAGTCTGTGTGGTGCGTCGTGGTGACGCGCACGCGGTCGCGGTCCGCTCCGGCGACGACTTCGAGGTGCGGCAGGTGTGGACCGATGGGTCCGCGGCCGATTTGGTGCGGCCGCTGCTGGCCGCTATGGATCCGTGCCCGCCCGCCGACATTCCCCAATTCAGCGTCCCAGCCGCGGAGCTGGCCGAGCGGCTCAACGCCGCCGCCACCTCCAGCGAGCTCACCGACGCTCTCTATGCCCTGGGTGCCACTGAACGCGACGCCACCAAGTTGGGGCTCGCGTTCGGTGCGACGCACGCTTACGCCGAGATCGTGGCGTGCGCCCATGAGGATGGCGTGACCACACGAGCATCTGGTGCCGTCGCCGTGTACGACACCGCCCGTGGGCGGATCGTTGTAGCACCGACGGTTTCCCCGGATCAGCAGGTCTGGTCCACGGTCACGCCAGGTTCCGACCACCGGGTTGCGCAAGCAGTCGCCACGTTGATCGAGGGGCTGCCCGGGGGGAGGTGGCTGCCTCAGTAGTTCTCGGGTGGCAACTTCGGTTGTCTCGCAATTCGACGAGATCGTTCGCATGGGAACGGTCATCACATATGACGAAAGGTCAATGAAATGGCACTTACTAACCTTGGTGGTTCCGGCAATGCTGTCGGCCAGGATGCCGCCGGCGTCGGCAGTGTTGTCAACGACATACATGTAGTGATCGAGAAGCTCAGAAAATCGGTCCAGGCAGTTGAGCATTCCGCAATTGATGCGAAGAACGGCTGGCAGGGCATAGCGGCCAAGAAGTTCCACGATGTTGTGGACGCCTGGAGCCACGAGTCCGACGACCTGAACAATGAGCTCACCAATTTCAATACAGCAATCGACGAGGGCAGCAAGTACCTCACGCAGGTGGACGAGTCCTGATAGGTCTGCCCTATACCAATTCATCTGATCCATCGTTCGAAGGAATAAAAAATGACGTCTCCCATGCTTTACGACCCGCGGACTATGAACCAGCTGCATGACGACTTGCGCACGCATGGCACAGATATACGGAACGAAATCGACACGCTCCAGAGGTTGGCTGGAAGGTTCCACGACAACCTGTCCGGCGCGGACGCCATCGCAGGCTTCGACGCGAAGCACAAGAAACTCAGCACGGCGCTCGATGACACTGTGGCGAAGCTGAACGACCTGGCCACTCAGGTGGACGACGCGCTGAACCGCGCGCTCGCGGCCGACAAGAAGGTCGGCGACGGCTTCTCCTGACATGTTCGCGACCTGACGGCCGACCGGGACATCCAGTTCCGGCCGGCCGTTTCGGTTTGCAGACCAGCACAGTGGTCTTCGAGCCAGCGCTGTGGTTTCCGAACCAGCGCAGGGATTCCCGGATCAGCGCGCGGCGAGCGATTCGCCGATGTAGTGCATCTCGTCCGGTGTGGTCACCATGAACACGGTCGCGCTCGCGGTCGCGGTGCGCACGGTGATCCGGTTCGGCGCGTCCGGATCCTGGACCAGCGTGACGTCGGCATCGATCGGCGCCGGCGGTTGATCCGGCGTGCGTACATGCACGATGGTGGCGCCGCCCGCGTGCGTGGTCGGGGCGATCCCGTCGAACACCACGACAGTGGTGCTCGGGTAAGGCGCGGCGGGTAGCGGCGGTGCGGCGGGTGCGTGGTAGCTGGCTCCCGCGGACCGCGGCGCGATTGAAATCACATGCGGCGCATCGAGGTTGGTCACCATGGTGTGCCACGCGTCGGGCCGTGCGGTGTGCACGATGGCGTGCGCGCCGAGCGCGGTCGCCCGCAGGATCACCTGCTGGGCCAGGTCCAGGTTGCCGATCACCTCCAGGTGCCGGGTGCCCTCGCCGACCAGCGGCACCGCGATGCCCTGGCCGATCTCGTCGGCCCCGATCAACTGCCCGCAGCCCGCGGTCGGCACCGCGATGGCGGTGAGCGCGGTCATCGTGCCGCGATATCCGGTGTCCGCGCCCCAGCGCCCGCCCGACCCGATCGGCAAGGTGTCCAACAGGATTCGCAGCTGATTGCCCGGCAGTTCGCGCAGGCCGGGCAGCGGCGGCTCCTCCGGTTCGAAAGTGGTGTCGAACCGGACAACGGCATTGAGGACAACGGTGCCGGCATGGTCGGCACGGGTGTCGTGCCGGTTCGCTCCGGGACGCAACCGCAGGATCACCGTGGTGGACAGGCTCTGCACCGTCCAGATGTCGGCCAGCCCGCGCGGGGCGATCAGGTCCGCGCCGATCTGATAGTGCGTCATATAGCGGCCCTGATACTCCAGGGACCGCGGCGATTCGGCGAGCTGGTCGAGCTCGAAGCCGTGGGTGAGTTCGCGGACCGCGGTGTTCATTTCGGTGGCGGTCAGCACCGAGGTGGCGATGTCGTGCGCGGCGAGCCGGTTCGCCACCCGGCGGGTGGCGATCATCGCGGTGCGCAGGGCGCCGGTGCCGCCGCCACCGCGCTTGTCCACCGCCTCGGCATTGGCCAGCGGATCCAGCCGCAGCACCAGCCACAGGGTGCGGTGCGCGATGGCGGGCAGCGGGCCGAGAATGCTGTCGTACAGGTGCGAGACGATGCCGGTGCCCGCGGTGCGCGCGCCCGTGCTGACGATGTCGACACCGGCCAGGGTCAGATCGAATTGATCGAGGCAGCTGGCGATCTCGGTGAGCGGAAGCAGCTGATCGGTGCTCAGCTCACCGCGGCGCAGCAGCGTCAACGTGTCCGGCGGCGGATCGATCCGCAGCATGGTGAGCAGCAGCTCGCCGTCCCAGCGCACGCCGTAACCGCCGCCCTCGCTGAACGGCACATCGAAGGCGGGCGACTGGGTCAGCAGATCGGCGGGCCGCCCGGTGCGCCGCCGGGCCAGCATGCCGCCGATCCGCCCGGCCGGGGTGCGGTCGCGGATCGGGAGCAGGAAGATCACTGCGAAACCGATGCCCGCGCCGATCGCACCCCACAGCGAATGCGTTGTGGCGAGCACGATCCAGGCCAGCGCGGCGGCCAGCACCACCACCGGCACGACCACCCGCAGCGGATAGACACGGAAGAGCCAGAACTCGGGGTCGCGCAGGGTGTCGTAGGCCGAAGCCGGGTCGGCCGGCGGTGTCGGCGCACCACTGCCTTCCGGCTCGGTCGCCCCGTCGGGCCTGGTCTGCTGCTCAGTTGTCGTCACGCGTTGTCCCTGTCTGCCACCTGTACGACCACCGCCCATGACCATGAAATCATCGGTTCAGGGCCGTCCTGGAATTACGGTACCGTGTCGATGAAGATGGCTCTCGACAGTTCGATGGAGACCTTGTGCCGGCACAGCTGACCACCCGAGCCCAGGTCAACGGGTACCGATTCCTGTTGCGCCGACTCGATCACGCGCTGGTGCGGCGCGATGTGCGCATGCTGCACGATCCGATGCGGTCCCAGGTGCGTTCGCTCATGGTCGGTTTGGTGCTCGGGATACTCGTGATCGCCGGTGCGGCCATCCTGAGCTTTCTGAAGCCGCAGGGTGCGGTCGGCGACTCGGTGATCGTGTCGGGCAAGCAGAGCGGCGCGCTGTATGTCGTGGTGCAGGGCCAGAACGGCACCAAGACGCTGCATCCGGTCCTGAACCTGGCCTCCGCCCGGCTGATCACCGGCAGCAATGCCGAGCCGAACGCGGTGAAGGACAGCAAGCTCAACGACATGCCGCGCGGACCGATGGTCGGCATCCCCGGCGCGCCCAGCGCGCTGCCAGGGTCGGCGCAGGGGCCGCGGTCGGAATGGGCGCTGTGCGAGACGATCACGCTGTCGCAGGGCGGTAGCGCGGCCTCGGCCACCGGCGGCACCACGACGATCATCGCGGGCCGTCCGGCGCTCGGTGATCGCACCCGCACGGTGGGCAAGGACGAGGCGCTGCTGGTGAAGCGCAGCGGCAAGACCTACCTGGTCTACGACGGCAAGCGGGCCGAGGTCGACCCGGGCAACTCGGTGCTGGTGCGCGCGCTGAACCTGCCTGCGCACCGGCCGCGTCCGGTGGGTACCGGAATGCTCGGCGCGACAACGGAAGTCCCGCCGCTCGGGGCGCCGCAGATCCCGCAGGCCGGTCAGCCGGGCCCCGGCCCGCTGTCGAATGTTCCGGTCGGTGGCGTCATCTCGGTGCGCGATTTCGGCGACGGCAAGCCCGAGCTGTATGCCGTGCTAGCTGACGCGCTGCAGCCGGTGAGCCCGTTCACCGCGCAGCTCATCCGGTTCGCCGACTCGCACGGGATGAGCGACATCCCGACCATGCCGCCGGACGTGCTCGACCGGGTGCGAGTGGTGCACGACGTGTTGCCGATCAACGACTTTCCGGTCGATACCCCGAAGATCCTGAATGCCGAGGATGCCCCGGTCACCTGCGTGGCCTGGTCCAAGACACCGGGCACGGCCCCGGCCAACCGCAAGGTCGACGCGGGTGACGGTCCGGCCGAACGCGCGTCGGTCACCCTGCTTGCCGGTGTGCGCGTGCCGATCGCGGAGTCGGCGAAGGCCGTCGACCTCGCCACCGCCGACGGCACCGGTGACCGGGTGGACGCCGTGTACGTCCCGCCGGGCAGCGGTGAGTTCGTTCAGGTGACCGGCATGGAGCCGGGCAGCCCACGGCGCGGCAGCCTGTTCTACGTCGCCGATAACGGTGTCCGCTATGGCATTCCGGATATGGCGACCGCGGGCGTGCTCGGTCTCGGGGACACCCCGCGGCTCGCGCCGTGGGCGATCATCGGCCAGATGGTTCCCGGTGCCACGCTGTCGCCGAAGGAAGCGCTCATCGCGCGCGATCAGCTGCCGCTGGAGCCGCAGCACTAGCCGTGCGGCCGTATGTCAGCCGGTGAAGCCGACATTCAGTGAGGCGAGGATGCTGGAGAGCGCGGCGTGCATATCGGGCGCCTCGATGCGCATCAGCATATTCTCGTCGATATTGGCCAGATCCAGGGTTTCGTCGTTGGCCAGCCGGAATTCGCGCTCTTCCTCGGCGGTTTCGATGACGTTGCGGATGAATCGGCCGTTGCCCGCCAGGTCGACGCCGCGGCGCGGCTGACCGCTCTGGTCGGTGCTCTGCAGTTCGTAGAGCTGGGTGCAGGCGGTGACGAGCAGGGCGAGCGCCTCATCGGACAGTTCCGAATCCCGCTTGCGCGCGATGACGTTGCCGATCTCGCCGAGTTCCGCGGGGGTGTAGGACGGGAACTGCACGCGCTTGGAAAACCGCGATGCCAGACCATCATTGGCGGCGAGCAGGCGATCGATCTCGCCGTCGTATCCGGCGATGATCACCACCAGCCGGTCGCGGTCGTTCTCCATCCGAGCCAGCAGCGTATCGATGGCTTCACGGCCGAACGAGTCGCCGCCCTGCAGGCCGGTCTGGATCAGCGTGTACGCCTCGTCGATGAACAGCACGCCGTCCATCGCGCTGTCGATCAGCGCCTCCGACTTGACCGCGGTGCCGCCGAGGTGCTGGGCGACGAAGTCGACGCGCTTGGCCTCGACCACCTTGTCGGTCTTCAAAATGCCGACGCCGCAATAGATTTTGGCGACCACCCGGGCAATGGTGGTCTTACCCGTGCCAGGCGGGCCGGTGAACGCGAGGTGCTGCCCGCGCGCCCCGGCGGCCAGGCCCTTCTCGGCGCGGATCTTCGCCATCTGCGCGCTCGACTGCAGCTTGGCCACCTGGGTCTTCACCGAGGTCAAGCCGATCTGGGAGTCCAGTTCGGCCCGGGCGTCGGCGAGGATCTTCTTGGCCCGATCCTCGGTCTCGGCCTGCTCCAGCGCCTTCATCGACGGCGCGGAGGCCGGATCCCACCTGTTGGTGCGGGCGTCGATCGTTTCGCGGGAGGTGACGCTGATCCGATAGGTGCGGTCACGCATCGCGGCAGTGTTCGCCTCGAAATCCGGGGCCTGCGAGTACACCTTCTCGAACAGTCCCTGCGCCACCTCTTCGTTGCCGGATTCGCGCAGGCACAGGCCGCGGCAGAACATGGCGGTCGATCGGGCGGCCGGGATCGGGCCCGCTTCGGCCTGTTCCATCCGGCGGATCGCCTCACCGAACAGCCCGAGCTGCGCGCAGGCGGTACCGACCATGACGTTCGCGCCCGCCGCGAGGTACGGGTCGTCCCACTCGGCCGAACCGGCCAGCACGGTCATCACATCGGACCAGCGCTGGGTGTTGTAGTGCATGACGCCGCGGACATACGCGCAGATGCGGTTGTCGATCGCGCGATCCGGGTCGCTCAGCTGGGACCTGCGGTACGTGTCGAGTTCGTCGAGCACCCGCTCGGCCTCGTCGTATTCCTTGTCCGCGATGAGGAATGCGGCCCAGGCGAGCCAGATCTCGGTGTAGCTGGCCAGCGGGTAGTCGATATAGAGGCCGGGCAGGAACCGGCCGGCCAGGTCGCGCGGCTGCAGGCCGAGCCTGCGCTGCTCCCGGTACAGCGTGCTCGCGCTGGTCTTGTGCATGTTGAACAAGACGTCCTTGGTGAGCTCGCCCGCGGCGGCGCGGCCGAGCCAGGCGTCGCACATGGTGGGATCCCACTCGGTGGCGCGCTGGAAGGCGAGCTTCGCGTACTCGAGATCGCGCGCGGACTCCTGCCCCTCGATGGACAATCCCAGCGACAGAATTCCGGCGTCGAAGGCGCGTTGTGCTTGGCGATTGCCGGTCATGGCTGTCGGACCCCGAAGTCTTCGTTCGTAGTAGCGGATGAGTTCTTTATGCCCCCCAGACTACCGATCGCGCAGTGCCTGGTCTGTCCGTTACATTAGGTTCAGCTGCCCAGAGGTTGCAACGCATGTGTTGTCTAGGTGAGAGTCATACGGGTGTCGAAGTCGTTCACTCAGAAGACGTTCCACCCGGTGCCGTCGAGGCGTGAACAATCGTCAGTGGAGAGGCCGGGGGTCCGGGGTCGTTGATCGAGTCACCAACCAGTGGCACGCGAGCCGCTGAACCGGAGCTGAGCCGCGTTTCCGTCATCGGCGGGAACACTCAGCTCGATGTCGGGCTGCCCGCAACCGTGCCGATCGCCGGCTTCATCGGCGACCTGGTGGCCCTGATCGAATCCCGCAACCCCGACCAGTTCGACGCCGAGGACGACTCGGTGCCGCTGCAGGCCCAGCATTGGACGTTGGCGCGGCTCGGCCAGGACGCGTTCGCGCCGAGCCGCACGCTCAACGACGCCGATGTGCACGACGGCGAACTGCTCGTGCTGCGCTCGGTCACCGCGAAGGAAGCGCCCGCGCTCTTCGACGACGTGATCGACGCGGTATCCCGGCTCACCGCCGAGGAATTCCGTAGCTGGACCGGCGGCTCCGCGCGCTGGATGGGCCTGGTCTCCTCGGTGCTGACGGTGCTCACCGTGTTGGCGCTGCTGATCAATTCGCGCGGGCACGGCGATCCGCTGGCCCCCGCGTTCGCGCTGTCCGGCGTGGGTATCGGGGCCTTCGTCGCCGCGGGCTTCGCCGCCCGCAAATACCTCGACCAGCTCTCCGCCGTCTGGTTGTCACTGGATGGTCTGCTGCTGCTGTTCGGCGGCGCCGCGCTTTTCGTGCCGGGTCCGCTGGGCAGCGCACATCTGTTGCTGGGCTGTTCGGTGACGATCGTGGCTGCGGTGCTCGGCTTTCGGATCATCGGCGCGGGCGCGACCTTGTTCTCCGCCGCGGGTGCGCTCAGCGTCATCGCGGGTATCGCCGCCGCGGTGTATCTGGTCTGGCATCCCGGTCTGCCGAAGCTGGCCGGTGGCCTGGTGGTGGTCGGCATCGCGCTGCTGTCCATGGTGCCGCGACTGGCCGCCGGGCTGGCCCGGCTGCCGATCCCGCCGGTGCCGACCGCGGGTGGCGCGATCGACCCGGCCGATCATGAACAGCGCCCGACCATCGAGGGCATCGGCGCGATCGGCGCCACCGCGCTGCCGTCGGCGTCCGGCCTCGGCGAGCGGTCCCGCGCGGCCAACCAGTACCAATCCGGCTTGATCGTCGCGTGCACGGCGACCGCGGTGATCGGCGCGTTCGGCGCGGCCGACCCGCTCGGCTCGGCGCGCTGGCAGGGCATCGTGCTCGCCGTCGTCACCGGGATCATCCTGTGCCTGCGCGGCCGGTCCTTCGCCGATCTCACCCAGGCCGCGACGCTGATCGCGGGTGGCTGCGTGACCTTCGTCGGGCTGGCCGCCGGTCTGGCGCTGGGCGACACGGAATTCGAACTGCTCGGGGTCGGCCTGCTCGTCGCCTTCGCGGCGGGCACGGTGGGCTTCGGCGTGATCGGACCGCATATCGAGGTCACGCCGATCACCAGGCGGATGATCGAAATCTTCGAGTACCTGCTGATCATCTCGTTGATCCCGCTGGTCCTGTGGATCATGGGGGTCTACTCGATGGCCAGGAACATATGAGTGCGGGAACCGATGGGCCCTAGCGCTTTCCGTCGCAACCTGCTGCGGATGGCCGGTGCCGCCGCGGTGGTCGGCCTGGTGAGCGCACCCGCATCGCCCGCCGCCGCTATCTCGCCGCCCAGCATCGATCCGGGCGCGCTGGGTATCGCACAGGTGTTGAGCGGTCGTCCCGCGCCCTTGGAACCGACCCAGCAGGCCGACCAGTGCGCCGAACCGGCGCTCACCGGGTCGCCGCCGAACGAGCCACCGATCTCGCAGCGGGTGCTCGATCTGCCCGCAGCGTGGCAGTTCAGCCGGGGCGCCGGGCAGAAGGTTGCGGTGATCGACACCGGGGTGCAACGGCATCCGCGCTTGGCGGCCCTGCAGCCGGGCGGCGACTACGTCTCCGATTCCGACGGCACCGTCGACTGCGACGGGCACGGCACCCTGGTGGCCGGAATTATCGCCGCGCAGCCGAGTCCCGGCGACGCGTTCACCGGGGTCGCGCCCGATGCGGAGATCCTGAGCATCCGGCAGCTCAGCCTGGCCTACGAGAAAAAGGACCGCGGCGGTGAAAAGCCGCCGGGCACCATTCGTGCCGACGGCTACGGCAGCGTGCTCACGCTGGCCGCGGCCGTGGTGCGTGCGGTCGATCTCGGCGCCACCGTCATCAACATCTCCGAAGTGGCCTGCAGTCCAGCCGGATCCGACACCGCCGACTCCGCGCTCGGAGCCGCGGTGAAGTACGCCTCGGAACGTAATGTCGTCGTGGTGGCGGCCGCGGGGAACGTCGAGAACAACGGCCCATGCCAGAAGCAGAACGACGGTTCCGGCTGGGATTCGGTCAACACCGTGGCCAGCCCGGCCTGGTTCTCGCCGTATGTACTCGCGGTGGCCTCGGTGGACGCGGACGGCAAGCCGTCGGACCTGTCGCTGCACGGCCCGTGGGTCGGCGTCGCCGCGATCGGCCGCAATATCGTGTCGCTGGACAGCAAGGCCGGCGGCGTCGGCGTGGTGAACGGCGTGCAGACCGACGAGGGCATCCGCCCGGTCGACGGCACCAGTTTCGCGGCACCCTACGTCGCCGGGCTGGCGGCGCTGGTGCGGTCCCGATTCCCGAATCTCGATGCGCGACAGGTGATCGACCGCATCATCCGCACCGCGCAGGCGCCGGGCGCCGGCCGTGACGACGCGATCGGCGCAGGCCTGATCGACCCGCTGGCCGCGCTCACCGCGCAACTGCCCGACAAGTCCGTGAGCGACAGTGCCGATGTCGCACGTGCGATCGCCGCGCCGGTCATCCAGCCCGGCCCCGACCCTCGGCCACGCCGGGTCGCGGTGATCGGCTCGCTGACCTGCTTGACCGCCCTGGCCATCGGCATCGCGGTATCGATTCCGTACCGCCGCCGACGCCGGGAGATCGACGCCGAATTCGACCCGTAGCGCGGGCTGCCCGCCGAACGCAGACAGCTCGACCGATCGAAGGACTCCATGGCTACCGAAGGTTTCGTACGACGCCCCCGGATAGCGCCGCCACGGGCACCCGGTGGTGAGGTGGCGCTGACCCCGCCACCGGAGATTTCGCGCGCGCTGCCCGCCCCCATGATGATGAAGCTGATGCCGATCGTCATGGTGGTCGCGGTGGTCGGCATGATCGCGATGATGGCCATGATGGGTCGCAACCTGCTGGCCAACCCGCTGTCCATGATGTTCCCGATGATGATGCTGATGTCGATGGTCGGCATGATGGCCGGCTTCCGCGGCGGCACGGGCAAGCGGGCGGTCGAGCTCAACGAGGAACGCAAGGACTACTTCCGCTACCTGGATCAGATCCGTAAGGACGTGCGGCGCACCGGCAACAAGCAGCTGGAGACCCTGGCCTGGAGCCATCCGGATCCGGCCGACCTGCCGTCGCTGATCGGCACCAGGCGGATGTGGGAGCGCAGGCCCAACGATCCCGACTTCGGGCACGTCCGGGTCGGCATGGGCAGCCACCGGCTGGCCACCAAGCTGGCCCGGCCGGAAACCGGTCCGCTGGAGGATCTGGAGCCGGTCTCCACCGTCGCGCTGCGCCGGTTCGTGCGCACCCACTCGGTGGTGCACAGCCTGCCGACCGCGGTGTCGATGCGCGCCTTCCCGGCGATCAACATCAGCGGCACGCCCGAGGACGCGCGCATGCTGACCCGCTCCATGCTGATGGAACTCGTCACCTTCCACGGACCCGACCATCTCGCGGTCGCCATCGTCTGCGCGGACCCGGACGGGCCGTGGGCGTGGGCGAAATGGCTTCCGCACCTGCAACATCCGACCCTGCGCGATGGCATGGGCTCGGCCCGCATGATGTACACCTCGCTCGGCGAGCTGGAGACCGCGCTGTCGGCCGAGCTGATGGAGCGGGGCCGCTTCATGCGCAACCCGCAGCCCACCCAGGGGCGGTTGCACCTGGTGGTGATCATCGACGACGGATACGTCAACGGCAACGAACGGCTGATCAGCGAATCCGGACTGGACTCGGTGACCGTGCTCGACCTCACCGCCCCGGAGGGCGGGCTGGCGGCCCGGCGCGGGCTGCAGTTGGTCGCCGCCGACCGCGACGTGTCGGCCCGCAGCGCGGCGGGCGTGGAGAAGTTCGCCACCGCCGACGTGGTGAGTTGGGCTGAGGCCGAGGCCTTTTCGCGGACGTTGTCGCGCTACCGGCTGGCCACCGCGGCCCAGATCGTCAGCCTCGGCGAGGGCTCGACGGCCGATCCGGGGCTGATGGCCCTGCTGAAGATCCCGGATGCGGCGCAGATCGACCCGGCCCGGGTCTGGCGGCCGCGCACGGCGCGGGAACGGCTGCGCGTGCCGATCGGCATCACCCCGGACGGCACCCCGGTGGAGATCGACATCAAGGAGTCGGCCGAGAACGGCATGGGCCCGCACGGCCTGTGCATCGGCGCGACCGGTTCCGGTAAGTCGGAATTCCTTCGCACCCTGGTGCTTTCGCTGGTCACCACGCACTCGCCGGACGCGCTGAACCTGGTGCTCGTCGACTTCAAGGGTGGCGCGACCTTCCTCGGCCTGGATTCACTGCCGCACGTCGCCGCGGTGATCACCAACCTGGAAGAGGAACTGTCGCTGGTAGACCGCATGAAGGACGCGCTCGCCGGTGAGATGAACCGGCGGCAGGAACTGCTGCGGGCCTCGGGCAACTACGCCAACGTCACCGACTACGAGAAGGCAAGGGCCGCAGGCGTTCCGCTCGATCCGCTGCCCGCGCTGTTCGTCGTGGTCGACGAGTTCTCCGAACTGCTGTCGCAGAAGCCGGATTTCGCCGAGTTGTTCGTGATGATCGGCCGACTCGGCCGCTCGCTGCATGTACACCTGCTGCTCGCCTCGCAGCGCCTGGAGGAGAACAAACTTCGCGGCCTCGAGTCGCATCTGTCCTACCGCATCGGCCTGCGCACCTTCTCGGCCAACGAGTCGCGCGCGGTGCTCGGCATCACCGACGCCTACCACCTGCCGAGCGTGCCCGGCGCCGGATATCTGAAGAGCGACGCCTCGGATCCGTTGCGGTTCAACGCAAGCTACGTGTCGGGCCCGTATGTCGCGCCCGTCGGCACGGTGACCGGCGAGGACGGCGCCCCGGTTGGCGGCCAGCGGCTCGCGGTGTTCACCGCGGGGCCGGTGGAGATGCCGGAACCGGTCGAGACCGACTCCGCGCTGGATCTGCCACCGTCACCGATGAACCCGATGCTCGAACTCCCACCGCCACCGTCGGCCTTCGCCGCGCCCGGCTCGGAGGAGGGCATTCCGGACTCGCTGCTCGACACCGTCGTCAAGCGACTGACCGGACACGGCCGCCCGGCGCACGAGGTGTGGCTGCCGCCGCTCGACGAATCCCCGACGGTGGATATGCTGCTGCCCGACCCGGATTGGCGCTCGCCGGTCAACCGGCACGGCCAGCTGTGGATGCCGATCGGCGTCATCGACAAGCCGTACGAGCAGCGCCGTGACGTGCTCACCATCAGTCTCGGTGGCGCACAAGGCAATGTGGCGGTCGTCGGTGGTCCGCAGTCCGGTAAATCGACCACCCTGCGCACCATCATCATGGCCGCCGCCGCCACCCACACCCCGCAGCACGTGCAGTTCTACTGCCTCGACTTCGGTGGCGGCTCGATGGCGGGCCTGGTCGGGCTGCCGCACGTCGGCTCGGTGGCCGGTCGCCTCGACAGCGACCGGGTGCGCCGCACCATCGCCGAGCTCACCTCACTGATGCGCCAGCGCGAGGAACGCTTCGCCGAGCTCGGTATCGAGTCGATGGCCGAATTCCGGCGGCGCAAGTTCGCCGCCGCGGCGCACGTGCCCGACGGCGCGGCATCGGCCGGAAATCCGTTGGCCGACGACCGATTCGGTGACGTGTTCCTGGTGATCGACGGCTGGGCCGCGATCCGCGAAGAGTTCGACGTGCTGGAGGCGCAGATCACCGCCATTGCGGCACAAGGCTTGTCGTACGGCATCCACCTCATCATCGGTGCGTCCCGGTGGGCCGAGATCCGGCCCGCGATCAAGGATCAGATCGGCACCAGGCTGGAGCTGCGCCTCGGCGACCCGTCGGACTCGGAGATGGGGCGGCGCACCGCCGTTCAGGTTCCGGTCGGCCGCCCGGGCCGTGGTCTCACCCCGGAACAGCTGCACATGCTCATCGCCCTGCCGCGACTGGACTCCGACTCCGATCCGAGCTCGCTGGCCGACGGTGTCACCCGGGCGCGGCAGGAACTCGCGGAGCTGCACGCGGGCCGGCGCGCGCCGGAGGTGCGGATGCTGCCGGGGCAGCTCGACCGCGACGGGCTGCTTGCCGCCGCGCGGGAGCAGGGCATCGAGCTCGGCCCCACCAAGGTGGTCGTCGGTCTCGGCGAATCCGAATTGCAGCCGCTGGTACTGGATTTCAGTACCGAACCGCATTTCATGGCCTTCGCCGACGTCGAATCCGGCAAGACGACGCTGCTGCGCAACATCGTGATGGGCGTGGTGGAGAATTCCACCGCGGACGAGGCGAAGATCATCATGATCGACTACCGCAGGACCATGCTCGGCGTGGTCGAGGGCGAGCAACTCGCCGGGTATTCCACCTCGTCGCAGACCTGCGGGCCGATGATCCAAGAGGTCGCGCAGTACCTGTCCCAGCGGATCCCGGACTCCGATATCACCCCGCAGCAGCTGCGCGACCGCAGTTGGTGGGAGGGCCCGGAGATCTACATCGTGGTCGACGACTACGACATGGTGGCCGCCAGCAGCAATCCCTTCACCCCGCTGATCGAATACCTGCCGCAGGCCCGCGATATCGGCATGCATTTCGTGGTTACTCGGCGCATGGGTGGCGTCTCGCGCGCCCTCTATGACCCGATCATCGGCGGCATGAAGAACCTGTCGGTGGAGACGCTGATCATGAGCGGTTCCCGGGACGAGGGCAAGATCATCGGCGAGATCCGCCCGAGCAAGCTCCCGCCCGGCCGCGGCACGCTGGCCTCGCGCAGCAGGGCAGAGGAGATGGTGCAGATCGCCTACCTTCCGCCGACCGTCTAGGCTCAGTTATTGGCTTGGACTGCACCGAGTTTGGGTGTGCTGCCCGCGATGCGGATGGCTGGGATGGTGACGGGTGTGTCGAAATCCCAACTGTCGGTGCGTCGTTCGAAGAGTGCACGGGAGGGCCCGGTCGCGATCGGGCCCGCGATGCGGGCGAACTGGAAGCCCTCCCTGCGGTAGTAGTCATGCAGTTCGGTGTTGGTGGTCCACGCGTCGAGGCGAACCCAGTCGCGTTCCTGTTGGCGCGCAAGCATTCCCGCGTGGGCGAGCAGGTGGTGGCCGATCCGGTAGCCGGCGAATCGCAGGTCGACGATCATGTAGTGGACGACGACCGCGTCGGATAGTTCCCACGGTGACCACAGCCCCGGGTCGGCGTGGCGATCGACAGTGATGGTGCCCGCGGGTTCGTCGGCTACCTCCGCGATCCAGGTCTCGCCCGCGTCCAACGACCGGCCGACCGCCCGCGCGAAGATCTCGATCGGTTTTCCGCGGCCCGCGACCGTCCATTGATCGGAGCCGCGCGCGGTCAGCCACGCGGTGCGTTGCAGTCGTAGTCGGCAGATGAAGCCCAGATCGCCAATTGTGGCCTGGCGGAACGCGATATTACTCATGCTGACGGCACACCTGGCTCATACGGCACGCCGAGCGTGCGTCCGATAACACCGAGACCCTCGGCATCGCCGAGTTGGTAGGCGAGCCGGTTGCTCGCGGCGATGGAACGATGGCGAGTCGCCCTGGTGACTCGCTCGTGATTGGCGCCGATCCGCAGGTGATCGAGCAGGATCGTGCCCGCCGCCACGCCGAGCACGGTGGCCTCTTCCGCGGAGGCGGGCCGTGCGGTCAACGTGTCGCGGTGCGCGGTCTCCGCGTGGCCGCGATCGGCCAACCGCCGGGTGGTGCCCTCCGGAATGTCGTGCGGGGAGTCGATTCCGGTGGCCTCGGCCAAGTCTCGGGGATAGAAGCTGACCTCCCAGGACCACGGCTCGTTATCGAGGAACTGGACGACCGTCCTGGCCAGCACCCAGGAGTCCTCCGGCACGCCGAGCCATAACGCTACTGCGGGACCGGCCGGCTCCATCTTCGCGCTGAACTCCTTGGACGGTATCCGGTGTGCGGCGCGCGCGATCTCCTCGAAGATATCGTGCGGCGATTTCGGCCGGTCCTGTCGAATATGGTCGGTGACAACCGATTCCAGGACCTCCTGGTTTCGCACGATGGTGCCGCGGGAAGTCGCTGTGTAGACAAGATTTTCGGTGACCAGCACCTGAATCGCATTGCGAGCGGTCGTAAGCGAGACCTGCATGTGCTCGGCCAGCTCCGTGTGGCTGGGCAACCGATCACCCGGTTTCCACTTGCCTGCGCGGATCTCCTCGCGGAGGAGGTCTGCGATCCGGTGATACGTCGGACCGTCCGCCATCTTGCTCCTCGGTTGGTCGTGCAGGTAACGAAGTGTACTCTTCGTGACTTCCTACGGCCCGGTAACGCTTGACAGGTGCCTTCAGAGGTTTATTGTAATGAACGTCCTGATCCGGTGTTGTGCGGCGATGACGGCGAGGCAACGTGGCAGGTTCGGATACAACAGTCGTAATGGCTCTTCCCGGCACACTGCGGTGTACCGATTCGGTGGTGCAGTCCCACGCTCCTGGACTGCTTCCCACCTCGGATCTACTTGTTCGGGCGTGCCGTGGGCACCGCGTGGTCGGTGGTCCGCTGCTCTGGTTCGCCCGCGATCTCGCGGTGCTGCACGAGCGGCGACTGGTCGGCCGCGGCGGTTCGGTGGACACCGACCCGCTGGTCGTCCTCGAAATCGAGCGCCGCAGAGTCGAATTGGTCATGGCCATCGACGACTGGGTCGCCCGCAGCGTGCCCCAGCACCGACTCGGCGCCACCCTGCACACCGAAACTGTCGGCGCGGTCATCGACCGCCTCGCCGAATCCTCGGTCCGCGCCCACCACGCCCTGATGACCCTCGACGCACACGACGAAAGACTGCACGGCGCATGGCATCACCTCGCCGAACTCGCCGACGCCTACGACGACCTCGTCCGAGACATCCTCGCAGGCAGACGCCGCCTGCCCGAGTGGTAACCCCAACCCCGTAGCCCCCCAACCCCTTCCGTCGTCCCCCTCGACGGGTGCGAGGTTGAGTCTCACAGAGCGTCCATACCCCTCACAGCGTTTATAGTCCCTGTGAGGGGTATGGACGCTCTGTGGGTTCAGCTCAAAACCGCCTGGAGCGTTGGCTTTTCGGGTCTTGAGTCGGGACCACAGCCAGTCTTCACGCTGGAACACAAGCGTTGCCCATCACAAGCCGCGGAAGAGCAGGCCGGGTACCCACCTGACGCGCCCAGCACTACTCCGGTCATCTGATGAACCAGTCGAAAACCTTTGAGCCAGCACACCACCGGAGTTCTCTGTGCGTATACCAACCCGGACCAGTACACAAACAGACCCTCGGAAAGGTGGACTTATCCGGGCAAGTGCTGCTTAGGGACTCCAGGCGATGACCTGTCCAGTGAGCTGAAGACCTGATCCCATGTTTTCTTGTGAGTAGTGCTGGGCACGTCAGGTGGGGTACCCGACTTTAGGTGCGCGTCAGGTGCGCGATGTCACGTTTCCGAGGTGGTCACCTGGCTGTGGTTGCGTCACAAGCGCTTTGGATAAGAGCGGGTTGGCCGGCGGCGGTTTCGGTGCGCGATCAACCCCGTCAGGTGCCCCCCGCCCCGGTATCCCCAGGATCTGCACCCTCACTCGGGATGTGCACTCGGAATAGGGCCCTAATGCCAGTGCAGGTCCCGAGTGAGAGTGCGGATTCCGTTGCCCGCGTGGTGAGTGCGGGGGGCGCGCCGGGTGCGCGTTCTCTGCACGGGGTGCGCGAGTGCGGGTGATCAATCAGCCTGCGAAGGGGGCTCTCCGGCCGGTATGCCCAGGATCTGCACCCTCACTCGGGATGTGCACTGGGAATAGGGCCCTAATGCCAGTGCAGGTCCCGAGTGAGAGTGCGGATTCCGTTGCACGCGTGGTGAGTGCGGGGGTCGCGCCGGGTGCGTATTCTCTGCACGGGGTGCGCGACTTCGGGTGATCAATCAGCCTGCGACGGGGGCTCTCCGGCCGGTATGCCCAGGATCTGCACCCACACTCGGGATCGGCACTCGGAATAGGGCCCTAAAGCCGGTGCAGGTCCCGAGAGGGTGCGCAGATTCTGTTGTCGGCGTGGTGAGTGCGGGGGGTGCACCGTGTTTGTGTGCGGTGCGCCGTTTTCCGCACGGGGTGCGCGAGTGCGGGTGATCAATCAGCCTGTGACGGGGGCTCTCGGGCCGGTATGCCCGGGATCTGCACTCTGTCTCGGGATCGGCACTGGGAATAGGGCCCTAAAGCCGGTGCAGGTCCCGAGAGAGTGCGCAGATTCTGGGTTCGGCGTGGTGGGGTGGGGGTGCCGGGCACTCGTGACGGGGTGCTGTACCCGGTTTCACCGGCGATTCGCACCCGCTCTCGGAATCGGCCCGGCAGTAGGGCGAATCGGCCCGGCAGTAGGGGCTGATCCGGGTGCGTGGTTCCGACACGGAGTGTCGATTCCGCTGTCCGCGTGGGTAATTGGAAGGTGCTCACCCTTTGTCTAATCCTCTCACCCGGTATAGCGGGTGTGCAGGTTAGACAGGGGGTGAGCGGTTCAGTGTAGGTCGTGCTGTGCCGGGCTTCGCCATAGATCCGCACTCTTACTCGGGATCGGCACTCGGAATAGGGGCCTAGAGTCGGTGCGGATCCTGAGAGGGAGTGCAGATCTTTGGAAGTGTGGTGTGGGTGGGGTCGGTGTCACGTGACGGTGTGACATGGGGGTGTTTCAGGGTTGGTAGCGGCGGTGGTCGGTGGCGAAATCGTCGGCGATGGTGGCGGCGAGTTCGACGTAGGCGCGCTTGGTTTGTTTGTGGAGGCGGTGTAGGTCGATTTCGGCGCCTTCGGACATGTGGGCGTCGAAGGGGATGATGTGTACGGCGCGGCAGCGGGAGAGGAAGTACTCGCGTAGTTGCTGGATGCCGACATTCGGTGAACCGGCGCGCGGGGAGTTGATCACGACCACTGCGTTGCGGACCAGGTGGTCGTGGCCGTGGAGGGACAGCCAGTCCAAAGTTGCTGCGGCGCTGCGGGCTCCGTCGATCGCGGGGGAGGAGATCAGGACCAGGGAGTGGGCCAGATCTAGGACGCCCGACATCGCTGAGTGCATTAGGCCGGTGCCGCAGTCGGTGAGGATGATGTTGTAGAAGCGTTGCAGGATGCGCGCGACCGCGCGGTACTCCTCCTCGCTGAAGGCCTCCGACGCTGCCGGATCGCGTTCGCTGGCAAGCACTTCCAGTCGGCTGGTGGCCTGGGAGGTGTGCCTGCGGACATCCGAGTAGCGCTGGATCGACGGGTCGAGTAGCAGGTCGCGCACAGTGGACCTGGTTTGCAGCGGAACCCGTTGTGACAGTGTGCCGAAGTCGGGGTTGGCGTCCACCGCGATCACTCGGTCGCCGCGGATGGACGCGAAGATCGACCCGATACCCATTGTCGTGGTGGTCTTTCCGACGCCACCCTTCAGTGACAGCGTCGCGATCCGATAGTCGCCGCGGACCGGTTGCCTGATCCGTGCGACCAGTTCCTGCAGGCGCATCTCTTCCGCGGACAGGCCCGGATTGAGCGCGCCACCCGACACGTGATGCACGGCTTTCCGCCAGCCACTGCCCGGCGACTTCTTGGCCCGCCGCATCGGCACGTCATCCAATGACGGCGGCGGCCCGGACTGATACTGCACACCCGGTTGGTACTGCCCACCGGGCGGGATCTGCCCTGGCGGGCGACCCCACTGTCCCGGCGGCGCAGACGGTGTGCCCGGCGCTTGCCCGCCCATCTGCGGCCCGGCGAATCCGCCGGGCGCCCGTGTCTGCGTCTGGGGCTGCTGCGGCCCGGTCTGCTGCGGTCCGAGCTGCTCGCCGCCCGGTGCTTGTCCGCCCGCCAATGGTGGTGTCCGGCCGGCGGTTTCGCCGGTCGGTGCCGAGGTTGCCTGGTTGCGCCACGGCTCGCCGGGTGCTTGCGGGCCGCGTTGTTCGCTGCTCGGTGCTTGTCCGCTTACGAAAGGTGGTGTCTGACCGGTGGTTCCGTCGGTCGGTGCGGGTGCTGCTTGGTTGTGCCAGGGTTCGCCGGGTGCCTGCGGGCCGCGCTGTTCGTTACCCGGTGCTTGTCCACCGACGAAAGGTGGTGTCTGACCGGTGGTTTCGCCGGTCGGTGCCGAGGTTGCCTGGTTGCGCCAGGGTTCGCCGGGTGTCTGCGGGCCGGGTCGTTCACTGCCCGAAGCTTGTCCACCGACGGAGGACGGTGTCGGCGTGACGATTTCGTCTGCCCACACCGGGGCCGCCGCGTTGCGCCATGGCTCGGCCGGTGTGGGAGGGCCTGGCTGTTCGCTGCCCGGTGCCTGGGATGGGTAGCCGGACGGGCCGCCCGGGGAATGCGGACCGGCCGGTGGTTGTGCGAGGTCGTTCGGCTGCGGTGCTTGTGGACCGGGCTGGTCGACTGCTCCCGGCTGTCCCTCGATCTCGGAGGGCAGGCGGTGCCGACCACTGCTCGTTGTCCGAGACGTTCCGGCGTTGGACGAGGGCACCCAATCGGGTGCCTGCCGACCGGAGTCACGTTGCGGCGGACCGGATTCGGTGCTGCTCGGTGCCGATTGTCCGGTCAGCCAGGCGGGCGGTTGCGACGCTGCCGTGCCGTTCGGGGCTTGCTCGGCGGCCGGGCGATCAGGCTGCGGCCGCCCGTGTGGGCCGGTGTCGCCGCCGGGCGCCTGCGGTCCGCGCTTCGGGCCCGACGGTGTCGAGCTCGCGGCGGGTGCTCGGCTCGGGAGTTCCTGATTTGGCGGTGTGCCGAGAGGCGTCGTCGCAGCGCGCTCGGTGCCCGGCTGTGCGCGATCCGGTGCGTGCTGCGTGCGGCTTCCGGTGACAGACTCCGGAGTTGTTGTCGCGCTTGGTCGCTCGGCGGGCAGCACGCCGTCGCCGGGGGCACGGCTGGGCTCCTGAGCTGCTGGAGGCGTTGCGGGGCCTGGTCGTTGGGTGGCTGCGGTGTCGTGCGACGACTGCGGTTCCCGCCCCGGGGTAGGGGGCTCTTGTCCGCGCTGCGGTGGACCGGCCACGCCACGCGCCGGTCCCTGCTCGGCGGGCGGCGCTGTCGACCGGCCGACCGGCGGATTGCCCTGCGACGGTGGGGGATCGGGCAGTGGTGGACGGCGTGACGGTGCGACCGGACCGGGCGCCGGCTGCTCGGGCCGCGGTCCGGCCAACCACGGCGGCGGGCCACTGGACTCGGGCGGTGCGGAACGCTCGGCGGGTGCTTGCGACACACCGGTCGATGCCTGCGGTGACTCGGCCGTCGGCGCCTGCTGCGGAGGATCCGGAAGTGGCGGTGGCGGAGGCAGATCGGGCCGGGCCGGCTGGTGCCGGGTGGTCAGGTCGTCCGATGCGGGCGGCTCGGGCGCGGTACGCCTGCCGAGCGGCTGGAAGGCCGGCGGCGGCGGGCCAGGGTTGCGGGTGGGCAGACCCTGCGCGGGTGCAGCAGTGCGCTGCTGCGGTGCTTCGGTGCGCTGTTGAGGTGCTTCGGTGGGCGGTGTTTCGGAGCGCGATGCGTCCGTCCGCGGCGGTCCGGCCTGCCACGGGTCATCCTGACGCGGCTGAACGTACGCGTTCAAACCCGGCTGCCGCCACGGGTCGTCGCGCGGTGACTCGGGCTGCGGTGCCGGTTCCGGCGCACGTCCGTGCGGTGCGGGCGGCTGCTGTTCCTCGGCGGGCTGCTCGTTGTTCTTGTCGCGCCCCCAGCGTCGACCACGCTTCTCTTGACGCCCGCGTCTGCGGCTAGGTCCCTCTTCGATCAAATCGTCGGAGGGTAGATTCTGTACCGGCGCTTCGTAGCCGACCTGCGTGACGTCGCTCTCGGACAGCCACGGCGGCAACATGGGGAGGCCGTCATTATTACGGCTCACAACTCCACCTCGCTAACGCTCGGCTCCGTTGTACCCGTGGGCGCTGTATTGATGGCTCGCGCGCTGCGCTCACTCACGACTCCACCCCGCTAGCGCTCGGCTCCGTTGTGCCCACGGGCGCTGTATTGATGGCTCGCGCGTGCACTCACTCACGACTCCACCTCGCTAACGCTCGGCTCCGTTGTGCCCACGGGCGCTGTGTCGATGGCCCGCGCGCTGCGCTCACTCACAACTCCACCCGCTAACGCTCGGCTCCGTTGTGCCCGTGGGCGCTGTATTGATGGTTCGCTGGCTGCGCTCACTCACAACTCCACCTCGCCAGCGCTCGGCTCCGTTGTACCCGCGGGCGCTGCGTCGATGGCTCGCTCACTCGCAGCCGCCACCTCGCTAGCGCTCAGCTCCGCCATGGCCATGGGCGCTGCGTACGGGGCTCGCTCGCTGCGCTCGCTCACGGGGTCCCCCTCGATCTGCTCGACCCTTTACCTGGACAGCGGTCAGTTTACGCGACGTCCGGACACGGCAGCAGGGCAGGAGGCCAGGGGCTCACAGGCCCCGATTTCGTACTCTGATCGGGGCGAAAAGAGTACCGGCGGGTGGTGCTGGCGCAGGCCATTTTTGCCGGAACCATCCGGTACCGGTAAGCTGGAGCGGCGGTGCACCTATGCGCCGACTGTTTGTGTGTCTACCGGTCACTTCGACCGACAGATCCATGTAAGCAGAAACAAGCCAAACAAACCAGGTTGAGCGTAACCGGGATCGCGGAGGACATGGCGAAGAAAGACGGGGCCATCGAGGTCGAGGGTCGAGTTGTCGAGCCGCTGCCCAATGCGATGTTCCGGATCGAGCTCGAGAACGGTCACAAGGTTCTCGCGCACATCAGCGGGAAGATGCGGCAGCACTACATTCGTATCCTCCCCGAGGACCGCGTGGTCGTCGAGCTGTCGCCCTACGACTTGTCGCGCGGCCGGATCGTCTACCGCTACAAGTGAATCGAGTGGGCGACCGCTGCTCGCGGAGAGCGCTCGCCTGAAGTCGATCCACTTGGTGTTTTGTGGGGGTGCAACCCCCACAACCCGCCCGGCGGGCTTCGCCCCCGGACCCCCGGAGGGGGCTCGGTAAGGTGGGATCCTCGCCGACAAGGTGAGACTGTCGCTCGACAGAGCGACACAACAGACTTCCCCAGCCAGTTGGGCTGGGGAAAAACTGTGTTCACACCCGTGTGAACCACAAGAAGATTGGACGGACGTGAAGGTTCAGCCGAGCGTCAAGAAGATCTGCGAGAAGTGCAAGGTGATCCGCCGTCACGGTCGGGTCATGGTGATCTGCGACAACCTGCGCCACAAGCAGCGCCAGGGCTGATCAAGCGGGGTTCGCGCCCCGTCGATCACCAGCCGGGCACCGATCACTGATCGGCTTGGCCAAATAAAGAAGAACTCCCAGCTCCAGCCGCACGCTGCGGTATTCCGGGTTCGCTCGGAAGGCGTGTGCGCCAACCACCGGTACGGAGGCCGGTGCCCCAACAAGACGCGGGGACGGACAGGGAGCAGACCTCCGCAACAGTTGAAGGAACCTGCCACATGGCACGTCTCATGGGCGTTGATCTCCCGCGCGAAAAGCGCATGGAGATCGCGTTGACCTACATCTACGGCGTCGGCCGTACCCGCTCCAAGGAGATCCTCGCGGCCACCGGCATCAGCCTGGACCTGCGCAGCAAGGATCTCAGCGACGACCAGGTGACGCAGCTGCGTGACTACATCGAGAGCTCGCCCGAGCTCAAGGTCGAAGGTGACCTGCGCCGCGAGGTGCAGGCCGATATCCGTCGCAAGATCGAGATCGGCTGCTACCAGGGCCTGCGTCACCGTCGTGGCCTGCCCGTGCGTGGTCAGCGCACCAAGACCAACGCGCGCACCCGCAAGGGCCCGAAGCGCACCGTCGCCGGCAAGAAGAAGTAGGGGATAACCGATGCCTCCGAAGTCCAGGGCCTCCGGCCCCAAGAAGACCCAGAAGTCGCGTCGCCGGGAAAAGAAGAACGTCCCGCACGGCCACGCGCACATCAAGAGCACGTTCAACAACACCATCGTGTCGATCACCGACCCGGCCGGCAACGTCATCTCGTGGGCGTCCTCGGGCCACGTCGGCTTCAAGGGTTCGCGCAAGTCGACCCCGTTCGCCGCGCAGCTCGCCGCCGAGAACGCTGCCCGCAAGGCGCAGGAGAACGGCGTCAAGAAGGTCGACGTCTTCGTGAAGGGCCCGGGTTCGGGCCGCGAGACCGCGATCCGTTCGCTGCAGGCCGCGGGCCTGGAGGTTGGCACGATCTCCGATGTCACCCCCCAGCCGCACAACGGCTGCCGTCCGCCCAAGCGTCGTCGCGTCTAGCGGGAAAGGAAACAGATAAAAAATGGCTCGTTATACAGGCCCCATCACCCGCAAGTCGCGTCGTCTGCGCGTCGACCTCGTCGGCGGCGACCAGGCGTTCGAGCGTCGCCCCTACCCGCCCGGCCAGCACGGCCGCGCGCGGATCAAGGAGAGCGAGTACCTGCTCCAGCTGCAGGAGAAGCAGAAGGCTCGCTTCTCCTACGGCGTCATGGAGAAGCAGTTCCGCCGGTACTACGAAGAGGCCAACCGCCTCAAGGGCAAGACCGGTGACAACCTGCTTCGCCTGCTCGAGTGCCGTCTGGACAACGTCGTGTACCGCGCCGGTCTGGCCCGTACCCGTCGTCAGGCGCGCCAGCTGGTGTCGCACGGTCACTTCACCGTGAACAACCGGAGCGTCAACGTTCCCAGCTTCCAGGTGACCCAGTACGACATCATCGATGTCAAGGAGAAGTCGCTCAGCACGCTGCCGTTCCAGGTCGCGCGCGAGACCGTCGGCGACCGTCCGGTTCCCGGCTGGCTCCAGGTCATCCCGGGCCGCCTGCGGATCCTGGTGCACCAGCAGCCCGAGCGCGCCCAGATCGATGTGCCGCTCTCGGAACAGCTGATCGTCGAGTACTACTCGAAGTAACACGCTGCTACATGGTGTGTGGTCCATCTAGTCGGTGGACCACACACAACCCCTTAAACGAGGCGTCAAATAGCGGGCGCCCAAACAGGAGGATGATCCTAAATGCTGATTTCACAGCGTCCGACACTGACCGAAGAGGTCGTTGCCGAGAACCGCTCGAAGTTCACCATCGAGCCGCTCGAGCCCGGTTTCGGTTACACCCTGGGCAATTCGCTTCGGCGTACCCTGCTGTCCTCGATTCCGGGGGCCGCGGTCACGAGCATTCGTATCGACGGCGTGCTGCATGAGTTCACCACCGTCCCCGGCGTGAAGGAAGATGTCACCGACATCATCCTGAACCTCAAGGGTCTGGTCGTGTCCTCGGAGGAGGACGAGCCGGTCACGATGTACGTGCGCAAGCAGGGCCCCGGCACCGTCACCGCCGGTGACATCGTGCCGCCGACCGGTGTCGTCGTACACAACCCGGACATGCACATCGCCACCCTGAACGACAAGGGCAAGCTGGAGATCGAGCTCGTGGTCGAGCGCGGTCGCGGCTACGTCCCCGCCGTGCAGAACAAGGCGTCCGGTGCGGAAATCGGCCGGATCCCGGTGGATTCGATCTACTCGCCGGTGCTCAAGGTGACCTACAAGGTCGAGGCCACCCGTGTCGAACAGCGCACCGACTTCGACCGTCTGATCCTGGACGTGGAGACCAAGAACTCCATCAGCGCCCGGGACGCGCTCGCCTCGGCGGGCAAGACCCTGGTCGAGCTCTTCGGCCTGGCCCGTGAGCTCAACGTCGAAGCCGAAGGCATCGAGATCGGCCCTTCGCCGGCCGAGGCGGACCACATCGCCTCGTTCGGTCTGCCGATCGAGGACCTGGACCTCACCGTCCGGTCCTACAACTGCCTCAAGCGCGAGGGTGTGCACACCGTGGGCGAGCTCGTCGCCCGCACCGAGTCGGACCTGCTGGACATCCGCAACTTCGGCCAGAAGTCCATCGACGAGGTCAAGGTCAAGCTGCACGCGCTCGGCCTCTCGCTCAAGGACAGCCCGGCGTCGTTCGATCCTTCGTCTGTGGTGGGTTACGACGCGAGCACCGGAACGTGGAGCGACAGCGGCACGTTCAGTGACACCGACGGTGGCGAGCAGGACTACGCCGAGACCGAACAGCTCTAGGCCGCTGGGGTAGGCACCCCGGCCCGGCCTCACACAAGGAGAACAAACAATGCCCAAGCCCAAGAAGGGTGCTCGCTTCGGCGGGTCGGCGTCGCACCAGAAGGCGATCTTCGCCAATCTGGCGACGGCGCTCTTCGAGCACGGTCGTATTTCGACCACCGAGTCCAAGGCCAAGGCGCTGCGCCCCTACGCCGAGAAGCTTGTCACCAAGGCGAAGGGCGGCACTCTGGCCGACCGTCGCGAGGTGCTCAAGGTGATCCGCAACAAGGACGTCGTGCACGAGCTTTTCGCCACGATCGGCCCCTCGTTCGAGGGTCGCGAGGGCGGCTACACGCGCATCACCAAGACGCTGCCGCGTAAGGGTGACAACGCGCCGATGGCCATCATCGAGCTGGTCCGCGAGAAGACCGTGACCAACGAGGCCGACCGGGCTCGTCGGGTCGCTTCCTCCAAGAAGACCGAAGAGGCCCCGGCCGCTGAGGTTGTCGAGGAGACCGCTGACGAGGCTGTTGCCGAGACCGCTGAGGTCGAGGCGCCTGCTGCCGATGAGGCCGCTGAGGACAAGAAGGACGAAGACAAGGCCTGAGGTCGCGTCCAGTTCTGACACGAGCCCGCCGCCCGCTTATGCGGGTCGGCGGGTTCGTTCGTTGACCAGGAGATCGAAGTGAGCGCGGAGGACTCGATGCTGTCGGCTGCCACGTCGTCGGATTCGGTTGAACCGAAGCAGGATTCGGTAGCGGCCGGGCGTCCGTCGAGCCGCTTTCGGCTCGATATCAGTTACGACGGCACCGATTTCACCGGCTGGGCGCGACAGCCCGGGCTGCGCACCGTGCAGGGCGTGCTGGAGGAATCGCTGAGCAAGGTGTTCCGGGAACCGGTCCAACTGACCGTCGCGGGCCGCACCGATGCCGGGGTGCACGCCGAAGGGCAAGTCGCGCACTTCGATACGGCCGCCGAGGTCGACACCGGCAAGCTGGTGCATCGGATGGCACGCTTCCTGCCGAAAGACGTGCGCATCAAGGAGATTCGTGTCGCCCCGCCCGAATTCGACGCTCGTTTCTCGGCGATTCGCCGTCATTACGTATACCGCCTGACCACCGCCCCCTATGGCGCCGAACCGCTGCTGGCGCGCGGCATTGTCGCCTGCCGCCACGACGTCGATATCGACGCCATGCGCGCGGCGTCGGGAAAGCTGTTGGGCCTGCACAACTTCGCCGCCTTCTGTCGCCGCCGTGAGGGCGCGACCACGGTCCGCGAACTGCAGCGTTTCGACTGGGCCCGGCACGGCGATCTGCTCACCGCCTATGTCAGCGCGGACGCGTTCTGCTGGTCCATGGTGCGCAGCCTGGTCGGCGCCGTGCTGGCGGTGGGCGAGGGCCGCCGCACCCCGGACTGGGTCGGCGGTCTACTGGCCGAAACCGAACGTTCCAGCTCGGTCACCGTCGCTCCCGCGCACGGTCTGAGCCTGGTCGCCGTCGACTATCCCGCCGACGCGGACCTCGCCGCCCGGAACGCGCAGACCAGAGAAGTACGCACGGTGCCGTCCGGCGAAGGTTGTTGCGGCAGCTGAATCACGCACTCCGAGGTTTCGCTGTGCCGGAATAGGAACGTTGGCACGGTGGTTCCGCAAAGCATGACAAACGAGGGTCTCGGACGGTTCGGTGTGTGGCGGGCGTACAACAATTTCACCCCGGAAGACGCGCAGGAGCTGGAGAAATCCGGCTACGGCACGCTATGGCTCGGGTCGTCTCCGCCCGCCGATCTGTCGACTGTCGAGCCGTTGCTCGAGGCAACCGAGACGATCAACGTGGCGACCAGCATCGTCAACATCTGGTCCTCGCCCGCGAAGCAGGCCGCCGAGTCGTTCCACCGGATCGAGGCGCGGTTCCCCGGACGTTTCCTGCTCGGCGTCGGCGCGGGTCACCCCGAGCACACCGGCGAGTACCGCAAGCCCTACGACGCCCTCGTCGAATATCTCGATGAGCTGGACGAATTGGGCGTTCCGGTCGAGCGCCGCGCGGTGGCCGCCCTCGGCCCGCGAGTGCTGAAGCTCGCCGCAGCTCGCTCGGCGGGTCCGCTGCCCTACTTCGTCCCGTCGACGCACACCGCGCAGGCCCGCGCCACCCTCGGCCCGGACGCCTGGATCGCCACCGAGCACAAGGTCGTCCTGACCGACGATGCGCAACAAGCACATTCGCTCGCCGACGGCATCGTCGGCTTCTACCTCGGCCTCACCAACTACGCCTCGAATCTGTCCAGGCTCGGCTTCACCGACGAAGAACTCGCCAACCCCGGCGGTCGCGTCTTCGACGCCGTCATCGCCCACGGCAACGCGGATCAGGTTGTCGCCCAGCTCAATGCGCACCTCGACGCAGGCGGCAACCACGTCGCGATCCAGGTCCTCAACGAGGACTACCTCGCCGTGCTGCGCACGCTGGCACCGCTGCTGAACAGCAACGCCTGAGCGGCGCACGCACCACCATTCGCACCCCGCACCAAGTCGAGACACCTTGTGCGGGGTGCGATCTTGTACCGGCGGTGACCAGGGGAAGTTCGGCGAGCGATCGCCCTAACGGAGTGTTAAGAACGGGCTCGGACAGTTCCCTTGCGCCTGTGACAGCAGACACACTCGATCTCGGCTGACGCGCTGATGCGTCGAAGAAGGAGATCTTGTGACTACGACAAAGCCCGTGAGCGAGCGGCGGGTCGTCGCGAACGTGCTGCGCGGATCCATCGGCAATCTCGTCGAGTGGTACGACTGGTACGTCTACGCCGCGTTCAGCGTCTACTTCGCGAAAACGTTCTTCCCCAAGGATGATCCGACGGCGCAGCTGCTGTCCACCGCCGCCGTTTTCGCCGTCGGCTTCCTGATGCGTCCCATCGGCGGCTGGCTGCTCGGCCGCTACGCCGACAAGTTCGGCCGCCGCTCGGCGCTGACGCTCTCGGTGACGGTGATGGCGGCGGGTTCGCTGCTGATCGCGGTGACCCCCGGTTACCAGACCATCGGCCTCGCCGCGCCCGCGATCCTGCTGATCGCCCGGCTGCTGCAAGGCCTCTCGGTCGGCGGTGAATACGCCACCAGCGCAACGTATCTGTCCGAGGTCGCCTCGTCGGGCAAGCGCGGGTTCTACTCCAGCTTCCAGTACGTCACCTTGGTCGCAGGCCAGCTCGTCGCGCTCGGCGTGCAGATCATCCTGCAGCAGTTCCTGACCACCGCGGAAATGAACAACTGGGGCTGGCGCATCCCGTTCTTCATCGGTGCGGCGGGTGCGCTCATCGTGATGTGGCTGCGGCGCAGCATGGACGAGTCCGAGCAGTTCCGGGCCGCGGCCGCAGACCCGGAGAACCGGGTCTTCATCACCGACGGGATCGCCGAGCACGCCTACCAGTCCGGGAAGGATAAGGCCGCCGCCGCGGCTGCCGCGCAGCGAGGCGAGCCGAAGCCGCCGCCCGCGCGTGGTTCGCTGCGGATGCTGCTGCAGTACCCGCGCGAATGCCTGCTGGTGATGGGTCTGACCCTCGGTGGCACGGTCGCGTTCTACACGTACACGACCTACATGCAGAAGTTCATGATCAACACCTCGGGCATCTCCAAGGGCACCGTCGCCTGGATCAACTTCATCGCCCTGCTCGTGTTCGTGGTGCTGCAGCCGCTGGCCGGCGCGCTGTCCGACCGGATCGGGCGGCGCAAGCTGCTCATCTTCTTCGGCGTCGCAGGCACGCTGCTGACCGTGCCGATCATGACCGTGCTCGCGCACACCACGAACGTGCTCGCCGCGTTCGCGCTGATGATGCTCGCCTTGGTGATCATCACCGGCTACACCTCGATCAACGCCATCGTGAAGGCGGAGCTGTTCCCGACCAAGATCCGCGCGCTCGGCGTCGGCCTGCCCTACGCGCTGACCGTCGCCATCTTCGGCGGCACCGCGGAAACCATCGCCCTCTGGCTGAAGCAGGCGGGCCACGAATCGGTGTACTTCTGGTACGTCGCCGGGTGCATCCTCATCTCGCTGGTCACCTACTTCTTCATGCGGGAGACGTCGGCCTCGTCGACCATCGACACCGAGCAGCCCACCGCCACGGACGCCGAGCCGGGCCGTCCGTTGGCCCAGCATGCGTGACTGACCGCCCGCCACCCGCGCCGATCGACCCGCTGTGGGACGATCGGCGCGTGCGGCTTGCGGTGGTCGAAGATGACGACGGCGTCGGTGACGCGCTGGTCGAGGCGCTGAACGCCCGGGGCTACCGGGCGGAGCGCAAACGGCGCGGCGCGGATCTGCTGATGTCGCACCGTGGCTATGACGCGGTCATTCTCGATCTCGGTCTGCCCGATGCCGACGGGCTGCAGATACTGCGGCAGTTGCGTGAGGTGAGTCAGGTGCCGGTGCTGATCTTGACCGCGCGCAGCGACGAACGGTCGATCGTGCGTGGATTACGCGGCGGGGCCGACGATTACCTGGTGAAGCCGCCGCGGATCGCGGAACTGATGGCCAGGCTGGAGACCGTGACCCGGCGCGCGGCCGCCGCGGCGCAACCGGCGAAGCAGGTGGTGGTCACCGGGGACGTGCGGGTGGATCTGCAGGCGCGGGTGGTCGAGGTGGGCGGCGCGCCGATCACGTTGACGCAGAAGGAATTCGAATTGGTGCAGGCGCTGGTGGAGCGGCCGGGTGCCGCGGTGAGCCGCCAGCAGCTGATGGATCGGATCTGGGGCGACGCGTTCGTCGCGGTCTCGCGATCGTTGGATGTGCACATGACGGGGCTGCGCGCGAAGCTGAATCGGCCGGGGCTGATCACCACGATTCGCGGCTACGGATATCGGTGGGGGCAGTGACCAGGGGGAGGCCATGCGGCGCCGGCTACTCATCGCGCTGACAGTGTTCGCCGCGATCGCGGTGCTGGCGTTCGCCGTCCCGCTGTCGCTGACGGTGGCGACGAGCCGGACCCAGCAGCTGGTGCTCGCCCGGTCCGGCGACGCCGATCGGTTCGCCAACCTCGCCGCCGCCGCGTCGACCGCGGGCGACAGTCGCGCGCTGTCGGACGAGGTAGGTCGCTATCACGAGCTGTACGGCGAAAACGTGCTGGTAGTCGATGCCAAGGGCGCGACTACCGCCAACGGTGGCGCGAACATGGACGATCCCGGTATCGGGGCGGCGGTGGCGGCGGCGCGGCGCAATCAGCGACCGCATGCGGAGGATCAGCTGACGCCGTGGGGTGCGCGGACCATGCTCATCGCGCGTCCGGTCGGCACCGGTGTGCAGGTGAACGGCGCGGTGGTGATCGAGGCGTCGACCGCGCGTGCGCGCGCCGATATCGCGCGGACCTGGGCGTTGATCGTGCTCGGCGGTACGGTCGCGATGGCCCTGTTCACCTTGCTGGCGCTGACTTTGAGCCGCTGGGTGCTGCGGCCGCTCGCGGCGCTCTCCCATGCGGTCGCGGATCTCACCGCGACACTGCCCAAACCGCGCGATGCCGCGGCACATCCGGTATCGATCGCGAGACATCACGGTGGGCCACCCGAAATGCGTGCCGTCGCGGAATCTTTCGACGCCATGGCGCTGGCTGTCGCCGACTCGGTGGACGCGCAACGTCAGCTCGTCGCCGATACCGCGCATGCCATGCGGAACCCGTTGGCTGCCTTAACAATTCGACTCGATTCATTAGAACATTCAGTACCCGGCAACGCGGCGAACACGTTTCGCAGCGCCAGCGCGGAGGTCGAACGGCTGACCGCACTGCTCGACGGCCTGCTGGCGCTGGCCTCCGCCGAAACTCCGGCCGCCTTCGACCTGACCGAGCTCGGCACGGTCGACAATCATTGCGACGCGGTGCAAGTGGTCGCCGATCGTTTCGACGCATGGCGCTCGGCATACGAGGCCGCGGGGCAGGAACTGCGCGTCAGCCCATCGTCCGAACACGCCGATGTTGCCGTCTCCGCCGATGTACTCGCGCAGATTCTCGATGTGCCGCTGAGCAATTCGTGTCGTTACGCGGGACCCGGCACCCGAACCGTGGTCACCGTGCGCACTGAGCCCGGCTGGGTCACCCTCACCATCCACGACGATGGCACGGGTGTCCCCGCCGACGAGATCGACCGCCTCACCACCCGCTTCTTCCGCGGCTCGACAGCCGTCAGCGGCGGCTCCGGCCTCGGCCTCCCCATCGCCGCCGCCCTCGCCCAAGCCCGCGGCGGCACCCTCACTGTGGCATCGATGAACCCGCACGGCCTCGCCGTGCACATCAGACTGCCCGCGGCGGAGTCCTTATGACCGAACGCTGGAACTGGTTGGTGCGGCACCCTCGCCATGGCGGCGATGAACTCGCACGGCCTCGTCGTGCAGATCAGGCCGCCCGCAGCGGAGTACAGATGGCTAAGCGCTGGGACTGCATGGTGCAGCACTCTCGCCGTCGCGGGGACGAACTCGCATGGCCTCGTCGTGCAGATCATGTTGCGTGTGGCGGAATCCAGATGACTGAGCGCTGGAATCGGTTGGTGCGGTGCCCTGCCCACCGCGGCGGTCGACCCGCGCGGCCTCGTCGTGCACGACAGGCTTCCTGCGGCGGAGTGTGCAAGTCGGAGCGGAACTGGTTGGCCCAGGCGGCATCCGACGCGGCAGGCGAATGCGGGGTGCCGTGGCGATGATGGGAAGGCGGGGATTTCTGGCGCTGAGCGGTGCGGCAGCGGTGGCAAGTATTGCCGGGTGTGGGCCGAGTGGTGGTGGGCCGGTCGTGCGGCTGGCTTCGGGGGAGGTCGGCGGGTTCTATTACGCGTTCGCGGGATTGCTGGGTGCGGCGGCGGCTCGGTCGGGGGACGTGCGGATCGAGCGGGTGACCACGTCGGGGTCGCAGGAGAATCTGATGATGCTGGCGCGGGGGCAGGTGGATGCGGCTCTGGCACTGTCGGATTCGGTCGGGGACAACACGGATCGGATGCTGGCGCTCGGCCGGGTGTACGAGAACTACCTGCAGCTCGTGGTGCGGTCGGACAGCTCGATCGGGAGCGTCGCGGGACTGCGCGGCAGGCGGGTGAGCCTGGGGGCCGACGGGTCGGGGGCGGCGTTGACCGGTGACCGGATTCTGCGGGTGGCCGGGCTGAATCCCGAAGCGGACGTGGAGGTTTCGCATCGGCCGTTGCGGGAGGCGATGGCGGAGTTGATATCAGGGGAGGCGGACGCGCTGCTGTGGGCGGGCGGCGTGCCGACGAGCGTGCTGGAGATCCCCAAACGCATGCGACTGGTGGATATGGGTGAGCTGGCCGTGCCGATGCGCGAGCGATTCGGCCCGGCGTACGACCGGGTGGAGGTCCCCGCCGACGCCTACCCCGGCGGCGTTGCCGTGCACACCATCGGAGTGGCGAACTATCTGCTCGCCGCCGCGTCCATGCCCGACAATATCGCCGCATCGATCGTGGAACTTCTGGTGTACCAAGCTGATTCGCTGGTGCCCACCGAGGCGGCGGGCACGCAATTCCTGGACGGCCGTTCCCTCATCGGCACCGCACCGGTCCCACTGCATCCGGGCGCCGCCGAGGTCTACCGCCGCTGGCATGGCTAGCGGCCGTACGAGCGTGGGTCAGGAGCGGACCAGCCGGGCGATGGCGTCGGTGGCCTCTTTGATCTTCGCCTCGGCCTCGGGCCCACCGGCGACTGCGGCGTCCACCACGCAGTGGCTGATGTGGTCTTCGAGCAGCCCCATCGCCACCGCCTGCAGCGCCTTGGTCATCGCGGAGACCTGGGTGAGGATGTCGATGCAGTACTTCTCCTCCTCCACCATCCGCTGCAGGCCGCGCGCCTGACCCTCGATCCGGCGCAGCCGCTTGAGGTAGTCGTCCTTTGCGGTGATGTAGCCGTGCGCGGCGTGATCGTGCGCGGTGTGGTCCTGTGGGGTGGGTGTCACCGTGTCTCCTCGCTGGCCGCCCGGTCGGCGGCCGGACCGGAATTAATACCCCCCTAGGGTACAGTTTTCCGTCGGACTTGTCAGGCAGGCGCTGGTCCGCCGGGGTAGCGCGGGCGTGCTGCGGCCCGATGCGCGCCGGAAGTTTCGATCCCCGTCGCGCGGCGGGCGCGCCGAGACGAGAGAATTGGTGCATGAGTTCGCATGCCAAGCCCGCGCTCGCCGTCATCGGCGGCAGCGGCTTCTACGATTTCTTCGACGACGAGTCGACCAATGTCGAGGTAGAAACCCCCTACGGGCCGCCGAGCGCGCCGATCGCGGTCGGCGAGGTGCAGGGCCGCCCGGTCGCGTTCCTGCCGCGGCACGGCAAGAACCACGAATTCGCCCCGCACACCCTGCCGTACCAGGCCAACATGTGGGCGCTGCGTTCGCTGGGAGTGCGCCGGATCTTCGCGCCGTGCGCGGTGGGCAGCCTGCGCGCGGACTGGGGTCCCGGCACGGTGGCGGTGCCGGACCAGCTGGTCGACCGCACCTCCGGCCGCCCGCAGACCTTCTTCGACGGCGGCGGCGTGCACGTCTCGTTCGCCGACCCGTACTGCGACGACCTGCGCACCGCGACGATCAAATCCGCCGACGACACGCTGCCGATGAAGGGCGCGGGCACCATGGTCGTCGTGCAGGGCCCGCGGTTCTCCACCAGGGCCGAGAGCCGCTGGTTCGCCGGGCAGGGCTGGGACCTGGTGAACATGACCGGACACCCCGAGGCTGTGCTCGCCAGGGAACTCGAGATGTGCTACGCCGCAGTCGCTTTGGTGACCGACCTGGACGCGGGACTGGAGGAGGGCGGCGGTGTGCACGCGATCGACGTCTTCGCCGAGTTCAAGCGCAACCTGGCCCCGTTCAAGGACCTGATCCGCCGCTCGGTGGCCGCGGTCACCGACACCGACACCTGCGATCGGTGCCGCGTACATACCGGAGTGTCGCTGCCTTTCGAGCTACCGTGACCCAGGTGGGGTGCCGAACAAAGGTGCGGTGAATGAGAGTGCTGGTCACCGGCGCGGCCGGTTTCCTCGGAACACACGTGTGCAAAGTCGTGTCTTCCGCAGGACATGAGGTAATCGCGGTCGATCTGATGCTCGACGCGGTGCACGGTCCGGACGCGCAGCCGCCTGCGGGCGTTGCGCGGGTGGACGTGCGCGACGCCGACGCGCTGGTGCCGCTGCTGGCGGGCATCGACGTGGTCTGTCATCTCGCCGCGGTCAGTGCGGGCGGCCCGGCCGACTTCGCGACACACAACGATCTCGGCACCGCGGCGCTGCTCGGCGCGATGGAGCGGGCGAAGGTGCGCCGGCTGGTGCTCGCGTCATCGATCGCCGTGTACGGCGAGGGCCGCTACCGCAGCGTGCGCGGCGGGCCGTTCTTTCCGGGGTTGCGCAGGCGCGCGGACATGGATCGGGGTCTGTTCGATCACCGGGCTCCGCGCACCGGGGATGTGCTGACCTGGGAGCCGGTGAGCGAGGACGCGCCGCTGCGCCCGCGCGGGAGCTACGGCGCGAGCAAGGTGGCGCAGGAAAACTACGCCTTCGCTTGGGGATTGAACGTCGGCGGCGCGGTGACCGCGCTGCGGCTGCATCAGGTCTACGGCGACGGCGCGCGCGCCGGGATGGTCGGCCAGGTGCGGGCCGCGCTGGACGCGGGGCGCGCGCCGCATGTGTTCGAGGACGGTGGGCAGGTTCGGGATTTCGTGCATGTGCGCGATGTCGCCGCCGCCATGCTCGCGGCGATCGAGCGGGCGCTGCCCGGGTTCGTTCCGCTGAATATCGCGTCGGGGCGGCCGATCACGCTGTGGGAGGTCGCCTCGATCATGGCCAAGGCGTGCGGCGGACCGGCGCCCGTGGTCACCGGGGAGTATCACCTCGGCGATGTGCGGCATTTCGTTGCCGATCCCGAACGGGCCAGGCGGACACTGGGTTTCAGTGCGGTGGTGGCGCCGAGGCGGGGGCTGGCCGAGTTCACGGCGGCTCCGGCCGAGGTGGCTGCGGCTCCGGTGCAGGTGGCTTCGGCGGCAGGCGTGCCGGTTTCGGCCGAAGGAGCGGCGGCCGGCTGACGAGTCACCGGGCCGGTGGGCGCTCGATGATATCCAGTTGGATGAGGGCGAATTCAGGCGCGCCCGTGCTGCCGCCGGGTAGCGGTGAGGCCGCCAGGTCGGCGACGAGCCAGTCGCCGTTGTCGGTGGCCAGCCGCATGCCCGGCATCGTCACCCGTTCGGCGCCGGATCGGATGTCGTTGCGGGCAACAATGATTCGGTCTCGGTCGGCGGGGTGCGGCACGGTCCGTTCGTCGGTGCCGCGACCCCAGCGCAGCCCGGGAACGGGGTCGGTGACCCACCGGATCAGCCGCACCTGGGCCAGGTCGACGATCGCGAGGTAGAGATTCGGTTGTGCGCCGCGCAGTAGGTCGAGGGTCGCGGCCTCGAACGATTTCCGTTGCGGCGCAACACTGTCGGTGACATCGACGGCAAGGCCGACCCAGTGGTACCGGTTCTCGTCCGGGTTGCGGGCGGCGAGCAGCAGCGTGCGCGGACCGGTCGGCGCACGCACGGTCGCCGTGTCGAGCCACCGGTCGCCGGGTGCGGACCTGGCCAGTATGGCCACGAGATCGAGTGCGCCATCGAATCTTTCGATCAGCTCGAAGGACTCCGCGCCGATCCAGACGATGCGGTCGTGCGCGAAATACGGTCCGAGGTCGTGCGGGAGGGCCTCGATTCGGCGGGTACGCGCGTCGACCCCGAACGCGGCGACGCCGACCGGCGGCGGTGGATCGCCGGAGCCCACCCAGACCCGGACGGCATGCACCCGGTGGTCCGGCCCGTGCAGCGGCACCACCAGGATGCGCTGGCCCGACCAGTTGTGCCGGGACTGCGGCAGCTGCTGGTCGACGATCGAACCGGTGGTGTAGGCGGTGGCGACGAGAGGCTGTAATCGTGTGGATACCGTGCGCTGGAACGACTTCCATTCGCGCGGCGCCGTACCGACCGCAAGCAGCGACCAGGTATCGACGTGTCCGAGCGTTTCGATGAGCAGCCAGCGCCCGAGTATCACAAATCCCCCTCCCGAGTCGAACACTATGCCACGGTCAGGCTGATAGCCAGTGCATATCGTGCCTGATTCGGCAGCGCGGGTCGAGCACGGGGCCCGGTTGCGAGGTCAGTGCGCGAAGTCGGCGGCGTGCGTGTGCGCCCACTGCTCGAAGGTACGCGGCGGGCGTCCGGTGAGGTCGCGCACGGTGGGGTACAGGGTCGCCTCGTCCAGGGTGCCGTCGGCGAAGAAGCTCAGGAAGGCGTCGACGTAGTGCTGTGGCATGGTGGCTGCCAATTCCGCCTTGGTCTCCTCGGTGGTGAGTCCGTGCGAGACCAGTTGCCGGTCCAAAACTGCTGCCAGCACGGCGATTTGGTCGGCGGGAAGCAAGGCCTGCGGGCCGGTCAGGTCCAGGACTCGGCCGTCGAGGTCGTCGCCGGTGAGGGCAAGGGCGGCCACGGCGGCGATGTCGGCGGGATCGATCGCGCCGACACGGACATCGGGGAACTGCACCCGGACCGTGTCGCCGGCCGCGAGCTGGGGCAGCCAGCGCAGGGCGTTCGACATGAACGACCGCGGACGCAGGAACGTCCAAGCAAGTTCGGATTCGCGCACCGCCTGCTCGGACAGCGTCATGTAGCGAGAGACTGCGTTGTCCAGGTCCCGCAGTCCCGCCGCGGCGCTCGACAGCAGCACAATCCGTTGCACACCGGCCTTTTTCGCGCGGTCGAGGAAGTCGGCCTGGTTGTCGTAACCCGGCAGCAGGAACAGCGCGCTCACTCCGTCGAGGGCGTCGGCCAGGGTCTCCGGGCGGTTCAGATCGCCGGTCGCCGCCGTGACACCGGCGGGCAGGGCGGCCTTCGCCGGATCGCGCACCAGCGCGCGCACCGGGGTGCCGGACTCGCTCAGCGCCGTCACGAGTTCGCCGCCGATGTTTCCGGTGGCGCCGGTTACCAAGATCATTTCGTCTTCCTTTCGGACCGCCGCGCCCGCGTTAAGCTCACGCGATGGACACTCCGTTGCGGCTCGAGGTCATAGTGGCCAGCGTGCGTCCGGAGCGGTTCGCTCCGGTGGTCGCAGACTGGTTCCTGCGCACATTACGCGCGCATCCCGAATTCGACACGGGTGTCATAGATCTGGCAGAAACCCACCTGCCCCTCGACCTCACCGACACCCCCGAGGTCACCGCCTACCGCTCCCGCCTGGCCGCCGCCGACGCCTTCGTCGCGATCACCTCCGAGTACAACCACGGCTATCCCGCCGCCCTGAAGACCGCCCTCGACACCGCCAAACACGAATGGCGCGCCAAGCCCATCGGTTTCGTCTCCTACGGCGGACTCTCCGGCGGCCTACGCGCCGTCGAACAGCTGCGTCAGGTCGTCGCCGAAATCCACATGGTCTCGCTCCGCGAAACCGTCAGCTTCCACCAGGCCAAGCGCCAATTCGACGCCACAGGCGAAACCAAGGGCGGCGCCGCCATCGACGCCGCAGACCGAATGCTCCGCCAATTGTCCTGGTGGGCAAAAACCCTCCGCACCGCCCGAACCACCGATCCGTACCCAGGCTGACCACCGCCCGCCGCGCACCGATCAGCGTGCGGGCATCAATGTGCCTGCGGCGCACTGATTGTTCTGCTGCGCACGAAGTTGCTGGCTAATTCGTGCGCGGCGGACTGGAACGTGCGCGGCACGTCGGTGCGCACGGTGGGTGCGGGGTCAGCCTGCGCTGGGGACGGGGGCGCCGCGGCGGCCGCGCGGGTGGCCGATGTAGGTGGCTTCGCGGGGGATGGAGACGAGGGTGAGGTCTACCTGGGCGGTGCCGGTGCGCAGGATGACGTGGTTGCCGATCGCCGAGGGCTGGTGGATGGCGAGGTCGGGGCGGGTGGCGGGCCAGCCCATCGGGTCGCCGGTGACGTAGATGGTGGTGACACCGGCGTGCGGGGCGGGCGCGAGGACGCCGTCCACCACGGTCGCGGTGAAACCCGCGTCGGACTGGTGGGTTTCGACCGCGAGGGTGAGCCGCTCGGGGTTGCCGATGGTGGTGACCAGGTTTTCCCAGGCGTGCGCGCGATCGGTGCGGATCAGGATGCGCTCGCCGACCGCGAGCGCGCGGAACACCAATTGCTGTGCGAGATAGAGCTCCCCGGCCACGTACACGGTCGAGATGCCTGCGCCGACGATGCGGACCGCGACGCCGTTGCCCTCGTCGTCGGAGCCGATCAGCTGCCCGCAGCCGGACGACGGCAGGTGCAGCGCGTCGATCAGGTCGATCGGGTATTCGCTCATCGGAACGGCGGCGTCCACGCCGGGCACGGCCAGCGGCAGGTGGGCGAGCAGCCCGTCGCGGTGCCGCCCGTGCATCGACACCATGCCGGCAAGCTTGCTGCGCTCCGGCAGTTCCCGCGCGGTCAGCCGCCACGCGGCGCCGATGCTCACCGACTCGGCGGAGCTACCCGGCCGCAGCCGCACCGCCACGGTGGTGCCGCGCGACGGCGCCACCCACAGCTGCGCGAGCAGGTCCGAGCCGAGCCGCTTCGGGTCGACGGCCATGCCGATGTTCACGCTGTTGCCGATTTCGGCGTAGCGCCACCGATGTTCGAGGGTGCGCGGGTCGAAGCCGCTGGTGATCTGCAGGACCGCCTTGCGGATTTCCGGCGCGGTCAGGATGCGCGCGTTGCAGTCGGCGTCTTCGAGCGTGCGCATGATGCGCTGGGTCGCGATGGTGACCGCGCGGGACGCGCCCTCCGCGCCGCCACCACGCCGGGCGGCGGCCTCCGGGCAAGCCACCGCGTCGAAGCTGATCGCCAACCAGACGGTGCGATGCGCGGTGGCGGGCAGTGGCCCGAGCAGCGATTCGTAGATCTTGCCCGCGGGGGTACCCGACCTGCTGCGGTGTCCGTGGCTGACGATGTCGATGCCGCTGAGCAGGATGTCGTGCTGGCTGAGGCATTTCGCCAGTTCCGGCAGCGGCAGCAGGTGCGAGGCGTGCACGGTGTTGCGGGCGATCCTGGTCAGCCCGCCGGGAGGAGCGAGCACCTCGACGACCGTGACCACCCGGCTGCCCTCCCAGTACAGGCCGAGCGAGCGTCCGTCGGTGCCGCGATAGTCGACGGTCTGGCCGATCGTGTACTCACGCTTGGTGAGGTAGCGCCACCAGGTCGCGATCCAGTCCAGCACGGTGCGCTTGGCGATCGGGATCAGCGGAATCAGCGCGACGACGATGCCCACCCCGAGCGCGATCAGCGGCTGCAGTCCGGCGAGCAACGCCACCACGCCTGCGATAAAGCCGATGACCTGCGCAATCAACAGATTCTGCAGCGAGATTCGGCCAAAGAGCGGCCGTGGTCCCGCCCCGGCAGGTTCCGCCATCGTCGTCCCCCAAGTACCCGGTGTCGGCCCTTTAATAGTGGCCGAGCTGAACAAGAGTCCTCGGGAACTGTACTGTGTTGCGCGAACGTGAGCACTGTTCGGGGGAGGAATAATGCCTTCAAAACCCACCACTCGGTGGCAGGTCAGCGGCTACCGCTTTCTGGTCCGCCGGATGGAGCACGCCCTGGTCCGCCGGGACGTGCGGATGCTGCACGACCCGATGCGCTCGCAGTCGCGGGCGTACGCGGCCGGGCTGGTTTTGGCGATCGTCGTGTTGGCCGGTTGTGGTGTCCTGGCGCTGCTGCGTCCGCAGGACAAGATCGGCGACAAGAAGATCCTGATCGCGAAGGAATCCGGCGGCGTCTATGTGCAGATCGACGACGTCGTGTACCCCACGCTCAACCTGGCCTCGGCCCGCTTGGCCGCCGATGATTCCTCCAAGCCGACGATCGTCAAGGATTCCGAGCTCGGAAAGAAGCCGCGCGGCCAGCTGATCGGTATCCCCGGTGCGCCCAGCTCGTTGATTTTCGACAAGGCGGGCAAGGGGCGGAGCTGGACCGTCTGTGATTCGTTGAAGACCGATGGCAGCGACGACCGCACCACGTCGGTGCTGATCGGCGATCTCGACACCGGTGACAGGGCATCGGAGCTGGGCAAGGACCAGGCCTTGCTGGTGAAGGGCAAGACTGCGACTTACCTGGTGTGGAACAACACGCGGGCGCGCGTCGACATGAACGACCCGTACGTCACCGGGCCGTTGAATATCCGCGGGGCAACGCCGCGCCCCATCAGCGAGGGGCTGCTGAACTCCATTCCCGAAGTGATGCAGATCGTGCCGCCGAAGATCGACGATCCGGGTGGGATTCCCAACGGCTACTCGATCAATAATTTGAAGATCGGCACGGTTGTTCAGCGATCCGGCAAGGCTGACCAGAATTACGTGCTGCTGCGTGATGGTTTGCAGCAGATCAACCCGTTGACCGCCGACATCATTCGGGCTTCGCAGCGAAACCCGGACCACGGCACCGCCGTCAGCGACAACGAGGTGACGCTGCCGCCGCCGTCCAAGGCCTTGCAGGTGGACTCGTATCCGGTGACCGCGCCTACGATCGTCCAGCCCTCCGCTCGTCCGGTGAGCTGCCTGTCGTGGAAGCCGATCGCCGCCGCAGTGGGTAACGCCGACGTCGCCGTGCGCGCGAACCTGGCGGTGATCGACGCGACCGATCTCCCGATGCCGAAGAGCGCCAAGCTGGTTCCGCTCGCGCAGGCCGACGGCAAGGGCGACAACGTCGACTCGGTGTACTTCAAGCCGGGCTCGGGTGCCTTCATCCAAACCACCGGCATCGAAGTAGACAGCCGCCGCAAAGACAGCTTGTTCTACGTTTCCGATACCGGCGTCCGCTACGGCATCAAGAACAAAGATGCGGCGAAAGCGCTCGGTATGGACATAGACGGAGGCGTGACGCCGGAACCCGCACCATGGCCGATCGTCGGTCTACTTGCGGGTGGGCCGACCATGGGTCGTGAGGAAGCGATGGTCGCGCACGACGGCATCGCCCCCGACCCGAGCCCGGCCAAGCAGCCGATCGCCTCGTCGAAGTAGCTATCGACCGTCCGCGCCAACGGAATTCGAGGTTTCCGCGGGGTCGTCCGCGTGTAGCGCGGCGACCTCGGCGCGTAACGCCCGAATCTCCTCGACCAGCACGTTGATCTCCCGATCGGCGCGCAAAGCACGGATCTCCTCGACCAGCACATTGATCTCCCGATCGGTGCGGTCGGCGGACTCCTCGACGGTCTTCAGCTGATCGATCACCCAGCTGGTGGTGGTGCCGATGGCGAAGGAGATGATGCCGATGCCGAAGGTCATCAGCACCAGGGAGATCAGCCTGCCCTCGCCGGTGACCGGGTAGACGTCGCCGTAACCGACGGTCGTGACCGAGACGGCCGACCACCACAGTGCGTCACCGAAATTCAGCACCTTGCTGCCCTCGACGCCGTACTCGGCGTCGAAAAAAGCCAGGCTGCACAGGAACAGGATCAGCACCGAGCTGGTGCCGACGAACACCGCCAGCCGGGTGCGATGCGTCAATGTGTGCCGGTTCAGTGTGCCGAGCACCAGCACCGCCGCCCGCACCAGCCGCAGCGGGCGAAACGGCGGGACGAGCACGATCAACAGCTCCACCGGATGGGTGCGCAGGAATTGCCAACGGCGAGTGGACAACCCGAACCGCATCAGAAAGTCGGCGGCGAACAGCACCCAGATCACCACGTCCACCCGTTCGAGCCAGGCATCCAACTGCGGCGAAGCGCCGGTATCGAGCACGAACCAGGCATAGACGCCGAGAAATAACACCGCGAGCACCACCATCGGCACCGCGGTGACCCGCTCCCACGCCTGCCTGCGACTCGGCCCCTTGGTAATGGACGTGCTGCTGACCGCTTGTACTTGCTGCTCCATGGGAACTACCTGCGTCGATTCGGATCCGGCACCCTGTGTACCGCAGTTTGCCGTGCAGACGCTACAGGGACCGCACCCGAATTTCGGTCAGGTCGTGCTGCTACATGTCGTCGCCGGAGATGCCGAATCGGCGGCGGATCGGAAAGGATGCGAGCATGCCGAGGATTAGCAGGATGGCGACGGTGCCGCTGCCGATCAGGGCGATATTGCGGGCTCGGTTGTCTGGTGGCGGGGTTGGTGCGGGTACCGCGAGCTGCACTTGCTTGGGTGCGGCGGAGCGTTTCGGTGGCAGGGGTTCGGTGACTTCGGCGGTGAGTGCCGCGACCGGATCGATTGCGCCGTAGCCGACGTAAGGGTTCCAGCCTCCGCCCGGGGCGTGCGCGGTCGCCTCGAGTCGCTTGATCACTTCGAGCGCGCTGAGTTCGGGGAAGCGGGCGCGGACCAATGCGGCCACACCGGATACATAGGGTGCGGCAAAGCTGGTGCCTGCGTTCGGAATCAGCCCTTGGCTCTCGTATTTGCCGGTAATGGTTCCGGTGCCGCGTGGATCGAGCGAGACAATGTTCTCTCCGGGTGCGGCTATGCCGACCCACGGTCCCGGAACAGTGAACTTCGAGGGTGCGCCATTTTCGTCGATTGATCCGACCGAGAGAACGTAGTCGTCGAAACGTGCGGGCGTGACGTTGGTTGTCACGTTTTTCCACGGGTCGCGGTCGGGATGCAGCGGGTCGATCAGGTTGGGATTACTGGGTTTGCACTTGTCGTCGGTGTTGCCCGCGGCCACCACCACGACGGCGTTCATCTCGAGCGTTGCGTAGCGCACGGCGGCGCCGACTGCGCCATCGCCGAGCTGTTCGTCCGCTGACAAGCAGGAAACCAAGGAGATGTTGATGACTGAAGCATGCCGGTCGGCAGCGCGACGAATAGCGGACGCAAGCGCTTCGATTCTGCCGTATCCCTTGGCCGGGTCCTCGGGTCTCTTGTCCTGCCGGCCGGGGGTGTCGTACAGGGCGCTGGTTTGGCGGATCGACAAAATGCGGGCCTCGGGCGCGACACCGTAAAACCCTTGCCCGTCTACCTGTTTCGCGGCGATGATGCCCGCCACGATGGTGCCGTGCGCATCGCAGTCCTCGCTGACACCGTCACCAGGGTCTGCCACATAATCACCGCCCGCCTCCACGTCGGGCAGGCGTGGATGACGGACGACTCCCGTGTCGATGACGGCGATGAGCTGGCCCTCTCCTTTGGAGAACTCCTGGGCGCGCTTCAGATTCAGTGCCAGCTGCGGTGCCGGAACGGTCGGGCCGTCGCCGCCCTGCTGCGTGGAGTAACAGGGGGAGTTGGCCGGATGTTCGGTCTTGTCCGGCGGTCGGGCCGGGTCGCCCGGCGGCAGCAAGGCCGGATCGACCGGCGGTGGCCGATCCGCGTGTGCCACACCCTGACTCGCGCCTAGCCCGACCGACATGCTCAGTGCGAGAACTACTGCCGCTGCGCTGGTGCGCAGGTACCGGTTCACAGTCCGCGGACGAGGGAGTAGAGGCCGGCTACCCAGAAGACGAGGGGGAGGACGGCGGCGACGAAGGCGTATTCGAGGAGTTCGACGCCGCGGCGCATGGGTGGGGTGGCGGATTGGTTGGGGATGATGATGCCGAAGATGAGGGCGGCGATCAGGATGACCATGGCGGTGCCGAAGACGGCGAGTGGCTGGTCCATCTCGAAACTGGCGCCGATCAACATGATCAGCACGATGCCGGCGCCGCCCGCGATGAGGACGACGGCCTGTTCGGCGCCCGCGTAGGTGCGGCTGCGGAACATCAGGACCACGGCGCACACCAGGGCGAGGGCGATGCCCTGCCAGTACGGGTCGTCGGCCATCGGGTCGGTCGCGGCCAGTGCGCCGACGACGGTGACCATGGTGGTGGCCGCGACGAGCCCGGCCAGGTACATGCGGGCGCGCTCCGACTTGACCCGCAGTGCCTCCATGGTGGGCAGGGCGCGGTGATCGTCGGGGTCGTCCTCGGTCGGGTCGATCGGGGTGCCGGGGGAGGGGACCGGCGGCAGCGGCAGTTTGGACAGCAGCATGGAGATGCGCGGTCCCATGGCGAGTCCGGCGAGTCCGAGTGCCGCGGCGCCCGCGCCGATCGCGCGTTCCGGCTGTGCGGTGAGCAGGCCGACGAGGGCGGCGGGGACCGCGTACACCGCGAGGGTGGTCGCACCGATGAACAGGGCCAGGCCGACGCCGCTGACTCGCCACGCCAATACCGCTGTGGCGCCTAGCAATACGGAGCCGAGCAGCAGGTGTGGCCAGCCGTAATGATCGGGCACGTAGAGCATGCCCGCGGTGAAGGCGGTCGGTAGCGCGCAGCCGCCGAGGACCAGGGCGGTGGAGGTGTCGCCGTACATCCGGCTGAGCACCATGGCCGCGACCACGAGCAGGATCGTCACGGCCAAGGCGACCGAACCGCTGACCCAGTAGGGCAGCGAACCGGGCGCGAGCAGCAGGCCGAGACAGCCGACCAGCATGGTGAGCGCCGCCAGCACCGAACCGGTGATCCGCGCGACCTTCGGGGTCCAGCTGCGGTAGTGGTCGGTGTCGGCGATCGCGACGTTGTACATGATGTCGTCGAACAGCGGCGTCGGCGCGGTGTGCGAGGCGCTCTCCAGCATGAGTAGCTCGCCGTCGCGGACACCGTGCTCGCCCAGGCTGAGCGAATTGGAGAACGGCGGGTGGCCGATCCGGGCCAGCACCCACTCGGCGGGCTCGAAGCGCTCGCCCTCGTTGTCGAAGTCGTTGGTACGGCTGTGCTGTGCGACCATGTCGACGACGCTCGGGATCACCAGTGCGACAGGCACGTCCACCGGGATCGCCATATCCACCTGGGTGTGCTTGGCGAGGATGGTGACCCGGGCAAGGTCCGGTGCGCGCACGATGCCGTGCGAGGAGTTTTCATCGATGTGGTCAAGTCGCGCGTGCGTCAAGCTTCCCCCAACTCGTCTTCTACCTCGTATTTTCGCAAACCCGAGACCCTACGTCGAGTTTGCGAACCCACGGTTCGGGCAGCAGAATGCTGGTCGAACTGTACGACATGTCGGCGGCGGCCTCTACACTGAGCCGGAATCACAGCAGTCGAGGAGGGGGATTCTCGCACCATGAGGGAACCGAGCGCCGGCGAGGTGCAGGAATGAGTACCGTCCGGTTCCAGCGACGCGCGCGCCGGGAGATGCCGCGCTCGCCCGGTGGCGAGGTCACCCTGCAGCCGCCGCCCGAGATCCCCCGGGTGACGCCGGGCAACCTGCTGATGAAGCTGATGCCGGTCGTGATGATCATCGGCATGGTCGGCATGATGGCGCTGATGTTCACCCAGGGCGGTGGCATCGGGTCGAACCCGATGAGCATGATGTTCCCGCTCATGATGATGTTCTCGATGGTCGGCATGTTCGCGGGCCAGGGCGGCGGCAAGGGCGCCAAGGCCGCCGAGGCGAACGAGGACCGCAAGGACTATCTGCGCTATCTGGATCAGGTGCGCCGCGACGTCGACACCACGGCCACCCAGCAGCGCGCCTCGGTCGAGTGGAGCCACCCCGAGCCCACCCTGATCTGGATGCTCGCGGGCACCAGCCGCATGTGGGAGCGCCGGGCCGGCGACAAGGACTTCTGCCACGCCCGCATCGGCGTCGGCGGCCAGCGGCTGGCGACTCGCCTGGTCGCGCCGGAGACCGGACCGGTCGAAGAGCTGGAGCCGATCGCGGCCGTCTCGCTGCGCCGCTTCGTGCGCGCGCACTCGACCGTGCCCGACCTGCCGACCGCGATCGCGGTGAAGGGCTTCGCGACCATCGCCCTGGACGGCGACCGGGCCGAGGCCAGGGACATGACGCGCGCGATGCTGTTGCAGCTCAGCATGTTCCAGGCGCCGGACCAGGTGTTGTTCGCGGTGGTCTGCGGTCCGGACACCGCGCGTGAATGGGAGTGGACCAAGTGGCTCCCGCACACCCAGCACCCCGACGCGCAGGACGGCATCGGCACCCAGCGGATGTTCTACGGCTCGATCCGCGAAGCCATGGCCGGCCTGCAGCCGCTGCTCGGCAACCGGGTCCGCTACTCGCGTAACCAGCCGGCCAACGCGAACATGGTGCACATCGTGATCATCGTCGACGGCGGCCTGCTGGAGGCCGAGGACGATCAGCTGCGCGAATCCGGCTACGAGGGCGTCACCATCATCGATCTGTGCGGGTACGCACCGCGGTTGGCGGTGTCGCGCGGCATCAAAATGATCGTGGAGAACGGCGAGTGTGTCGGCCGCGGCGCGACCGGCAACCAGGAGCGCTTCGCGCTGATCGACCGGATCAGCCCGCAGCAGGCCCAGCAGGTGGCTCGCAGGCTCGCGCCCTATCGCGCGGCGACCCAGCGCAGCAGCGACGTGGAAACCGATGACTCCGAGGTGATCTCGACCTGGAGCCAGCTGATGGGCCTCGGCGACATCGGCATGTTCAACCCCGAACACGCCTGGCGCCCGCGCTATGGCCGGGAACGGCTGCGGGTGGCCTTCGGTGTCGGCGCCGACGGCCTGCCCGTCGAACTCGATATCAAGGAAGCCGCCGAGAACGGCATGGGCCCGCACGGCCTGTGCATCGGCGCCACCGGTTCGGGTAAGTCGGAGTTCCTGCGCACGCTGGTGCTCAGCCTGCTCGCCACCCACTCGCCGGACCAGCTCAACCTGGTGCTCGTCGACTTCAAGGGTGGTGCGACGTTCCTTGGACTGGACAGTGTCCCGCACGTCGCGGCCGTCATCACCAACCTCGAAGAAGAAGCCGATCTCGTCGATCGTATGAAGGACGCGCTGGCCGGTGAGATGAACCGCCGCCAGGAGGTGCTGCGCGCCGCGGGTAACTTCGCCAACGTCTCCGAATACGAGAAGGCCCGCGCGGCGGGCGCCGACCTGGATCCGCTGCCCGCGCTGTTCGTGGTGCTCGACGAGTTCTCCGAATTGCTCACCCAGCACCCGGATTTCGCGGAACTGTTCGTGATGATCGGCCGGCTCGGCCGCTCGCTGCACGTGCACCTGCTGCTCGCCTCGCAGCGCCTCGAAGAGGGCAAGCTGAAGGGCCTGGAGAGCCACCTGTCCTATCGGATCGGCCTGAAGACCTTCTCCGCCAACGAATCCCGTCAGGTGCTCGGCGTGCCCGACGCCTACAACCTGCCGAACAACCCCGGTGGCGGTTACCTGAAGTCGGACTCCGGCGAGATCGTCCGGTTCCAGGCCTCCTACGTCTCCGGCCCCTACGTCGGCGGCGGCTCGCAGCGTGACATCACCGTCGCCACCCAATCCGGCGACATCGACATCAAGGCGCGGCCGTTCACCGCCACCCACGTGGATTTCCGGGCGATCGACCGGGTTCCGCTGCCCGCCGAGCCCAGCGAGGGCGAGCAGCAGAGCGACGACGGCGAACAGGTCTCCAACGTGCACATGCTGGTCTCGCGGATCAACGGCCACGGCCGTCCCGCGCACGAGATCTGGCTGCCGCCGCTGGACGAGGCGCCGACGCTCGACCAGCTCATCCCGCGCTCCATCCTCACAGGCGAGTACGCCGCGGTGGCCACGCTGCGCGCTCCGATCGGCATCGTCGACCGGCCGTACGACCAGCGGCGTGACCCGATGGTCGTCGACCTGTCCGGTGCCCGCGGCAACGTCGCCGTCGTCGGCGGCCCGCAGTCGGGCAAATCGACCGCGCTGCGCACGCTGATCATGGCCATGTCGCTGACACACACCGCCGAGCAGGTGCAGTTCTATTGCCTCGACTTCGGTGGCGGCACACTGATGAGCCTGCAGGGCCTGCCGCATGTCGGTTCTGTCGCAAGCCGATTGGACGGGGACCAGGTCCGGCGGACCGTCGCCGAGATGACCACCATCGTGCGCACGCGCGAGGCGCGATTCCGGCAGCTCGGCATCGAGTCGATGACCGAGTTCCGTCGCCTGCGCGCCATGGATCCGTCCAGTAGCCCGGCCGCGACCGGTGCGCACGAGGATCCGTTCGGCGATGTGTTCCTGGTGATCGACGGTTTCGGTTCCATCCGCCAGGACTTCGAGGCGCTCGAACAGACGATCATGAACTTGGCGGTACAGGGTCTGTCGTATGGCGTGCACATTGTCATCGCGCTGGCAGGCTGGCGTGAGGCGCGACCCGCCCTCAAGGATCAGATCGCCACCAGAATTGAACTGCGACTTGGTGATCCGATGGATTCCGATCTCGGTCGCAAGTTCGCCTCGATGGTTCCGCAGGCTCGTCCCGGTCGCGGTATGACGCCGGACTGTCTGCACATGCTCACCGGTCTGCCGCGCATCGATGGCAGCTCGGACCCGACCGATATCGGCCAGGCCGTCGGCGATGCGGTCGCGACGATCGCGCGGTTGACGCCAGGCCGTCCGGCACCGGCGGTGCGCATGCTGCCCGAGGAACTTGCGCGCGAGCAGCTGCTGTACCTGGCAGGCAATTGGCCTTCGCAGGTCGACCAATCGGTCAAGTGCATGCGAATCCCCATCGGTATCAACGAAGCCGAGTTGGCGCCGGTATACATCGACTTCGCCGAGAGCCCGCATTTCATCATCATCGGCGATACGGAGAAGGGAAAGACGGCGCTGCTGCGCTCCATCGTCGAGGGCATCTGCGCGTCGAACACTCCGGACAGTGCGCGGATCATCATGGGCGACTATCGGCGCTCGATGCTCGGCATGGTGCCGGAAGGCTACCTCGCCGGATACGGCTCGACCGCGCCTCAATTCACCCAGAACATGGCCGATCTCGCCGCGTACGTCAGCAACAGGACGCCGGGCGCGGACGTGACGCCGCAGCAACTGCGGGACCGCTCGTGGTGGAGCGGGCCCGAGTTGTATGTGGTCATCGACGACTACGACCTGGTGTCCACGTCGAGCGGCAATCCGGTCCAGGCCTTGCTCGAGCATCTGCCGCACGCCCGCGACCTGGGTTTCCATCTGATCATCGCCCGGCGTTCGGGTGGCGCGGGCCGCGCCATGTTCGAGGCGACGCTGGCCAGGATGAAGGACCTCGGATCGGCCGGTCTGATCATGAGCTGCAGCCGCGACGAGGGTGTGCTGATGGGTGTGACGCGGCCGAGCGCGATGCCGCCGGGGCGCGGCACATATGTCACTCGAAACTTCGAGGGTTTGATCCAGACGGCCTGGACGCCGCCACAGAACTGATGTCCACCGTCGAGCTGGTTGTCACCGACACGCGCGTCTGGGCGCGTGGCGCGACGACGCACTGGGACCTGCCACCCTCGATCGTGTTGGGCAGCAACGGGTTCGATCTGGTGGTCGGTGAGTCGCTGACTCCGCCGACCCAGGTGAGTTCCGCGGTGCAGTATGTGGCGGCCGAGGCTGTGGCGTTGCTGCCGCGCGTCCCGTCCGTTATCGATGCGCTGACCGCGGTGTTCGCCGCGGTGCTGGAGAACCTGCGCATTGCCGCGCCGTGTGAGCGGATCACCCTGATCTGCCCGACCGAATGGGGTGCGTCGCGTCGCTCCGTCTTGGACCAGGCGGCTCGTCGCTTCACGACGGGTGTCGTGTTCGAGGACCTGGCGGTGCGGGCCGTAGCGGCGGACGAGGGCACCAGCCACAGCCGTCGCACGCTGGTGCTGGAGTTCGGCGCCCTCACCACCACGGCCACCGCGGTCATCCGCAGCCACCAGGGTGTGCACATCGAATCCTGCGAGCACCAGCCAACTCTCGCGCTCGCCGAAGTACTGCCGGAATCGCCCGGCTTCACCGCCCTGTGTGCGTTGATCGACCGGGTGCTCGACGGGCAGCCCGCCGACCTTGCCCAAACCGTCGGTGTCACCGATGCAGGCAAACTCGACCTCCTGCGCGCCGCCGTGCAACAGCGGTGCGGTGCGGGCGTCGGGTTGCGGGCACTCACCGGGCCCGAGCTCATTCGCGGTCATCAGACGGAACCGCTGCACCAGCCGGAGGTGCCGTCCATCCTGTCGCAGACCGAGTGGATGCAGCCGCTGCGTGCACGCGCCGCCGCCCAGCGGCCGCCCCGCAGTGGCCTCGGTTATGTGGGCGCGGCCATCGCCGCAGTGGTCGTGGTTGCGGCCGTTGTCGTGGGCGGCGTTGTGCTGCTGAATCGATCCGACGACACTCCTGCCGCTGTACCTAACGCAGCCGCGCCGAGCAGCAGTGCCGCGGCGCCGACGACCAGTGCGACCGCGCCGACCACCACTGCCGGGCCGGAAACGTATGGCCGCGTACGCTTTCAGGCCCCGGATGGCTGGCACATCGCGTCGACCCCCGATGCCAACGGCAAATCCCGAGTTGATCTGTCCCCGGATGACGGTGCCCGCCTACGTGTCACAGTGACGCAAACCCCGGTCGCAGCGGGCGCGAGCTACGAGCAGGTCGCGGCAAAGCTCGAAACCCAGATGAACCAGCGTCCCGCCGGCGTGATGTCCGATCTGCAGCGCGACGTCGTCTACGGCGGCCGATCCACCCTTGCGTACACCGAACGACCCGGCGACGGCTCGACCGTCCGCTGGCATGTGTTGCTGGAGTACGGAATTCAGGTCAGTATCGGCTGCCAATATATTGGAAACGATTGGCAGTCTTTATCGACTACCTGCGAGAACTTCGGTAGTTCAGTCCGCGTGATTCAGTAACCTCGGCCCCGCCGTCACGAAGTATTACTGGATAGCGAAGGCGTGGCACCTGGGCCGAAAAGCCCAGGTATCTCTCGATGTCGGAGGCGAGTAGCCGCGCACCGCCGCACGACTATGTTTGAAACTCACATAATTCGGCCCCCGGCAAGTAGCTTGCCGGGGGCCGAATTGGCCGAGACAGGGTTCTCAGAAAAGTCCTGCGAGGCTGGTGTCGGTGCTCTGCAGATCCGTGTTACCGGAGCTGACTGCCCGGCCAGCGGTCTCCAGCGTGGCGTTCAGCTGGGTGACGCTGGTGTTCCACTGCGTCTGGAGCTGGGCGAACGCGTCGTTGGCGTCACCCTTCCAGTAGTTGGTCACGAAGTCGGTGACCTGCTTGTGGAAGTCCTCGAGCATGCTCGAGATGTTCTTCGCTTCGGACACGATGGACTGGGCGCCAGCCTCGACCGCTCCGAAGTTAGAGGAAATCGTGCTGGGGTCGTTCGCTGTCATCTGGGGCTCCTCCTTGGTATCTGGTGTTCGGCTGATCGATCAGGGAAGCGTCAGGCTGGAAGCCTGCTGCGCCACCTGCTGGGCGAACTGCTCGTCCTGCGCCGCGAAGGCCTTGCCGGCCTTGGTCAGCTTGTCGGCAGTCTGGTCCAGTGCGTCGTTCAGCTTGCGCGCCTGGGCGAAGTAGTTGTCCATCAGCGTGTCGAACGCGCCCCGGGCCTGACCCTTCCAGGTCGCCGTGGTGTCATCCGACTTCGTGTTCAGCGCGGTGATCGCGTTCTGCAGGGCGGCGTGACGATCCCTGCAGTTTTCTGCGAACTTCGCGATGATGGTGTCATTCGCTTCGAGCTGTCCTGCCATTTCGGCTCCTTCTCGGTTTCCCGTCTCGGCCAACGGCAGAAGCCCCCAGTTGGCCTGTACATCTGATTGGACGCTCGATAGGTCTGATCGGTTCCATCCGACTCGAGAAATTTTGGATCTCCCCCTACGGAGATCAGACCCCAGCGTCCCTTGCCCTGCTCGTCTGCACTGTCGGGGCCGGATGTGGGCCGCTCGTCAGGTGACGGACGTAGTCATCTTGGCATGCTTGCAACGCCAGCGCTCGGCTCCCCTCCTTCCCCCTGCTCGCTGGTGTCTTGATTGGCGAGTGGGCTGGCTGCTTGTACCTTACCCAACCACTATGGCTCCCGCTACAGCAGATCGCAGGTATATCGACAGGAAAACGTCAGTGGTGGCAGGGCCGCGCCTACTGGCTGTTGGCGAGTAGCGCGTACTGAGCTGCCGCGCGTTGCTGCGTGTCCTGCAGTTGAGTGCTCCAGACATAGCCGACGTAGTTGCGATACCGCACGGCGCAAACCCAGTCCTTGACGTATCGATCCGTCGGAAGCTCGGCGCATTTGCTGTCCGGGACGTTTGTCGGCGCCTGGCCGGCATCCGGTGCGTCGAGAATGGTCGACCACAGTGCGCGAGCCGAGTCGGTATCGCGCGTTCGGATCAGGATGGCTCCGTCCAGATACCGCCCAATTCCCTTTCCGAAGCTTTGGGCGATTCCTCTGGTGTAGCTGTTCGTCGTCGCCGAGTAGGCGTCCGAGAAAATGAACCGCTCGCCATTCGCGTAAAGCTTCTTCGCCGCCGCGCGGTCGGTCTGCCAATGCAGAAATCCCTGCAGTTCGTATGCCGCGAGCCCGCCGACCTCGGGGACGGGTAGCTTCGTCGGATTAAGGACTCGACGGATCACGCCCTCCGGGTCGAGGTCCAATCTCAGGACCTGTTCGGCTGTCAGGGGTGTGAGTGTGTCGAGCATCGGCAGCTGTGCTGTGTAGACCTTCTCGACAAGGGTGGTCAGGGCGGCGAGATCGGGCTGGGCGGCGGAGATGAATGTGTTGATCACATAGTTGCCGTGTGCGATTACCGAACCGATCGTCGGCGATCCGGGCCGCCAATGAGAATGCGCCAGTGGGTATTTCGCGAGCTGCACGCGCTCGTTCTGGTCCGGAGCCACGGCGAAATCGGCCTGGTCGAATTCTGTCGCGGCCCGCTCGGCGGACTCGTGGTCCGGAAATTGCATGACGGTCACCGTGGTCAGTGTCGATTCCGGCGGTACCGCAACCGCAGGCTGCGGCAGGAAATCGCTACTGCCGGAAGCGAACCCGAACAAAATCTTGTTGCGCGCGGCGATCGGTACGCTCTGCTCCGCCAAGACGTTCTTGACGTCGTCGGGTTTGGTGATCTCCTGGACGCCGGTGCCGTACCGCAGCTCGGGGGTGATATCGATGCCTGTCACCACATGGTTGGCCAGGCGCGAGATCGCCAGCGAGGTTCCTCTGGGCAGCGAGTGTGAGTATTCCTCATAGGTGTCGAACGGCTCGGTGGGGTACTGGCCGACATCGAAGGTGCGGACGTCTACCTCGCCCGCCGTCGGGAGGCCGGTCACCGATGATCCACACCCGGCAACGCCGAGCAGCGCGACGGTAGCTGCGGTGAGTCGTACGCTTCTGCTGACCATGCGGCTCACTTCACCTTCGTGAGAATCGCGTATTGCGCCGAGATCCGTTGGTGCACATCGATCAGCTGATCCGACCACACTTCCGCGGAATAACGGTCGTAGGACACGACACAGTGAAACCTGGGGATGAACAAATTCTTCACGCGGAGCTCGCGACAGCGTGCGTCGGGAAGATTCTTCGGCGATTCGGTGCTGTGGTAGGTCTTGCTCAGGGCGCTGTGACTGTCTCGAATGCGTTGCGCACCTTGTGGATTCTGTGCGCGGAAGAGCTGTCCAGCGTAGTTCGCCATCCAGTCGACCCCGGCTTCCTCGAACAGCTTCTTATCGCGTACCGGATCATTGGTCAGATGGAGCGCGCCGTTGCGGTCGTACAGGCCGGGAGGGTTACTCCAGTCGTCTTCTTTCGGCCGCGTCAGTGAGCGCCCGAGCATGCCGTCGTGGTCAAGGGGGATATCCGTCAGCTTGTCCGGTGGTGTCGGGCGGAACTCACGCAGCCGCGCGCCGACCACGTCGAGGCAATTCTCCGTGAGCGCGACCATGGCGGGGAGATCGGTGGTGTCGAGCGTGATTTTGGCGTGGTCCTTGATCGCGGTGTAGATGACGTACTGGCCACTCGCCTGGAACGTGTAAAGCTCCTGTGTCCCGGGCTTCCAGAACGCGTGCGCGTCCGGAAGTTTTCCTATGCTGACCTGCTCGCTCAGTCCTCTCTTCGCGGCCACGGCCTGCGCGAGGGCCGGGGCGGCCAGTGCGGCGGCCTGCTGGTCGGAAAACAACAGCACAGTGTTCGTCATCGAGGTGGCGATCAGCGTGTCTTTCTCGGAATACCCGAGACTGTAGAAACCCGCTATGAAGCCCGGTGCAATCGGCCGGAAGCTGTCAGCGGAAAGTTCCAGAGAATATAGGGTTTCGATGAATCCCGATGTCAGGTTGGTCTCGGAGCCTGCCTGGATGGTGAACCGAGGGTCGATGTCCATCGGCAACGGGACAAAGCTGCCGAGCCGCTGGCCTTCGCTGAGTCGCGCACGGTCGAATCCAGGCTTGCCGATCTCGCGTGGTGCGGTCGCATAGCTGCCGACATCGAGTTGGCTGATATCGACGACAGGCGGTGGGGCTGGGGATTGCGACCCACATCCCGCTGTACTCACCGACAGGACGGCCAGTCCGGCGGCCAGCGTTCTGAATGGTCTCCGCATCGTTGCCTCCATCAGCTGACGAGCAGGAGGACGAGCCATCGAACCAGTTATCCCCCCGAGGTATACGTGCGCGCTGACCAAGCCTGTGGCGGACGTATCGCAGTCGGCAACATAACACCCGGGGCCGTCGTCCCGCGACCTGCGACTCACGTCGCCTTCGCGAGAATCGCATACTGCGCCGAGATCCGTTGGTACACGTCGATGAGCTGATTCGACCAGACCTCGGCGGTGTAGCGATCGTAGGACGCTATGCAATGAAACCTGTTGGTCAACACATCTTTCAGGCGGAACTCGCGACAGCGTGCATTGGGTAGCGTCTTCGGCGGATCGATGCGGCGATACAGCTTGCTCGGTGCGCTGTGGCTGTCTCGAATGAGCTGTGCGCCTTTCCGATTTTCGGCGCGGTATAGATATCCGGCGTTGTATACCAGCCAGTCGACGCCTGCTTCGTCGAACAGCTTCTTGTCTCGCACGGGATCGCTACTCAGATTCAGCGCGCCGGTGCGGTCGTACAGCCCGGGTGGGTTGCGCCAACCGTCTTCGTTCGGTCGCGGAAGGGAACGGCCGAGCATGCCGTCGTGGTCTATGGGGACATCGGTCAGCTGGTCCGGGGGTGTCGGCCGGAACCCGCGCAGCCGAGTGCCGACCGTATCGAGACTCTTCTGCGCGAGGGAGATCATGGCAGGTAGATCGGTGGTGCCGACTGCGATCTTGGCTTGGTCCTTGACTTCGGTGTAGATCACGTAAGGTCCGTCGGCTTGGAACGAGTAGAGCTCCTGCGTCCCCGGCTTCCAGAACGCGAGAGCGTCTCGGTGCTCGCCGATGGCGACCGGTTCGCGCAAATCCTGCTTTGCGGCGACGGCGTGTGCGAGCGCTGCGGTGGCCGACGCGGCGGATTGCTGATCAGCGAACAGCAGCACTGCGTTCGACAGGGAGGTGGCGATCGAAACGTCGTTTTCGGAGTACGCCAGGCCATCGAAACCGGCGATGAAGCCCGGTGCATTCGCCTTGAAGCTGTCAATGGACAGGTTGAGGCTGTACAAAGTTTCGATGAACGCCAGCACCGGGCCGGTCTCGGAGTAGGGCTGGAAGATGAATCGCGGGTCGATGTCCATCGGTAGGGGGACAAAGCCGCCGAGGCGCTGGCCTTCGCTGAGTCGTGCGTGATCGAAACGGGGCTTGCCGATCTGGCGTGGTGCGGTCGCATAGCTGCCGACGTCGAGCTGGCTGATATCGATGGCGGGCGATGGTGGCGGGGAGTCCGATCCGCATCCCGCGGTGCCCATCGCCAGGACGGCCAGTCCGGCGGCCAGCGTTCTCCGCATCGTTCCTCCATCAGCTGACGAGCAGGAGGACGAGCCATCGAGCGGTGTTCTCCACAGGGCATTCGTGCGAGCTGACCAAGCCGGCGGCGGACGTATCGCAGCCGGCAACATAACATCCGGGACAGTCGTCCCGCGACACCGCTCGAGCTACTTCACGCGCTTCTGCAGCAGCGGGACCAGCTTGTCGAGGAGGGTCTGCTCCGAGGCCGGCGTCCAATTGCGGAAGGCGGCCACGGCTTCGGGGTCGTCGAGCGGAATGACGGTGGCCCGGGTGCCCGCGACCTGGTAGGGCAGCCCGCGCAGCCCGCCACCGCCGGCGTCTTCGTCGGTGCGCACCGCGAGGACGTAGCTGTCGGACGCCACCTCGAGCGAGTCCGCCGATTTCATCGCGCGCGGTGATGGTTCGCCACCCTGCGTCACGTAGTTCAAGTTGTAGACGAAGCCCAGGTCCTCGAGGAACTTCGACTGGGTGCTGCCGCCGAGGTAGATCGACACCGGTTTGCTCGAAGCGACCGAGCGTTGCACATCCACGACCGTGATGGTCTTGCCGCGGAAGGCGGGATTGGTGGCGCGGGCCTGCTCGATCGACGGCAATGCACTCACGGCGACCGTGGCGTTGGCCGTAGTGGTAGCGACCGCGTTGGTGCCGGGCTTGTCGCTACCACCGAGTCCCCAGATCCCGAGACCCGCTGCCAGCGCGATAACGACGACACCCGCGCCGGCTCCGATGACCCATCGTCGGCGGGAGCTGGGAGCCGCCGCCTGCGTGTGTGGACCCGAAATCGCAACGCGCGGATCGGTATTCGGGCGTGGATCGAAGGCCTGAACGGGATAGGCCGGCGAGGTGCCGGTAGGGGCCGGGTGGTAGCCGGGGGAGAGGGCGCTCGCCGCCGCGTCGGTGAATTCCCGGCAGCTGTTGAACCGATCGGTGGGATCTTTCGCCATCGCTTTGGCGAAGACATGGTCGATGGCGGGCGGCAGCGCCGGATCGACCGCGGTGGCCAGCGGGGGCGGCTCGTGCAGGTGTCCCATCATGACCAGCGCGGGTTGCGTTGCCGGATAAGGGTTTCGGCCGGTGAGCAGCTTGAAGAACGCGCAGGCGAGGCTGTAGATGTCGGCCCGGTGGTCGAGGTGGCCGCCGACCAGTTGCTCGGGCGGGGCGTAGGCGATGGTGGCGACGAAGCTGCCGGTCTGGGTGAGCTCGGTGGTGTCGTCGTTGGATTTGGCGACGCCGAAATCGGTGAGCAGGACGCGCTCTTCGTCACCCTCGGTGGACGAGAGCAGGAAGTTGGCGGGCTTTACGTCGCGGTGCAGCAACCCTTTTCGATGCGCGTAATCGAGGCCCTTGCCGACCTCGGTGGTAATGCGCAGTGCGCGAAGCGGATTCATCGCACGCTTGTCGCGGGCCAACTCGGCTGCGGCATCGGTGCCGTCGACGTACTGCATGGCGATCCACAGCTGACCGTCTTCTTCACCGCGGTTGTACACCGAGACGATGTTCGGGTGGTCGAGGCCGGCGGCGAGATTGGCCTCGCGCTCGAAGCGGGTGCGGAACTCGTGGTCGTTGCTGAGTTCGCCGCTGAGCACCTTCAATGCGTCCATGCGCGGCAGACTGGGGTGTTTGGCGAGGTAGACGGTGCCCATGCCGCCCGCACCGAGCACGCCCTGGACGCGGTACCCGCCCACGATGGTGCCGGGGCTTATCGCCATGATCCACAATCTCCTGAGTCCGTGCTCCCCATGCGGCAGCATACTGGACCGCACGGGGTGGGCTCGGTGCGTAGCATTACCGGCTGTTCGCGAAGATTGCGTACTGTGCGGCGGCGCGTTGCTGTACATCGAGCAACTGATCCCCGGTGACGAATCCCGCGTATTGACGGTAGGCGACGACGCAGGTGAATCTTTTCGTCTCGAAGTCGTCGGGGTCGCGCTTGTTCTCGACACAGGTCGAATCCGGCACATTCGGCGGGGCGTCGGCATCGCGCGCCGCCGGTGCGGGGGTAAGTCGTTCGGCAACAATCTTCTTCGCTGCCGCCGAATCCGACGTGCGGGCCACGATCGTGCCATTGGAAACGGCGAACCGATTCGCATTCATCGCACTGAAGCGTTGCTTTGCGACACTCAGATCGTCGGCATACTGGGTGATGCCGCGCACATCGTAGAGGGCCTGGCTGCCGATCGCAGGTATCTCGACCGCGATCGGATTCAACGTGCGGCTCAGTAGGTGATCGGGGTCCCATGGCAGTTGGAACAGTTCTTCATCCGTCAGTGGTTTCAGCTGGTCCAGCACGGGAAGCTGGGCGTCGTAGGACTTTTCGGCGAGCGCGGTGAGTGCGTTCAGGTCGGGCTCGCTGGTAGAGACGAGAAAAGCGACGACATAAGGCCCACGGGCGAGGGTGGAGCGCAGAAATGGCGTGCCAGGCCGCCAATGTGCGTGGGCGGTAGTGTATTTCGGCAGAGCGACCGGCTGATTGTTATCCCGGTTGGCGCTCAGATCCGCGTCGTAGAACTCCGCGGCCGCGGCGGTGGCCCGCTCGGCGTCGGGGAACTGCATGACCATGGTCGAGATCACCGTCGCGCGCTGAGTTGTCTTGATCGGCCAGCTCGAGGGGACGATCGACGTTTTCTGATCGAAACCGGTTGTCCGGAAACCGAACAGCAATTTGTTCCGGTCGGCGATCGGCTTCAAATCGTCTTCGTTACCCAGCTCGGCCGGAAGCAGCCCGCGGGATATCTCGGCGGGTCGTTGACCGAATTTCAGGTCCGGGTCGATTTCATAGGCAGGCAGCACGTAGTCCGACAATCGCATTGCGGCGACGTGCGGCATGCTGGTGAAATCGGGCAGGTAGTCGTCGTCATGCGCATTGGGCGGCTCGGTGGGATAGGACCCGGCATCGAGTTTGCGAATGTCGACCTCGGCGGGATGCGAGGTCCCGGCCGTGGTCGATCCGCACGCGGTGAGGCTCGCCGCCAGCAACGCGGCGAAGGGCAGGACGAACGCGCGCTTCATCGGGTATTCACCAACAACGTGTACTCGGCGGAGATCCGCTGTTGCGCGTCCAGCAACTGGTGCGACGCGGAGAAGGCGGCATAGCGGTCGTAGGACACCGAGCAGTAGAAGCGAATCGCCAGGCTTCCCCGCCCGATGTACTCCCGGCACTCGGCCGCGGGCAGACCCGCCGGGGAGTCGGCTTTCTTGAACCGCTTCGTCAGAGCACCGATGTCTTTTTGCAGCGTCTCGGCCGCAGCGGAATCGCGGGCTCGATAGAGTTCGACGCCATTCGTCGCGTACCTGTCGGCGCCCGCTTTCTCGATGGCGCTGAGGGTGCTGGCCGGGTCACTGACGAGATGGAGCGCGGTGCGGGCGTTGTACGCGCCGGGCGGATTGAGCCACGCGTCTTCCGTCGGTCGCGCGATGGTGCGGTTGAGCATGCCGTCCAGGTCGATCGGCAGGCTCATGAGTTTGTCGGGCGGGGTCGGACTGAACTCGGCGATGGACGGAACCACCGTGTCGAGGCTCTTCTCCACCAGCGCAAGCAATGCGGGTAGATCGACCTTTTCCAGGTAGATCTTCAGGTAGTCATAGATCCAGGTGTAGACGACGAATTTGCCGGTGGCATACCAGGATCCGATCGACTGCTGGTTCGGTTGCCAGTGTGCATGTGCCGCAGGGTATTTCGGTATCGCCACGGTGGTATTGCGGTCGCTGGCCTCGTGATCGACCCGCTCCAGCGCGACCGCCGCGTCCGCGGCCTTCTGTTCGTCCGGAAAGATCATGACCGCGTTCATCAAATCGACGCCACGGGGACCTTCTTCGGTGCGGCCGAAGGCCTGGAAGCCTGCGACGAAATCCGGTGCGGCCTCGGCGAACCGGTCGACAGCCATGATCCTGCCGAGGGCGAACTTCGGGTCGGTGAAGACTGTGGCGATGAACGGATTGCTGTGCACGAACCCGGGATCGATGTCCCGCGGCACCGGCACGAAATTGCCCAGTCGTTCCGCTTCGATTATCCGAGCCTGTTCGAGACTTTTCACCGCACCCAATTGACGCGGATTCGAATCGTAATTCCCGACGTCCAGCTTGCCGAGATCAACGGCGGGAGCCGAGTGGTCCGCAGGCTGCTCATCCGATCCGCACCCGCCGCTGACGAACGCCAATGCTGCCGCCATGACCAGGGCATACGCCGTTCTTCGCGGCGTCGTCCGCGCGCTGAGCTGCAACATCTCCCCCTGACGGCTGTGGTACCCGCGGAATCCTACGTCACCACCCACCGCGGCACCCGACCACAACGTTCGGGATCCGACCTCACAGACTGTTCGCCAGTAGCGCGTACTCGGCGGCCACCTTCTGCCGGACATCCGGTTCTTTGTCGCTGGTCACGACACCCACATAACGCTTGTACGAGACGTAGCACCGGAACTTGTATTCGCGGTCCGGATTGCCTTTGCTATTGAGCTGCAAGCATTTGGCGCCGGGCACGTCCTTGGGTGCGCCGAGCGTGTCGTAGTGCGCCCCTTCGCTTTCCATCAGACCGTCGGCCAGTTTCTGCGCGGCGGCGGTGTCCCTGGTGCGCGCGACGTAGCTGTCGTCGGCGATGGCCTGGCGGTCGACGCCCGCGTCGTCGACCAGGCGCAGGTGCGCGGATTCGTCCTCGGCACGGTGCACCATATAGTGCGGGCCGAAGATGGCGAAGGTGGCGGCGTCGGGGGCGCGGTTCTTGCGATCGCTGACGGCGACCCGGGCGAGCAGTCCGTCGGGATCGACCTTCAGATTCTTGATCTGGTCCTGCGGCGTCGCCTGGAACTTGTCCAGCTGGGCGACCTGCGCGGCGAGCGTCTTGTCGACCCAGCTCGTCAGGTCGGCGCTGTCGGCGCGCGGGCGCTGGATGAACAGGGAGATGACGAATTCCTTGTAGGCCATGAAGGTGCCGACGGTGGGAACGCCTGGGCGCCAATGGATATAGGCGTCGGGGTACTTGGTCGACGGCAGTTTGCGGTTGTCCGGCGAGATGGCGATGTCGACGTCCTCGAGCTCGCGGGCGGCGAGTTTGGTGACCGCCGGGTCGGGGAAGCGGAACAGCGCGGTGGTGACCGCGGTGGCGTCGGGGGCCGGGTTGGTCTGCCCGGCCGGGTCGGGCTGGTCGGCGCCGCTGGCGGCGTAGCCGGTGATCAGCTTGCGGTCGTCGAAGACGGGCTTGGAGACCTTGGCGACGAAATCCAGCGCCTGATCGGCGTCGGCGATCACCGTGCTGCCCCGGCCGACCTTGAGGGACGGATCGATCTGCACGGTCGGGACCACCGCGTCCGACATGCGCATGCCCTCGAGGAGCGCGGCCTTGTCGCCCGGGTCCTGGTTGTACTGGTGACGGTCGACCGCGTAGGTCCCGACCTCTAGCTGGCGTACGTCGACTTCGCCCGCGGTTGCGGTGCCCCGCACGCCGCCGCACCCGGTCAAAAGACCAGCCAATGCGATACACGACGCGGCAAGCGCGATTCGCGATGTCCGAACCATGACGGGTCCTCGTTTCTTCACGTGCTGTCACTGAAGTTACCGGACGGACGCCTGCGAGGGGGGTCGATAGTTGTCGGATTGCAATACCCTGGTTCGTGTGACGACGACCCCGGACCGCGTGCTCGGCAGAGGCCGATACCTCTGATGGACCGGCAGGTCGAGGTCGTCGTCGGAGGTCACGCGGTGGTGCGTGTCGCGGGGGCGGTGGTGGTGGTCGGGCATCGCGGACAGGGCAGGCCGACACCGGATTCGCCCGCCGTACTCGCCCTGGAATCGTTGGCCGAGTTGGTGCGCGAGGCGACCGAGCAGCAGCCGAAAGGGCCGGGGGCGTTGATCGCGCGCCAGGCCACCCGGTGGCTGATGAAGCACGCCGAGCAGATCAGTCCGGGGGAGCCGATCGATTTCGGCATCCTGTCCACCGCGGAAAACGGTGGGGTGGCGGTATTTCTGCACGGCGCGGTGACGGCGGTGCTGGCCGGGCACGGCACGGTCGAGCGGTATCGGGGCGGTGACGCGGCGTTCACCGTGGACCGGGTGGCGGGCGTGCCCGCCCGGGCCGTCGCGTTGTTCGCCGACGACGCGAAGGGTCGGATCCCCGAACTGCCCGCGCAGCGCGGCATCGGCTGGCTGGTCGAGGGCATCGCACAGGCGGGTGGCGCGATCATCTGGTCCGACGAGGTGCGCACCAGGGCGCTGTCGGGCCTGCCGCGCACGGGCCCGCGGCAGCACGACGAAGAGGAACGGCTGCCGACCGCGCGGATCGACCACGACCTGCCCGAAGAGCAGCGAGAACCGGAGCCGCACACCGGAAGTCAGGCCTCGACCGCCGCGCACGGACCCGACGAGGACCTGCACAACGCGCACACCGAGGGGAGCGGAACCACCCCGGCCCCGCCGCCCGATCCGGAGCTGCAGCGCCGGTTGGAGGCGACCGCGAAGGCCACCGCGCTCACCGTCAAGGTGATGGGATTCAAGTGCGCCAGAGCGCATCCCAGCGATCCGCGCGCGGCGTTCTGCACCGTCTGTGGCATGCCGGTGGATCAGACCCAGGCGCTGATCGAGGTGATCCGCCCGCCGCTCGGCATGCTGATCCTCGACGACGGCATGACCTACGTGCTCGCCGCCGACGCCGTGATCGGCCGCGACCCAGAACATTCCGACGCCGCGCAGCGCGGGCTGGTCCCGCTGCGGGTGGACGACTCCTCCGGCGGCATGTCCCGCGCGCACGCCGAGATCCACCTACTGAATTGGGATGTGACCGTGGTGGATCGCGGCTCCACCAACGGCACCCGCACCCGCCTGCCCGGCTACCGCGACTGGATTCGCCTGGCCCCCAACCAATCCATGGTCCTGGTGCCCGGCGCCGAGGTCATGCTCGGCAACCGCGTCCTGCGCTTCGAACACACCGCTCCACCGCCCTTCGGCGGCTAGCCGATTACGAATACCTCGAGATGCAGGTCTTTTCGCCGTTGATCACGCCTGCGCGGAACGCGTCGACGCGGGCGAAGCCGCTGCGCACGGTGTTGCCCTGCACGTCGCTGGCCGCCAATCCGTCGGTGAGCAGGCCGGATACCGCTTCGTCGAGATCGCCTGCGGCAAGGCCGATGTCGCCCTGCGAGGTCGGGCGGTTCGGCGCCGCGAGCTTGCCGGTGACCACCCCGGACAGGCAGGCCGCCCGCAGCCCGGTCTTCGGGCCGATCAGGTCCTGGCCGTGGTTCTTCTGCACCGCGAGGGTGTATCGGGAAATGAAGACTATGTAACCGTTGTAGTCGCCGGTCACCTTCAACGGCAGCGGATCGTCGACATCCCAGTTCGAGGTGCCGCGCTGGGCGAGGGAGGGAATGTCGGTGCCGATGGTGTTGGTGTCCGGGCAATAGCTGACCGGCTCGGTGGCGACGCCGTTGGGGCAGTTGATCTTCGCACCGGAGTAGTCGTAGGTCGGCGAAGGCTTGGTCGGCAGCAGCGCGCCGAGGGCCTTGCTGAGTTCGACCAGGGTGTCCTTGTTGATCTCGTATTCGCCGCGACCGGTGTCGCCGTTGAAATCCTTCGGCAACGAGCCGCGCCGCTGGTTGATCTCGTCCATGTCGATGCGCTTGCAGCCCTTCGCGCCATCGGTGAAACCGGCCTGCACCGCGGTGACGCGTTCGAAGGCCGAGCCGTGCACGCTCTCCGGGTCGCTCGGGTCGGAGTCGCGGATGGCGACGGTGGCGGCGAGCACGTTGTTGAGGCCGTCGGAGGTGTTGATGGTGAAGTGCTTGGATTTGCCCTCGGCGACCGAGCGCATGAACGCGCCTGCGAAGCAGTCGGCCTGCTGTTCCTTGACGATCACCGGGTCTTTGGCGCCGACCAGCCTGGCCATGGTCTGCACGGCGTGCCCGTATTCGTGCGCGAGCACCATGACCACGGCCATCTTGCCGAAGGTGTCGGTCATCGCGGGCAGCAGTACGGAACGGTCCCAGCCGATGGAATTGTCCAATCGGCAGTAGGCCGCGTTCACCAGGTGAAAGGTGGTCTCCTTACAGAATTCCCGTGCATCGCTGCGTGGCGCCTTCGCGCTCCAGGACAGCAGGGTGTCGACCGGCTTGAAATCGCCGCTCTGGAATTCCTTGCCGAATTCGGCGTGCCAGTAGGTCTGGATGTCGTCGACGGCGTTGAGGGCCAGGGTGTCCTCGGGGCCGCCGTCACCATTGGTGGCCTTGAGGGGGCTGTCCGGAACACCGTCGCGCGGGCCGCTCGGACCACTCGTGGTCGGCAATCCCGCCACCTTGAACGGGTCGTCGTAAATGGAGACGGCGCGGCCGTCCACCAGTCTGGTGCAGCCCGCGACCAGCACCACAACGATCAAGACGGCGGTAATGATCGCCGTCGCACGGACTTTCGGCAAGGCTCCCCCTGAATCGGCCGGTATCACGTTCAATATCGTCGCCGGATCGGGGCAAAAGGCGCGTCGGGGGCACCGCCGATGTCCGGGTGATGGAATAGTATCCGCTGCATGTCTTCACCGGGGGCGCAGACCATCACCGTGCGCCATGATGGAAACGAACGAGTCTTCGATTCGAGCCAGCAGGTCACCATGGGCCGTGCGCCGGAGGTGACGCTTTTCGTCGACAGCCCGCTGGTTTCGCGGGTACACGCGACGCTCGCTTGGCAGGGTAGCGCCTGGGTGCTGTCCGATAACGGAAGCACGAACGGCGTGTTCGTCGACGCGCGCCGGCTCGCCCAACCGGTGTCGATCGATCGGCCGACGCAGGTGCGCCTCGGCGACGCGATCAGTGGACCGCTGCTCCATCTATTGCCCGCCAATCCACAACCCCCGCAGCGCCCCTCGGCGCACCCGCCGCAGTCGGGTCAGCGGCCCGCCCAGCAGTTCCAGCGCCCGGCCTATCAGCAGCCGCAGGACGCGCCGCCGCAGGTGAATGTCAATCTGACCACCCGCGCCGACACCTCGAACATGCCGCCGGTGCGGGCACGGGCCTCGACCGCGCCGATCGCCAGGGCCGATCGGCTGCCCGCCGGTGGCCTGACGATCGGGCGCACCACCGACAACCAGATCGTCGTCAACGATCCGCTGGCCTCGCGCAAGCACGCGCGCCTCGTCGCGGCGGGCGACGGGCTGACCATCGAGGACCTCGGCTCGGCGAACGGCACCTTCGTCAACGGCCACCGCCAGCAGCAGGCGGTGCTGCGCGAGCGCGACATCATCACCATCGGCAACATCGACTTCGTTGTCCAGCAGGGCACTTTGGTGCTGCGGCAGAAGCCGGTGGCCGAGCAGGGGCTCGCGGTGCACGGGGTGGCGTTCACCGTCGAGGGCAACAAGCAGCTGCTGGTCGATGTGAACATGCAGGCCAGCCGGGGCACGCTGACCGCGCTGATCGGTCCGTCCGGCGCGGGCAAGTCGACACTGTCCAGGTTGATCGCGGGCACCACCCGGCCCTCCGGCGGTGTGGTCACCTTCGAGGGCCGCAATCTGCACGCCGAGTACGAGGCGCTGCGCTCCCGGATCGGCATGGTGCCGCAGGACGATGTGCTGCACCGCCAGCTCACCGTGCGGCAGGCGCTCGGCTACGCGGCCGAGCTGCGGCTGCCGCCGGACAACAGCAGGGCCGACCGGCAACAGGTGATCGACGGTGTGCTGAAAGAACTTTCACTGACCGAGCATGCCGACACCAGGGTGGACCGGCTCTCCGGCGGTCAGCGCAAACGCGCGTCGGTCGCGCTGGAACTGCTCACCGGCCCCTCGCTGCTGATCCTGGACGAGCCGACCTCGGGTCTCGACCCGGCGCTGGACCGGCAGGTGATGGTGATGCTGCGCGAGCTGGCCGACGCGGGCCGCGTGGTGATCGTGGTGACCCACTCCATCGCCCACCTGGACATGTGCGACCAGGTGCTGCTGCTCGCGCCCGGCGGCAAGACCGCCTACTGCGGCAACCCGGCCGGGGTCGGCGCGGCGCTCGGCACCACCGACTGGGCGGAGATCTTCGCCAACGTGGCGGCCAACCCGGATCAGGCGTTCGCCGCCTATCGATCCAGGCAGGCGTTCGCGCCACCGCCGCCACCGCCACCCCAGCAGTACGGGTCCGCGGGCTCACCACCGCAATCCAGTGGCGGCAAACAGTTCTCGACGCTGTCGCGCCGCCAGATCCGGCTGATCCTGGCCGATCGCGGCTATCTGTCGTTCCTGGTGATCCTGCCGTTCATTCTCGGCGCGCTGTCGCTGGTGGTGCCGGGCAAGGACGGTTTCCAGCGCGGCGCGCTGAAGGCGTTGCCGGACGGCACCTTTGTGCCCACCGGCGGCGGCGAGACCCAGCAGCTGCTCGTCGTGCTGATCCTCGGCGCCTGCTTCATGGGATCCACGCTCACCGTGCGCGATCTGGTCGGCGAGCGCACCATCTTCCAGCGCGAGCGCGCGGTCGGGCTGCTGCCGTCGGCCTATCTGTCGGCGAAGATCGCGGTGTTCAGTATCACCGCGCTGTTTCAGTCGGCGGTGCTGGTCGGCATCGTGCTCGCGGGCAAGAAACGGCCGGACGAGGGCGCGGTGCTCGCCTCGGGCAGCGGGGAGCTGTACATCGACATCGCGTTGACCGCGGTGTGCTGTGTCGTTGTCGGCCTGCTGCTTTCGTCGCTGGCCAAGTCGAACGAGCAGGTGATGCCGCTGCTGGTGGTGGCCATCATGGTGCAGCTGGTGATGGCGGGCGGGCTGATCCCGGTCACCGGCCGGGTGGTGCTCGAGCAGGTGTCCTGGTTGTTCCCGGCGCGCTGGGGGTATGCGGCCGGTGCCTCGACGGTGAACATTCGTGAGGTGTTCCCCAGCGCGCAGCCGGACACGTTATGGCAGCACACGCCGGGCATCTGGGCGTTGGACGTCGCCGCGCTGGTACTGATCACCCTGGTGCTCGCCGTCATCACCTGGCGGCGGCTGCGACTGAAGGCGTCGGCGGCGTGACGGGCGAGCGATTTTCCGGCCACTACCGGGGGCTCCGGACAAGAGCAAGCATCTCGGCCGCACACCAGGCACACTTATGCCTGTGACGGTGCGAGTAGGGGCGGTACATCTCGGCTGGGATGTGGTGTCCGTGGCCGCGGGTGGCGGTGGCACACCGATCCGCCCGGTCCAGGTGGAAGGTATGTGGACACCACCGGCGTATCTGCTGGCGGATTCGTCGGGGCGGTTGCACACGGCGGGCGTGGACCGGCAGCGACCGGATCTCGGCATGGCGATCGCGGATGTCCGTGACATTCTCGGCCATCCGCAGATCGTGGTGGCCGGGGCCACTTGGCCCGCGGAGCTGGTGTTCCGGGCCAGGATGTACAACCCATTGGCCTCGATCGGTAAGCACTTGCGCGGCAAGCCGGATCTGGTGGCGTTGCCGTTCCCGGACAGCTGGCCGGACGAGAAGGTCGAGGTGTACGCCGGGCTGGTGGAACAGCTCGACGTGACCGTCGAGCCGCTGCCGGAGAGCGTCGCGTTGTCCGGCTATGTGCGTGCGCTCGGGCTGGTGCACCCGCCGGACCAGGCCAGGCCGCACGGCATCGGCGCGACCGGGGTGTACTCCGACGGACGGACCGTGCTGGTCGTCGCGGTGCACGGCGACGACGAGCAGCCGACCGAATCGGTGGACGTGCCGGTGACCATGGAGTCGATGCGCGATGCCAGGTCCGCAGACAACGTGGTGATCGAGGTGATGGCCGCGGCCCGCTCGATCGGCGCGGACACCTCGACGGTGTTGCTGTCGGGCAACGTCTGCTTCAACGACGCGCTGCGGCTGGCCTTCCAGAACCATCTCGGCCACCGGTTGCAGGTCGCCGATCATCCGATGCACGCGCTCGTGCTCGGTGCGGCACACCTGCTGGTGACCGATACCGAAGCCGAGGAGCCGGAGCCGTCGGGTCGGCATGCCGAGCCGGCGCAGCCGCGGGTCGATCCCACCCAGTTCCAGGATCCGGGACCGCAGTACCGCGATCCGGCCGGGCACTATCGGGCGGAATCCGCACCGCAGCAGGCGGCGCCCGGGCAGCGTCAGGCCGGTGCCGCACATCGTCAGGCCGAGTCCGCGCAGCGCCAAGCGGAGTCGTCGCAGCGCCGAACGGACGTGCCACAACCCCACATGGATCCGTCCCCGCCGCGGACCGTGCCGCCCGTGCAATACGGGCCCGGCTATCCGACACAGGGCGAGGAACCGACGACCAGGATCACCCGCGACGAGGTGCCGCGGCTGCCACCGAATCTCGCCGAGCGCTTCACCCGCCCGCCGGGGCAGTATCCCGAGGAGCAGGGTCGACCGCCCGGTGGCGCGCCACTGGCCGGCCAGGCGCCCGGTGCGCGGTCGTATCAGGCGCCGCAGTCCGATGCCGAACCCGGGCGGCACGGGTGGCGGGAGCCGGAGTCCGAGGACGACGACGAGGGCCGGCCCCGCAAGGGGAAACTGTGGAACAAGATGAAGGACAACCTGTTCGGCGCGCACACGGTGGTCGGCGCGCTGGCGCTGGCGGTGGTCGCGCTGCCGGGCGGCGGTGATCGGGTCGCGCTGACCGCGGCCGAGGTGACGCTGACCGCGGCACCCGCGCCGTCGTCCGCGGCCGACCCGATCGTGTGCCCGCTGACGCCGTACGTGACCAACGAGGTCAATCCCGGCATCTCGTCCGTGCGCGGTCTGTCGGCGGGCGGTGCACGTGACGACCAGGGGACTGCGGACCAGGACTGCCGGCAGCCGGGCGTCGATACCCTGCGCTACCTGCTGCCCGGCCCGCGCCGCGCCATCGATCCGGGGCCACCGATCGAGATCTGACGCGATTTCGATCGCCGGATCGTGGCTGGTATTGTGGCTCGTTGGCGTATGGACGGCCGGGCAACCGGTCGTGCAATCGAATCCCGGGTCTCCACCGGCCGCCGGGAGCTTCGACCACATGCCTGGCCGGCAACACCGACTACAGACAGGGAAGCACTGTGCCTACGTACAGCCCCAAGGCTGGTGACGTCACCCGTCAGTGGTACGTCATCGACGCCACTGACGTAGTGCTCGGCCGTCTCGCCGTTCAAGCAGCGAACCTGCTGCGTGGCAAGACGAAGCCGACCTACGCACCGAACTTCGACGGTGGCGATTTCGTCATCATCATCAACGCCGACAAGGTTGCCATCAGCGGCAACAAGAAGGCGGACAAGCTGATCCACCACCACAGCGGGCACCCGGGCGGCCTCAAGTCGCGCACTGTCGGTCAGGTGTTGGAGAGCCGTCCGGACCGGCTCGTGGAGAAGGCCGTCAAGGGCATGATCCCGAAGAACAAGCTCGGCAACGCGATCGCGGGCAAGCTGAAGGTCTACGCAGGCCCGAACCACCCGCACGCCGCTCAGCAGCCCATTCCATTCGAGATCAAGCAGGTGGCCCAGTGACCGCTCCTGAGGAATTCAACGAGGAAGCCGTCGTCGAGGAATTCGACGCCGCCGAGGTTGTCGAGGACGGCGAAGGCTACGAAGAGGCCGAGGTCGCAGTCGAGACCTTCGCCCCGATCGTGATCGACCGCCCGGTGCAGACCGTCGGCCGTCGTAAGGAAGCCGTCGTTCGCGTGCGGATGGTGCCGGGCTCCGGCAACTTCGTGCTCAACGGCCGCACCATCGAGGACTACTTCCCGAACAAGGTGCACCAGCAGCTGGTCAAGTCGCCGCTGGTGACCGTCGAGCGGGCCGAGAACTTCGACATCATCGCCCTGCTGCACGGCGGCGGCCCGTCGGGACAGGCCGGCGCCCTGCGTCTGGCCATTGCCCGCGCACTGATCGAGGTCACCCCGGACGACCGCCCCGCCCTGAAGCGGGCCGGCTTCCTGACGCGTGACCCGCGTGCCGTCGAGCGTAAGAAGTACGGTCTGAAGAAGGCGCGTAAGGCGCCGCAGTACTCGAAGCGCTGATTTTGGCCTCGCCGACCACCGTCATCCGGCACCCTGGAGGTGCCGGGGGCGGTACGGTCGGCGGGCAACCTGTACGAGAGCAGGCTTCCAGCAACGGCTGGTCGCCTGCTCTCGTGCTGTATAAGCCGCGGCGTTTCGGGTGCCCTTCGTGGCAACACCGGCTGTCGTCTTCGGACGCGCCGCGGATCCACCGATGAGGGGCTGAGGTATGGGACGTTTGTTCGGCACCGACGGAATCCGTGGGCTGGCCAACGAGTCGTTGAGTCCGGAACTGGCGCTGCGCGTTTCGGGTGCGGCCGCCCAGATTTTGAGCAGTGGCAAGGAGCGTCCCCTCGCGGTCGTCGGCCGCGACCCGAGGGCAAGCGGTGAGATGCTGGAGGCCGCGGTCACCGCGGGGCTGACCGCCGCCGGGGTGAACGTGCTGCAGGTCGGCGTGCTGCCGACGCCCGCCGTCGCCTACCTCACCGGTCTCTACGACGCCTGCTTCGGCGTGATGATCTCCGCCTCGCACAATCCCATGCCGGACAACGGCATCAAGATCTTCGCGGCGGGCGGGCACAAGCTCGACGACGCCATCGAGGACCGCATCGAGGCGCTGCTCGCCGAGGACACCGCACTGCGACCCACCGGGCGCGGCATCGGCCGGGTCGTCAACGCCTCCGGCGCGCGCGACCACGGACAGGTGGTGCCGGACCAGTACAGCGTCGCGGGCACCCATGAGCGGTACGTCGAGCATCTGGTCGAGGCGACCGGGCAGGACCTGTCCGGGCTGACCGTGGTGGTCGACTGCGCGCACGGCGCGGCGTCCGAGGTGGGGCCCGCCGCGTTCCGGGAGGCGGGCGCGACGGTGATCGCGATCAACGCCGAGCCGGACGGCCTCAATATCAACGATGGTTGCGGCTCAACGCATTTGGACACGGTGCAGCGGGCGGTGCGTGAGCACGGCGCCGATCTGGGGCTGGCCCTCGACGGTGACGCCGATCGGTGCCTAGCGGCCGACGCCGACGGCAATGTCGTCGACGGCGACGCGATCCTGGCGGTGCTCGCGCTCGATCTGCACGAGGCCGGTGAGCTGGCGAAGGACACCCTGGTCGGCACCGTGATGAGTAACCTCGGCCTGCACATCGCCATGCGGGAAGCCGGAATCACCTTGCTCACCACCGCCGTTGGTGACCGCTATGTGCTGGAGGAACTGCGCCGCGGCGGTTATACGCTGGGCGGCGAACAGTCGGGGCACGTCATCTTCCCGAAGTTCGGCACCACCGGCGACGGCATCCTCACCGGCCTGAAGCTGATGGCCAGGATGGCACGGACCCGGCGCAGCCTCGCCGACCTCGCCGCCGTATTGCGAACGGTGCCACAGGTATTGGTGAACGTACCGGTCAGCGACAAATCGCTGGTCGCGGCGGCACCCGAAATCCGGGACGCGGTGCGGGAAGCCGAACGCATCCTCGGCGATACCGGCCGAGTCCTGCTGCGCCCCAGCGGCACCGAGCAGTTGGTTCGCGTGATGGTGGAAGCCACCGATCCCGCCCAGGCCAGGCAGCTCGCCGAGGACCTCGCCAAGCGCGTCGGGTCGGTCTGATCCGTACGCCGCCTGACGAGTTCGGCTCGTCAGGCGGTTTCGGTGAGCTTGCCGAAGTCCATGTGCCAGCGGCGGGTGGCCTGGACGGTGTCCAGCATGCGGCGGTCGTGGGTGACCAGCAGCAGTGTGCCGGTGAAGGATTCGACGGCCTGCTCGAGCTGTTCGATGGCGGGCAGGTCCAGATGGTTGGTCGGTTCGTCGAGCACGAGCAGGTTCACGCCGCGCGCCTGCAGCAGTGCGAGGGCGGCGCGGGTGCGTTCGCCGGGGGACAGGGTTTCGCAGGCGCGCAACGCATGTGAGCCGCGCAGGCCGAACTTGGCGAGCAAGGTGCGGACCTCGGCGTCCGGCCAGTCCGGCATCTGCGCGCCGAAAGTGTCGGCCAGCGAGGTGGTGCCACGGAACAGGCCGCGCGCCTGATCGACCTCGCCGATCTCCACCCCCGAGCCGAGCGTGGCGGATCCGGTGTGCGGCTTGATCTTTCCGAGCAGCAGCGCGAGCAGCGTGGACTTGCCGGAGCCGTTCGCGCCGGTCAGCACGATCCGGTCGGCGAAGTCGACCTGGGTGGTGATCGGGCCGAGGGTGAAATCGCCCTGGGTGACCGTCGCGTCGGACAGCGTGGCCACCACCGACCCGCTGCGGGGCGCGGCGCCGATGGTCATCCGCAACTCCCACTCCTTGCGCGGCTCCTCGACCGCGTCGAGGCGTTCGATGCGGCGTTGCGTCTGGCGGGCCTTGGCGGCCTGCTTCTCGGTGGACTCGGCGCGCATCTTGCGGCCCGCCTTGTCCGAGTCGACCTTCTTCGGGTCGCGGGCCTTGCGGCGGGCGTTGCGCACCCCGTGCTCGAGCCAGTTGCGCTGCATCTGCGCCCGCGCCTCCAGGCCCGCCTTGGTGTCGGCGAACTCCTCGTAGGCCTCGCGCGCGTGCTGGCGGGCGATCTCGCGTTCGGTCAGGTACGCCTCGTAGCCGCCGTCGTACACGCCGACCTGCTGCTGTGCCAGATCCAGCTCGACGATCCGATTCACGGTCAGCGCCAAGAACTCTCGGTCGTGGCTGATCACCACCAGCGGCACCCGGACACCGGTGACGAACTGCTCCAGGCGGGCGAGGCCGTCCAGGTCCAGGTCGTTGGTCGGCTCGTCGAGCAGCAGAATGTCGAAGCGGGACAACAACACCGACGCCAGTCCCGCGCGCGCGGCCTGGCCGCCGGACAGGCCCGTCATCGGGGTGTCGAGGCCGGTGGGCAGGCTGGCGATCAGGCCGAGATCGGCGGCGACCTCCGCGGCGCGCTGGTCGAGGTCGGCGCCGCCGAGAGCGAGCCACCGCTCCAATGCTGGTGAATACTCGTCTTCGCCGCCGTCGGCGATGCGTTCCGCGGCGGCGTCCATGGTTCGCTGCGCCTCGGTGACACCCGTTCGGCGGCCGAGGAATTCGAGTACCGTCTCGCCGGGCACCCGCTCGGGTTCCTGCGCGAGGTAGCCGACGGTCGCGTCGGGCGGGCTCAGTGTGATGGAGCCGGTGGGGGTGCGCCGGTCCGCCAGCATGCGCAGCAGCGTCGACTTGCCCGCGCCGTTCGCGCCGACCAAGCCGATCACGTCACCCGGGGCCAGGGTGAGATCGAGGTCGTCGAACAGGGTGCGTTCGCCGTGTCCCGCGGACAGTCCGCGCGCGTGCAGAGTGGTACTCACTTTCCTAAGTCTGCCGTGTTCGCGCAGCCCACCCCCTACTCGGGGTAACACCCTGAACCAGGGATGTAGGAAATCAGGGTCGGCATAGCACCACGGACCGATGTGCCACGGTGTGCGGATCGGCAGAGTGGAGTTCGAAGAGATCATCATCAGAGAGGGAAGACCATGACCGCACCTACCCGCCGTTTCGCCCGCTCCACCCACGACAAGTGGATCGCCGGAGTCTGTGGCGGCATCGCCGAATACCTCGGCTGGAATGCCAATATCGTGCGCCTGCTGTTCGTGCTTTCCTGCCTGCTGCCCGGCCCGCAGTTCATCGTCTACCTGGTGCTGTGGCTGCTGATGCCGAAGAAGTGAGGCCCAGGGGGCTGCGTCGGGCTGCTATGGATGTCAGGATGGAGCGATAGCGTTGTTGTCGGGTCATTGGATGACAGCACCACGAGTCCTGCTGAGGAGGAGTAATGATCACCTCGGGTGAATTGCCGGGTCTGGAACTACCCGGCATCGACGCGTCCTCGTCGCTGGACGGCCTGGGCGCCGTCGAACTGCACCACCCCACCCAGGACATCGATGGTGACGGCACCCTCGACACCATCACCACCAACGGTGGCGACTCGATGCAGGTCTGGACCGATTACGACCACGACGGCCTCGCCGACCACGTCACGGTCGTCGAGCGCGACGGCGACTACGCGGCGTGGGAATTCCACCGGCATCCCGACGGTACGTCGGAGTGGGTGCGCACCGACCACGGGAAGATCGGCACGTAGCTCGTCGTCGGCCGGTTGTTCGTGCCGTTTCCGTCCAAGTAGATTTTCCCCGGGGACGGCCTTGTGCCGGATTCGATGGAACCGAACGTCGTCGTGCCGCGTCGAAGGAAGTATGGGGACGCCCGGCGCCGACGTAAGTCCGGGGAGATCGTACGAGGCAGGGACGGAGGGGATCGCGTGACCGGATCCGAGTTGGTCGGCGTCAAGACGGGGGAGTTGGGGCGGCTCGGCAATGAGCTGAGCATGTCCGGACATGCCGTGCGGGACCGCGCGAAGGACTTGAGTCACCATATGTTCGGCCCGGCCCAAGCGGGCGAGCACTACGGCGATCAGGGCCGCAAGATTCAGGCCGGGCTTGAAACGATCTACACGTGGCTCGGGAACTGGTCGGAGGCGACGCTGGCCATGGGGGAAGCGGTGGGGGCCGCCGTGGTGAAGATCTCGAATACCGATGAACAGACTTCGTTCGATATCGATAAGATCGACAACGGTAACAAGGCATAGGGGCGGACATGGCTTTCAGTGTTCCCGCGAACGCGACCGTCAAAGAGTATCTGGATATCGGGTCGCGCGGCCTGTTGTATTTCGAGAAGTTCGAACCGCGATTCACGCGCGCATTCAACAAAGACGAACTCCCGTCGACTTACGCGCAGCTGCACAAGCGGTTCTACGAGCAGAACGGGATGGACGAGGGCAAGCTGCGCGACCTCGCGGCGGCGCTGCAAGTGGCGCTGCAGGTGACGAACTCGGAACTAGACAAGCAGCGGACGCAGTCGAACGTGCTCGGGAGCATTTGGCAAGGCGCGGCCGCCGATTCGGCCGCCATCATGCTGAACCAGCAGATCGATCGCGCGAGCACCGACTGGAAGACCGCGAACGACGCCTGGAAGACGATTGCGGCCGCGGGAGACGCACTGCGAACCGCGGTCAAGATCAAGGCGGAGGTGGTGCGCTACATCCTGCAGAACGGCGAGGATATCAAGATCGCCGATAAGACTCCGGAGGATATCGATGACATCATCTCCGGCACATCAGTGGGTGTGAGCACTTCCATCTTCGGTGACACTTTGCTGGATAAACTGCGGAAGATCTTTCCTGATTTGAACGAAGGTCAGGGATCGGGAAGTTTCCTCGTCGGGCCGGGAGACGAATACCGCAAACGCATCAATAATCGCTGCCAGCACTGGCTGGACAACGTGTTCAAGCCTGACTATCTGGCCAAGGTGCACAAGTTCACCGACGCGTGCGACCTGACCGATAAGGCTGTCACGAGTACCTACGGCTCGATCATCAATTCGATGAGCCTGATGACGGTCGCTGCCTACCCGCGTCCGGCGGGTGCCCCGGCACCGGATAAGCCGAAGGACACCGTCCAGCCCGGGAATCCAGCCGCGCCAACGGTTCCGGCGAGTACTACGCCTGCGCCGTCGACGCCGAGCACACCGTCGACGCCCGCGTCGCCGTCGGCACCCTCGACACCTACCGTTCCGGCAAGCACGGTGCCGACCCCGAGCGTGCCGACAACACCCACCACGCCTGCGACGCCGACTACGCCTACGACACCGACGGTTCCGAATACGTCGTCGCTGGCGGGGCTACCGGCGCTGAGCCAAGTGGCGAGTCAGTTGTCGCCGTTGACATCCGGGATCAGCAACCTGGTCGAATCCGGGATCAACTCGCTGTCCGGGACGGTCAAGGACGGTGTCGACAACGCGGTGAAGATGGTCGAGGGGATCGTCGATCCGACGCAGGTCGACAAGAACGGCGACGGAAAGCCGGATGGTAAGCCCGCGGCCGAATTCGATGTTGCCGGTAAGCATCTGAAGTTCGAGATGGCGGACGGCCAGCTGAAACTGGTGATGTCCGAAGCCGACGGCAAGGCGCAGGAGTTCAGCGTGCGGCTGGACGAACACGGGATGCCGGTTATCGAGGTGCACGAGCCGAAGGATCCCGCGCCGTCTGCGACCGAAGAAAAGCACTCGCCTGCGACTGACGAGAAGCCGTCATCCGCGTCGCCCGGCGAGAAGCCATCGCCCGCGCCCGGTGAAAGGCCTTCGCCCGCGCCCGGTGCGCAGCCGCTGCCTTCCGACTCCGCCCCGGCTGCACCCGGCCAGGACAAAGCAGGCGACAAGCCGCATGCCGACGAAGAGAGCACCAGCCAACCGAACGGCAGGGTCGGCACCCCGCCGCCCATGCGCCGCGGTGAAGACGGCGAACACCGGCCCAAACGCCTGCCAGGAGAACAGAATCCGGACGCGCCATTCGACAGCGGCGCGGAACTGGCCGAGGCAGGCCCGATGGGAGATCTGGCAGAGGCGGGTCCGTTGTGAGCCTCCGCGGTGCAGCGGTGAGCCGGTAGCCTAGTGCGGATGCGGCGGGGAGTGCGCGTCGATGGCGCGCTGCCCGCACAACGCGGAGCCGAGTGTCGGCGCGAAGCCGCGCGCTGATGTCCACCTGCGGATCGGGGAGAATCGACATCGTGAGTTACGCCGAGGAGATCGAGCGCGTCGCCGAGGAATGCCGTCGCCGCTCGGCGCTGCTGCTGGACGAGCTGGAGCAGATCAACCGCAAGACCGCGGACACCAGCCGCGACCTCGCCGAGGCCGCCGCCGCCGACATGCGGGAATTCTGGTCAGAGCACTCGGAGGAGCTGGAAAAGGCCCGCGCCGAAGCCGAAGAGCGAGAGCGGCTGGAGACCGAGGCCCGCGAACAACGCGAAGCCATCGCCCGCTCGATCGCCGCCCGCAAAGCCAACCGAGACGTCCTCCCCCTCGACCAGGAAGACGAAGAAGCCGCCTTCTACCAACGCAAAAGCTGGCTCATCTAGCCATCCGCAGGGGCCCAACATCGAGCAGAGTCATATGGTCGCTAAACGATCTTCACCAGTAACCATATGACTCTGCTCGATCACGCCAACGACCATTTGACTCGCCTCGACGGCATCAACAACCCCGTGCCTGCCTCGTTTTCCCAGCCTCTCTAAACCGGACCACAGCCAGTCCTCACGCTGGAACACAAGCGTTGCCCATCACAAGCCGCGGAAGAGAAAGCCGGGTACCGCACACGACGCGCCCAGCACTACTCCGGTCATCCGATGAACCAGTCGAAAACCCCTGAGAAAGCACACAATCGGAGATCTCTCAGTACACGAACCCGGGCCAGTACACGCAGGGACCTTCGGAAAGGTTCACTTATCCGGGCAAGTGCTTGGGAGTGTCCGGGAAACGGTGGATTTGATCTTGGTCTGACACGCCGAGCGTTGCTTGGCGGGAAGGATCGATGATGAGCGAAACACTGGATCCTA
>NZ_JBHXAU010000015.1:0-232539 GCF_042727395.1 Nocardia sp. NPDC060255 | reverse complement strand
CGCTGCCTGCACCGCAGACACCCCACACACAGCACCAGCTTCCGCGACCGACACACCACTACCAACAAGATCCCAGAACCGACGCATGACAGACTTCAACGGCCAATGACTCATCAACACTCCAGATCAGCAGTGTTGCATCCACCACTTGAATCCACCTCGGCCGATGCCGCCCTCAGTTCCCACTGATCACCTGACTAGTAGCGGTCGGCGTACGCGCGTCGGCATGTCCGGATGTTCTGCACCGCAGTCGATCTCGCTACGCTTGCGACCGACCAGCGACGAGTCAGTGCATTGCCGACGCCGGGAGGGCCTCGGTCTTCAGGTGCTTGACGTCGGTCAGCGATCTTCGCATCGAAGCATTCTTCCACTGTGGCAACGACTTCGACTATCGACAATGCATCGATATCCAAGCCGTCGGTGAAGTGTCTCGTGATTCTTTTCGGTTTACCGCTAGGTCTCGCCATGCGTGACGAGCGATGGGGTGTCTGCGTGCGTATCACTCCTGGGGGTGATTGACGGGATACGTTGTCGGCGAGCAGCTTTTGATGATGACGTTATTGCCATCTCCACCGAAACATCGGATGCCTACCCGAAGATTCAAGGTGACCGCGACGCTCGCCGCGGGCTTGCTGATCGGAACCGCTATGCTCTCGACCGCATGCGAAAGCCCGCTGGACCCGAGCAGTGCGCAATCCAGCGATACCGATCGTGGTCGAGTCGTGAGCGCTGAACACGTGCGCGCCTTCACTGCCGAAGAGGTGAAGGCAGAGCTCGGCCGCGACAGATTCGACACGGGTACAGCGCGATTCGGTGTCGATACCTATCGGCTGGTGTATCGGACGATCGATCCGGACGGTCACACCACCACCGCGAGTGGGTTGCTCGCGCTCCCGAACAACGGCGAGCACGATCTCAGATCGGTGGCCTTCGAGCACGGCACCATCGCTACCAAGGCCGACGGGCCTTCGGTTTCCGAGCACGGGACCGAGCTGGCCGCGACGATCACTTACGCTAGCGCGGGGTTCGCCGGTGTTACCCCCGACTATCTGGGGCTGGGGCTCGGACCTGGTCAACACCCCTACAGTGACGTGCCGTCCGAGACCACCGCATGCCTGGATATGTTGCGCGCGGCACGAGCCTACGCCGCCGGTGTCGGACGCCAGCTCGGCCAGGACGTCTACATCACGGGGTTTTCCCAGGGCGGGCCGGCGGCCATGAGTTTGGCTCGAATGCTCCAAGGCGGCGCCGACGACTGGTTTCACCCCGCCTCGGTTGCTGCGCTCAGCGGCCCGTTCGACCTTCGAGTCACCGAACTGCCCGCGCTACTGAATGATTCGCTCGACCCGACCTCGGCAGTCTTCTACATCGCTTACTTCCTGGTGGCCTGGAATCGTCTGCACGACCTGTATCAGTCTCCAGGCGAGGTATTTCAAGCACCCTACGACACCACCGTGGTGCACCTATTCGACGGCTCACACAGCCAACGCGACCTTGCCGCAAGTCTCCCCGCGAGCATCAACGGACTGCTGACGCCGCGCGCTAAGGATATGCTGCGCAACCCATCCGGCAGTTTCGCCACCGCACTTCAGATCGCCGATGACACCTGCCGTGACTGGACACCGCGGATACCGATCCGGCTGTACACGAGTGGGAATGACCGTGATGTTGTCGCCAGCAACAGCACCCGCTGTCAGGCTGTACTGCGCGAGCACGGTGTCGATGTCCCGATCATCGATGTCGGCAACGTTACCCACCTGGACTCCCTCAGAGCCGGAACCGCCGCCACAGTCCGCTGGTTCATCGAATCAGGCCTGTCCTGAAATCGGCAGATCCGGACGTTTCAGCAGCGTTGGTGGCCAGCCCAGCCACTATCCGCTCGGAATGCGCGCTCAGCGGATGTCAGGTCCAGCGTCGGCAACTGCTTTGCGCTCAGAGCCGAACGTGTGGAATCCAGTGCCGCACCGGTGATTTGATCAGGCGATGACGCAAGGTGCATACGACACGATCGCCGAGTGGTACGAGAACACATTTCTCACTGGTCAACGAGTGCAGCACGATGGGAAGGTCGCGGACCCACTCGGCATCGAGCACGCACTGGACATGCTGTTAGGCGGCGGAACCGGACCGTGTCTGGACATTGGTTGTGGCACTGGTATTTTCGCCGAGCAGATAGGCAGACTCGGCTGGGAACCCGTTGGCATCGATCTATCAGGGCCGATGCTGCGGTTCGCGGCGAGCCGCCTTCCAGTCGCTCGGGCGGACGCCGGCGCCCTTCCGGTCCGGGATGCGAGCGTGCCGGCGGCCGTGGCAATCATGACCCACACCGACATGCCGAACTATGCCTCGGTTGTCGCCGAGGTCGCCCGGGTACTCCGCCCCGGAGGGAGTTTCGTGCATATCGGCGTACACCCGTGCTTCTGTGGTGGCTTCGCCGACCGCAGCAATGCAGATGCCATCGTTATCGGTCCTGGCTATGCCGACCAGCACTGGACAAAGGCATCGTGGACGAATCAAGGATTGCGCGACAAGGTGGGCGCTTTCCATCTGCCCCTGCCGCACCTGCTCCGTATGTTCGTCGAAAACGGGCTCATCCTTGAAGATTTCATCGAAGGTGGCGAGCCAACACCAATCGTGCTGGCAGTGAAGGCCCGCAAAGCCCTCTAAGCCTCCAGGAACACCCGGAATTCGTCATTTGCGCGCCGGGACGCCGTGTCGACCAACAGTTTTGGATGACCGGTCAACCCGCACCATGCGGCATAGAACGTCTTTGTCCGCTTGCAGATGCCGATATGGTCGTCATCGAATTCCGCTGATGACTCAGTCGCCGCTGTGTGTCAGGGGACGGTCGATATGGTCCACGATTCGGTGGATGGCGTCGGTGACGGCGGCGGGTTTGTGGAGTTGGATGCTGTGTCCGGCGTCGAGGACTGGAAGGTGTTGTCCTCGGCGGGTTGTCGCGGCCCGGCCGGCGCCGGCAGTGGCCGTCTCGACGTTGGACGATACGTTCATCCGTCGGTCTGAGTAGTCAAAAGTCGCGGTATCACTGCAATATTTGCGGCCTGACGACGATGTTTGTCCGCTGAGGCCGGTCTCCAACCTATCCCGCACGCTCATCGGCAGTTCCGGACGCTTCGGAAGGTTGCCAGCCAGCCCGAGGCCGGCCACCATCCGCTCGGAACGCGCCTGGCGGATCCCGGTGGCGACAGATCGTGGCTGCCAGGTGATCTGGCTATGGCCGTCAGGGCGCTTCAGGAGCATCCTGTGAAGTGCGCGGAGTAGGCGGGCGTGGCCAGCATGCTGGGTTCTGGCCGGCGAGGAGGAATGCATGGAAAGCGCGCCGAGCAGGACGGCGATGTTCGCGGCCGTGTCGCGTGGATTGATTCGCCTGGAGACGGCGCCGCCGTGGGTACTGGACGATGTGCTGGCCTTGGTGCTTGTCGGCCCGGTATGGCAGCAGCTGCGAGACCGGTTCGATCCGCTGTTCCCCGGCCCGGTCCGCCTCGAGTCCCGTGCGGCTGTCTGCACCCGTAGCCGGTACGCCGAGGACCGGCTGACTGCTGGTGGCTTCACGCAGTACGTGATCCTCGGCGCGGGGCTCGACTCGTTCGCGTGGCGGCGGCCGGATCTGCTCGGCTCGCTGACGGTGTTCGAGATTGATCACCCTGCCTCCCAGGCTTGGAAGCTCGAGCGGGTCAGGGAGCTCGGCCTGCCGCTCAGCGACTCGCAGGTATTCGTGCCGGTTGATTTCGAGGCCGGGCCGGTTCGGGATGTGCTGGGCCCGGCCGGGTTCGACTGGGCGCAGCCGGCGATGTTCTGCTGGACGGGCGTCGCCCCTTATCTGACGGCACAGGCGATCGAGTCGACGTTGCGCACGATCGCGGGGGCTGCTCCCGGGTCTGAGGTGGTGTTCTCCTACCGGGCCGAGGACTGTGCGCTCGACGACGCGGGGACGGAATTCGCCCGTATCTACACGCCGATCGCGGCTTCTGTCGGCGAGCCTCTTCAGCCTGGCTGGCCGGTATCCGAGATCGAGAGGCTGATCAGCCGGTGCGGGCTGAAGGTCGTGGACCACCCCACCCGTGCAGACCTCCAGCAGCGGTACTTCGCCGGCCGTACCGATGGCCTGCGGCCCTATACCTTCGAGACCCTGGTGGCCGCGCGGGTCACAGATTTTGTCTTTTGACTTTGCGGGGAACGGACTTTCGATGATCGTGCCAAGGCCGACGCTCGTGCGCTGTGCGGGAAAGCACCGCAGTGTTGTTCTGCGAGGTCAGATTTGGGCCTCAGGACAGTTTCGCTTCGGGGGCGAAGGCAGGCAGTTTGTCGAGGCTGCTCTGCACGGCTTCGGTGCCGTACTCGAACATTTGGCGTTCGTAGTCGTCGATTGCGCCGAGCAGGTCCTGGCGACCTTGATCGGCCTCGATCAGGCTGCGGCGCAGCAGGTCCGCGTCGCGCAGTGCGGTGTTGGCGCCGTTGCCGCCGGTGGGGGAGGTGGCGTGGATGGCGTCGCCGAGCAGCGTGACCGGGCCTGGGGCCCAACGCTTTCCGGGCTTGACCACGCGGATGGACAGCAGTGTGCTGTTGTCGGGGTCGGCTTGCTCGATCAGTGCACGCAGGTCCGGGTGCCAACCGTCCATCCTGGACAGCACGGCGTCCTGCGCGGTCAGACCGTCCAGCGAGCCGTTGGGTGGCAGGATCATGGCCCAGCGCACGTAATCACCGATGTCGGGCAGGGTGACCTCGGGGGCCAGTTGTGCGGCGGCTTGCTTGGGCGGGGTAGGGAAGAGCATGGCGCCGAGTAGCAGGCTGACGCCGTCGCCGGCGATCTTGGAGCCGTAGGCCTTGGACAGGCTGGCGAACTGCTCGGTCAGCGGAGTGCGGCCGATGACGAACCGGACGCCGGTGTCGGTCGGGGTGGTCTGCGGTGAGAGGACCCCGCGGACCGCGGAGGTCACGCCGTCCGCGCCGACGAGCAGGTCGGCGGTGGCCGGGGCGCGGTGGGCGAACTGGGCTTGGATTGTGTTGTCGGGCAGGATGTCGTAGCCGGTGAGCGCGGCGTCGGTGTGCACGGTGAGCCCGGTCAGCAACAGGTGTCGCAGCACCTGCCGGTCGACGACGATGCCGGTGCGGCCCGCGCCGAGCTTGCCGATCTCGTTGAGTTGCGGGTCCAGGATCAGCTGTTCGGCGGAGGCGTCCATGACGATCTCGTCCAGCAGTGGGTGCCAGCGTTCCGGCAGGCAGTCGCGCACCGCCTGGAAACCGATCGGGTTCAGCACCAGGCGGTAACCCTGGAACCTTGCGACGATCCCCGGGTCGCGCTCGAATACCTCGGCCTCGATCCCGGCACCACGCAGACCCTGCGCGAGGGCCAGACCTCCCAGACCGGCTCCGACAACGGAAACTCGCATCACACACCTCCATAAACATCAACACGAACTAAGTTCGTTATTACGATCTAAGTTCTACTTAACGAACTTAGATCGTGTCAAGGTAGAGTTTCGGTATGCCCGCCGATCCCCGCCAACGCCGCGCAGCTCGCCACGCCCAACCCGCGGCGGAGGCCGCGGCGGCACCACGCAAGAAGCCGATCACGGTCGAACGGATCACCGATGCCGCCCTGGAGGTCGTCGCCACCGAGGGGTATGACGCCCTGACCGTCCGCCGGGTCGCCGCGGTGCTCGGCACCGGCCCCTCGTCGCTGTACGCGCATATCGTCAACAAGGACGACATCGACGATCTGCTGATCGGCAGGCTCTACGCAGAGGTCGTGCTTCCCGAACCGGACCCGGCTGCCTGGCAAGAGCAGCTACTCGGGGTGTACACCCAGATCCGTGACCAGTATCTGAAATACCCAGGCGTCGCCCGTGCCGCTCTGGCCATGGTGCCGACCAATCTCGAGACACTGCGGGTCGGCGAAGGAATCCTGGCGATCCTGCTCGCGGCTTGCATCGAACCGAAGACAGCCGGATGGGCCCGCGACGCGCTGTCCCTCTACGTCAGCGCCTATGCACTGGAACAATCACTCGTACAGCAACGCCGCCGGCATCAGGATCAGGAATGGGTGCTCAGCCGCGAGGAACTGCTGGACCGCTTCACCGCCCTGCCCGCCGAGAAATTCCCGCTCACTCGACGCCACGCCACCGACCTGATCTCCGGCACCGGACACGACCGCTTCGAATTCACCCTCGGCCTGCTCATGACCAACCTGCGGCCCGCATCCGATTAACCCGCGCCGCGCTGTGGCCGCATGGTCCGACAGCCGGGGCGACGGCTCGATCTGGCTGACCGTGATCGAAATCCCTTTCTACGCAATGTTGGTGAATTGTCCAACTGCTACTGGAACCTCGGCGTGACCAGGTGCGCGCACGAAACTCGGAATGAGCGCGCGTCGGGAAGCGCTGTTGGCCAACCAGTTTGAACGGATGAGTAACGCACGCCACGCGGCATAGCGGATGTTAGGTCTCTCGTCGGCAACGGGTTTCTGCTCCTAGTCGAACGCATGGAGTCTGGTGTCGCACTGGTGATTTGATCAGGCGATGACGCAGGCTGCATACGACACGATCGCCGAGTGGTATGAGAATACTTTCCTCGCTGGTCAACGAGTGCAGCACGATGGGAAGGTCGCGGACCCACTCGGCATCGAGCACGCACTGGACGCGCTGTTAGGCGACGGAACGGGACCGTGTCTGGACATTGGTTGTGGCACTGGTATTTTCGCCGAGCAGATAGGCAGACTCGGCTGGGAACCCATTGGTATAGATCTATCGGGGCCGATGCTGCGGTTCGCGGCGAGCCGCTTTCCATCTGCCCCTGCCGCTCCTGCTCCGTACATTCGTCGAAAACGGGCTCATCCTTGACGATTTCATCGAAGGTGGCGACCCAACACCAATCGTGCTGGCAGTGAAGGCCCGCAAAGCCCTCTAAGCCTCCAGAAACACCTGGAATTCGGCAATATGGGACGTTCAGGGGGTGGATGTTCGTTGGGCGCGGCGGGCTGCGATCGAGCCGAATGTTTCGCGGTCGGCGAGGAAACCTTCCAGGGCGAAGGTTGCTGCGCCGAGGCTGGCGGGGTTGTGGGGGAGTGTCGAAAGTTGCAGTGTCACAGCGTCGAAGGGGTCGGTCATCGCGTGGTGTGCGGCGACGCGGCGGGTTACGTCCAAAAGGGGAGCGCCGAGGTGGTCCGCGACGAGATCGCCGAAGACGATGGTTCGCGGATTGAACAGGTTCACCAGGTTGGCTACCGCGACACCGAGGTACTGGCCGGTTTTGTCGATGACCGCCAGCGCGACGGCGTCACCGGCCGTGGCGGCCTCGGCGATGGCGGCGATGGTGGTGGCGTCGTCGGTATCGATCATGGGACTCGACGGCGCGAGTTCGCGCAGGGTGCGCACGATGCCGGGCGCGCTGACGTAGGACTCGACGCAACCCATTCGCCCGCAACGACATTCGCGTCCGTCGAGCACCAGGTTGGTGTGCCCCCATTCGCCCGCGCTGTTGGTGACACCGCGATAGAGCGCGCCATCGACCACCACGCCGATACCGACCCCGGCGCGCAGCGTGACGACGATCAGATCGTCCACGTCCCGGCCCGCACCGAACCAAAGATGTGCTGCGGTACTGGCTTTCAGCGGATTGTCCAGATAGAGCGGGTGGGAGACGTGCTGTTCGAGCAGTTGGGCGAGCGGCACGTCGTGCCAGTGCCAGTACGGCGAGAACACCGAGGTGCCGCCGATCGGGTCGACGAGCCCGGGCACGCTCAGTCCGACGCCGAGCACCTTGTCGGCGTCGGCGGCGGTCAGTTCGCCGATGCCGCGGGTGATCAGCGCGACGACATCGTCGGGTGTGGTGGCCGCCGGGTCGACCGGGATCTCGACCGAGCGCAGCACCGTCATCGCCAGGTCGAAAAGGTCGAAGTGGATGGCGGTTTCGGCGATATCGACGCCGACCAGCATGCCGCGCTCGGGATTGATCGCGAGCTGGGCGCGCGGCCGGCCGATGCCGGGCGCGTCGTAGCCGAGTTCGGCGAGCACGCCCACGTCGAGCAGTTCGGAGATCATGTTGCCGACCGTGGCGAAGGACAGGCCGGTGACCCGGGCGATCTCTTGCCTGCTGATATGACCGACGGCGGCATACACCGCCTGTAGTACGCCGAACCTGTTGCGCCGTCGGATGTCGCGCGCGGTCAGCTGATACACGGGTCGGGCCTCCTCGTCCGCTGGTGGTCGCAAACATACCCAACGACTTCGACCAACAGTATTTACAACAGTTATCGGAAGTCTTACTGTAACCGGCATCACTACACGACGCGAGTGTGCGTCAGATCACCGAGGAGTGCCCATGTCCTGGACCCATCGACGACGTTGGACCAGTGCCGTGCTGTGCGGGGTGTCGCTGGCGCTGGCCGCGACCGCCTGTTCATCGGGCAAGGAATCCGATTCGGCCGCCAATGGCCCACAGCACCAGACGGGCGCGGTCAGCCTGGTGTACGCCCAGAAACAGGGCGACCAGGAGTACTTCATCGGCGAGGCCGAAGGTGCCAAGGCGAAGGCCAAGGAGCTGGGCATCGACCTGAAAGTCGTGAACCTGGGCAATGACGCGAACAAGGCGGTCACCGAGGTCAACAACGCGATCAATCAGAAGGCGAGCGGCGTGATCGTCGTGGTGCCCGATCCGTCGGTCGGCCCGCAGGTCGCTCAGCTCACCAAGACCGGTGGCGTCGCGCTGCTCACCTCCGACGACCAGGTCTGCACGAGCGGCCCGGACCCGTCGAAATGCGCCAAGGACCAACTGGTTCCGCGCGTCGGCTTCAGCGGCACGCAGATGGGCACCGAGGTCGGCCGCCGGGCCGGCGAGGACTTCAAGAAGGCGGGCTGGAAGCCGGAGGAGACCGCGATCGTCGACGCCTGGAAGCAGGACGTGACGGTCTGCACCGACCGCGTCGAGGCCAATAAGAAGGCCTTCCGCGAGGCGTCCGGAGTGGACGTCAAGGTGATCGATGTCGGCACCGACAACACCCCGTCGGATGCGCAGAACAAGATCTCCGCGACAGTCGCGGGCAACCGGTCGGTCAAGAACTGGATTGTCATGGGCTGCAACGACGAAAACGTCAGCGGCGGTGTCGCGGCCATCCAGAACTCCGGCTACGCCGCCGACAATGTGCTCGGCGTCGGCCTCGGCGCCTACCTGGCCTGCAAGGAGTGGCGCGGCGGTAAGCCGACCGGTTTCAAGGCGGCGCTGTTCATCAACGGCAAGGACGTCGGCGCGCTCGCGGTCCAGACGATCTACGACTACCTGAAGAACGGCAAGGCCATGCCCGCGGAGGCCTTCGCGCCGACCACGATGGTCGACTCCAGCAGCTGGCAGCAGGCGGGCGTCACATGCAGCTGACCGGCCTGCGCGCCACCGGCCTCAGCAAGAGTTTCGCCGGGGTGCCCGCCCTGCGCGACGTGAGCCTGGACTTCCCCGCCGGCGCGGTGACCGCGCTGATGGGGGAGAACGGTGCGGGCAAGTCCACCCTGATCCGGATCATCGGCGGCGATCATCGCCCCGACACCGGCCGGCTCGAGCTCGACGGGATCGTGCTCGAGCCGGCCACCCCGGCCGACGCGCGGGCCGCCGGGATCCGGGTGATCGGCCAGGAGCCGGAGATCGTGCCGCACGTCTCGGTCGCCGAGAACGTCTACCTCGGCGCACTGCCGCGCCGGGCGGGCCGCCTGCTCGACCGGGCGGCCCTGCGCGAGCGGATGCGCACCGACCTGGCCCGGCTCGGCTTCGATCGCGACCTCGACCCGGACACTCTCGGCTCCAAACTGACTGCCGCACAACGACAGTTGGTCGAGATCATGCGGGCGTTGACCACCGAGGCGAAGGTGATCGCCTTCGACGAGCCGACCTCCTCGCTGTCCGACCACGAGACCGAATCGCTGTTCGCACTGATCGGCCGGTTGCGCGAGCGCGGGTTGGCGGTGATCTACGTGTCGCATCGGATGCGGGAGATCTTCCAGCTCGCCGACCGGGTCGCGGTGTTGCGCGACGGTGCGCTGGTCGGTGTGCGGGCGACCGAGGAGACCGACGATCAGGAGATCGTCCGGATGATGGTCGGGCGCGACCTGTCCACGCTGTTCACCCGCGGGCCGAGCACGCCGGGCCGGGTCGTCCTCGAGGTCGACGCGGTGACCACCGACGACGTGCGAGACGTGAGTCTGCAGGTCCGCGCCGGTGAAGTGGTCGCGCTGGCCGGACTGGTCGGTGCCGGCCGGTCCGAATTGGCGGGTGCGCTGGCCGGCGACCATCCGATCCGCTCCGGCACGGTGTCGGTGGACGGCAAGCAGCTGCGATTGCGGCAGCCGCGGGACGCGGTGCGGGCCGGCGTCGGCTACGCGCCGGAGGAGCGCAAAGCGCAGGCGCTGCTGCTGCATCGCGGTGTGCGCGACAACATTTCGCTCGCCATGCTCGACCAGCTGCGGCGGTGGCGCTTCGTCAAGGCGGGGGAGGAGCGGCGGCTCGCCCAGCGGTACGTCGATTCGCTGCGGGTGCGCACGCCCTCGATCGAGCAGGAGGTGCGCAAACTCTCCGGCGGCAATCAGCAGAAGGTGGTGCTGGCCCGCTGGCTGGCCCGCAAACCCAAGGTGCTGATCCTGGACGAGCCGACCCGCGGCGTCGACGTCGGCGCAAAGGCCGAGATCTACCGAATCATCGAGGAATTGGCCGAGGCGGGGGTGGCCGTGCTGGTGATCTCCTCCGAACTACCCGAAGTACTCGGCCTGGCCGACCGGATCGTCGTCATGCAGCACGGCCGCGTCACCGGCGAGCTGGACCGCAGCGCGGCCAGCGAGGAGGCCATCCTCGCGCTGGCCATGGCCGATGACCTCACGTCGCTTACATCTCGAGGGAACCAATGACGGAGCAACAACTCGAATTGCCGCCGGTGGCGGCGACTTCCACCCCGGCACCCGCACTCAACCGCTACACCGCCGCGCTCACCCCGCGACGGCTGGTGCACGCGATCGGCCCCGGAAACCTCAGCCTGATCGGCGCGCTCGCGGTGATCGTCGCCATCTTCGGCTCGCTCAACGACGGCTATCTCGATCCGGCGAACCTGGCCGGAATCGGTGACGCGGTAACGGTATTCGGCCTGCTGGCCGTCGTGCAGACCGTGGTGATCATCTGCGGCGCGCTCGACATCTCGGTCGGCTCGCAAGCGGGCGTCGCGTCGGTGATCAGTGCGATGGCGTTCACCGCGACCTCGGGCAACGCGTTTCTCGGCATCCTGGCCGCGGTCGGTGTCGGTGTGGTTCTCGGCCTGGTGAACGGGTTGATCATCGTCTACGGGCGGGTGAACCCGGTGATTGCGACGCTGGCCACTTTGGCGGCGTATAAGGGCCTGGCCCAATTGATTTCGGGCGGTAAGGCGCAGGGATTCGTGCTCGACAACGACCTGTTCATCTTCCTGGCCCGCGGCAAGATCGTCGGGCTGCCGGTTCCGGTGATCATCCTCGCGATCGTCGCGCTGGCCGTGCATGTGCTGCTGAAATACACCGATATCGGCCGCAATATCTACGCCATCGGCGGAAACGACACCGCCGCGAGGCTTTCCGGCATCAACATCAACAAGTACCTGATCGCGGTGTTCGTGCTGGCCGGTGTGGTGGCCGCGCTCGCGGGCATCATCCTGACCGCGCGCACCGGGTCCGGGCAGCCGGTGTCGGGTAGTGAAGGTCTGGAGCTGAAGGCGATCACCGCGGCGGCGCTCGGTGGGTGCGCGCTCAAGGGCGGTAAGGGGACGGTCGGCGGCACGTTGCTCGCGGTTGTGCTGCTCGGAGCGTTGGACAACGGACTGAATGTCGTTGGTGTCAATACGTTTTGGCAGAACGTTGCGCAAGGGTCGCTGCTCGTGGCCGCCGTGGTGATCCAGCAGCGGCGCAGCGGTGAACGTGCGGTCGGGTTGCCGACATAAGCCATGGCCTGCAAGCAGACGGCCGCGGGCCGACCGAGACTTCAGGAGCGAACCATGATCACATTGCGCGCACATCCGTGCGCTCCGGCACCGGGACGACTGTGCGAAAGCCCGGTGTGGGACAACCGAACCGGCGAGCTGCTGTGGGTGGACATCCGCGGCGGGCACATCCATCGAGCCGAACTCGACCGGGCGACACTCGATCTCGCCCACAGGTCCACGGTGAGCCTGACACCGCCGGTCAGCGCGGTGGTGCCCTGCGCATCCGGCAGCCTGCTCGCCACCGTTGGCGACACCTTCTCGCTGATCGACGGGGACGGCACGGCCACCCCGATCGCCGCGATACCGTTGCCGGACGACGGAATTCGGCGGCGACTCAACGACGCGAAGGTCGACCCGCACGGACGTCTGCTCGCGGGCACCATGTCCGAAGACGGTGTCCAGGGCAGCGCCGCCCTCTACCGGCTCGACCCTGACGGTGCATTGAGCATCCTGCGCGACGGGGTCACCATCTCCAACGGACTCGACTGGAGTCCGGACGGCACTGTCCTCTACTACGTGGACAGCCCGACCCGACGGGTCGACGCCTTCGAATATGACATTGCCACGGGCACTTTCGGCAATGGCAAGCCGTTCGCGCGATTCGATAACGGCGAGCCCGACGGGTTGACCGTCGATGGCGAGGGCTGGGTGTGGGTAGCGGTCTGGGGTGCGGGCCAGGTCCACGCCTTCGACCCCACCGGGCATCGGCGCGTGATCATCGAGGTCGGCCCCTCGCAGGTTTCCAGCTGCGTGTTCGCGGGGCCCGACCTGGATGTTTTGGTGATCACCACCGCAGCGGAGGGCAAGGCCGCCGGTGAGCCCGGTGCCGGACGCCTGTTTGCTTGCGTCCCAGGAGCCGTTGGGCTGCAGGCAACTCCATACTCCGACACGAGATTGGTGCGCAGCGATGGCCGATGATCTCCTGCAACTGGATACACCGGTGATCGCAATCCTGCGTGCGCCCACCGCCACCCGCTTCGCCGAAGTCACCGCCGTGCTGCACGAATCCGGCATCACCGCAGTGGAATTCACGCTCACCACCGCAGGCGCCCTGGACGCGCTGCGGGACTGCGCGGACTTCGCCCACCCGATCGGCGCAGGCACCGTCCGCACCGCCGAAGACGCGAGCCGCGCGATCGACGCCGGCGCCGCCTACCTGATCACCCCGATCGTCAGCGACGAGGTCATCGACGAGGGAAACCGCCTGAGCGTCCCGGTGATCTCAGGCGCGTTCACCCCCACCGAGATTCACCACGCCTGGGCCGCGGGCAGCACCATGATCAAAGTCTTCCCCGCTTCGGTCGGCGGCCCCGACTACCTCCGAGCCATCCGCGCCCCATTACCTGAAATCCCCTTGGTACCAACCGGTGGCGTAGCCCTCACCGACGCCAAGGCATACCTCGCCGCAGGAGCCACCGCCCTCGGAATAGGTTCCCCCCTGATCGGTGACGCCTGCACCGGCGGTGACCTCAACGCCCTGCGCGAACGCATAGCCGTCCTCCGCGAGCAGCTTTCATGAGTGACTGGGCGGTCGGGCGGAGCGGATTGTCATGAGGGGCAAGCTGGTAACTCTCGGCGAAGCAATCGGAGTGGCGGCCGCGACGGAACCCGGACCGTTGGCTCCGGGGGCGGCGATGCGGATGGATTTCGCGGGGGCCGAGGCGACGGTCGCCATCGGTGTCAGCAGGTTGGGGCACGACAGCGCGTGGGTGGGCAGTGTCGGTGCCGATGCGGTCGGCACGATGGTGCTGGATCGACTGCGGGCTGAGCGCGTGGATGTTTCGCGGTGCCGGATCGATTCGGAGTTGCCTAGCGGTTTGATGCTGCGGGAACGGCGTACGGCGGACCGGATCCGGGTCACCTACTACCGTCGGGGACTTGCGGGTTCGCGGCTGTCGGTGCGCGAGGTGGACAAGGAGCAGATCGCTGGGGCGGGTGTCCTGCACCTGACCGGCATCACCCCGGCGCTGAGTTCGACCGCCCGCGACGCGGTGCATGCCGCGCTGGACGCTGCGGTTGACGCGGGCGTGACGGTATCGCTGGACATCAACTACCGCAGCGCGCTGTGGCCTCGATCCGAGGCCGCTGCGGAACTCGCGAAACTGGTGGCACGATCTGACATCGTCTTCGCCGGACCGGAGGAAGCGGCACTGCTCGTGCCCACCGCCAGCGCGGCGGCAATGGCCGAATCCCTTGCCGCACTGGGCCCGTCGCAGGTTGTGCTGAAACTCGGCGCCGACGGAGCACTCGCGCTGCACAACGGCAGGGTGCTCAGGCAACCGGCGGTCCCGGTGACCATGGTCGATCCAGTGGGGGCCGGCGATGCCTTCGTCGCCGGATACCTCGCGGGTGTCCTCGACGGCGGTTCGATCCGGTACCGCTTGCAACTGGCCGCCACCTGCGGCGCGTTCGCGGTATCCGTCCCCGGCGACTGGGCAGGTCTGCCGTTCCGGCACGAACTCGACTTGCTCACCGGCACAGACATTCAACGTTGACCACGAAAGGAAACCCATTGAGTCGTCTGGCAGACCGAGTCGCGGTCGTCACCGGCGCGGCATCGGGTATCGGTGCCGCCACGGCGCAGCGTCTCGCCGTCGAGGGAGCCTCGGTCGTCATCGCCGATATCGCAGAGGCGGGAGGCGAGGAAGTTGCCGCGAAGATTCGCGCGGCAGGTCATCGCGCCGAGTTCGTCCGATGCGATGTCTCGCAAGAAGATTCGTGGGCCGAGCTGCGGGGCCGGGTCAACGAGCTGTTCGGTCCGCTGGATGCGTTGTGCAGCAACGCATCCAAACAGGCCACCATCCCGGCGCACGAACTGACCCGATCACAGTGGGACGAAGGGCTGGCGATCAATCTGACGCCGCTATTCCTCGGTGTCCGCACCTTCATCGACGATCTGCGCGCCCGCGCCGGCAACGTGGTCGCCATCTCCAGCGTGCACGCGCAGTTCGGGCTGCCCGGATATCCGGTCTATGCCGCCGCCAAAGGTGGGTTGACCGCGTTGGTGCGGCAGCTCGCCGTCGAATACGGTTCGGCCCGAGTGCGATTCAACGCCATCCTGCCCGGTCCCGTCCTCACCCCGGTCTGGGACGACGTCGACGAGGAGGGCAGACGACTGTCCGCGCGAGCCACCGCCCTGGACCGCCTGGGTGCGCCGGAGGAGGTCGCCGCCGCGGTCGCCTTCCTCGCTTCCGACGATGCCTCGTTCATCACCGGCGCCAACCTGGTCGTCGACGGCGGCTGGAGCGTACGAAAGGAATCACGGTGAAGATCACCGCACTGACCACCTACCTGGTCGCGCCCCGCTGGTGCTTCCTGCGCATCGATACCGACGAAGGCCTCACCGGCTGGGGCGAACCCGTGATCGAAGGCCGCGCACACACCGTGGCCGCCGCCGTCGACGAACTGGCCGACTATCTCATCGGCAAGGATCCGATGAGCATCGAAGCGCACTGGCAGGTGCTCAGCAAGGGCGGTTTCTATCGGGGCGGCCCGATCCTGTCGAGCGCGGTCGCCGGCATCGACCAGGCCCTGTGGGATATCACCGGCAAGGCCCTCGGCGTCCCCGTCTGGCAGCTGCTCGGCGGTGCGGTCCGCGATCGGGTCCGGGTGTACAGCTGGATCGGCGGCGATCGCCCCGACGACGTCGCACAGGCCGCGCTCGAGCGAAAGCAGCAGGGCTTCACCGCGATCAAGATGAACGGATCGGCCGAGCTCGAGGCGATCGATACACCACGCGCGACCACCGGCATCGTCGACCGCGTCGCCGCTGTGCGCGCGGCCACCGGCGACGACTTCGATATCGCCGTCGACTTTCACGGCCGGCTGTCCGTCGCGATGGCGCGCAGGGTGCTGCCGCTGCTCGAGCCGTACCTGCCGTTCTTCGTGGAAGAGCCGCTGGTGCCAGAGGTCAGCGACCGGATCGGCGAGATCACCCGCGCGACAAGCATTCCCATCGCGACCGGCGAACGGCTCTACTCCCGCTGGGACTTCCGCACCGTGCTCGACCAAGGCGTCGCCGTGGTGCAACCGGACCTCTCACACGCGGGTGGCATCTCCGAGGTCCGCCGGATCGCCGCCCTCGCCGAGAGCCGCGACGTGGCCATCGCGCCGCACTGCCCGCTCGGCCCCATCGCGCTGGCGGCCAGCCTGCAGGTCGGGTTCGCCACCCCCAACCTGCTCATCCAGGAACAAAGCCTCGGCATCCACTACAACACCGGGTCCGACCTGCTCGACTACCTCGTCGACCCCGCCGTCTTCGCGTACCGCGACGGCTACGTCGACCTGCTGCACGCGCCGGGACTCGGCATCGAAATCGACGAGAAAGCAGTGGCCCGAGCCGCCGAACTGGGGCACCGTTGGCGAAACCCCGTGTGGCACCGCAAAGACGGTGCTTTCGCCGAATGGTGATCCGGTCAGGGGCTGAACCTTCCCTCACGTTCGCCCGTCTTTCCCGAAAACGTTTCGGCCGCTGTTCCGGGTAGACAGCGTCCTGCCGCTGCCGAAAGAGCGGGCCGTCAGCGTAACGTTTGCTGTGAGCTCAGCGGACCGGCAGCAGGCACGTGGAGGACACCATGGTGTTAGTCGAGACCCGGGATATACCAACGCGATTGGGCACGCTGCGGGTCCAGATCGCCGGAGCGGGCGACCCCATCCTGCTGTGGCCGAGCCTGTTGCTGGACCACACGCTGTGGCAAGCCCAGATCAAGCACTTCGCCCCGCGATTCACCACCATCGCGGTCGATCCACCCGGCCACGGTGCGAGCGGTCCGCTCACCCGAACCTTCACCTTCGATGAATGCGCGCTGTGCATCGCCGAGATCCTCGACGCGCTCGGCATCGACCGCGCTCACATCGTGGGCAACTCCTGGGGCGCCATGATCGGCGCCACCTTCGCCGCCCGCTACCCCGACCGCGTACACAGCGCCGTGCTGATGAACGGCACGGCCTCGCCCGCGCCACGACGCCAACGCCTCGAGTACGCGGCCCTGCTGACGATCGCCCGGCTGCTGCGCGGCATCCGGCCGCCGCTCACCCGATCCGTCGTCGCCGCGTTCCTCGGACCGACCTCGCGCCGGACCCGGCCCGAGGTGGTCGAGGCGATGCTGCGCGTCGCGCGGGCCAACGACGTCGCGTCGGTCTCCCCGGCGATACGCAGTGTGGTCTCGCTGCGGCCGGATCAACGTCGACTGCTCGGCGAAATCCGTACGCCGACACTCGTCGTGGCGGGTCGCGAGGACGCGACGTTCCCGCCGGCGGAGGTCGAGGAAATGGCGCGGTGCATCCCGGGAGCCGAGTTCGTGCTGCTCGACGGCGCCGCCCACCTCGTCGCGCTGGAAGTACCGGACACCGTCAACGCGCTGATCGACGACTTCCTGAGCAGGCACGCATCGATAACATGAGCTCCCCGTTGCGATTCCATCCCGACCAGGGAACTTCGCACTGGTCTACTCGTGACAGATCCCGCGACGCGACCGTTGCTGTCACGTCACGATAAGTGATCAGGCTCACGATTTGATCTTGTACCTAGTTTGTAAAATAGCTCTGATCAGGCACTTCGGCGGAGATCGTAGCCGGATCAGCTGGAAAACCCGATGAACTTTGTCGGTACCGAACGGTTTACTGATGCGCGCCCGATGAGTTCGAGCACCCGAGACCGTCTGATCCTTTGAGGCGCCGGGACCGCAACCCTGGGCCACGTACTTGCTCTCAACGTCTATGCCGGAGGTACCCGATGTCCGCCCACATATCCGCTCCCACAACGGGAGGACGGACACCGCTGGTAATCCGGGTATTGGTACTCGCAACCTTCGTGGTGATCCTGAACGAAACCATCATGATCAACGCGATCCCGCGCCTGATGGAGGACCTGCATGTCACCGAGCGCGCGGCGCAGTGGGTCTCCACCGCGTTCATGCTCACGATGGCGGCCATCATTCCCACCACCGGCTGGTTCCTGCAACGGGTTTCGACCAGAACGGCCTACGCCACGGCGATGAGCGTCTTCCTGGCCGGCACCGCGCTGTCGGCCGTCGCGCCGACGTTCGCCGTGCTGTTGCTCGGGCGGGTCATCCAGGCCGGCGGCACCGCGGTGATGATGCCGCTGCTGATGACCACACTGATGACCGTGGTGCCCGAACGCGACCGCGGCCGCGTGATGGGCAATGTCACCCTTGCCATTTCGGTGGCGCCCGCGATGGGGCCGGTGATTTCCGGGCTGGTGCTGCAGGTCGGTTCGTGGCGTTGGCTTTTCGTGCTGGTGCTGCCGATCACCGCGGTGGTCGCCTGGCTCGGCCTGCGTCAGCTGGAGAACGTCGGTGAGCCGCAAGCCGGTGCGATCGACTGGGCCAGCGTGGTGCTCGCCGCGCTCGGCTTCGGCGGATTGGTGTTCGGGCTCAGCCGATTCGAGGCGAGCAACCTGACCAGCCCGGCGCTCATCGTCGCCGCGGGCGTGGCCCTGATCGCCGGGTTCGTGTTCCGTCAGCTGAGTCTGCAGCGCTCCGGCACGCCGCTGCTGGATCTGCGGGTCCTGCTGGCGGCCACCTACGCCAAGGCGCTGGTGCTGATGTCGGTCGCGTTCATGGCGATGCTCGGGTCGATGATCCTGCTGCCGCTGTACCTGCAGAACCTGCGTGGCCTGAGCCCGCTCGAGACCGGCCTGCTGGTGATGCCGGGCGGGTTGGCGATGGGTCTGCTCGGACCGAGCATCGGGCGGCTGTTCGACCGGTTCGGCGGACGGTTGCTGGTGATTCCCGGGTCGATCGGTATCGCCGCGTCGCTGGCCGGGTTCACCCAGATCTCGATGAACATGCCGTACTGGCAGCTGCTCGGCTTGCACATCCTGTTGATGGTCTCGCTGGCCTTGACCTTCACGCCGGTCTTCACGCTCGGGCTCGGCGCGCTCTCGCATCACCTGTACTCGCACGGCAGCTCGATGCTGGGCACCCTGCAGCAGGTGGCCGCGGCCTTCGGTACCGCACTGGTGGTGACCGTGATGTCGGCTCGCAGCACGTCGCTCGTCGAGGACGGCGTCGACGCGGTCACCGCCCACTTGGACGGCATGCGCCTGGCCTTCCTCGTGTCCGCCGTCCTGGCGCTGATCGTGATCGTCGCGGCGGTGCTGCTGCCGAATCGGGCGGCCGATCCGGAGGGGTCCGATGAATCCGAAACCGCGGCAGCGGAATTGATCAAGCACTGACCGCAATTCAATAATTCGAAACCCCCGGTTGCGTACGCAACCGGGGGTTTCGTCGTTCTCGACCGGCGCGAAACTCCTTGTCCAGAGCCGACATCGCACCCACTTTGCCGACGTCAGAGCGCTGCGCGCGCCCCACTCCGCGCCGCGGATGGCGCACGTGCGCAACCACTTTCCCCACTTCGACTGGGGTTTCAAGAATGCGACAAACCGGCTTAACCTCCGACCATCGGGATTATTCCGTCCCTTTGGAGGAGCCCACATGCCCCACATCTTCCGCCGTGCCAGTGCCGGTCGCTTCATCGCCGCTGCCGCCGCTTTGCCCCTCGTCTTTTCCCTGGCGTTGGTCGGGACCGCGCACGCGGACCCCGCGCCACCGGAGCGACAACTGGCCGACTCGGTCCAGGCGCCCAACATCAAACGGCACCTGCAGGAGTTGCAGAAAATCGCCGACGCCAACGGCGGCACCCGCGCCTCCGGGACGCCGGGCTTCGAGAAATCCAGCGACTATGTGGCGGGCAAGCTGCGCGGCGCGGGCTACCAGGTGACGGTGCAGAAGTTCGACTTCCCGTTCTTCCAGGAGAAGTCGACGGCGGCCATGGAGCAGGTCGCACCCGTCGCCAAGACCTACAAGCCGACCGCGCCGGGCAGCAGCGAGCTCGGCGACTTCGCCACCCTGACCTACTCGGGTTCGGGCAACGCACAAGGCACCGTCCAGGCGGTCGACCTGGTGCTGCCGCCCACTCCGACGCCGAGCTCGACCTCCGGCTGTGAGGCAGAGGACTTCGCCGGCTTCACCGCGGGCAACATCGCCCTGATCCAGCGTGGCACCTGTCCCTTCGCCGACAAGGCCCGCAACGCCCAGACCGCGGGGGCGTCGGCCGTGATCATCTTCAACGAGGGGCAGCCGGGTCGCACCGACACCTTCACCGGAACCCTCGGCGGGCCGGGCTTCACCTTGCCGGTGGTCGGCACCAGCCTCGCCATCGGCCAGGAGCTCATCGCCAAGCCGAACACGGTCGTCCACCTCAAGACCGATACCGAGAGCACGACCCGCACCACCAACAACATCATCGCGGATTCCAAGCGCGGTAATGCGGACAAGGTCGTGATGGCGGGAGCGCACCTCGATTCCGTGCTGGCCGGTCCCGGTATCAACGACAACGGTTCCGGCACTGCGGGACTGCTCGAGGTCGCGTTGCAGGCGGCCAAGGTGCCGACCAAGAACAAGGTCCGGTTCGCCTGGTGGGGTGCCGAGGAACTCGGCCTGCTCGGCTCCGATCACTACGTGGCGAACTTGCCGGAGGCGGATCGCAGCAAGATCGGGCTCTACGCCAACTACGACATGATCGCGTCGCCGAACTTCGCGTACATGATCTATGACGGCAGCGGGGGACCGGCCGGTTCCGCCGAGATCGAGAAGAACCTGGCCCGCTACTTCGACTTCCTCCGCCTGCCGCACGTCCCGACCGCGCTCGACGGGCGTTCGGACTACGGCCCGTTCATGGCGATCGGTATCCCGGTCGGTGGCTTGTTCACCGGTGCCGAGGGCATCAAGACCGCCGACGAACAGAAGATGTTCGGTGGCCAAGCAGGCAAAGCCTACGACTCCTGCTACCACTCGGCCTGCGACAAGATCAGCAACATCAACGACAAGGCGTTGGCCGTCAACACCGGCGCCATCGCCTACTCCGTCGCCACCTTCGCCTTCAGCGACAACCCACCCAGCCGCACCCCGGTCGCAAAGACCGCTCCGGCCCAGCGCGGAAAGACCCAGACCCATCACGGTGGACTCGCCCTGTAGGTCTGGAACGAATTCCGGCAGAACGCAACCCGGCGGCTCCACCCCGCCGGGTTGCGTTCTGTCCCCCCGCCGCCCGCCCGCCCCCTGCCAGCAAAATCTGCACCCGAACTCGGGACATGCACTGTCTTTAGGGCCCTATTCCGAGTGCATGTCCCGAGTGAGAGTGCAGATTTCGGGCAACAGCCGTGAGCCGGGGCGGACAGTGGAATCCGCATGCTCATTGGGTATGCCTCACGGTCAGCCCGAGCCTGCCCACCGATCTCACAGAACCTCCACACCCCTCACAGCAGCTATAACTGCTGTGAGGGGTATCCACGCTCTGTGCAACCCCCTCTCCGCACCGCCAGCGGGTCGTCTGCCTGTGATTCGCTGATTCTCGAGCTCTCGAAACGCCACCACAGCCAGATGACCACCTCCAGAACGCGACATCGCGCGCCTGACGTGCACCTAAAGCCGGGTACGGCACACGACGTGCCCAGCACTACTCACAAGAAAACGTGGGGACAGGTCTTCAGCTTCTATGGACAGGTCATCGCCTGGAGTCCTAAGCAGCTCTTGCCCGGATAGGTGAACCTTTCCGAGGGTCTCTGGGTGTACTGGTCCGGGTTCGTGTACCAAGAGATCTCCGGTGGTGTGCTGGCTCAGAGGTTGTCGACTGGTTCATCGGATGACCGGAGTAGTGCTGGGCGCGTCAGGTGGGGTCCCCGACCTGCTCTTCCGCGGCCTGGGTAGTGCAGATGCGGTTGGATGCGGGAGGACTGGCTGTGGTGCTGTTCTCGAGCGCTCAGGAAGGGGTGCGGATGTCGTGCGGGCGTTTTGGCGTCCGCCGGGCCTCCGATGCGCGCCCTTTGTACTGGCCGAACACCCCCTCCGTAAGCCTTACACCGGCTGTACCAGGTGTCCGGCTCACAGAAACGGTGAGCGGCTGATAGGGAGGGGTGGGGGACAGGATCGACGGCACGTGGTTGTGGCGACCGGGTGGAGGGGAGTGGCACCTGTTTCTGTGATCACCTGTCCAACTAGCCTCGGGCTTGGGTGTTTTCGATGGTGACGGAGGTTCATGGCTATGCAGGCATCGCAGGATCCGGTTTCGCTGACCGCAGGGGCAGATGCTGGCTCTGGCGTGATGACGCGGGAGCAGATGGTGGAGTTGGTCGGTGGGAGAGCCGGTGCGGCAATGGTTTTCGGTGAACCGGTTACGGCCGACGGTGTCACGATTGTCCCCGTTGCGCGTGCGGGCATCGGGCTCGGTGGTGCGGAGGGCTGGGTTGGCGGTGGCGTCGACGCACGGCCGATGGGGTACATCGAGATCAGACATGGGGGCGTGCGGTATCGGCCGATCCGGGATATCTGGGGTCGGGTCCTTGCGCCGCTGACCGGGTTGGCGGCGGGGGTTGCGGTCTCATGGGCGGCTCGCTTCGTGCTGGATCTTCGCCGTCGTCGTTGACGCGCTGACGTCCTCGGAATCCGCTGGCGCTACCCCGCGCACACCGCAGTGTTGACACGGCATATACTTGTTGCTGCGGCGGTGGGGCTCGCCGCTCCGGACAGAGATTCGGAACAACCGCGGGCATCGCCGGCCAACAGTCCCTACCCCATAACCCTGCCTTCGGGCGGCCTTGGAGTAGGAGACAGCTGTGCCCATCGACCCGCGAGCATGCCTTTCCGTCGATTCCGATATCGATCTGCACAACCCTGACCAGCGATCCGAGCTCACGGGCACGCACGGTGCAGTCCTGGCCGTCATCGCGGTCGGTGGCGCTCTCGGAGCTCTGGCCCGCTACGGCCTGACCCTCGCCTGGCCCGCACCGGCGGGCGCGTTCCCATGGGCGGTGTTCACGATCAACGTTGCGGGGAGTTTCCTGCTCGGTGTGCTGATGGTGGTGATCACCGAGATCCGCCCGGCGCATCCCTTGGTTCGCCCGTTCCTCGGCGTCGGGATACTCGGTGGATTCACCACCTTCTCCACCTACGCCGAAGACATTCGCGCACTACTCGACTCGGACACGGTCGTCATCGCCGCCGCCTACCTGGTCGCCACCCTCGTCGTGGCCTTGGTCGCCACCACTGCCGCCGTGATGCTCACCCGCGCCGCAGCACGGTTCGTCCGGGTAGAGGTGGCCTCATGAACACATTGCTGGTGATCGCGGGAGCGGCCGTGGGCGCGCCTTCGCGCTACCTGCTCGATCGGTCCATCCAGGTGCGCCACGACAGCCGTTTCCCTTGGGGCACCTTGGTTGTCAACGTCTTCGGCTGCCTCGTACTGGGCGGACTGACCGGCGCGGGACTGTCGGCGCCGTGGATGTTGTTGACGGGCACCGGTTTCTGCGGTGCATTCACCACCTACAGCACCTTCAGCTACGAAACCTTCCGCCTCGCCGAACAAGGCGCCTACCGGGACGCGATCCTCAACGCCGTGGTGAGCGTCGCCGCAGGTCTGATCGCGGCCGTGATCGGCTACTCCGCCGCCCACTTCCTCCACGGATAGACCGCTACACGCACGTGGCGATGATCGACGAAGCTGGGTACCGCCACGCCGCACTACCACGACCGCGCCGCATCACGCAGGGCACGCCATCGCGGCGCGAACCAATAGATGCGATCGTTTCTCGTTATCCAGCCAATCCGCCAAATCCTCGACATCGTGCAAGGTTTGGATATAAGTCATCATTTGCTCGTAGGCGAGCATGCGCTCGTCGGCGGCGCTCAGGAGTAGGAAACAGCATCTGCTGAGAATGTAGCGGTGTAATTGCCGCTGTAAGTGGGGCTTATGGATTTGTTCAGGTCACCTTGATTTGCAAATGTTGTGGGGACATTTTTGGTGGGAGTTGGTAAGAATGCGTCCCATGATAGGGACTGCCTCCGGGGAATTGATGGTTCGGCGGGGGGATGTGGGGGAGCGGGGGGTGGAAGCTGCGCGGGCGGGGTTTCGGGCTGATGTCGAGGGGTTGCGGGCCGTTGCGGTGTTGGCGGTGGTGGCTTTTCATGCGGGGGTGTGGGGAGTTGGTGGGGGATTTGTCGGGGTTGATGTTTTCTTTGTGATCTCGGGGTTTCTCATTACCGGGATGTTGTGGCGGGAGGTGGCGGGTAGCGGGACTGTCCGGCTTGCGCGGTTTTATGGTGGGCGGGCGCGGCGGTTGTTGCCTGCGGCGGGGATTGTGCTGGTTGCTACTGCGGTGGGGGCGGCTGTGTTGTTGCCGCCGTTGCAGGCTCGGGCGGTGTTGGGGGATGGGATTGCTAGTGCTTTGTATGTGGGGAATTATCGGCTTGCGTTGACGGGGACGGATTATCTTGCGGCTGATGCGCCGCCTTCGCCGTTTCAGCATTACTGGTCGTTGGGAGTGGAGGAGCAGTTCTATCTGTTGTGGCCTGCGTTGATCATCGGGGTTGCCTGGTTTGTGCGGCGCCGGCGGCGGACGAGGGGCGGTGCTTCGCCGGTTCCGTATCTGGTTGCGCTTTCGGTGGTGGCCGCGGGATCGTTTGTGGTGTCGCTGAATTGGACTCGTACTTTGCCACCGTGGGCGTTCTTCGCGTTGCCTGCGCGGGCGTGGGAGTTGGCGCTCGGAGGTGTTGTGGCGCTTTCGGTTCCGCTGTGGCGGCGGTTGCCGGAATCGGTGGCGACTGTTGCGGGGTGGTTGGGCCTGGGGTTGATTGTGTTCGCCTGTACTCGATTGGACGGGCGGACACCGTATCCGGGAACGGCGGCGTTGCTGCCGGTGCTCGGTGCGGTGCTGATTGTTGTCGCGGGCTGTGGGATGACTCGGTGGGGAGTCGGTCGGGCACTGTCGGTGGATCCGCTGCGGTCGCTCGGTCGTCTTTCGTATTCCTGGTATCTCTGGCACTGGCCGGTGCTGTTGCTCGCGCCGCGGGTGCTCGGTCATGGGCTCGGCTCGGTCGGGGCGGTGGGTGCGGTGGTCACTGCCGCTGGGCTCGCGATGCTCACGTTGTGGTTCGTCGAGGATCCGGTGCGGTTTGCCCGGCCGTTACGGCGTTCGGCGGGGCTGAGTCTCGCCAGCGGCGGTGTTGTTACCGCGGTGGCGGTCGGTGCCGCGGTGGCGTTGCTCGTGTTTGTGCCCGCGCCGGTCGGGCGTGGGGCGGCCGCTGAGGCGCTCACCGTGGTGGCGGCACCTGCGGCACCGTCCGCGGAAACCGTCGATCCGTACGATGCGGCGGTTCGACAGCTGACCGCGCAGGTGCAGGCGGCAGTGGCGGCGTCGGCCGACCAGCGTGCTGTTCCCTCGAATCTCTCACCGGCACTCGCCGATGCGCCGGGGGACAAGGCGACAGTATTCGGAAACGGTTGCGTCCGTTCGTGGCTCGACGTCGGGCAGCCAGAATGTGTTTCGGGCGATCCGGATTCGACCAGCAGGGTCGCGCTGGTCGGTGATTCACACGCCGCGATGTGGAGTCCCGCGTTCGAACAGGTTGCCGAGCAACGGCATTGGCGACTGGAGACGATGAGCAAGGTCACCTGCCCGCTGATGGAACTGCCCATCACCAGCCCCTACCTCGGCCGGGAGTACACCGAGTGCGTGCAGTGGCGCCACCAGATCCTGACCCGCCTGCAAGCCGAGCATCCAAAGCTGATCGTGCTGAGCATGTCCCGCCGATACGGCGGCGACTTCGGTTTCACCACCTACGACCAGGCCTGGATCGACAGCCTGTCCCGCCTGACGGCCCAGCTACGCGCGACCGGCGCGAATGTCCTTGTCCTCGGCCCGATCCCGGACCCGCACACCACCGCACCGACCTGCCTGTCCGACCACCTCGATAACGCCCTGGCCTGCTCGCCGACCCGTCAGGTCGCAGTCGACGATGAAGGTATCGCCGCCGAACGAGCCGCCGCGACAGCGGGCGGCGCGCAGTACGTCGACCTCACGGAGTTGTTCTGTACCACCGCCCGCTGCCCACTCATCGCCCGCAACAACCTCATCTACCGCGACGACAACCACCTGACCGTCACCTACGCGAAAACCCTCACACCGATCGTCGCCGCACTGGCCGACCGTGCGCTCGACACGTCCAGATAGGTCAGCGATCCGCCCGCTCGAGGTCGGTGCGCAAATACTGGGCGGTGACCGACTTCTTGTCGGAGGCGAGTTGCTTGGGAGTGCCCTCGAAAAGCACCCGACCGCCGTGGCGGCCCGCGTCGGGGCCGAGATCGATCACCCAGTCAGCGTGTTTGACGACTTCCAGGTCGTGTTCGACGACTATGACGGTGTTTCCGTCGTCGACCAGGCGATCGAACAACACGAGCAGGCGGTCGACGTCGGCCATGTGCAGGCCGGTGGTCGGCTCGTCGAAGACGAAAACGGTGCCCGTGTCCTGGAGTCGAAGCGCCAGCTTGAGTCGTTGACGCTCACCGCCGGACAGCGTGGAAAGCGGTTGGCCCAGTGTCAGATACGACAGACCGACCTCGCGGAGCAGTTCGAGCTTTCCGGTCACCTTCTCTTGGGTGAAGTAGGACAACCCTTCTTCGACGGTGAGTCCGAGCACCTCGGCAATGTTTTTGCCGCGCAACGTCTTCTGTAGTGCCTCGTCGTTGTACCGGCTACCTTCACACACCTCGCAGGTCACCGTTACAGGGTCCATGTAGGCGAGGTCTGTCTCGATTACCCCGCGCCCCTTGCACGCTGGGCACGCCCCGGTGGAGTTGAAGCTGAACAGCCCAGGCTCGGCATCATTGGCCTTCGCGAACAAGCTACGAACGGTATCCATGATGTCGACATAGGTCGCAGGCGTCGATCGCGAGGAGATGCCGATGCCCGACTGATCGACCATGACCGCATCCGGGTGCTGGGCCGCGAAAGCCCCTGAGATGAGCGAACTTTTACCCGAGCCTGCCACACCGGTGACCGCGGTGAGGATCCCGGTAGGAATGCTGACGGACACGTTGTGCAGGTTGTTCAGCGTGGCCTTGGTGATGTCCAGCGTGCCAGTCGATTTGCGCACCTGATCCTTCAAACCGGTGTGCTCACGCAACCTTTGGCCGGTGAGCGTGTCGGCCTTCAGCAGCTTCTGGTAGGTCCCTTCGAACACGATCTCGCCACCGTGCGAGCCGGCCCCCGGGCCCATGTCGACGATGCGATCGGCGACGGCCATCACGTCGGGGTTGTGCTCCACGACGAGCACGGTGTTTCCGTTGTCGCGCAGTTCGGCGAGAAGTTCGTTGAGCCGGTGCACATCTCGCGGATGCAGGCCGACGCTCGGCTCGTCGAAGATGAAGGTCAGATCGCTCAGACTGCTGCCGAGATGCCGCACCGTCTTCAGTCGCTGACCTTCGCCCCCGGACAGGGTGGACGTCTCGCGACCGAGACTGAGGTAGCCGAGTCCGATCGACTCCAGCCGGGTCAGCGCCGTGACAGCGGCCTCGACGACGGGCTTGGCGACCCGATCATCGATGTGCCCCAACTCGACGATCAGTTCACTGACCTCCATGTCCGCGTAGTCGGCGATGTTCTTGCCGTTGATCTTCGACGCGAGCGCGGCCTTGTTGAGCCGCCCGCCGCCGCACACCTCACAGGTGCCGGTCGTCACGACCTTCTCGACGTCCTTGCGCTCCTTCTCCTTCAGCGCGTCGAGGCCGTTCTTGAGGTAGCGCCGATTGAACCGGACGACGATCCCCTCGTATTCGTTGGAATGCGTCACGTCCTTGCCGGGCCGCCGGACCTTGAAACCCCCGCCATAGAGCAGCTTTTCCCATTCTTCCGCGGTGAACTTCTGCAACGGCTTGTCCGGATCGAACACCCCGGATTCCGCGTAGGTGATCCACGGATACCCGCCGACCGCGAAAAGCGGTGAGGTAATGGCCCCTTCGTTGAGCGACTTCTTCCGGTCGAGCAGCAGGTCCAGATCGAGTCGCGCGGTGCGACCGAGACCCTCGCACTCGGGACACATGCCCTGCGGCACGTTGAACGAGTACATGGTCGACTCGCCCGCACTGGGCTTGCCATGGCGCGAAAACAGCACGCGCAGAATCGGATTGATCTCGGTCATGGTGCCGACAGTCGACCGGGAGCTGCCGCCGATCTGTCGCTGGTCGACCACGATCGCGGTGGACAGATGCGACATGCCCTCGGCGTGCGGCCGCTCGTACTTCGGCAGCCGGTTCCGGATGAACCAGGGAAATGTCTCGTTCAGCTGGCGCTGTGATTCGACCGCGATGGTGCCGAACACCAGTGACGATTTACCGGAACCCGACACGCCCGTGAAGACGGTCAGTCGCCCCTTCGGGATCTCCAGCGACACGTTCTTCAGGTTGTGCTCTCGGACGCCTTGCAGCGTAATACTGTCGTTCGCTTGCCGTCCGACTCGATCCGACATATCCACTCCCCTCAGCGTGACCAGAACTAGTTTCCAATTGGAAATTATATCATTACGCTCACGTCATAGGCGGCGAGCCATTCGGCGAGGCGAATCGGGGTCTCGTTGTAAAGGCCCCTTTCCTGCATCGATGATGCGCTGTCGACCGGCGCGTTGAGATGTTTGTCGATCGCGTCCAGGTTGAACAATGGCAGGGCAGGCGAACTAGGTTCCGCGACGATCTTCCCCAGTATCTGCTTGATCGCCCGGTCGTATCCGGAATCCTGGGTGGACGGATATGGTGCTTTGCGGCGTTTCACAATGGAAGCCGGCAGCAGATCCGCCGACGCGGCACGCAGCAGGCTTTTCTCCCGCCCGTCGAAGGTCTTGATCGACCACGGCACATTGAAGACATACTCGACCAAACGATGATCGCAGAACGGAACTCGGACCTCGATCCCGCTGGCCATGCTCAACCGGTCCTTGCGATCCAGCATCACCGGCAGCCACCGGGTGAGATTCAGGTAGCTCGCGATCCGCATCCGCCGATCGTGCCCGGTCTCGCCGCTCAGATGCGGAACCTCTTGCAGCGCCGTCTGATACTGGTCAGCGATGTACTCCGGCAGATTCAGTTTCGCGGTCAGGTCGGGATCCAGGAATGCCGTCGATTGTTCGGTGATCGAGCGTTCGCCGAGCGCATGCCAGGGAAAAGTATTGGCCTGCACCGCTTTCTCGTCATGGAACCACAGGTACCCGCCGAACACCTCGTCCGCGGATTCACCGGAAAGCGCGACGGTGGACTGCGCACGCACCGCTCGGAACAACAGATACAGCGACGGACCGAGATCGCCGTCGCCGAACGGCAGATCCCAGGCCCGCGACACCGCCGACCGGATGTTCGGGGCAACCAGATCCGCGTTGTTCAACAGGATGGTCTGATGGTCGGTGCCGACGTGCCGCACCAATTCCGCCGCGAACGGCTGATCGGGGGCCTCCCGAAGCGGTTCCGGCGCGAAGTTCTCCACCTGCCCTTCGAAATCCACCGAGAAGCTCCGAATGCGTTCGCCCCCCTCGGCGTCGAGCCTGCGCTGCGCGAGCGCGGTCAACGCGCTGGAGTCCAAACCGCCGGACAGCAGGGTGCACAGCGGGACGTCAGCCACCAACTGCCGGGCGACGATGTCCTCCAACAACTCTCGGACCTTGCCGACACTCGCGGGGATATCGTCGGTGTGCGGCCGGGATTCCAGCTCCCAGTACTTCTCCTCGGACCGGCGGCCATCGCGAACCCGCACAACATGTCCGGGACGAACCTCGTACATACCCTGCAGTGGTGTCTGCCCGGGCACGCGAACAAACGACAGCACGTCGCGCAGCCCGTCGATGGTGAGGACCGCCCGGCTTTCCGGGTGCGCGAGAATCGCTTTCGGCTCGGACCCGAAGAGAACCCCGTCCGGCGTCGGATAGTAGAACAGCGGCTTGACGCCCAGCCGATCCCGATACAGCAGCAATTCCTCGACCCGGCTGTCCCAAATGGCAAAGGCGAACATGCCGTTCAGTCGCCGCACGAATTCCGTGCCCCACTCCAGGTACGCCCGTAGGACGACCTCGGTATCGCTCTTGGTCGCGAAGCGGTGACCGTGCGCCTCGAGTTCGTCGCGCAGCTCGGTGAAGTTGTACACCTCGCCGCTGTAACTGATTGCGGCGAGCGGTGTTCCGTCGGGCAGCGTTTCCGGCGTGACCATCGGCTGCTTGCCGCCCTCGAGGTCGATCACCGAGAGCCGTCGATGCCCCAGGGCGCAATGCGGGTGTAGCCACAGCCCTTCGGCATCCGGACCGCGTAAAGCCATGGTGTCCACCATCTTCTGGAGCACCCGGCGCTCGGCAGTGAGATCACGATCGAAATCTGTCCAACCGACGATTCCACACATCGTCTTATCCTTTCGCTATCGTCGTCTCACGCGAGGGTCGCCCACACGGTCTTCGGTTCGAGATACGCGTCGAGCCCGGCCCGCCCCATTTCCCGGCCGACGCCGGACGCCTTGACCCCGCCGAACGGGGCGGCGGGATCGCCGGGCGCCCACGTGTTCAGGTAGACCGAGCCCGCATGCAGGCGAGCGGCGAGAGTGTGTGCGTCGCTGAGGTTTTGCGTCCAGACGCCGGCCGCGAGACCGTAGTCGGTGTCATTGGCCAGGCGCACGGCATCGTCGATGCTGTCGAACGGCGCGGCCACCAGAACGGGTCCGAAGATCTCCTCGCGGCAGATCCGCATGTCCGGCGTGATATCGGTGAAAAGCGTTGGGCGAATGAAATATCCGCCATACGGCACAGGTTCGGGAATGTCACCCGAGGTCAATGTCGCACCGGCGGCAACCCCGTCGTGGATGTAACCACGCACCCGCCGGTACTGCTCGGCCGATACCACCGGCCCACACTCCGTGGTCGGATCGAGCGCCGGACCGACCTGCGCACTCTTAGCCCGCGCCGCGATTCCTTCGACAACCTCGTCGTACACAGAGCGGTGCACATACAGCCTGGATGCGGCATTGCACGCCTGGCCGGTATTGAAGTAGATCCCGTTGTAGCTCCCCGCGATCGCGGCCTCGAGGTCGGCGTCCGGGAGAATGATGTTCGGACTCTTCCCGCCGAGTTCCAGGGTCACCCGCTTGAGCTGCGCGCCCGCCTTCGCGCCGATTTCGCGTCCCACAGTGGTAGACCCGGTGAACACGATCTTGTCCACGCCCGGATGATCGACCAGCGCGGCACCGGTCTCGCCGTCACCGGTCAGCACGTTCACCGTGCCCGCCGGGAACCCGGCCTCATCGATCAGCTCGGCGAGGCGCAGCGCGGTAAGCGGTGTCTGCTCCGCAGGTTTGAGCACCACGGTGCAGCCGGCCGCCAACGCCGCCCCGACCTTCCACGCCGTCATCAACAACGAGAAGTTCCATGGAATGATCTGGGCGCAAACCCCGACCGGCTCTTTCCTGGTGTAGCACAACGTATTCGGCACCGCGACCGGGATGGTCTCACCCTCGATTCGCGCGGGCCAGCCGCTGAAGTACCGGAACTGGGCTGCCGCCGCCGGCACATCGAGCGCGCGGGTCATGGTGATCGGCTTGCCCCCGTCGAGGGCTTCGAGCTCCGCGAGCTCGTCGCCGTTGCGCTCGATGAGGTCCGCGAGACGGGCGATGAGCAGGCCGCGATCGGCCGCGGACAGCCGACGCCACGGTCCGTCGAGCGCGGCTCGGGCCGCCGCGACAGCTGCCGTGACGTCCTCCCGGCCCGCGTAGGCGATCTCGGTGAGGTACCCGCCGGTCGACGGGTCGACGGTGCTGAACGTCCGGCCGGTCGCCGAGTCGACGAACCTACCGTCGATGTACAGCAGGTGCTTGCGGGACAGGAAGTTTCGGGCCGCAACGCCCACGGTGCTGTACAAGGTATCCACGAGTCCTCCCGGTCCGCGTCAGAAGCGGTCGATGACGGTGATGCCGGTGGTGGTGAAATCGCTCATCGCGGACAGGACTTCCCCGGCGCGGTCCAGTGAAACGGTGCGCTGCACCAGCGTCTGCGGCGCGAGACGGCCGGAGGAGACCAGCGAGAGCAACTGCGGGTAGTTGGAATGCGGATTGCCATGCGAGCCAACGATGGTCAGCTCGCCGATGGTGATGATGTCCATCGGCAGCGCGATCTCGCCGGCATCCGCCGCACTGGTCAGCCCGACCTGGACGTGCCGGCCGCGTTTACGCAGCGAGCGAACGGAATTCACCACCGTCGCCCGGGTGCCGAGCGCATCGATCGAGACATGCGCGCCGCCGCCGGTGGCCTCCTGGACCGCCGCAGGCACGTCCTGCTCGACGCTCGCGTCGATGGTGTGTGCCGCCCCTTGCTCCTTGGCGAGCGCGAGCTTGGCCGGATCGATATCCACCGCCACCACGGAAGCCCCTGCGGCACTAGCGATCTGAACGGCCGCCAACCCGACTCCGCCGACACCGTGCACGGCAACCCATTCACCGGGCCGAACCTGCCCCTGCCCGGTAACCGCGTGAAAGGCCGTCATGAATCGACAGCCGATGGCGCTCGCCGCGACCGGCGTGAGCTCGTCCGGCACCGGCACACAGTTGAAGTCGGCATTGCCGATGTGCACATACTCGGCATAGCCACCGTCACACCAGAACCCGAGCACCTGCATGTTGTCACACACATTGGCCCGCCCCGACCGGCAGTACGCGCACGTGCCGCAGGCCAGATGGAACGGCGTGGTCACCCGGTCGCCGATATGCACGCCGCGCACGTCGGCGCCGACAGCGGTTACCGTGCCGACGATTTCGTGCCCCAATGTCCGCGGCAACGCGACCTGTCCGCCCATCCAGCCCCAGTCGCCCATCCACGCGTGCCAGTCGCTACGGCAGATGCCGGTGGCGAGGACTTCGAGCACCACACCGTCCGGTTCTGGTGCGGGATCGGGGATTTCGCGCAGCTCGAGTGGCGCGCCGTACTCGACAATCTGTGCCGCTCTCATCGTCGCCCCTTTCAGGAGATGCGGATGGGGAGCGTCGCCAGTCCCCGGGTGATGTTGTTCGGTTCCCGGATGGGGGCACCGGTGAGCTCGAGCGTGGTCGCACGTTTTGCGAGGGCGACGAACAGGGCGTTCGCCTCCATAGAGGCGAGCGTGCGGCCCGGGCAGTTGTGTACGCCGAAGCCGAAACCGACAGTGTCCGTCGGGTTGCGGTCGGCCTGGAACCGGTCCGGATCGGGATAGTGGCGTTCGTCCCGATTGGCCGCGGCGTACGAGACCAGGACTCGGGCACCTTCGGGAATCGTGACGCCTTCGACGTCCATATCCGTTGTGGTGACTCGGGAAAAGTGCTGGATCGGTGTCTCCAGCCGGACGCCTTCCAGGAAAGCGCCGGGGACGAGGTTGGGGTCCTGCCGGATGGCGGCCCACTGGTCCGGGTTCTCGGCCAGCAACCACAGGGTGCTCGCCACCCCGGCGATGGTGGTGTCCAACCCGGCGCACGCGTAGGCGCTCATGGTCATCAAGGCTTCGTTCTCGGTGATCTCGCCGCGATCGGCTGCCTCCCAGACGATCTGGCCGAAGCTGTCGGGCAACAGTTTGTCCGGCGTCGCGTCGGTGACCAGGTACTGCATGAGCGCTTCCACGTCGGGAAAGGTCGACAGCTGCCGATCACCGGGCGGCCCAAAGTAATTGAACGCGCCGAGGGCCCAGACCAGAATCTTGTCCCGCTGTTCGTCGCGGGGGAAGCCGATCAGATCCATGACGATGTCCACCGGCAGCTTGGCCGCGAAATCGGTGACGCCGTCGAACGTTTCGCGCTGCATCAGATCGTCGACCAGATCGTCCGCGAGCTGCTCGATATTGCCGGCGACCTGGCGCACGTATTTGGGACGCAATGCCTCGTCCATCACCTTGCGCACCGCCCGGTGCCGCGGCGGGTCCATCGAGAGCAGCGACCCGTCCGAGAGCTCGTTGGCGGTGGGATTCATCGCGATGCCACGGGCGGAGCTGAACCCCTCCCAGTCGGTGAGCGCGGCGCGCACCTGGTCGTACCGGAACAGGCCGTAGAGATCGTGCTCGGTCATCCGGACGACCGGGCCCAGGTCACGCAGGGTCTGGTAGCAGGGGACCGGATCGAGCAGTGCCTCGGTCGAGAACGGGTCCAGCTCGGTCTCGACCGCAGACGTCGTTGTCGAACTGGTCACGGCTGATCCCGCTTCTTTCCGGCCAGATCGTAGAAGCACAACCGGGGCCCGGCCTCCGGCCGCGTGTACATCCGGCGGCAGGTCAGCTCGGATTTCTCGAACACGTCGAACCAGGCCGCACGGTCGCGGGGCAGCCCCTGACCGGTCAGCACGTGGATCAGGAAGAAGTCGTCGTCGTTATCCCTGCTGTCGTAACGGATTTCGGGCTCGCCGACCAGCAGAATCTTCAGCTCGGGGAACGTCGCGGAGATCTCGTTCAACAGGTCGATCACGGCCTGCTCGCCGTGCCGGAAGTGCTCGTGCAACGCGCTCATCATGCAGAGCCCGTCGGCCTCGAAGCATTCCTTCGGCCAGGTCTTCGGGGCGAACGCGTCACCGACGACGAACTTGACCCGATCGGCCACACCGGAGGTGCGGGCGTGCTCGTTGGCCACCGCGACGGCGTCGGCATCGATGTCGAGGCCGATACCGGTCAGCGACGGATCACGCAGGCACGCGTCCACCACCAATTGACCGCCACCACAACCGACGTCGAGGATGCGCTGCACCTCGCGACCACGCATGGCGGTCAGCAGGGTCGGCGTGTGAAAGGCGGAGAACAGGGTGTCGCAGTGCGCGCCGAGCTTGCCGCCGTCGCGGATCACGTCCTTGCCGTATACAGCCTTTCCGGTGAGCAGATCGCCGGTCCTGCTGGTCACCATGCCGTACGCGTCGACGTAGACGCCGAGGCGAGCCAGCGAGACGTCCGTGGTGAGGAATTCGCCGAGCCGGGTCAGGAAGAACTCCTCGCCCCGGGTTTCGAGGATGCCTCGATTGACCAGGTAGCGCAGGAAGCCGGGCCCCATATCGGGATCGATCCCGGCCAGCAGGCCATCGGCGGGGTTGTGCGGACCGTGCCGGAGTCGTTCCAGCAGTGGGGTATCGGCGATAGCCCGTACCGCGTAGCAGACGTGCATCGCGCTGATCATCTCCGGCAGGTCGGACAGCGTGAACGCCTGCCACTCCCTGCGTTGCTGCTCATCGGTGAGTTCGATGATCTCCGGACGGTGTTCGGTGATCGTCATTGTCGTTCCTTTCGAAAAATTTGTCGCCCAGCGTTATTCGGCTACGGCGTAGGCGTGCCGCTTGCGTGGGCTCGCGGCCGCCCTGACGAACTCGTCGTCCTCGGTGAACCCGGTCGCGCAGACCCGGCCGAGCGAGTAGGCCGGGACGAGTTCCACCTCGTGGCCACGCTGTTCCAGCTGCTGGACGACCGCGGGATCGCAGGTCTCCTCGGCCACCAGCACGCCGGGGCGATGCGCGTGCGGAGTGAAGGACGCGGGCACCTGATCGGTGTGGAATGCCGTGGTTTCGGTCGCGGTCTGGAAGTCCAGCCCGAAATCGACGACGTTGAGGAAGAACTGCAACGTCCACTGGTCCTGCCGATCGCCACCCGGCGTGCCGAAGGCGACGTACGGGCGGCCGTCGCGCAGCACCACGGTCGGGCTGAGCGTGGTCCGCGGCCGCTTGCCCGCTGCCAGCGAGTTCGGGTGGTCGGGGGTGAGATAGCCGCACTGACCGCGGGTGCCGAGCGGGAAGCCCAGGCTCGCGATCGCCGGCGAACTCTTCAGCCAGCCGCCGCTGGGAGTCGCGGCGACCATGTTGCCGTGCTTGTCGACGGCGGTGACGGTGACGGTGTCGCCCTTCGTCGTGGTCTCCAGCAGAATCGTCGGTAATCCGTTGCGCAGCTGCGACATCCACTCCGTCTCGGCCGCCGGATAGTCCGGCACGGACCGTTCTGGAATGAACGAGGTGCGCCCGCCCGGTGCACCGGGCCGCAGGTCCAGCGCGGCCCGCGGGCCGACCAGCTTGCGCCGCTCGCGGCTGTAGCCCTCGTCGAGCAGCGCGGCCAGCGGTACATCGCTGAAGTCCGGATCGCCGTACCAGGCCTCACGATCGGCCATCGCGAGCTTCGTGCACTCGGTCACGGTGTGCAGATAGTCGGCACTGCCCTGCCCCATCTTCGCCAGATCGAAGCCGTCTAGCAGCGCGATCTGCTGCAGGAACACCGGTCCCTGCGACCACGGCCCCGGTTTGAACACCCGGTACGGACCGTAGTCGTAGCTCGGCGCGGTCTCCACGGTCGCCTGCCAGCCGGCGAGATCGTCCGCGGTCAGCAGTCCGCTGTGCCGCCGTCCGGTCGAGTCCAGCACCGGTCCGGACGCGAGAAACTCCGAGATCGCCTCCGCCACAAAGCCTTTGTAGTAGGCGTCGTGGGCGGCCTGGATCTGCGCCTCGCGGTCGGTCGACGCGGACTCCGCCGCCTTGATCAACCGCTGGTATGTGTTGGCGAGCGCGGGATTCCGGAAGCGGCTACCCGCAGCCGGGGCGACGCCACCCTGCAGATACGTCTGACCGGACCCGGTCCACTCGTCGCGGAACAGCGGCGCGAGCACCTCGATCGCCTGCGCGGTCTCGGGCAGCAGCGGAAAACCGTTGTCCGCGTAGCCGATCGCGGGCTGCAGCACATCGGCCAGCCGCATGGTGCCGAACTCGGCGAGCATCCGCATCCAGCCGCCGAACGCGCCGGGCACACAGGCGGGCAGCAGGCCGGAGCCGGGGATGCCGCTCAGTCCGAGATCGGCGAAGGTATCGATGCTGATCGCACTCGGCATCGGACCCTGGCCGCAAATCTGCTGCACGTCACCACTGTTCGCGGAATGCGCCACGACGGACAGGTCACCGCCGAGGCCGTTGAAATGTGGTTCCACGACCTGGAGCACGAATCCGGCGGCCACGGCGGCGTCGAATGCGTTGCCGCCGTTCGCCAGAATTCGCATGCCTGCCGCGGAGGCAAGCCAATGGGTGCTGGCAACGGCACCGGTGGTGCCGGTCAGCTCGGGCTTGGATGGAGGCATGGGGGTTCTCCCGGTTACTTGTCCTGGAATATCTGCAGACCGCGCGCGAGGAGGGCGCTCGGGTCGTAGCGTGTTTTCGCGGCGCGGAAGGCCGTCCATTTGTCCCCGTAATGGGCCCGCCAGTCCTGCGCGGTGAAGCGCAGCGAGCCGATCGGGTAGAGCACCGCGCCGTACTGTTCCCGCGCGTGGGCGAACATTCGATCGTTGCGATCGAGCATTTCCTCGATGAATTCCGGATCCACACCGGGGGTTTCGGCCACGGTGTTGATGTCGAGGACGAAGACCCAGTCGGAGCCCTTCGCCTCGGGCACCGGCGGATACGGCCTGGTCATATGCGAACGTCGCTGCGGGTAGATCAGGCTGATCCCGAAGGGTCCGATATCGCGCGCGGTGAGCTGCGACTGCACCTCGCCGACGTACTCCTCGACGTTCGCGCCGGACAGCCACACGTCGTACCACGGCTTGACCAGCCGATCCCAGCCGACCTCGTCGCGCATACCGTCGACCAGCGTGTCGATCTTGTACGCGTAATCCAGGTACGGGGTGTCGTCGATGAGCGGTTCGGTGGTCAGCCCCTCCGCGGCGACCCGATCGTCCGGCGGTGTGGCCGGGTCGTAAAGCACGGTGGCGTACAGCCGGTGGGTCGGCGTGGATTCCGGCGAGTACATCTCGGCGTAGACGTGATCGATGGCGGGCCGCTCGATGAGCGTGCGCATGTCGCGGAAGAACTCGCCGTTGTCGGTGTACTCCAGCACGTAGCTGCGGGCACGTTCGGTCGCGGGCACGAGGTCGAGCACGGCCTTGGTGATGACGCCGCACTGGCCGAGCCCGCCGAGCACCGCCTCGAACAGATCGGGCTTGTGCTCGGGGGAGCAGCGCTCGATATCGCCGGTCCCGGTGACGACCTCGAGCTCGCGAACGTGGTCGACCTGCAGGCCGGTGTTCAGCGCGCCGACGAGCCCGCCGAGGCCGCCCACCGAGAGCGTCCCGCCGACGGTCAGCGAGGTGTAGCCGGTGATGGCGGGCGGGGTCAGCCGCGGCGTCTGTTCGTAGGCGGCGTTGATCAGGTCCTTCCACAGGATTCCGGCGTCGACTTCGGCGACATCCTTGCCGATGGAATGGATGCGGTTGAGGTACTTGTTGTCGATCACCAGGCCGTCGGTGAGGCCCTGGCCGAGAGTGGTGTGCGCGGCGCCTCGGACCGACACGCTGACGTCGTGCGCGCGGCAGAACCGGATCATCGCGGCGATGTCGTCCGCCGAGCGCGGCCGCAGTACCGCGGCGGGCATGTGGTTGGTGATGTTGCCGAGATCGGTGGCGACCGCCTGGCGCGACTCCTCATCGACGAGCAGCTCACCCGCCAGTTCGGGCGCGGTAGCGAACGACAGGCCCGCATTCTCGCCGGTGACCCAACTGCGCTCGAGCGGATCGAAACCCACGACGGCGGACTGTATAGTGCCGGCGCTGAATTCAGGCACGGCAAACTCCTTTCGACGCAATGGTATTGACCGATGGCAAGCACGATGGCTGCGGCCAATTTCCACTACATCGAACATATCCGGACTGCTATGTCCGGCACATCCAGAGAATCCTCAAGTTACTGTCAAAACCTCTTGAAGCCGTAAAACGGTGCAGGCTATGACGATATCGGCGCGGGTTGTGTCGACGCGTGGATAGCCTCGGCTACCTTGCCGCACAGTTCGGCGAAGACGGTCTGCTCGGCCGGGGTGAGCACGGATTCGGCGATCTCGGCGTTGTCCCGCCTGCATTCCGCTGCGCGGTCCAGGAATTCGCGTCCGGCCGGGGTGAGCGAGGTCGTCTGTTCGCGCCGGTCGGTACCGAGCGACGCCTGCTCGACCAGGTTCTGATCCTTCAGCACGCGAAGAGCTTTCGACATCGTCGGGCGGGACACGCTCAGTGCGTCGCTCAGCAGCGACGGCGTCATCGGGCCACGTAGACGCAACATTTCGAGCACGTCGTACTGCTGCCAGCTCACCCGTTCGGGTGTCGTCCGGGTGCGCTGCGCCACCAGCACGCACGTCAGGTGGGCGAGCGCGTTCTCGATCCCGTCCTGCCAGTCGAGTACCTGGCTGTTTTCGTTTTCGTCAACAGGCACTGGCCTCTCCTCGCCCGGTCGTGGACTTGATTTCCTGCTGGAAACTAGTTTACGGTATCGATTGCTAGACCGACTCGTACTCTGTCATACAGGAGGAGTGGTTATGAGCACCTCGGGCGCGAACCCGACAACGGTAGGGTGGTTCGAAATCGCCGCCACCGATCCGGAGCTCGATAAGCAGTTTTACCAGCGGATATTCGATTGGGAATTCACCTCGTTCGGCCCCGGCTATTACACGATCACCGCGCCGGGTGCGCCGGCGAGCATGGGCGCACTACGACGCGGCAGCAGTGACGCGCTGTGGATCAGCGTCGTCTGCGACGATATCGAGGCGACAATTCCGAGACTGGAAACGTTGGGCGCCAAGGTTTTCGAGAGCCCAGCGCGTACCGCGGCAGGCGACCTGCACGCGGTGATCACCGACGTGCAAGGGAACAAACTAGGCCTGTTCGAACCCGCTGTGCGCGAGCCTCGTTCGGCGCCGGTGCCGAACTCGACGGCTTGGTTCGAAATCGGCACAACGGATTTCGTGGCGACACAGAAGTTCTACGAACAAGCCTTCGGCTGGGCATATGAGCGCGACGAGGCCGCCCAAGGGGTGGTCTACTACAGCATTCACCCAGGTGGGGCAAAGGAACCGATAGGCGGCACGATGGATGTGTCGACCCTGCCCAATCCGGTCGATTACGCGATTCCGGGACTGCTCGTCACCGACGTCCCCGACCTGCTCGCGCGCTGCGAACAGGCCGGCGGGCACCGCCTGATGGATCCGTTCTCCGACGCGACCGGTCTGATCATCGGACAGTTCACCGATCCGTTCGGTAATCGGTGGACCGCGTTCGCCCAGCCGTGAGGGGAACCATGCCTTTCGCCGTATATGTGTTGGGCCTGGGCGTTTTCTGTCTCAACACCACCGAAATCATGGTCGCCGGGCTCATTCCGGGCATGTCGAGCGACCTCGGCGTTTCCATCGCCGCCATCGGCTATCTCGTCTCGATCTTCGCCTTCGGCATGGTCGTCGGCGGCCCGGTGCTGATCGTCGGCTTATCCAAAGTGCCGCAGAAGAAGTCGCTGATCTGGCTGCTCGTGGTGTTCGTGGCCGGGCAGACGATCGGCGCGCTGGCCCAGGACTACTGGGTGCTGGTGGTGGCGAGAGTGGTTACCGCGCTGGCGGCTTCGGCGTTCTTCGGCGTCGCCGCCGCGGTCTGCGTGCGACTTGTCGGCGCCGAGCGCCGCGGGCGCGCGATGTCGGTGCTGTACGGCGGCATGATGGTCGCCCAGGTGGTCGGCCTGCCGGTGGCCACGTTCATCGAGCAGCACTTCGGCTGGCGGGCCAGCTTCTGGCTGGTCGACGCGTTGGCGGTGCTGTGTATCGCGGCGGTCGTCCTGCTGGTTCCGTCCGGCGGCAATACCCAGACCATGGACTTCCGTTCGGAGATCCAGGCGTTCCGTAACCTGCGACTGTGGGGTGCGTACGCGACCAATGCCCTTGTCATCGGCTCGGTCGTGGCCGGATTCACCTATCTCTCACCGATTTTCACCGACGCGACCCACTTCGCGCCCGCGACGGTGCCGCTGCTGTTCGCCGTGTACGGGATCGCGACGGTGGTGGGCAATGCCGTGGTCGGCCGGTTCGCGGACCGCTATACGCGGCCGATCCTGTTCGGCGGGCTGATCGCATTGATGCTGGTACTCACCGCTTTCGCGCTGTGTGTCGAGTACAAGGCGCCGACGATCGCCGCCATCGTCCTGCTCGGCCTGGTCGGCCTGCCGCTCAACCCGGCCATGGCGGCCAGGGTGATGTCGGTGTCGAACGAGGGCGCGCTGGTCAACACCGTGAACGGGTCCGCCATCAACATCGGTGTCGTCATCGGCCCGTGGCTCGGCGGCATCGGGATCAATGCCGGACTCGGCCTCACGGCACCGCTGTGGATCGGTGTCGCCATGGCGTTGTGCGGGCTGCTCACGCTGATACCGGATCTCCTGCAACGCGCACACACGTCCACCCAGGACAACGGTGCGGTGCAGCCGGTGTCCGCTGAGAAACATTTGTGACGATCGCCGACAGCATTGTGGCGTAACGTATTAGTGGACGAAACCGTCCATTTCGAGCGTCCATCGGGGCCCCGGCTTCGGTGGACGCTCTTTGAATCCCATTGTGCGCTGGAGTAGCCCGGCCAGAGCGGACTAAACCCCCTGGCAGGCAAAGGTTTCAGGCAATCATCGACAATTGTTGTCTGACACCGATTTAAGAGTTTCTTGAACCCCATTTGATTGCCCCGGACGTCGCTGTCCGTCGAGTATGGAAGGTGCTGGGACAACCCCTCCCGCTGCGGTGAGGGGCCCACCATGAGCACATTCGCGACGGAAAGGCATCCGATGCACGGGCTTGACATCGCGCCGAGATTTCACCACCTCGCCATTCAGACCGACGACGTGGACGCCACGATCCGGTGGTATCAGGAATTCCTCGGCGCCACGGTGGAATGGAAGCTCGACAGCTTCTCGCCACTCACTCTCGACCGACTGCCGGGAATCGAGAAGCTGGTCGAGCTGAAAACGGGGGACGTGCGATTCCACGTCTTCGACCGGGCCGGGCACACGCAAGACGGCCCGGACCCGCTCGGCTACCAATACCAACACCTCGGTCTCACCGTGAACCGGCCGGAAGACCTTGTCGCACTTCGGGAGCAGTGGCTGACGGCGCGCGAGTCGACCGATCTCGCCTGGGCCCGCGACGAGGGACCCTCCGACATCGTGACCGATGCGGACGGCATGCAGAGCCTGTATGTCGTCGACCCCAACGGTCTCGAGATGGAGTTCATCTACTTTCCTGGAGCAGGGTCGTGAGTAGCCATAACGGACGTGACTCGAAGGGGCGCCGTCCACCCGCATTGCAGCCGCATGTGCTGTTCATGCCGCCGATCGGCGACGACTTCGACGGCTCGCCTGATGACGACGCCACCACCGTTGACCGAGAGACGCTGGAGTACAACGTCTTCGGCGCCAAGCCGGTCGAGGAGGAGCGGCTGTTCTGGTACCGCTGGATCGCGGGCCACCAGATCTCGTTCCTGCTGTGGCGGGCCATGCACGACGTCGTGCGGCAGCATGCCGACGAAGACGCCGACCGGCCCGGCGAGCGCGAGCTCGACCTGCTGTCCGCCTGCATCGACGGGTACAGCGCGACGCTGCTCTACTCGTCCACCGTCCCGAGGGAGCACTATCACGCCGACATCAGGGCGCGAATGGCGTTGCAGCACCCCGCGTTCAGCGGCACCTGGGCGCCCGACTATCGAGGGGTTCGCCGACTCTTCCGCGGCAAGATGCCCTGGCAGGAAGACGGCTCGTGCGCCGCGCTCGACGAAGCGGTCGCCCGTAACGAGGTGACGCACAGTCACATCGCCGATCATCTGGTGCCGGACGGTAATTCGCTGCTGCAGAAGTCGGTGGGCGCGCCCGGCGTGAGCGTGTCCCGGGAGAAGGAAGACCTGTACGACAACTTCTTCCTGACCGTCCGGCGCCCCGTGAGCCACGCCGAATTCGTGGCACAGCTCGATGCCCGCATCGCCGACCTCGCCGCGGACCTGAAGCACCACGGGCTGTATCCCAACGTCGACGGCCAGCACCACCCGGTCGTCACCCAACAGTCCGACGAGGCGATGCGACCGCTGGTCGGCGACATCCTGCACGTGCTCGACCGGGCGGCCCGGCTGGTATCGGACATGCGACTCGAGGAGGCGCGCCGATGAAGCACGGCATAGTCCTGTTGCCCGAGCACGAGTGGAAGGTCGCCGCCGACCGGTGGCGGGCCGCCGAGCAGCTCGGCTACCAGCACGCCTGGACCTACGACCACCTGATGTGGCGCTGGCTCGCCGACCGCGACTGGTACGGCTCGATCCCGACCCTCACGGCCGCCGCCACCGTCACCAGCTCCATCGGCCTCGGCCTGCTCGTGGCCACCCCGAACTTCCGCCATCCGGTCGCGCTCGCCAAGGAACTCGTCACCGTCGACGACATCGCCAGCGGCCGGTTGATCTGCGGACTCGGCTCCGGTGCACCGGGATTCGACGCCAGCGTGCTCGGTGGGCCGGACCTCGGCGCGCGTGAGCGAGCCGACCGATTCGAGGCGTTCGTGGAACTCCTCGACACCGTGCTCGTCCGCGGCTCCGTGACAAAGGTGTCACGCTGGTACACCGCGGCGGGCGTGGATTTCCACCCGCGCGCCGCCGACGCGCCGCGCCTGCCCTTCGCCGTGGCCGCGACCGGCCGGCGCGGGATGGCACTGGCCGCCGGCTACGCGCGGTATTGGGTTACCTCCGGCCCGCCCAACGACTTCCGCATGCGGCCGCTGCGCGAGGTCGTGCCCGTGCTGCGGGACCAGGTGCGCGGCATCGACGCCGCGTGCGAGCGGGTGGGCCGGGACCCAGCGACCCTCGGCAAGCTGTTCGTCGCCGACGCGGCCGTCGGCGGGATCACCAGTTCGCTGGCCGCCTACGAGGACGCCGCCGGTGAGCTCGCGGAGATCGGCATCACCGACCTCGTCGTGCACTGGCCGCGTCCGGACCAGCCATATCAGGGCGACGAACAGGTCATTGCCGATTTCGCCGAGAAGCACCTCGGAGGCGAGTGATGCGAATACTGCGAGTGGACATGTTCGGCGCGGCACCCGGCCGCGGCAGCACGCTGGACGTGCTGATCCCGGCGGGCCGGTGCGACGACAATGTGGTGGCCGAAGCCACCGAGTATGCGCGCCACGGCAATTCGGACGAGAGCGCGCTGGTCAGCGAATGCTCCAGGGCGCAGCGGACTTTCGCCTCGCGCATCTTCAACACCGAAGGCGAGACACCGTTCGGCACGCATTCGCTGGCCGGCGTGGCCGCCTGTCTGGTCGGCACCGGTCAGCTCGACCCCGGTGACCTCGGCCGGACCGCCGAGGTCGGCTGCCAATGGCTGTGGACCGACGGCACCGAGGTCCGGGTGCCGTTCGACGGACCCGTTGTGCACGAACAGATTCCGTACCATCCCGGGTTGTTCGGCTGGAACATGGGTACCTCCCATGCGGGCGGCATCGGCCGCGCTTTCAACTTCGTGCGGGTCACCGAGGACCCGCGATCCCTGCCCGTCCCGGATCTCGAGCGGATGCGGGAGGTAGGGCTCACGGATCTCACCGCCTACCGGTGGGACCCGGATCGACAGGAAGTGCTCGCCCGCGTTTTCGCGCCGGGATTCGGCATTCCAGAGGACGCCGGTTGCCTCCCCGCGGCCGCCGCGCTCGGCCTCGCCGGGCTCGGCTTGACCGCCGACGGCAAGACGCCCGTGACGGTCCGCCAGGTGACGGGCGACGGCAACGAATCCGTCTTCGGCTGCACCGGTTCCGTCCACGACGGCACCGCCAGCGTGCAGATCACCGGACAGATCTGGGTTCCCGTGATCGACGACGAGCAGAAAGCGAGCCAGGCATGACAGTGCGACCGGAATCCGGAGTTACCGTGCCGAGCTCACGCCTGCTCGACGAAGCGCGGCATCGCGACGAGGTCGATCCGCTTGCCGAGTACGCGCGGGAGTTCGCTACCAACGGCTCCATCCACCTCAACGGCAATTCCCTCGGCCCGCCGCGGGGCACCCTTTCGGCCGAGCTCGATCGGGTCGTGACCGGACAGTGGGCGCCTCGACAGGTGCAGGCCTGGTTCCAGGACGGGTGGCTCGAACTGCCTCGCACAGTTGGTGACAAGCTGGGCACACTGCTCGGCGCGGGGCCTGGACAGGTGATGGTGGCCGGCGAGACAACGTCGACGACGCTGTTCAACGCATTGATCGCCGCCTGCCGCCTGCGCCCGGATCGTCCGGTGCTGCTGATCGAGGGCGAGTCGTTCCCGACCGACCTGTACATCGCGGATTCGGTGGCCGAGCTGCTGGACCGTGAGCTCGTTGTCGAGACGAGCGGCGGCTTCGATGAATACTTGCGGGACAACGGCTCTCAGGTGGCGGTGGCTCTCGCCGCACCCGTGGATTTCCGCACGGGGGAGCGGCGCGAGATCCGGCCGATCACCGCGCTGTGCCACGCCGTCGGGGCCTTGTCGGTGTGGGATCTCAGCCACGCCACCGGTGTGCTCCCGGTCGACCTCGACGCCAATGCGGTCGATCTCGCCGTGGGCTGCGGCTACAAGTACCTCGGCGGTGGCCCCGGCGCACCGGCTTTCACCTACGTCCCCACCAGACTTCAGCCGACCGTGCACTTCCCCCTGTCGGGTTGGCACGGGCACGCGAAGCCGTTCGCGATGGCGCGGACCTTCATACCGGCCGACGACATCAATCGAGCACGCACCGGCACACCGCCGCTGCTGAGCCTGGTCGGCCTGAATCACGCCCTCGCCCCGTTGATCGAGGTGGGCATCCACGAGCTGCACCGGCGCTCAACGGATCTCAGTGGATTCTTCCTGGAGTGCCTCGCCGACCGCCGCCCGGAAATGCTGGACCAGCTCGCGTCCCCCGAGGACGCGGACCGTCGCGGCGGGCACCTCGCACTGCGAGTTCCCCAGGCGGACAAGGTCGAAAGCACACTCGCCGACAACGGCGTGCTCGTCGACGCACGACCACCCGACCTGATCCGTTTCGCCTTCGCGCCGCTGTATGTGACGCACGAGCAGGTGGCACAGGCGGTCGACGTGCTGTGCCGCGCCCTGGAAGGACTCTGATGACCAGCGCCCCTGAGTATCTCGCGCCCGAGTACGTCACCTACGCCCACATGGACGAGCTGCACGAGCTGCAGGTCCCGCGTAGCGACGCCCGCGGCGAGCTGAACTTCATCCTGATCAGTCACGTGAAGGAGTTGCTGTTCCGCGCGGTGATCGACGATCTCGACACCGCACGGGCCGCGTTGGCACGTGACGACGTGGCCGACACCTGCCTGGCACTGGCGCGGGCCACCCGCACCCAGCGGGTGCTCGTGGCCTGCTGGGAATCGATGAACGGCATGTCGGTCGACGAGTTCATCGCGTTCCGGCATGTCCTCAACGACGCCTCCGGCACTCAGTCCTTCGCCTATCGCGCTTTGGAATTCGTGATGGGTAACCGGCCGGAGCGACAGGTAGAGGCGGCAGTCCGTGACGGGCACCCGCTCCTGCGCGTCGAACTGGAGAAGCCGTCAATATATGACGCCGTATTGCAACACCTTGCCCGGCAGGGATTTTCGATCCCGGCCGAGTGCCTCGCGAAACCGCCTGCACAACAACATGAGTCGAACCCGCTGATCGAAGACGTGTGGCTGCAGATCTACCAGCACCCGGAGCAGCATCACAACGCGCACCGGCTGGCGGAGAGCCTCCTGGAGGTCGCCTATCAATTCTCGCACTGGCGGGCCACCCACCTGCTGGTTGTCGAACGGATGCTCGGCGGCAAGAGCGGCACTGCGGGCACCGACGGAGCACCGTGGCTCCGTGCCATCAACGAACACCGCTTCTTCCCGGAACTGTGGACCTTCCGCACCCGGATGTAGAAGCCCGACACCAATCAAGAACAACCGCTGGAGGATTACGATCACGATGACGGAACTGAAGACCGAGCTGACGAAACCGGTCGACCTCACCTCGCTTGTCCCGGTGTTGTTCGGGTTCGCTGCCTTTCAGCAGCTGCGCGCGGCCTCGGAATTGCAACTGTTCGAATACCTCGACCTGAACGGCCCGTCCACCAGCGACCAGGCCGCCGCGGGGCTGGGTCTGCCCGGCAAATCCGCGCGCCAGCTGCTGCTCGGCACCACCTCGCTCGGCCTCACCGACCGTGAGGGCGAGCAGTACACGCTGAGCGCGATGCTGCACGACGCGATGGCCGACGGCACCTGGCCGCTCATCCGCAACATCATCGACTTCCAGCAGCGGCTGTCCTACCTGCCCGCGAAGGAGTACGCCGAGTCGCTGCGGACCGGGAAGAACCTCGGCCTGAAGCACCTGCCCGGCAAGGGAAACGACCTCTACACCCGGCTCGAGCAGACGCCGGAGCTGGAGGCGCTGTTCTTCCGCGGCATGCACTCCTGGTCGGAGCTGTCGAATCCGGTGCTGCTGCACCAGGTGGACTACAGCGGCGTGACCAAGCTCCTCGATGTCGGTGGCGGCGACGCGGTCAACGCGATCGCCCTCGCCCAGGCCCATCCGCACCTGAAGATCACGGTGTTCGATCTCGCGGGCGCCGTCGAGGTGGCCGGTGACAATATCGCGGCCGCCGGACTCGGCGATCGGATCGATGTGGTCGCCGGCGACATGTTCGGCGATCCGCTGCCCGGCGGATACGACATGGCGCTGTTCGCCCACCAGTTCGTGATCTGGTCGCCCGAGCAGAACCGGGCGCTGCTCGAGCGCGCGTACGCCGCGCTGCCGCCGGGCGGCCGGGTGATCGTGTTCAACGCGTTCGCCGACGACGACGGGCGCGGACCGCTCTATACCGCTCTGGACAATGTGTACTTCGCGACATTGCCTGCAGAGGAATCCACGATCTATCCGTGGCACGAGCACGAAGAATGGCTCGTCGCTGCCGGGTTCGTCGATATCAAGCAGATCCACAACGAAGGCTGGACGCCACACGGCGTCATCGAAGGGCGTAAGGCCGATGAGTAAGCTACTCGACCGCGAGTACTCGCCGAGTTCGGTCGCGCGCGATACCGCCCGCTCGCTGCGGCGGTACCGGACCCGCAGCGACGCCGCCCGGTCCGGGCTCGACGTGCACATCGCGGTGCCGTACGGCGAGGGACACGGCGAACGGTGTCATGTGTTTCCCGCTGTGCCGCAAGGCACTCGGGGACCGGAGACGCCCGCGCTGGTCTTCGTGCACGGCGGCCACTGGCAGGAGTCCGGCATCGATGACGCCTGCTTCGCCGCCGAGCACGCGGTAGCGCACGGATGTGCTTATGTCGCAGTGGGTTACGGGCTCGCCCCGGACCGCACGGTGCCGGGCATGATCGCCTCGGTGGCCAGGGCGCTCGAGTGGCTCGTCACCACCGGGCCGATGTTGGGCATCGACCCGGAGCAGTTGCACGTGGCAGGCAGTAGCGCGGGCGCGCATCTGCTCGCCGCGGCGCTCACCGGGGACAGCGCGCCCCAGGTGCGCAGCGCGTGCCTGCTGAGCGGGCTGTACGACCTCACGGAGATCCCGGAGACCTACGTCAACGAGGCCGTCCGGCTGACGCCCGAGCTCGCGGCCGCGTGCAGCCCGTTGCGGATGCCGCCGCCGCGGTGTGATTCGATCCTGCTCGCCGCCGGGCGCCACGAGACCCGGACGTATCTGCGTCAGCACGAGGTATACGCGGAATATCTTGCCGCACAGTCGGTCCCGGTGACGGCCCAGATCGTGCCGGAGCGGGACCACTTCGATCTGCCGCTGGACCTGGCGGATCCGTCGACCCCGTTCGGCCGGACCAGCCTGCGGCACCTCGGCCTGGCGCCGCGCCGCCCAGGCCCATCCACACCGGAAGGAACGGTGACATCAGCGCGATGAAACAGACACTGACCGCCCCGGTCGAGTCCGTCACGACGGGCCCGGCCGAGGGCGCGACCACCGAAACGATCGCCGACGCCTTCGTGCGGACGGCGCGCGAACATGCCGACCGCGAGGCGATCTCCGACGGCAGCAGCACGCTGACCTACGCGGAACTGGACAACCTCAGCAGCCAGATCGCGCGGGCGTTGCGCGAACGCGGGCTGACCACGGGCGCGCGGGTCGGGGTGCATCTCGAGCGCAGCCTCGCCACCTATCAGGTGTTCCTCGGCGTTCTCAAGGCCGGGCTGGTGGTGGTTCCGTTCAATCCCGTCCACCCCGCGGAGCACAAGTCACGGATGTTCCAGGTCGCCGAGCCCGACGTGACGGTGACGGATGCCGATGCGGTGGAAGGGATTCCAGCGGAGTCGTGCTTGCCGGTCAGTGATCTGATGTCGGCCGCGGCGTCGTTGTCCACGGAATCGGGGCCGTCCGCGGTCACCGCCGCCGCGCCGGCGTTCGTCCTGTTCACGTCCGGCTCGACCGGCGTGCCCAAGGGCGTGGTGATCGCGCATCGCGGGATCTCCCGGGTCTCCCAGCATCTCACCGGCTTCACGCCCGGGCCGGACGACCGGTTCCTGCAGCTCGCGCAGCCCGCGTTCGCCGCGTCGACCACCGACATCTGGACCTGTCTGCTGCGCGGTGGCCGCCTCACGGTCGCGCCACAGGAGATGCCGCCGCTCGGTGATCTCGCGAGACTTATTGCCCGCGAGCGGATTACGGTGCTCAACCTGTCGGTCGGCCTGTTCAACCTGCTCGTCGAGCATCACTCGGAGAATCTCAAGCACGTCCGGACGGTGATCGTCAGCGGCGATTTCCCCTCCGCATCGCACCTCGAGCGCGCGCTGGCGGTTATCGACGGCGACGTGTTCAACGCCTTCGGATGCACCGAGAACTCCGCGTTGACCGCGGTGCACAAGATCACCGCTGCGGATCTGGAGAATGCCGAGATCCCCGTCGGCCGGCCCATGCCCACCGTCGAAATGACCGTGCGTGACGAGGAATTGGTGGAATGCCCGCCGGACCGGATCGGCGAGTTGTGCATCGCCGGCGACGGCGTGGCCGCCGGGTACCTCGGTGACCCGGAACAGACCGAGCGGAAGTTCGTCCGGCACGACGGTCAGCGACTGCTGCGGACCGGCGATCTGGCCAAGCGGACCACCGACGGGGAGATCGTGCTCGCCGGCCGCACCGACCAAATGGTGAAGGTGCGCGGATTCCGGGTGGAGCCAAGGCATGTCGAGCTGACGGCCGAGGCGTTCCCCGGCGTGCAGCAGGCGGTCGCGCAGGCCGTCCCGAGCGATGGGGCCGCGGATCAGCTCGCGCTGTGGTGTGTGCCGAGCACCGGGCACGAGATCGCCGAACCCGAACTGCTGGATCATCTGCGACATCAGCTGCCGGACTACATGGTTCCGTCGGCGGTGCTGGTGGTCGACGCGTTCCCGCGCAACACCAACGGGAAGATCGACCGCAAGGAACTCGGCTCGCGGCTCGCCGCGCACAGCGCCGAGGAGGCGGAAGAGGCCGTCAGCGACGACACCACATCCAGTGTCACCCCGGACCGGCTGGCCGCGGTCGTTCGCTCGTCGCTGGCGGACATCACGAAGACCGAAGAGCTCGACCTGGACGCCGGACTCATCGAAAGCGGAGTCACCTCACTGCAATTGATCGACCTCGGCGCCCGGCTCGAGGAAGTGTTGGGCGTCGCCTTGGCCCCCGACGACATCGTCGGCGCAGGCACCGTCCGTGCTGTCGCCGACCTGATCCGCACCAAACGGCGAGGCTGAGATGACAGCTACCGATCAACACACCGCGAACGGCGCGCAGCGCCTGCCCGCGTCGCCGGCTCAACCTGGACTGTGGTTCGACAGCATCTACGGGGCCGATCCCACGGCGTACAACCAGCCACTGGTGTTGCGCCTGGGCACCCGGCTCGATCACGACTGTCTCGTCGAGGCATTGGCTGTGGTTCATCGCGACCATGCCGCGCTGCGAACCACTTTCGAGATGGATGCCGACGGCGACCTGCAACAGGTGGTGCACCGCGACCTGCCACCGAAAGTCGACGTGCGCGACCGGCCCGATGGCGACACCGATGCCTGGGTGGCCGAGCATGTGCGCGAGATCGCCGGCGCCGCTTTCGATCTGCGCGCCGGTCCGCTCGCGCGGGTACGTCACCTCCGGTTCGGCGATGCGGGCAACAGCATGCTGGTGTTCAACATCCACCACACCGTCTTCGACGGCATGTCGTGGAAGCCGTACCTCACTCAGGTGGAGGCCGCCTACACCGCGGTAATGCGCGGTGACGAGCCGCCGCGGGAAGATCGCCGCCAGGCCATCGAGGCCTACGAGCGCTGGACCGAGCTGTCCGCCGACGCCGAGACGCTGCGGTACTGGCGGGACAAGCTGGCCGACGCACCGGCGGCGGCACCGCTCGGGCTGCCCGCCGAGGGCCCTGCGCGACACGTCACCCGGCAGGTGGTGCTCGATGAGCGACTGTCGGCGCGGGTGCGTGAGTTCTGCGCCGCCGAAGGCGTCACCACCAGTATGTTCTTCGTCGCGCTCAGCTTCGTGCTGCTGCACCGGCAGACCGGTCAGGACGACGTGCTGCTCGGTATTCCGATCTCCGTGCGCGGAGCAGGCGACGCCGAGGTGCTGGCACATCTCACCAATACCGTTGTACTGCAGCACCGATTCGATGGTGATTCGATCCGCGACGTGCTGAGTTCGGCGAAACAGGAAGTGCTGGACGCCCTTCGGCATCGGCACGCGCCCCTGGAGGCCGTGCTCGGCGAGCTGCGCGCGGCCGGAGGCAGCCAGGACGGTGCCTTGTTCAACGCGATGGTCACCGTAATGCCCGCCGCCGCGCGCCGTTTGGACCTGCCGGAGTGGGGCGTCGAGACATGGGAGCACGAAACCGGCGGCGCCAAGTACGACTTGGCGATCACTGTGGACGAGACCCCGGACCATTACACGCTGGTCGTCGAGCACGCGACGGCCGCGGCCGACGGCGAGAACTTCACGGAGTACCTGGCGCAGCGCCTGGAGATCCTGCTGGACAGTGTGCTCACCGACCCGGACGCGCAGGTCGATGACCTGGACTGGACGAGCGACGCGGAGCAGCGGGCGATCGCCGAGCTGTGCGCGCGCCGGACCGACGCGCCGGAGCTCGGCACCGAGCTGACCGCTGACCTGTTCGCGGCGACCACTGCGACGGCAAGTGCGGATCCCGCGACTACGGTGGACGGCACGGTAACCACCTACGCCGAATTGGCAAGGCGGGCAGACGCGGTGGCGGCCGTCCTGGTGGCCCGAGGAGTCCGTGATGGGCAGCCGGTCGCCGTGCTGATGCGGTCCGGGCTCGACCTGATCGCGACGGTCGTCGGCATCCTGCGCGCGGGCGGCAGTTACGTCACGCTCGACGCCGATCAACCGTGGGAGCGACTGAACTTCACCCTGAACGACTGTGGCGCAACGATTCTGGTGCGTGTGCCCGAGATCGACCTCACCGATGCTTCGTTGCCCGCGGGACTCGAGGTCATCGATTCGACTGAAATCGCCGATACGGAAGCCACATTCGAGGAGCCGCGGAAGACACCGGAGGACACGGCCTACATCGTGTACACCTCGGGCTCCACCGGCCGCCCCAAGGGGGTCCGGATGCCGGAGATCACCCTCGCCAACCTCGTACACAACCAGGCCCTCTTCACCTCGGATCGCCGGATGCGCACGCTGCAGTACATGCCGCCCGCCTTCGACGTCTTCGCCATCGAGGTCTTCGGAACCCTGTGCAACGGCGGCACTTTGGTGATACCGCCCGCCCAGGCCCGTACCGATTTCGAGGCCTTGGCCGCGCTGCTCGCCGCAGAGCGGGTCGAGCGGGCCTATCTGCCGTACGTGACGCTCCGCGAGCTCGCCGCCGTGCTGCGGTCGTCCACCGTGGAACTGCCGGATCTGCGCGAGGTGTATGTCACCGGCGAGCGACTGGTGATCACCGGCGACGTGCGGGCGATGTTCCGGCGGAATCCGGCCGCCCGGCTGATCAACGCTTACGGGCCGTCCGAGGCCCACCTCTGCAGCTGGGACGAGCTGCCCGCCGATCCCGATACGTGGCCGACCATTCCGTCGATCGGCCGGGTCGTCGCGGGCGTGGACGCCTATGTGCTGGATGCCGATTCGACCGGCGCGGCCCGGCAGGCGCCGTTCGGCGTCGAAGGGGAACTGTGCGTTGCCGGACCGGTCGTTTCGCCCGGATACATCGGGCTGCCGGACAAGACGCGCGAAGCCATGGTCCCCGATCCGTTCGTCGCCGGGCAGCTGATGTACCGCACCGGTGACGTGGTCGTGCTGGCACCGGACGGGCGGCTGCACTACCGCGGCCGCAAGGACGACCAGGTCAAGATCCGCGGTTACCGCGTCGAACCCGGCGAGGTCGAGGCCGCGCTGGAACGCGAATTGACCGTGGACGCGGCGGCCGTGATCGTGGTGTCCGACGGTGGTGACCGCGCGCTGCACGCCTTCGTGCAGAGCGACGCGGAGCCGCCGGCGGATTGGCGCACCCGGCTCGGTGCCGTGCTGCCCGCCTACATGATCCCGCGGCAGGTCACCCGCATCGACACCATCCCGGTGACGCCGAACGGGAAGACCGACCGCCGTGCCTTGGCGGACTTGCCGATCGAGGCCACGCCCCCGGACGCCGTCGCGAATTCCGATGTCGCATGGACGGATTCGGAGGCGACGATGGCCGAGCTGTGGGACGAGGTGCTCGGCCGCCGCCCGGCCACGCCGGAGGACGACTTCTTCGTCCTCGGCGGCCACTCGCTGCTCGCTGCCCGCCTGCACCGGCTGGTCAAGCAGCGCTTCCACACCGACGTCGCGCTGTCGACGCTGCTGAGCACGCCGACCCCGCACGGGATGACGAAGAGCCTCGCCGACCGTTTTGCCGCCGCGGCCCCGGATCTCAGCACGGATGCCCGGCTGCACGACCTGGTCGTGGGGGAGCGGCAGGAACCGGTCAACGGCACGGTATTCCTCACCGGCGCAACAGGATTCCTCGGCAGCCACCTGCTCGACGAACTGCTCCGCACCGGGCGCCGCGTGCACTGCCTGGTCCGCGCCGACAGCCTCGCGGACGGGCGGGACCGCCTGCGCCGGACCTTCCGCAAGTTCGCGCTCGACCCGTCCGGGCTGGACGAGGTGGGCGTCTGCCTCGGCAATCTCGACCAACCGCGGTTCGGCCTCGGCAACGAGTACGACGCGTTGGCGCGCGAGGTGACCGATGTCTATCACGCGGCCGCGCACATCAACTTCGTCGTGCCGTATCACACCGTCAAGCGCACGAACGTCGACGGACTGCGAAACCTGTTGGACTTCTGCGGGATCAACCGCACGCCGTTGCGCCTGATTTCAACGCTCGGCGTCTTCCCGCCGGACTCCACGTCCGGTCGGGTCGGCGAGGACACCGTGCCGGGCGACCCCGCGTCGCTGGGCATCGGTTACTCCCAGAGCAAGTGGGTCGCCGAGCAACTCGCGTTCCGGGCGCGCGAGGCCGGGCTGCCGGTCACCGTGCACCGCGTCGGCCGCATCGCCGGTCACCGCCGCACCGGCGCGTGCAGGCACGACGACTTCTTCTGGTTGCAGATGAAGGGTTTCGCGCTGCTCGGCTGCTACCCCGACGACATCGTCGAGACGCCGGCCATCGACCTGCTGCCGGTGGACTACGTGGCGCGCGCCATCATCCGGCTGTCGGAAGACAAGCGGGACAACGAGAATTGGCATCTGTACCACCCGGACGGACTCGCCTGGCCGACCATCATCGAGACCATTCGCGCGGAGGGCTACGCGACGGACTCGACCAGCGGATCCGAGTGGATGGCCGCGCTGGAACGCGAGACCGCCGAGAACGACGACGAACGACGCGGACTCGGCCCGCTGGTACCGCTCATGCGCGAGGGCGTGATGCGCCTCGGCGCGCATTCCTTCGACAACGAGAAGTCCAGGCGCGCCCTCGCCGACGTCGGCTGCCCCTATCCGCAGGCGGATCCGGGATGGATCCACCGGATGTTCGAGTACTTCCGCGCCGTCGGCGCCATCGCGCAGCCCGCCCAAGGAGGAGAAGAAGAAAATGTCTGAATTAGCGATGCGCTCGGTAGTGATCATCGGCGCCGGGCCGGTCGGCTGCGCGTTGGCCACGCTGCTGCGGCGGCAGGGTTTGGAGGTGGATCTCTTTGAGCGGCAAACAGAGTCGGCGGGAACCGGGTCGGGCCACTCGTTCAATCTGACGCTCACCTCGCGCGGGCTCGACTGCCTGCCGCTGTCGGTCCGGCGCCGCCTGTATCTGCAGGGCTCGGTGCTGGCCAAGCGGATCATCCACCATCGGGACGGCGCGATCTCGACGCAGGCGTACGGGACGATGTACAACCACCACCTGCTGTCCATCCCGCGCGGCATCCTGCAGGACCTGCTGCGCGATCAAGCGCTGCGGGAGGGCGCGCGAATCCACTACGGGCAGCAGTGCATCGATGTGGATACCGCGCGCGCCTCGGCGCTGCTGCAGGATCGGGACGGCTCGTCGACCTGGGTCAGCGGGGATCTGCTCGTCGGCTGCGACGGCGCCAACAGTGCGGTGCGCGACGCCATCGTCGCCGCGCACCCGGCGGACATGCGGATGACGCGCGACACCATCGCGCACGGCTACGCCGAGATCACCATGGACTACGGGGACGCCGACCCGACGGGCATGCACCTGTGGCCGCGCGGCGACCACTTCCTGCAGGCCCAGCCGAACCGGGATCAGACCTTCACCACCAGTCTGTTCAAGCCGACGGCGGGAGATAATGCGCAGCGGCACTTTTCGGGCCTGCCGTCGGCGGCGGCGATCAGCGAGTACTGCGCGACCGAGTTCCCCGATGTCTTCGGGCGGATGGCGGCGGTCGGCAACGAGCTGGCCGGTCGGAGTCCCGGTTACCTGCGGATCATCAATACCGCGCCGTATCACCATCGGCGCGCGGTGCTGGTCGGTGATGCGGCGCACGCGGTGGTCCCGTTCTACGGGCAGGGCATCAACTGCAGTTTCGAGGATGCCGCGACGCTGGCGAGTCTGCTGGAGAAGTTCCAGGCCGCGGTCCGGTCCGAGGGCGGCACCGTCAAGACCGTCGCGGAGGTCGTGGTCGACGAATACAGCGATGTGCGGGTGAAGGCGGGGCACGCGCTCGCGGAACTGTCGATGCAGAACCTCGAGGAGCTTTCCGATCACGTGAACAGTCCGCTGTTCCTGGAGCGCAAGGCGCTGGAACGTCGGCTGCACGAGCTGCGTCCCGACTTGTACACGCCGCTTTACCAATTGGTGGCGTTCACCCACATGCCGTACGACGCGGTGCAGCGGGTGCAGCAGGAGTCGAGCGCGGTGCTGGACTCGCTGTGTGACGGGCGTGACGTTCGAGCCGAACAGGACGCCATCATCAAGGAGTTCGCCGAGTTGTACCGTGGCACAACGCAGCTCACCCCATCGAAGATACAGACGGGGTAGCGGCTAGCCCGCGGCACCGCCGGCGCGGGCCGGTTCGACGGCCTGCGCCGACTTGCCGCGGGTCGCTTCGTCGTTGAAGCGGAACCCGACGCCGTGCACGGTGACGATCCAGTCCGGCGAACCGAGCTTCTTGCGGACGCTGCTGAGGTGAGTGTCGATGGTCCGGCTGGCCAGCGATGTCACCTCGGCGTCCACATCGTCATATCCCCACACCCGTTGCAGCAGCTCGGCCCGGCAGAAGACCTTCTGCGGTTCGGTGGCGAGCAGGCGCAGCAGTTCGAATTCCTTGCGGGTCAGTTCGACCAGCCGGTTGCCGACTCTGACCTCGCGCAGCGCCGAGTCGATCTCGAGTTGGCCGACATTGAGGGCAGGTTGGGACATCATGTGCACGCGGCGCAGCAGACCTCGGAGACGCGCCATGAGCTCACGGCTGTGGTACGGCTTCACGACGCAGTCGTCGCACCCCGCTTCCAGCGCGAGGACCTGGTCTAGTTCGAATGAGGAGAAGCCGATGATCGGGATGTCGCTGGCCCGGCGGATTTCCCTGCACAGGGTGAGTCCGTCGAAATCGGTGAAGTCGAGATCGATGAGTATGACGTCGAAGTCGGGGTAGGACGCCAGAGTTTTGGCTCCCGACGAGGACGGCTCTGGTTCGAAACCGTGCCGTTTGAGGTCGTTGACCGTATCCTCGATCCCCTCACAATCCGACACGATCAGCAAGCGCGGATGAAGCAAAGCGCTCCTCCCTTCTGGTGTAGCGATTCAGTTTTTCTTGCTCGCGAAATGGTGCCGACCGTCCCTGTGGTGCGCATCGGGGCGGTCGGCGAGAATGTCAGAGGGCTGATAGTTCGAGAAGAACTCGAATAGACGACTCCAGTGCGTAGTTCATCGAGCCGCCGTTCGGTTCGAACGCGGTGTGCTCACCTGCGAAATGTATTCGGCCTTCAGGTGTTCGGGTGTGGTCCATGAGCTCGCTGTGGCCCACTTCCGGCAGGACGTAGGCGCCGCCCGCGAATGGTTCGTTGTCCCAGGCCACCGAGGCGCCCACCTCGAAGTTGGCGCGTGCGCCGGGCAGCATCGACTCCACCTCGTTCAACGCGAAAGTCACCCGCTCGTCCTCGCTCATGCTCGCCGCCGCCTGGGCGGGCCAGCCGGTGAGCCAGCATTCGAGGATCTTGCGGGGGCCGGGTTGGCTCGGGGTGGCGTCGCGGATCGTGCAGATCGGGGTGTCCGTGGACAGCATCAGGCGGTTCTCCGGCCAGAACTTCTTGCGCATCTGCAGGTATATGCGCAGGACCGATACGTACCTGAGTTGGCGGATAGCCGAATGCTTTTCGGCCGACAGTCCGGCCATCGACAGGTTGAGTCTGCGCACGCTGCTGAATGGTGCGGTGACAATGACCCGGTCCGCGCGCAACGTCTGCAGCCGGTCGCGGTCGAGGAAGGTGACCTGTGCTTCGTGATCGTCTTGGGTGATGCGGACGACCGGCTTCCGATAGAAGATGCGATCTTTGACCTTGTCCGCCATCGCCTGGGCCAGTCGGTCGGTGCCGCCCTTGACCTTGTACCACTGCGCGTCCGCGGTGGAGAAGGAGCGCGGGCTCGACTCGTAGCGGGCCCAAGCCATCGCCGACGCGGATTCCAGTTCGCCGCCGCGCATTTCGAGGAACAGCGGCTCGATCAGGCTGATCGCCGCGGCGGACGCGCCTTGGTCCTCGAGCACTCGGCGGACCGAGATCTGGTCGAGTTCCAGCAGATTCGGCGTCGGGGTCCAGTCGAGCTCCGCGACCTCGGGGCCGATGTTCTCGTTGAACTTGGTGACGTATCTGGCGAACAGGTCGGTGACGGTGAGGTTTCGCTCGTCCTCGTGCAGACCCAGCGCTTCGGCGTGGTCGGGGATCTGGTCCGGTCGGATCCGGATGCCGTTGCGGTAGTAGCTGAAGTCGGTGTCGACAAGATCGCTCGGTTCGGTCGCCAGGCCCATCTCGCCGAGGTAGTGCATCGTGTAGTGGCAATGCTCGGTCACCGTCATCGCGCCTGCTTCCGCATGCAGGCCGTCGGCGAACGGGTGATGGTAGGTCCAGGTGCGCCCGCCCGGGCGGTCATTCGCTTCCAGAACGGTGACCTTGGTTCCCTGTTTAGTTAATTCGTACGCGGCGCCCAATCCGGCGAGACCGGCGCCGACAATGATTACCGAATCGATGTTGTTCTGCGACGGGAGACCCCCGTCGAACGTATGTCGAACGTCCTCTTGCGTAAGCCCCTGCACTGCTTTCCCTCCGGTGAACTGCGCTTGATTTCCACCGGCTCAACCAGGTATTCTGAACCGAAATCATTGACAAATCATCACGCTGACGGAAATTCTGATCATCATTGATCTTCAACCATTGGTTGAATGAAATTATCGTATCAAGATGCGCGAAGTGCAGCAAACAAGTTTCAGTAGCCAGAATTTAACTCGGCCGAGGGGGTTGACACCTCTCTGGTCTGATGATGTTTGCCTGCGTTGGTGTGACCGTTATCACACTATGGCTTCTGTTTGACTCGTAACTAATCGCAGGCGACTACGGCCGGAGCGGTCTCTATATCTGGGTATTTGCCTGGTCGTACTGGGTTCTGGACGTGACATGTGGAAATCTTGAAAGCGTTTGCCTGAGTGTGTGGCTAATCTGTTGCAACCGTTATCGCGTTATTATCCGACCGGGCAGTCTGGCGTGCGCGGCAGCAGATGCCGAGCGGCTGCGCGGACGGGCTGTAGTGGGTGCTGCCGATCCCGGCTAGTTGTAGAACAGTGTGGTCGTATTTCGAAATATAGTTTCGCGCGCAACTGGCACCGGATATCGTCCGCGTCAATCGGTCGCCCACGACGGCAGCGGCTCGCGGGCGGCCAGCCACCGCTCCGGAATGCCGCGGATATCGCCTCGACGTCCGATTCCCGTGTGCGCCGCCACGATGCCGCCGACTATCGCGGCCGTAGTATCCGCGTCTCCGCCGGCCTCGACGCATGCGGTGATGGCGGACGGGTAGTCATCGAGGAAGGTTGCGGCCGCCCATAAGGTGAACGGAACGGTGTCCTGGGCGCTGACTTCTGCGCCGTTGCCGAGTTCGTATGCTGCCTCCGCTACCGATCGACCGAGTAGCTTTCCGGCTCGACGGATGCCGTCGGCGGTTCGGCCGTCGATCAGATACGGTTCGACCGCCCGCAGTAATTCGCTTGGCGTGCAGCCCTTTCCGCGCGTCGCCGCGGCGTGGGCGGCCGCTGCGGCGATCACCATCGCGCCGGCGATCGCCTCCGGATGTCGATGGGTGACCTCGGCGGACAGTGCGGCCTGCGCGGCCGCTCGGTCCAGATCGTCGGCGAAGCAGGCACCGAGCGGGGCGACTCGCATCGCGGCTCCGTTTCCCCACGATCCGCGGCCGCCGAAGGCAGCGCCTGCGGCCTCGGCCCAGGGACGGCCGTCGCGAATCTCGTGCAGCACAACGACTGTGCCGCCGCCATAGCCGCGATACGGTTCACAGCGATCGGCGAACACAGCCGCGAGTGCGGCCTGGTCGATGTGCCCGCGGCTGCGGATTTTCGCGTAGACCGAGCAGGCCATCTCGGTGTCGTCGGTCCACGGCCATGGGGCGGCCGGCGGTCGCCCGGCCAGCAGATCAGGGACGGACCGGCCGGGCACGAAGAACTGTGCACCCAGCGCATCACCAACGGACAAACCGTCGAGGCTGTCGGAAACGGGATCGGAGACCAGCGGCATAAGTGGGGCAATAGTGCCAAAACGCAAGCAGGTACCGCAACCCGCGCTGTTGATTACACGCTGCGCTGCTCCACGTTGGGCATCATGTGCGAAACGATGCACTGCTCCAGATGAACCAGCCACTCGTAGCCCTGAGCGGTGCCCGCGACCCACGCCGCCGTGGCACCGCTGAGAACGTCGCGCGGGTGCGGGGTTTCGGGTTCGTCGACCGGCACCTCCGGCTCTTCGCGACGGTGTCGCCCGCCGGGCTCGGGTTTGGGCTTGGGCTCAGGGACGACGGTGTCGGTATCCCCGAACGGCCGCTCGCCGCTCGGCGCGTCCGGTAGCGCTTCCGGTCCGCCGACGGGTGGTGGTGCGAAGAACGGGCCACTCGGCTCGCCCACGGTGGTCAGGCCGCGGCCGGCGGTCGGCTCGCTGCGCTCCGAGTTCCGGTCGGCAGTGACCAGCGCAGTGAGCAGCGCGGCCGTCGACACCATCGCCAACCGCATCGGAACGTCGGGCTTTCGTGGTGCGCTGTGCTTACCCATCGGCTACTTTCCGTCGAATACCGTCGGGTCTGAGAGTTTAAGTCGCCCGCCCAATTCCGGCCACAAGGATTAGCGCACCTTCACGAACATTAAGCGACACTTACACTTTGCATGCTGAAGGGTTACTTCGGTAACGCGGCAATGCCATTCACTAAAACATATCTGGTGTTTCTCCGTCGACGGCAGCATTTCGCGATCTCGCGACCCCCCGGGAGCGCGGATGTAGACCTGACCGTCGCGAATCCCATTGCCGCAGAATGAACTCCAGTCGGGTTCAGGGCAGTTGTTTCACCATCTCATCCATCACCGGCAAGTCGGCAAACGGTTGGACTCGCCCGATCACCTGCCAACCCCACTTTTCATAGAGTGATCTGGCCGAGTTGCCGACTCGCACGAGTAGGTATGCGAGCCGTTCGGGACGTTGGGACAGCGACGCGTGGTGGATCATCCGTGCGTAGCCCTGACCCTTATGGTCTGGATGGACGGAGAACTCGCGGAAGATGTAGACCGGCGCATCCGCGGCTTCGGCAGCGAGCTCAGGAAAGACATGCATCGCCTTGGCTCTAACCTCCCGTGGTCGCGGGTACGGCGTGCCGAACGCGTAGCCGACCATCCGGTCATCCCGCAGGCAGGCGACCAACTCGAAACCGGGGACCGGCGCGTACAACTGCTCGATCCGTTCCCAAAACTTCCCCGGGCTGTACCAAGGGTTACCCAGTTGCGAGCGATGCGCGGCGATATAGATCGCCTTGATCTCATCACCCCATCGAAGCGCTTCCGCTGCGTCGTACCGAACAACTTTCAGCCCAGCCTCATCGATGTTCAAGCCTCGATCACCTTCCGCACAGGCGCGACCCGACTCCAATCAACGGCCTCCCACTCGAGCAACCGGTGAACATAGTTGGCGCCGATGAAGCCAGCGGCACCTGTGACAAGGTAGACGGCCATGGGAACCGAGCTTAGCCAACGGACGCAGTTACCACCCGCTAGCTGACTGTGCACGATTCGTCTTTCATGTCAACGCAATCGGGGATCGGCGCGCGCAACCTCTCGAGCTTCAGTCAAGGATTCGGACACTGAACATAACCTATTTTTCGGTTTCGGTTACTCGGAGTTGTCGGCCCCGAACAGGCGGTCGTAGGTTGCGGTAGCGCGTTGACGTAGTTGTTCATCGTCCAGTCCACCGGCTTCGGACCGTAGCTGCGGGTCAGAAACATAGTCATCGACATCAGCGAACAGTGAATCCAGGAGGTTGAAATCGTCAGTTCGGAGATGGGTCTCCTCTGATTTGAAAGCTAAGAGATATTCCGATTCGAACCTCGGTGCGGTTATATCACCTGAGATGAATCTGCGGATAATATCTTCATATTTGGTGAGCCTTCGAGATTCGATATCATTTTGATTCGCCATTATCCGCCACCCAGCTTTCCTCGCTGCACCGGCACCAACCGACTGTACTCCGCCATCACCTGCGCACCTAAAGCATTGCTGCGCATGAACGCCGACGGCCCGACGATCGCCCGATCGTTGTGCGACTCCGCCGCAAAGTTGACCACATAGTCCGGCCGATGCGCTCGATAGAGGGCCTCCATGACCTGCAAATCGGCAATGTCGGCCTGCTCGAACACAATCCGATCGATCACAGCATCCAGATTCGCCACATTCCCGGCAAACCCGATGTAGTCGACCGCGATCACATGCGCATCCGGCTCCCACTCGAGCAACCGATGAACGTAGTTGGCACCGATGAAACCGGCGGCACCGGTGACGAGGTAGACGGCCATGGGAACCGAGCCTAGCCAACCGTCAAAGTTCAGCCCAACGGACCAGACGCGCACTCAGTAGCTGACTGCGATAACCATGACGCGATCGGTGACGCCTGCTGTGACGGTGCGGGCCGGTCACGGATCGGGGTTATAGTCGCCGCCGCCATGGTTTGAACAGCACTGCAACCAAGGAGGACTCGCCCCTGTGAAGCTGCTCGTTACCGGCGGCGCCGGATACATCGGCTCAGTCGTCGCCCACCAGCTCGTCGAGGCCGGACACGAGGTCGAGATTCTCGACAACCTCTCCACGGGCTTCGCGTTCAACCTGCCTACCGCCGCGCGGTTCCACGAGATGTCGGTGCACCAAGTCGCTGACATCCTCACCGCCGATGCCGGATTCGACGGAGTGCTGCACTTCGCGGCCAGCATCGAAGTCGCCGAATCAGTACGCAACCCAGAAAAGTACTGGCACAACAACATCGAAGGCTCCCTCACCTTGCTCCGCGCGATTCGAACGGCCGGCGTGCCACGGCTGATCTTCTCCTCGACTGGCTCGATGTACACCGGCGACGGCACGACGGCGTTCGATGAGACCGCCGAGGTCCGACCCAAAAACCCTTACGCCGCAACCAAAGCCACCGTCGATCAACTCATCGCAGGCGAATGCGGAGCCTCGGACATCCTCGGAGCGGCAACCCTGCGCTATTTCAATGCTTCCGGAGCCGTCCACACCACCGACGGCGCGCACCTGGGCGAACGTCATGACCCGGAATCACACCTCATCCCGATCCTGCTCCAAGCCGCCGGTGGGCAACGAGATGCCTTCACTCTCTTCGGCACCGACTACCCGACGCCGGACGGCACCTGCATCCGCGACTACGTTCACGTATCGGATCTCGCCGCGGCGCACCTGCTCGCACTCGACGCCGTCGAGCCCGGCCGCCACGACATCTTCAATCTTGGTAACGGGCAAGGACATTCGAACCGGCAAGTGCTCGACACCGTCCGGTCCGTCACCGGAGCCGACTTCCCCGTACATGTCGAAGGACGTCGACCCGGTGACCCGGCGGTATGTATCGCATCCAGCGAGAAAGCACACCGCGAACTCGGCTGGAAACCCCAACGTTCCGACTTGGCCGACATCGTCGCCGACGCGTGGCAGTTTCACCAGACCATGGTCGACGCCTCACCGGCCGAGGCCCACACCCAACAGTGAGAGGTCTCGCGAGTGGACGTGTCGTGATTGTCGAAGGCATCCGCGACGCGCCCCGGTACGGGCTGATGCTGCAACGACTGGTCGTGGATCGGCTACGGCCGGGTGCCGGCGCGCGGACGAGACTGGCGCTCGGCCAGATGATCACGCCAGAACCCGACCCCGCGCACGATTCGGCCCGCCGCGCACGAAACTGCCAGCAATTCCGTGCGCAGCCACACAATTCACGCGCGGCGACAAACCGTCAGGCGACGATGGAGCGTTGGGGGACGCCGATGTATTCGCTTAGGGGGCGGATTAGGGCGTTGGATTCGGATTGTTCGATTATGTGGGCGGTCCAGCCGGTGATTCGGCTCATGACGAAGATGGGGGTGAAGACTTCTATGTCGAAGCCTAGGAGGTAGTAGGCGGGGCCGGTGGGGAAGTCGAGGTTGGGTTTGATGGTGGTGGCGTCGTTCATGGTTCGTTCGAGGATTTCGTACATTCGGACCCATTTGTGGCCGCCGGTGGCGTCGGCGATGTCGATGAAGGCGTTCTTCATTGTTGGTACTCGGGAGTCACCGTTCTTGTAGACGCGGTGGCCGAAGCCCATCACCTTTTCCTTCTTGGCGAGCTTGTTGCGCAGCCACTCCTCGGCCAGGGCGGGGTCGTTGATCTCGATCATGTCGTGCATGACCGCCTCGTTGGCGCCGCCGTGCAGCGGGCCTTTGAGGGCGCCGATGGCGGCGGTGACCGCGCTGTAGATGTCGGACATGGTCGAGGTGACGACGCGGGCGGCGAAGGTCGAGGCGTTGAAACTGTGCTCGGCGTAGAGGATCAGGGATACCTCGAAGGCTTTCACCAGTTCGCGGGACGGGATCTTGCCGAAGCACATGTTCAGGAAGTTCTCGGCGAAGCCGAGGTGCGAGTGCGGGGCGATCGGGTCCTGGCCGTGGCGGCGGCGGTGGTCGGCGGCGACGATGGTCGGCAGCACCGCCATCATCCGTAAAGCCTTGGCGCGGTTGGCGGCCGGGCTGTTGTCCTCCTCGGCGGGGTCTTCGGCACCGAGGTAGCTGATGGCTGTGCGCACGACATCCATCGGATGGCAGTTGTCGGGCATCTTCGTCACCAGCGACAGCAGCGATCGATCGGCGCGGCGCGCGGCCCGCTCCTGCTGGCAGAACCGTTCCAGCTGAGCGTCATTGGGCAACTCGCTGTGCCAGAGCAGATAGGCGACCTGCTCGAAACTGCAGTGCTCGGCCAGATCCTGCACGGCATAGCCGCGGTAGGTCAGCGAGTTGGTTTCCGGAACCACCTTGGACACCGCGGTGGTGTCCACAACAACCCCCGCGAGCCCTTTGTAGATAGTAGGTATAGCAGTCTCGGTCATCACTGGTCTCTTCCCAGGCTGAAATTGAAGACATCGGAATCGAATTCGTTGTAGCGCTCGTACTGCAGCAGTTCGTACAGCCTGCTGCGCGGCTGCATCCGATCAATCAGACCGGCCTGGGTCCCCTCGGCGAAAATCTCGCGCAGACCGTTCTCGGCGGCCCACATCGCCAGGCGCAGTGTGGAAACCGGGTAGATGACCGCGTTGTACCCGACCGACTCCAACGTCTTGGCCGACAGCAGCTCGGACTTGCCGAACTCGGTCATGTTCGCCAGCAACGGAATCGAGACGGCAGCCCGGAACTTCGCGAAATCCTTCGCGCCGACCAGGGCTTCGGTGAAGATCAGATCCGCTCCGGCATCGGCATACGCCTTGGCGCGTTCGATGGCGGCGTCGATCCCTTCGATCCCGGCCGCGTCGGTGCGCGCGCAGATCACGAAATTGGGGTCTCGCCTTGCGGTTACGGCCGCGCGCAGCCTGCGCACCATCTCCGCGGTCGGCACCACGGCCTTGCCGTCGAGATGCCCGCAGCGCTTCGGATTGACCTGGTCCTCGAAGTGACAACCCGCGATCCCGGCGTCCTCCAGGACGGTCACGGTGCGCGCGGCGCTCATCGGCTCGCCGAACCCGGTGTCGGCGTCGATGAGCGTCGGCAATTCGGTGACCCGCGCGATCTGCTGCCCCCGCTCAGAAACCTCGGTGAGCGTGGTGAGCCCGATATCGGGCAGCGCGAGATCGGCCGAAACCACCGCGCCGGAGACATACACACCCTCGAACCCGATCTCCTGAATCAGCTTGGCCACCAACGGATTGAACGCACCGGGGAACCGCTGAATCGAACCCGAAGCCAAACCCGCGCGGAACGCCACGCGCTTGTCGGCGGCTGAAGTCTCCGCAGCGATCAGGCCCGGCATCAGAACAACCCCTTCGGCAGCTGCGGTGCCCGTGCGAGGACCTCATCGGAAACGGTGAACGAAAGCTGGGACAGCTCAGCGGCACTCAGCTCGGCGGTGCGCTGTGCGACGTCGAGGAAGCGATCCTGCTCGGCCGGTGCGACGACGCCTTCGGCCAGGGTGCGGAACTTCGCAATGTACTGCTCGCGGGCGAACGGACGCGCTCCGAGCGGATGCGCGTCGGCGATCGCGAGCTCGTCGACGATCACCTCACCACTCTTCAGCGTGACCTCGGCCCGTGCGCCGAACGCTTTCTCGGCGGGATCGGTGGAGTGGTAGCGCCGGGTCCACTCGGGATCCTCGGCGGTGGAGATCTTGCGCCACAGCTCGACGGTGTCGGATCGCTGCGCGCGCTCGGGCGCGTAAGACCGTTCGTGGTGCCAAGTTCCGTCCTGCAGCGCAACCGCGAAGATGTACATCACCGAGTGGTCCAGGGTCTCGCGCGAGGCCGTCGGATCGAACTTCTGCGGGTCGCCGGAGCCGGTGCCGATGACGACGTGGGTGTGATGGCTGGTGTACAGCACGATCGAGGCGATCTGGTCGAGATCGCCGATCTGGTCGCGCATCCGGCGGGCCAGGTCGATCGGCGCCTGGCTCTGGTACTCCGCGGAATGTTCCTTGGTGTGGGAGTCCAGGATGGCCCGCTTGGGCTCGCCGGGGCCGGGCAGCGGGACCGAGTATTCCTTGTCCGGACCGCCGAGCAGCCAGGCGATCACCCCGTCCTCGCCCTCCCAGATCGGCGACGGCGCACCCTCGCCGCGCAGCGCCCGATCGACCGCCTCGACGGCCATCTTGCCCGCGAACGCCGGCGCGTAGGCCTTCCAACTGGAGATCTCGCCCTTGCGGGACTGCCTGGTCGCGGTCGTGGTGTGCAGTGCCTGGCCGACGGCCTGGTAGATGGTCTCGGCGTCGAGGCCGAGCAACGTACCAATGCCCGCGGCGGCAGCGGGGCCGAGGTGGGCGACGTGGTCGATCTTGTGCTCGTGCAGGCAGATCGCGCGCACCAGATCGATCTGGATCTCGTAGCCGGTGGCCAGGCCGCGGATCAGGTCCCGGCCGGTGCGCCCGGCGTGCTGCGCGACGGCCAGGATCGGCGGGATGTTGTCGCCGGGGTGGGAGTATTCGGCGGCCAGGAAGGTGTCGTGGAAATCGAGTTCACGCACCGCGACGCCGTTGGCCCAGGCGGCCCACTCGGGGGAGTAGCTGCCGCCGACACCGAATACGGCCGCGCCCGGTTGGTAGGGGTGCGCCTGCGCTTGGGCGCGGGCATTGGCGACCGGGCGCCGGGTGAGCGAGGCCGCCGCGACCGAGGCGTTGTCGATGATCCGGTTGATGATCATCTCCGCCGTTTCCGGCGCCACCTCGACCGCGTCGGTGGCGACCTCGGCGATGCGCCACGCGAGGTGTTCTTCGCGCGGGAAGTGCTCGGCGGACCGGTGGGTGCGAACGAGATGATTCTTCATATTTCGCACGCTACACACTGCGGTTCGCTGCGGAAACACCTCGCAAATGCCTATATTTGTGGAAGACGACCGGTGAATTTGTGAAAGTTGTGTAAGACGACGGTGCTAGATTTCGAGTTATGCAGAAGATGTATGCGGGCGGCCGAATGCGCGCGCTGCGTGAGCAGCGGGGGCTGACCCAGACCGGGATGGCCAGCACGCTCGGGCTGTCGGTCAGTTACATCAATCAGCTGGAAAACGACCAGCGGCCGTTGACCGTGCCGGTGCTGCTGCGACTCAACTCGACCTTCGATCTGGACATGCAGTTCTTCGCCGCCGACACCGACGCGCGGCTGCTCGCCGATCTGCAGGAGGTCTTCGCCGAGGATCCCGACGGGGCGACCATCACGACCACCGAGATCGATGAACTTGTTTCCCGCATCCCCGCCGCGGCGCGGGTGCTGGTCGGCATGCACCGCCGGTTGCGCGGTGCCACCGAACAGCTCGAACGTGTCTCCGCCGGTATCGACCCGCATGCGCACGAAGCGGGCACCGGCATGCCGTATGAGGATGTGCGCGATTTCTTCTACGACCATCGCAACCACATCCCGGATCTGGATGCCGCCGCAGAGGAACTGTTCACCCGTCGCGGATTCACGCTCGGTGGCTTGGATCTGCAGTTGACCCGGTTGCTGCGGGAGGAACACGACATCGCGGTCGCGATCCGCACCGATGATCCCGATCAACCCGGCCCGAAACGCACTTTCGACCCCGCCACCCGAATTCTCACCCTCGCGCGCAGACTCTCGGCCGGGCAACGCGCATTCCAGCTCGCGACCCAACTGGCGTTCCTCACCCAGGCCGACACCATCGACGCGATCATCGCGCGGGCCGATTCGCTGGCCGCGCAATCGCGCGGCCTGCTGCGGGTCGGGCTGGCCAACTACTTCGCCGGCGCATTGATCCTGCCCTACACCGCGTTTCACGATGCCGCCGAGGCGCTGCGCTACGACATCGACCTGCTGTCGACGAAATTCGAGGTCGGTTTCGAAACCGTCAGCCACCGGTTGTCCACCCTGCAACGGCCCGGCCGACGCGGTGTGCCGTTCTTGTTCGTCCGCACCGACCGGGCAGGAAATATCTCGAAACGCCAGTCCGCCACCGCCTTTCACTTCTCCCGCGTCGGCGGCAGCTGCCCGCTGTGGGTGGTGCACGAGGCGTTCGCGACACCGGGCCGCATCCGAACCCAGATCGCTCAGATGCCCGACGGCCGCCGCTACCTGTGGCTGGCCCGCACCACCGACGAAAGCACCCCCGGCTACCTCTCACCCAAACGCGACTTCGCCATCGGCCTCGGCTGCGACCTCAGCTACGCGCACAAACTCGTTTACTCCCACGGACTTCCGATCGATGACCCCGGCACCGCCATCCCGATCGGCCCAGGCTGCAAAGTATGTGAACGCCCCGCCTGCGCCCAACGAGCCTTCCCGCAACTCGGCCGCCCCATCCGCGTGGACGAAAACAACGCACTCAACATCCCGTACACGCCGGGCGATCAACGCGGTTGATCAGTGTGGGATGACGCTGTGCGGGCGCGGTTTTGGGCGGTCTGCCAGGTGCGCTTCGATGACTCGGACCACCTCGTAAGCATCGTCGGTCGGCTCGAGCAGCGGTAGGTATTCGACTGTGCGGGCGAGGGCGGGAAGGTCGACCGACAGGTACATCGCCATCAGTGGGTTCACGAACAACTCTGTGCCGTAGGTGCGGTCGGTGGCGTGGATATCGCCGAACTCGCCGCGCAACGCATCCGCGATCTGAGAGTGAACGATGCTGGGACGCAACGGAGTTTCGGCCAGGCAGTGGCTGACAGCGGCGAGATACGCCGCTGCTTCTCGGCTGTCGGGCGGGATGGAGAACGCGCCGAGGAATGCGTTCTGGCGTTGCAGCGCAGCAAGATTCTCCAGTACGTGGGCATGACAGACACCGTGGTAAGCGTCGATACCGAACCCGACCGACACCACGACGCGGGTGATGTCGTCCAGACCCGCCACGGCCGCGAGGCTGGTCATGTCCTCGTGCGGCGTACCAAGTTCGGCTTCATCGCCGCGGAGCAGAATATCGGTGCCACCGTCGACGAGCACCAACGCGTCCGCGTCAAGATGATCGATGAGCGCGCGATAGGCAGCCCGCAAGGGTCGAACACCGGACTTGGGGAAGGCGTACACAATTGGTTCGCGACCGGCACTCGCCAACCAGCGGGCCAGAGTGCGTTCCGGGAAGTAGTCATCGTTGCCGTCGGTCTCAGGGTGCACAGCGGCCACTCCCGGCGCGAGCCAATCGTCGAGCGGGGTTCTGCCCAGGTCGCTGAACGACAGGTTCGCCAAGTGCACCGTCTTGCCGAGCCCTTCCAGCGCAATGGCGAGCGGGATGCCACCATACACGTCGAATCCCCCGCCCGCCCCGGCTATCAACACCTTGGCGGCATCCCGCAGACGAGTGAACAGCGGCGGTTCGACCAAGCGAAACGAAGACACCCAGCCATGATGGCCGCGGCGACAACATCGTGCCAGGAGCGTTGGCCTACCCTTCGGTCCGCACCGGGTGGTCGTAGCAGAGCGGCAGGGTGGGTGGAGCCCGGGAGGATCTCCTGCACCTGGGTCAATGATTACTTGTCGGGACAGAGGTGGCGCCGGTGCGCTTGGCGAAGGCTTGTAGACCAGGCATCGCTCGTGCGGCCGGATTGCGGAGCAGGCTGGTGGTGATCTGTTGTATCGGCTTGCGGTAGCGGACTTCGTCAGGTGCGGCGTGTTCGGCGGCCAGCAGCGCTCGGTAGCAGTCTTCGGGTTTGCCCCACTGATGGAACGCGCGAGCAACGTCGGACCAGTAGCGTGCTTGGCTTTCCGGTTTCGGGATGTCCGCGGGGTTGATTCGCTTCGCTGCTTCGATGGCGGTTCCGGAGTCGCCAAGGACTCTGGCCATGCTGATCCGGTACAAATCGACTGACATCGGGCCGAAAGAGGTGGGCGATGTGCCTTGGGTGCCATCCAGCCTGGTCGCGGTGTCGATGGCCTCGCCAATCAGTGATTGTGCGGTGTGACGATCGCCGTCGACGGCGGCGGTGTAGGCGGCGGTGGACAGCAAGAAGCCGTACGCCGTGAGGTACGGGACGCCGCGAGCTAGGTGGGGCTGGAGCGCGGTGGCGGTGTTGATGATGAGCTGGTGGGCGGTGGTTGAGTGTCCTGCACGGCGGAGCACGATGGCCCAGACGCGCCGGGCTGCTGCTTGGGCGAGTATGTCGTCGCTGGCGTATGCGGTGTGCACGGCGCGGTCGGCGGTGGTCCAGGCCAGTTGATCGTGGCTGAGTTTGACCATCAGTCTCGAGGCGAGGGAGTAAGCCTGGCTGAGTAGGACATTGGACGCCGCGATGCTGTCCCCATTGGCCTCTTCGAGGGTTGCGAAAGTGGTGGTCAGTAGGCCCGGCAGCCGGGTGGCGACCTCGGTGTAGCGGCCGAGGTCGAATGCGGCGCGGGCGGTGTGCAGCTCTTGCGCCAGGCGAGGCAGGTCGATCGGAATGCCATCAGCTGGTGGGAGCAGTAGTACTTGTTCGAGTTGTCCAAGCGGCAGTGCGGTGGCCATGGGGAGTTCGGGTGCGCCGAGAGCAGCTGCACCCGCGAGACTGGTCAGCCCGGTCAGTAGCGTGCGACGCCGCATAGGATCGGTCTCCTCGTCCGACGCTGGGTTGACGCCGACCATAGCTGCCTGGTGGCCCATGTGCACTGGCAGTGTGATCGTGTCGGACAATCCGAGTAGCTGCGCAGGGATACCGAGTGCGTCGGCAAGACTGCGCAGGACTCGAACGTCGCTGAGTTGCTGTTTGCCTCGTTCCAAGCGCGACAACGTCGAGACCGAGTAGTTGCAGAGTTCGGCGAGGTCGGCGAGGGTGAGGTTGTTGGCTCGCCGGACGGCACGGACAATCGCGCCGCACTCGCCGGTGCCGATCGCGGCGCGGACGGCGGCGGTGTCCCAGATCGTGTCGGTCCGGTCCATGCCTGCGTTCCTATTCAGGCCGGGCTATCGATCCTACGGCCCGAACAACGCTGGTACCGGCTGATTTGCATTGTCTGCAAACGGGATGTCATGTCCGGCAAAGTCTCTGGTTTACGCGGATAGGTTCCCGTGTCCTGGAGAGGCTGCGACAACTCAACCGTCCCTGCCGCAGTGGAGGCACAGCGATGACTACATCCATGACACCCTCAGCGACGAATTCTGTTCTCCCGCGCGAGATGACCGCGATCGAACTCGATCGTGCCGGGCTACTCCAGATCGACGGGAACGCGCAGATCAGCAGGTTTGCGGTCTTCATGCCGGTCGATGAGCTAGGTACGGTGCGGCCGGTTGTGGTCGGCCGCGGCGCGGTGATCGGTGCGTTCGCGATCGTTCACGGCGGCAGCACACTGGCCGAGCACGCTCGGGTAGAGGAGCATGCCGTCGTGGGTAAACCTGAGCTCGGATACGCGGTCGGGCGAACCTATTCCGGGGCCGGCGACTGCACGGTGATCGGTGTCGGAAGCGTCATTCGGTCGGGGGCGGTGGTGTACGCCGATGTCCGTGTCGGGGTCCAGACCGTGGTCGGGCATCACACGCTGCTACGCACCGGCGTGCAGGTGGGCGCACAGACCCAGCTCGGCCATCATCTGGTCGTCGAACGTGACACCCGCATCGGCGACGACGTGCGCTGCTCGCCAGGTTCACACATCACCAGCTCTTCGGTGCTGGCCGACCGTGTATTCCTGGGTGCCGGGGTCCGCACGATCAACGACAAGACCTTGACCTGGCGACACCCGGACCGCGAACCACAGCTGGTAGCACCGCAATTCGGTACCGCCGCCAGAGTCGGCAGTGGTTCGGTCATCATGGCCGCAGTCCGGATCGGCGACTATGCGCTTGTCGGAGCTGGTTCGCTGGTCACTCACGACATTCCTCCCGGTGCCATGGCATATGGTCACCCGGCACGAGTGCAGGGTCGGGCCCGATGAACACCACGACGCCCACCACGGCGATCAGTACCTGGCTGCAACCACTGCGGGCGGTGCTCGACCCCGCCGATCGGATCGACTGGGAACGCCTCGCGTTATTAGAGGCCGAGTTGGACGACGTCCTCGGTTCCTTCCCGATCGGCCCGCAGCTGCCTGCTGGCCCGCTACGCAGCGATCGGTTGCGCAGCATTCGAGTCGAGTTGGCTGCCCGCGGTCAACTCGACACCGATAGGCACCCAGCGCTTTTCGCGTTGCTGGCACAGTTTGCGTGCGGCTACCGAGATATCGATCTCCGCGACGCTACCGGTCTCGGGCACGGTGCCCTGATCGCACGCCACGGCAGTCCGGCAACGCGGCAACGATGGATACCCCGGCTGCGCACCGGCGAACTCGCCGGAATTGCCATGACCGAACCGCACGGCGGTTCCCGACCAGCAGCCGCACGAACGTGTGCCGTCACCACACGCGACGGCACCTGGTTGATCTCCGGCCGCAAGACCTGGATCAGCCGCCTTACCGAGGCCTCGGTATTCGTGGTGTTCTTCCGCGCCCCGGATGGAAGACTCGCTGCAGCCACTGTGGATGCCGCCGAGCCCGGACTGCATCGTCAACCCATTCAGCCAACCGGCCTCGCTGGCTGGTCCTGGGGAATCCTCGACCTCGACTGCGTACCGGTTCGCTCCGACGATATCCTACATGGAGACGCGATGGCATTGCTACGCAAGCACTTCGCGGGCTACCGGCCGCTGGTGGCGGCCACAGCCTTGGGGGGTGCGGCGGCGGTGTTCGACGAGGTAGTCGCGAACCTAGCGAATCGCTACATCTCCGGGGAGGTGGCGCGGCTATGGGACTCGGCGTTGGTCACGGTCGGGCGCGCACACGCTCGGCTCGTCACCGCGCTCCTGGGTACCGTCCTCGCTGACCGCAAGGCAGAGGTCGGACACGAGCACGCCGAGCGCTGGAGCGCGGTCATGAAGGCGCACGGAATCGACACGGCCAACCAGACCACCTCTGAGCTGACGTTGCTGCTCGGCGCGCGGGGCTTCCAGTCTGATAGCCACGTGGCCAAGGTGCGCCGGGACCTCAATGGGCTGCTGTACGCCGATGGCATCCACGACAGCCTCTATCGGGCCGCTGGCAAGCAGCACACCACGCACTCGAATACAGCGACGGAAACTGGGTCTCGATCACTCGCGGCGTTGTCTGCATCGGCGTAACCGGTCGGCCGCGGGGACGGCGGTCAAGTGACTCGGCGGCCCTGCTCGCAATTCACGGTGACGCCCAGCCGAACTGCTTCGAGCGCTGCCTCGAGCCGGGCTGCCAACAACGGCTTCACCTTGCCGCGGGCTTCCTCGATCGCGTGGAAGTCCGCGGACAAGATCTCGGACTCGGCGAACACCATTGCGGCCACGTCGCCCTCGCTGAGCATTCCGCCGTCGAAGACGAAGACCACCCCTTCCGGGCGGGAATCCTGCGGACGTACATAATCGACCACCAGGAGCCGCCCAAGAGGCCGATCCCAGCCGATCTCCTCCCGCACTTCGCGTTTCGCCGCCGCCCAGGGAGCCTCATCCGCTTCCACCGCACCGCCAGGAATCTCGAAGTTCGGCTTGTAAGATGGCTGCACTAACAGCACCCGGTTCGTGCTGTCTCGAAACAACACCCCGGCCGCCATCCGCTTGCGCGCCAAGCCCGCCACATACTGCTCAACAGGCAACACTCCAGCGGCTGACGGAGGCGAGGAATTCGATGTCGTCACCAACCGCACCTTAGCCAGTCCGCGATCAGCTCTCGGCGGAATCTCCGTACACCAGCGTCGGGGTGGACTCGCCGTCGGTTTTGGGTGGCCCGAGGCGAGGGTGCGCCGGTGCCGGTGTTGCGATGTGCGGGAGCTCCGTAACCGCCTGACGCTCACACGAACCGCACAGCTGGGACACAGCGGGGGCGTAGCTGGTCGGTTCACGATGGGGGGATGCCGCCGACGACTGCTACCAGCCCGACCGAGCGGATCGCTATGCGCCGGGCGGACGGTAGTTCGGTTCAGGTGCTGGTGGTTGATGACGAGCCGATGTTGGCGGAGATGTTGTCGATGGCGCTGCGGTATGAGGGGTGGGAGGTCAGTTCGGCGAGTGACGGGCGCAGTGCGGTGATCATCGGGCGCGAGACTCGTCCGGATGTGGTGGTGCTTGATGTGATGCTGCCGGATATGACGGGACTCGAGGTGCTTGCGAAGTTGCGGGAGCGGATGCCGCAACTGCCGGTGCTGTTGCTTACGGCGAAGGACGCCGTGGAGGATCGCATCGCCGGGTTGACCGCCGGCGGCGACGATTACGTCACCAAGCCGTTCAGCATCGAAGAGCTGATCTTGCGGTTGCGCGCGCTGCTGCGGCGCACGGGGGTGAGCGCGCCGGACAGCGGCGCTCGGATCGTGGTCGGCGATCTGGTGCTGGATGAGGACACCTATGAGGTGCTGCGGGGCGGCGAGCCGATCACGTTGACCTCCACCGAATTCGAGTTGTTGCGCTTGTTCGTGCACAACCCGAGACGGGTGCTGAGCAAGTCGCTGATCCTGGATCGCGTGTGGAGCTACGACTTCGGCGGCCGCTCCAACATCGTCGAGCTGTACGTGTCGTATCTGCGCAAGAAGATCGACAGCGGGCGGGCACCGATGATCCACACCCTGCGCGGTTCCGGATATGTCCTCAAGCCCGCGGACTGAGCCGCGGCGCCGGTGGTCACCGCGCCGCTGGTCGCTGCGTGCGCGCCTGCTGGTCGGGCAGTCGCTGCTGCTCGCGACCGTGGTCGTCGGCATCGGCGCCGCGACAGTGTTTGCGCTGCAACAGTTTCTGGTGCACCAGCTGGACGCAGAGTTGGTCATCGCGCAGAATCACTCGGTCGGCGGCGCGGGTGGTGGGCCCAGTCTCGGCGTCCCGCCCGGCGGCGTCCGGTCGCCACCGCCTGATGGACCGGCGAATCCAGGTCCAGGTCCGGACTTCCTGGACCGGCGCGGCATCCAGCCGGATGCGATCGGCGCGGCCGTCGACCACGGAACCGTCACCGCCGCAGGGAAAATCGGCTCGGACGGCACGGAGTCCGTGCTGTCGGATGCCGCACGCCAGCAGCTCGCCACGGTCGTCGCGGACGGCAAGCCGAGATCGCTGAGCATCGACGGACAGGGCCACTATCGCGTGGTCGCGGACCCGACCTGGCGGGGCACGACCGTGGTCACCGCACTTCCGCTGGCCTCGGTCGACGCGACCCTGGCGTGGGTGGTGGGCATTCTGCTGGCAGCTATCGCGACCGCTGTGCTGATCGCGATCACCGCGGGCATCTGGCTCATTCGCCGCGCACTCCTGCCCTTGGACCGCGTCGCGGCCACCGCGTCCCAGGTGGCCGATCTGCAGTTGGATCGCGGGGAAGTGACACTGCCGGTACGGGTTTCGATCGACGCCGAGCCGCGGACCGAAGTCGGTCAGCTCGGCGCGGCGGTCAACCGGATGCTCGAGCACATCGCCGGGGCGCTGTCGGCGCGGCACGACAGCGAGACCCGCGTGCGCCAATTCCTGGCCGACGCCAGTCACGAACTGCGCACCCCGCTCGCCGCCATCCGCGGCTATACCGAACTGGCACAACGTGATCGGCGCGAACCGCCCGGCGAGATCGATGCGCTGAGCCGGGTCGACGCGGCCGCGCACCGGATGAGCGCACTGGTCGAGGACATGTTTCTGCTGGCCCGCCTGGACTCAGGACGTCCGCTGGAACACGAGCCGGTCGACCTGTCCCGGCTCACCATCGACGCGGTAAGCGACGCGCACATAGCGGGCCCGGACCATCGCTGGGATCTCGACCTGCCCGATGAGCCGGTGCTGATCACCGGCGACGCGGTGCGACTGCATCAGGTAATCGGCAATCTGCTTGCCAACGCGCGCACGCACACCGGCGCAGGCACCGTCGTCACCGTCTCGCTGGCACGCGACGGCTCCGGCGCACAGTGGCGGGTGCGTGACAACGGCCCAGGGATCCCGGCGGCCCTGCAACCGGCGATCTTCGAGCGCTTCACGCGCGGCGATTCGTCCCGCTCGCGGCGGGCCGGGAGCACCGGGCTCGGCCTGGCGATCGCCGACGCGGTAATCAAAGCCCACGGTGGCGAGCTCGCGGTGGTCAGCGTCCCCGGCGATACTGTGTTCACCGTCCGCCTGCCCGGTGATGTTTCCTAGCCGAATAGGTGAAAGTCCCTACGTCCGAAGGACATAGGGACTTTCACCGGTTCGAGGATCAGGGCAGCGGGATCCATTGACCGAAGAGCCAGAAGCCATGGCCGGCAGGCTGCGGGCTCGGACCTGGCTGCGGGCCGGGCTGCGAACCAGGGCCCGGATGCTGGTCCTGCCCGTGGCCCGGCTGCTGATCGTGGCCGGGATCAGCGCTCGCCACACCGGCGCCGATGCCGAGCACGCCGATGGCCAGACCTGTGGCCAGCGCGGTCTTCGCCAGCTTCGACTTGATTCTCATACGGGTTCCTCCTCGTGTCGGATCTCGGCTTCGAGACCGCCGGCCCACCGGGCCGACACGGCAATCGTCGAGGCCCGATGTTTGCCCGAGATGGGGCGAAGCTATGCGTCAGCTATGAACGGCTGCGAGGGTCGGGCGTCGCCTCCGGTGCACAGGGAACGCACAGCTCACGCAAAGATCCGACCCACACCGCCCGACGACGATCGTGAGATGTCTACTGCTACCTCGAGACCGCACACGGCGTTCGATGCTGTGCCGTCCGTAATGCACGGCTCGGCCGACGATGAATCGCGAGTGACCCGGCTGTTGTACGGCTCGCCTGCGCAGCCGAGATGGGCGCGCCCCGGGCTGTGGCTGCTGCTGGCGGTGACGTCCGTTCTGTATCTGTGGGGGTTGAGCCGATCCGGTTGGGCCAACGACTTCTACGCGGCCGCGGTGCAGGCGGGCACGCAGAGCTGGAAGGCCCTGCTGTTCGGTTCGCTGGACGCGGGCAATGCCATCACCGTCGACAAGCCGCCCGCGTCGCTGTGGGTGATGGGCTTGTCCGGCAGGGTTTTTGGCTTCAGCTCGTTCTCGATGCTGTTGCCGCAGGCGTTGATGGGAGTGGCTTCAGTCGGGTTGCTGTACGGCGCGGTGCGGCGGTGGAGTGGTCCGGCCGCCGGGTTGCTCGCCGGTGTGGTGCTGGCGCTGACTCCTGTTGCGGCGCTGATGTTTCGGTTCAACAATCCGGATGCGCTGCTGGTGCTGCTGCTTGTCGCGGCGGCGTATTGCACGGTCCGCGCGACCGAGAACGGTAGTGGGCGTTGGCTTGCGCTGGCGGGTGTCGCGGTCGGGTTGGGGTTCTTGACCAAGATGTTGCAGGCGTTCCTGGTGCTGCCCGCGTTCGGGCTGGTTTTCCTAGTGGCGGCTCCGATCAGTCTGTGGCGTCGGATCGGAAAGCTGCTCGGAGCCGTTGTCGCACTGGTGGTTTCGGGTGGCTGGTTTGTCGTTCTGGTGAGTCTGTGGCCCAGTGATTCCCGCCCCTTTATCGGCGGTTCGACCGACAACAGCCTGCTCGATCTCGCCCTCGGTTACAACGGGCTGGGCCGGGTGCTCGGTGGTTCGGGCAACGGTGGTGGTGGCGGAGGTGGCGGCACCGCATTCGGGGGAAGTACCGGAATCACCCGCCTGTTCGGTGCCTCGATGGGCACCGAGATCTCCTGGCTTCTGCCTGCGGCACTGATCGGTCTGGTGGCAGGATTGTGGTTCACCCGCCGCAGTCCCCGGGTCGGGCGCGGTCGTGCGGCCCTGTTGCTGTGGGGCGGTTGGCTTTTCGTGACAGGTATCGTGTTCAGCTTCATGCAGGGCACGATTCATCCGTACTACACCGTCGCCCTCGCGCCTGCCATCGCCGCGCTAGTGGGGATCACGGTGGTCGAGTTGTGGCGCGGCAAGCAGTCGATGCTTACCCGCCTCGTGCTCGGCGTTATGTCCGTGACTACTGGTGTGTGGAATTTCGTTCTGCTGGACCGCACTCCTGACTGGTATCCGGCGCTGCGCTGGATCGTGCTGATCGGCTCGGCAGTGGTAGCCGCGATCGTCGTGTTCGGTGCGCACCGACTGGGCAGGTTCACGGCCGCCGTCGCGCTCGCTGGAATGTTGTTCGGACTGGCGGGCCAGACCGCCTACGCGCTCGATACCGTGGCGACGCCACACACCGGCTCCATTCCGAGTTCCGGCCCGGTCGCAGACGGCGGATTCGGCGGCGGGCCAGGTGCAGGAGGCCCAGGTGGGGGAGGCCCAGGTGAGGGAGGGCCAGGCGAAACGCCGGCGACAACGTCCGACGCCGAGACCACCGATCGGGCAGGCGATCACGACGGCGGTGGGCCGGGCAGCTCGGTCTCGAACAACAACACGGCGTTGCAGGAACTGCTGAAGAACTCCACCGGTCGCTGGGCCGCAGCAACTATCGGTGCACACACCGCAGGTAGCCTCGAACTCGCCACCGGCACATCGATCATGGCGATCGGCGGATTCACCGGCAGTGACAACTCGCCGACCCTGGCACAGTTCCAGCAGTACGTCGCGAACGGCGCCCTCGAGTACTTCATCGCCGACGACGCCGCGGGACACGGTCCGGACCACGAATCCGAGGGCAGCTCAAGCGAAATCACCGCCTGGGTGAAAACTAATTTCACTGCCATCACAGTTGGTGACAGCACGGTTTACGACCTCACTCAATCGAGGTGATACAGAGCGGGCCGCCCTTCCGATACAGAGTTGACCGCAGGGTTGCCCGACCGGATGCTATGTCCGGCCGGGCAGCTCGGCATCGCTGTAGCTGCTGCGGCAACTCGAGGGAGATTTACGATGGCGTACCGACTGGGCGACATAGATTGTGTCAGTGCGCGGGGGCATTCCGCGCTGGGTGGGACCTTGGCGATACAGGCGGTCTGGCGCTACGACCGTCCGGTGGATATGGCCGGACTTACGGACTTTCACGCCGCGTTGCAGGACGGCAGGTTGGGGCGGGTGGTCGCGGCCGCGACGATTCCGGCCGCGGGTGACCGGTGGAGTGCGCGAGCCGAATTCGGTCCGGTCGAGGTGACCGAGGCGCCCATTCCGCGTGGTGAGCTGGAGACGTGGATCGCCGAGCAAGGCCGTGCGGAATTGCGGACCTTCGGCGGTCCGGCGTGGCGGTTGGCCGTGACCGCCTGCGATAACGGTGAAAGCGCCGTTTCACTGTTGGCTTCGCACACTATCGCCGATGGTCGCGCCTTCTGCGACGCGATTGTGGAGGCGGTCGCGGGAAAGTCCTTCGACCTGGACTATAGGTCGGATGAATTCGGGCGAATGCGTTTGCTGTCCGGTGATTTTCGCGATGCCGCGCGTCGCGGCCGAGTGCTGGTGCAGGCCGTCGGCCTGGCGGTGCAGATGATGGTTGCCAAGCGCGGCGAAGCCAAAGGAAGTACCGAGGAAGACCCGAACTTCCATCTGCCGTCGGTCGACGCGACGGTTCCGGCGGCACTGTGGCATGCGGCCGCCCGCACTCGCGGCGGCTCCGCAACCACGCTGGCGGTCGCGGTGACCGCGGCCATCGCCACCGAGATCGGTCGCACCGACGACCAGGGCCGGGCCAGGATGATGATGCCGGTGAGCACCCGCACCGAGGCGGATCGTCGCGCGAATGCCTTGTCCTCCATTGATTTCGAGGTGGACCTCCGGGACGGAATGCTCACCGACTTGGCACCGTTGCGCGCGCTGATGAAGGAGAAGTTGCGTGCGGCCGTGGGACAGCCTGCCCCACCGTTGATTCCGCTCGCAATAGCGCTACCGCGCCGGTTGTTCGCGGTGCTGGTGCGCAAGGTCGCCGCTGACGCGACCGTCTCGGTGTGTTCCAATCTCGGCGAAATCGACCCGGCGATGCTGCGCGTCGACGGCGGCCCGGCCTCGACGATCAGGCTCGGCCTGGTGAATCAGAGCCTCGGCTCGCGCACCGTCGTGACCGAACGCGGCGGCAATCTGTACGTGTCGCTCTTCGAATCCGGTGGGGAAATGACGTTGCGCGTCAACGGGTTTCACGCCCCGAAGCTGGTCGACGCCGAGCAGCTCACCGAACTGGTCCAGCGGGTACTCGCCGAGTACGAGCTCCCGGCAACTCTCGAGCAGCTCAGGCCCGCGCCCCCGTCGGGTCGTTGACCGGGACGGGAGCGAAGGTCTTGGTCGGTGTGGAGCGGCCGCGCAGCATCAGCGTGTTGTGCGGCTGCCACCACTGGGCCTCGTCGGCCGCATCGGCGATCGTGTCGTAGGCGACCAGGATCCGCTCGGGCACCAACTTGGCTTGTTCGGTGAGGCGGGCGGCCACGTTCACCGGGTCGCCGATCACGGTGTACTCGTAGCGATGCTCGGCGCCGATATTGCCCGCCACGACAACACCGCTCGACACTCCGATCGCGGCGTCGAGTTCGGGATAATGCTCGGCGAGCGCGGCCAGTGCGGTCCGCAGCGATCGTGCGGCGCGCAGGACCGCGGCGGCGTGCCCGATGGTGTTGTCGGGTGGGCCGAATACGCACAGTGCGGCATCGCCCTCGAACTTGTTCACCCAACCGCCCTCGGCACCGACGCAGCCCACGACTGCCGCGAACATGTCGTTGAGCATCGTCACCATCGCTTCCGGCGCCAGCCGCTCGGCCAGCGCGGTCGACCCGATCAAGTCGACGAACAACACGCTGGCCGGGCGCCGCTCGCCGCCGACGCGCACGTCGCCGGTCAGCGCGAAGCGGGCGACCTCGGTGCCGACATGACGGCCGAACAGGTCATGCAACCGTTCCCGTTCGCGCATGCCCTCGACCATGTGGTTGAACCCGGCCTGGAGTTGGCCCACCTCGCCGCCGTAATCGACCGGGATCTGCGCGGTCAGGTCGCCGTTTTGCACCCGTCGTTGCGCGGCCTGCAAGCCGATCACCGGCTCGACCAGCGACCAGGCCATCGCGGCGGTGAAGGCGAGACCCGCGACGACGCTCAACGCGGCGAGCACGGACAGCGACACCGGTAACCAGGTTCGCTCCGCGGGCGTCAGGCCGAGCGCCGCGGTGCCGAGCAGCACCACGGGCACGGCGCCGCTGAGTAACCAGGACAGGATCAGCCGCCCGCGCAGTCCGAGCACGGCACCGGCCGGCGGTGCCTCGCCGTCCAGGACGATGCGCAGCACCGGCCGGGCGACCCGTTCCAGCAGCAGATACGACAGGGCACCGCTGGTCAGGCCGCCGAGCGCGATGATGATGCCGACCCGCATCGTGTACAGCACCGGATACTGCAGCACCGCGTGCACGACCGCGATCAGGATCGCCCCGAGGAACCAGCCGCCGAACTCGTCGATCGCCTCGGCCGAGGGGAAGCCCAGCGTCAGCGACCGTTCTTCAGCGGTCGGCGCCCGCCGCTGGCGCACCCAGCCGAACGCCCGATCGGCACGACGCTCGCCCCGGCGGATACCGATGAGCACCGCGAGGGTGAAGTACACCAACCCGAACGTGCTGACCACGACGGCGTCATGCCGGAAATGCGAATGCCCGCCGCTCCACGGAATGCTGAGCACGGCCAGCTGCACGGCGATCAGGATGAACCCGACACCGTTCGCGGCGATCGCCGCCCGCCGTCCGGTATGCCGCTCGAACGCCACCGCGACCGCGTCCCACAGATTGTCGTCGAATGGCAGGTTGTGCCGTGCGAGGTCGGCTTGATCGTCGATCATGAGGAACCCTTCCAGGCCGTCATGGAGAACGCTCAGCACCGCGTGCTGATCAAACCGTACGACATGTGACCACCGGCCGTCCCTGTGACCTGCGGCATCAGGTACACAGCCCGGTCAAGCGCGCGATCAGCCCGGGTCGCGGCAGTTCAGTGTGTTCTCACTGAGTCGCAGTCGGCCGGTGGAGTACGGCTGGGTGGGCGTCGCGAGCGCGTAATCGATAGTGGTGCAGGTGGGCTGGACCTGCGCGGTGGCATCGGAGCCACACAAGGCAGCCCCTATAAATGGTGCTCCCAGCAGTGCGCTCCGATCGATAAGCTCTGGGGCGGTCTACGTTCGCTGTGCCTCGAAAGGACTCTGCATGCTCCGATCGCACAAATCTGCGATGTCGATGATGGGTGCGATGGTGGCCACACTGGTGCTGACCGCGCCCGCCGCGTCCGCCGAGATCACAGCCTTCGAGGTGACGGCGCCCTGGGATCCGGGAGTCTTCGTCGCGGGCTGCACCTACATCGCGCGAGTGACGACCGAGCCCGGCGCCTACCTCAGTTTCTACGACAGCCAGGACGGCGAGTTCGATCCGCCGAGCGCGAGCGAGGCCAGCGTCGACGGTGGCGTTCTCGCCACGTGGACGCCGCACGCCGCTGGTTCGCACCTGCTGCGCGCCGTCCAGGTCGGCGGCGGTGAGCGGACCATCCGGATCGAGGTCGGTTCCGGCGGGACCGAGAACTGCGCCGGGGTCGGCATAATGCGGACGGATCACTAATAGCACTGGCTCCCAATCTATTTCGAATCGTGTGGGTATGACCGAAACTCCCCGGACGCTGCTGACTCAGGGGTTTCTGCCCCTGACCGGCTTCGCGTTGCTCACTGCGGCACTCGACGTCTTCGCGGGCAACCAGTTTCAGGCGCACGACCCGGCGACGGTCGCGGCGATCTCGTTCACCCTCGCCGCCGTGTTCTTCCTCGGCGGCGACCTGATCCGGCGCGGCCCGGCGGCGGCGCTGCGTCCGCTGCGGGACAACCGCTACGACGTGATCATGATCAACGTGACGACCGCCGTGACCTGGCTGTCGATGCTGTACGCGCTGAAGTTCCTCGAACCGGCGATCGTGAACGTGGTGGGGCTCGCGCTCGGCCCACTGCTGACCGTGCTGGTCAGCCCCGTGCTGCGGCCCGGGACGAAGGTGCTGCGCACCGAGGTCGTCATCTCGCTGTTCATCGGCGTGATGATCGCGCTGCTGGTCTGGGGCTCGTTCACCGGACGCAGCGCAGTCGGCGAACGGTCCACTATGGACACCGCCATCGGTATCGCGCTCACGCTGCTCACCGGGCTGGGCTCGGTGACGAACGTGATCTACTCCAAGCGGCTGAGCGAGGCGAACCTGAAGCCGCAGTCGGTGCTGGCGGTGCGGTTCTTCCTGATGCTGGCTGTGACCTGGACGCTGGTCGCGATCAACGAACATCCGGGCGTGCGGGCGGCGTTCCTCCCGTCGCTGATGATCGCGGTGGTCGGCGTCGCGGTGCCGCTGTACCTGTTGCAGGTCGGCATCAAACACACCGAGCCGATCACCGCGTCGATCCTGCTGACGCTCTCGCCGCTGTTCGCGTTCTTCCTGCAACTGCCCGACCAGCGGCTCACCCCGTCGACGAGCACCTTCGCCGGCGTGGTGGGGATCGTCGCGCTCGTCGCGATCAGCACGGTGGCACGGACCAAGCACGACGCGAAGGTCGCGGCGCAAACCTCGAAGGAAGCAGACGTTTGCCGAGTTGTCTGACCCGGTAACCGTATTGGGCCTGGGACTCGACCATCAGCCGTTCATAAGGACATCGCAAGTCTCGTGAAGATCATTGAGGCATCCGCGCCCGCGGTGTGACACGAGGAGAAGCAGTGGGTGGCATGGCCGATGATCAGAGTGCGAGGGGTCCGATCTGGGCGCGGCCTCGCTTTCTCAACACGTTGACGTTCATTACGTTCGTGGTGCTGGTAATCGTGCAGGGCATCTGGTGGCGCGATCACGGGAGACCGATCTCGTGGATACTGTTGCCCGCAACGCCGTTTCTGGCCTTCCTGCCCTCGGGGCTGATCGTCAAGGCGTTCCGGAAACGGTGGACCGCGCGATGGGCCGAGCAACACGGGTTCAGCTATCAACGTGCGGCCGGCTGGGCGGTACCGGAGTGGAACTTCCCGCCGTTCACCATCCGCCGGGCGCGGCGCATGCGGGTTCGGGACGCTATGGAAGGCAGCGTCGGCGCCTACCCGGCGAGCTTCTTCCATCTCACCTGGCTCAACAACAACAAAATCAACGTGAGCACCCACTACCGGAATGTTTTCGTTCTGGAACTTCCCACGGCACTGCCCCGGTTGACGATGGGCCCGAACTTCGACACCACCGCCGGCACCCGGGTGGAGTTCGAATCCGCCGACTTCAACGACAAATTCGCGGTGTACTGCTCGAATCCGGCTTTCGCGCATGCGGTTTTCACCCCGCGTACCATCGACCGGCTGATCGGCCTCGGCCGACGCGAACCAGCGGTGCTGCTGACCAAATTCGAGATCGCCGGGAATCGCTTGGTCGGCGTGACCACGCTCGGCAATCGTCCCTGGGAGATCGCCGCGGTCTTCGACTCGATGCGGGTAATCGCTGAAGGCATCCCGCGGTTTGTGTGGTCCGACGGGACTGCGACAGCGACCGCTTCGGAAAGGAATGTGGCATGAGCAGCACCGTCGGTATCCTCGTAGCCCTGGCGGGAACGGTGATCGTGATCCTCTGGTACTTCGCGGTATACAACGATTTTGTGCGGTTGCGGAACCTGGTGGCCGAATCTTGGCAGCAGGTCGGCGTCGAACTGCAACGCCGCCACGACCTGGTGCCGAATCTGGTCGCAACGGTCGAGCAGGCGGCGGCCTTCGAAGGTGGAAGTTTGACAGCGTTAGTCGAGGCACGCAATCGCGCACACGTCGCCGGCACGTCGGCACCCTCTCAGGGACACCGGGCCACAGACGTCTCGGAGGTTGCGACCGCGGAAAACGCGCTCACCACGGCATTGGGCAGCTTGCGGGCACTCGCCGAGCAGTACCCCACCATGGGCACCGTGCGAAACTACCAAGCGTTGCAAAACGACCTGGCCGATATCGAAGACCGCATCGCCGCGGCGCGGCGGTTATACAACGGCAATGTGCGGGCATTGAACACAAAGATCCAATCCGTGCCCGCCGCCGTCATCGCTTCTGCCCACCATGTTTCACCCGCCGAATACTTCGAGATCAGCGACCCCGAAGTAGCGAAGGTAACCGACGTCCGCCGACTGTTCGGCGCCTCATGAACACCAGCCGGCTGTTTCTGCCGGATCGTTCACGCCGGTAAGTGGTTGGGGGAGTTGGGGACTGGGATCTCGAACTGCCAGGGGCCGGGGAGGCCGGGGCGGGCGGTGGATCGGGTGTGTAGATGCAGATAGTCGGTGCGGGGGAGGTCGATGGCGCCGAGTGAGGTGAGGTGACTGGAGGCGACCTGGCAGTCGATGAGGGCGAAATCCCAGGCGGCCAGCTGGGTACAGAGCCAATACAGCGCGACCTTGGAGGTGTCGCGGGCGCGGGAGAACATGGACTCGCCGGCGAAGGAGCGGCCGCAGGCGACGCCGTAGAGGCCGCCGACAAGGTCGCCGTCGCGCCATACCTCGACTGAGTGCGCGTGACCGAGTTGGTGTAGGCGCAGGTAGGCGGCCAGCATGTCGGCGCCGATCCAGGTTCCGGTCTCCTTGGCACGCGGTCCGGCGCAATTCGACATCACCTCGGCGAAGGCACGATCCATCGTCACCGCGTAGTCGGCGTTGCTGACAGATCGGCGATAGGACTTGCTCACCCGCAGGTCGGTCGGCACCAGAATGGTCCGCGGGTCCGGGCAATACCAATGGATCATTTCGCCGGGGTCGTACCAGGGAAAGATGCCCGCGGAATAGGCGCCCAGCAGCCGCTCTGGCGATAGATCCCCGCCCAACGCGACCAGTCCGGACGGATCCGCGAGCTCGACAGATGGGAAAGGCTGGTCTGGATCAACCAGATACATCCGCATCAGGTCGCTAGCGTCGGTCACCGGACAGACATTACCGACCTGAGCGAACCGCCTCTTCGGTCTCTGTTGGGTAAACATCGCCGAGGCTTTGCTGAAGCGGGGGTGATGAGTGGTTCCATGTGCGGCATGAACCAGCGCGGTGACCTGCGTGTGATCGTCGGTGATCTGCTGCCGGAGCTCACGGATGTGCTCAAAGAGTTGATTTCGATCCCGTCCATCGCTTTTCCCGACTATCCCGCCGAGAACGTGCAGCGCGCGCATGATCGTGTTGCCGATGAGTTGCGAAAATCCGGGGTCGATGACATTCGGGTGCTGCGGCTGCCCGATACCGCTCCGGTCGTCTACGGGCGCATCCCAGCCCCGCCGGGCGCGCCGACTGTGCTGCTGTACGGGCATTACGACGTCCAGCCGTCGGGTGACGAAAAGCTTTGGGATACAACGCCGTTCACGCCGGTCGAGCGGGACGGGGCGATCTATGGGCGTGGTGCCGCCGACTGTAAGGCGAACGTGGTCGCGCATATCGGCGCACTTCGGGCGCACGGTGGCAAGCCGCCGGTTGGGATCATCGTTGTCATCGAAGGGCAGGAGGAATATGGGTCGGCGTTCGACGACTATCCGGCCGAGCAACCTGACCTGTTTCAGGCCGACGCCCTGCTGATCTGTGATGCGGGCAATATTCGCGCGGGGACCCCGACGCTGACCACCGCGCTGCGCGGCGTCGCCGATGTGTTCGTCGAGGTTCGCACGCTCGACGCTCCGGTCCATTCCGGTCAATTCGGCGGTGCTGCGCCGGACGCATTGCTCGCGTTGATGGCCGCGCTGACGACCTTGCACGACGCCGACGGCAACGTCGCCGTCGAGGGCTTGCGTCGTGACACGTGGACCGGCGCGAACTACACCGACGCGGAATTCGCCGAAATCACCGGCATGGCACCGGGAATGCCGCTGCTCGGCACCGGCCCGATCGGAGAGCGGATCTGGTACGGGCCCGCGATCACGGTGATCGGCCTCGACGCGCCGCCGGTGAAATCTGCTGCGTCCGCGGTTGTTCCGCATGCGCGGGCTTATCTCAATGTGCGCGTTCATCCGGAACAGGACCCGGCCGAAGGGCAGCGGGCTGTGATCGAACACCTGCGTAAGGTCAAGCCTTTCGGTATCGAACTCGAGGTCACCGGCGGTGACGTCGGGCGCGGGTTCGCCGCCGCGACAACCGGTCCGGCCTATACGGCAATGCGTGCGGCGATGAAGAAAGCGTGGGGTGCCGACGCGGTCGACTCCGCGATGGGCGGCTCCATTCCGCTCACGAACGCGTTGGCCGCGGCCAATCCGGATGCCGAGGTGCTGCTGCTCGGTGCCGAGGACGCCAAGTGCAACCTGCACGGGTTCAACGAGCGGGTGCTGCTGAGTGAGATCGAGAACGTCGCGCTCGCCGAAGCCGAATTCTTCACCCTCTTCGCCGCCGGGTTTCGCCGATGAGCAACGCTGAAACAGCAACGGCTGCACCAGAATCCGAGCCTTCGCGCAAGAAGTGGTTCTTTCCCTCGACCTACACGATCCTCGCCGGTGTCGCGCTGCTGGTTTGGCTCGCGGCATTCATCATTCCGCCTGGCACCTACAGCACCGACGACAAGGGCCGCCCGATCGCCGGGACCTACCATCGCGTCGAGGACGCCAAGAACTTCGGCGCGCGGCTGCGTGACCTGTTCCTCTCACCGATCAACGGGCTCTACGGAATTCAGGACACCAAGACCGGACAGGTGGGTCCCGACCTGTCCGGCAACCTCTACGGCGCGGCGGCGGTATTCCTGTTCGTGCTGGCGGTCGGCGCGTTCATCACCGTCGCCTTCGCCACCGGCGCGCTCGACAGCGGTATCGGGCAGCTGGCCTATCGGCTGCGCAGCCGGTCCGCGCTGCTGATCGTCGGCGTCATGGTGGTGTTCGCGATCGCGGGCACGGTGGAGGGATTCGCGGAGGAAACCCTCGGCTTCTACGCGCTATTGGTGCCGTTGACCTTGGCGCTCGGCTACGACCGGATGACGGCGGTCGGCGCGATCATCTGCGGGGCGGGCATCGGCATGCTGTGTTCGACCGTCAACCCGTTCGCGACCGGCACCGCGTCCTCGGCCGCCGGTGTGCCCATCGGCGACGGCATTCTGCTGCGCATCGCCATGCTGGTGGTGCTCACCGCGGTGACCGTCGGATACGTGCTCTGGTACGCGCGACGAGTCCAGCGTGATCCCGAAAAGTCTTGGTCGGGTTGGCAACCCGGTGATCGCGACGTGCGCGCCGAGGATCACGCGCCGGACCCGATGACCCGCAGGCAGGCCGCGGTGCTCTGGCTGGTCGCGCTCACCTTCGCGTTCATGATCTTCGCGATCATTCCGTGGGCCGAGGTGATCAACGGACCCGAGGCCGCGCGGTTCGGGTGGGAATTGGATTGGTACTTCCCCGAACTCACCGCGCTGTTCCTGGTCGGCGCGGTGCTGATCGGGCTCGTCGGCGGGCTGGGGGAGAACAAGATGTCCGAGGCGATCGGAAAGGGCTTCGGCGACTTTGTCGGTGCGGGCATCGTGATCGTGCTGGCTCGTGGCGTGACCGTCATCATGAACAACAGCGAAATCACCAGCACTGCACTGCATGCGCTGGAAGGCGTGGTGACCGGCACCTCGTCGGCGCTGTTCGCGGTCGCGGTGTTTCTGGTGAATATCCCACTGGGCTTCCTGATTCCGTCCAGTTCCGGCCACGCCACCCTCGTCATGCCGATCATGGCGCCGCTGGCCGATTTCGCGAATGTGCCGCGCTCCCTGGTGGTTACCGCATGGCAGTCGGCGTCCGGCTGGGCCAACCTGGTCACCCCGACCACGGCGGTGGTCACCGGCGGTATTGCCCTGGCGAAGGTGCGCTACGACCGTTACGCGCGGTTCGTTGTCCCACTGATGGGCATCCTGTTCGTGCTGGTCTGCGCGTTCCTCGCCGTCGGCGCCTGGATCTGACGCCATGACCGCCACCCAGTGCGTCATCGGGCTGCTGGTCTCGGGCGTCGTCGCGGCCACGAGTTCGGTATGTGGCGGCCCCGATCTCACGCCGGTGCTGCGCGCTCTTCCGGCGGCCACCGGCCAGGCGGTGATCGTGCACGCGCCCACCGCCGCAACCACTTACGCGACCGTGGAAACATTCGAAAAACTCGACGGCGCTTGGCATCCCGCGTTCCCCGCGATGGTAGCCAGAATCGGCGAACAAGGCTTCAGCGACCACCACCGGGAGTCGGTGCCGTCGACACCGTCCGGCGTGTACGGCTTCGGAGACACCATGTACGGCAACGCCCCAGATCCAGGGACGCGCTACCCGTATCATCAGCTCACCGAAGGTGATTGGTGGAACGGGAACCCATCGACCGTCGGCTACAACACCTTCCAGCACGGTACCGATCCCGGCGGCGCGAGCGAGGCGTTGTGGCAGGTCACTCCGGCATACGACTACCTCGCGTTCATCGCCTACAACGTGCCGGCCGTCCCCGGCGCGGGCAGCGCGATCTTCCTGCACGTCAACGGATCCGGCGACACCTCCGGCTGCGTCACCCTCGCCCGAACCGACCTGCTCCGCGTCCTGCGCTGGCTGGACCCGACCCGTTCGCCGCGCATCGTGCTCGGTCCCGACAACGAACTGGCGTGAATCAGATGGACCCGCCCCTCAGCCGTCCAATGCCGACGCGATGACGGTCGCTATCTCTCGAATCTGGCTGCACGCCTCGGGAACCGGGACGGGTGCGGGCGGAACGGTCAGCGAGATCAGCAGGGTGCCGTCCGGTGCTTCGACGGCGGCGTCGCAGGTGGGAATGGCCGCCGGCGATCGGTAGACAACGGCGGGTCGACCATTGATCGGATCGGTGCCGATCACCTGGTTCCGCTTGCTGTCGCCGAACTCCGCGACCTTGTCGGTGTTCGTCGTAATGGAGAGGGATCCGGTGAATGCCTCGACCCCGTCGACCAGCGCAACCCTGCGGAAAGTACAGCCGATATGGGTCAACGTCGTCATGGACGTCACTTCGGCGACATACCGTTCGCGACTCCCCGGATCGAATCCGACTCGATCGATGAGCGAATCGCGCACCCGGAAACACGGATCGAACGCGACGAGCCGCGGCACGACCTGATCGGCGGCGGGCGGGACCGCCACCTTGATCCCAGGCACCGGCTGGGCCGCAGGCGTCGAAGACGCCGGACTCGCCACCGCGGTGGTGGGCGTTGCGGCGCTCTGCTCAGCGGAGGAACAAGCGGCAAGCGCACCAATGGTGCTCAGGAGCCCCAACCCGGTCGCCACGGTCCGCGTACAACGGCTGAGCCGCGATGACCTGCCCGCTGTCGATGAACTCTGTCGCTGGATCACGTTCGGATCGCCCCCCTATCGTGCCGGGCAGCTACCCGGTCGATGAATCGTCGGCCGCTCGCTCGCGTCGGCACGATGCTGACCCGACTGTATCGGGAGCGGGGACATACGCCGGGGGCGGCCTCGACGGCGATGTTATCGTTGCCAACGATTTGCAGTAGGAGGGGAACTTTGGGGTGGGATCAGTGGCATCGCGTCGGCCCGTTCCTGCGCGATCTCGTTCGCCGCGGTCCGGTGAGCTGGCGAATTCGGCTGGTGCGCATTGTCCTGGCGGTCGGCTTCGCCGCGGGCTTCGTGGTGTACGTCACGCAGACCGGGAATCCGAATCTGGACAATCAGGACTCGGTGGCGAGCACAGCGTCCGCGTGGCGACCCCCACCACGCAACGCAGGCCCGGTCGAGCCGGCCCTGCCGCCGGGATTTCCATACCTGGAATTTCCGCCGTCGATGACTCCCGCGCCGAACGGAATGCCCCAGCCCGTGCCGACTCGATACGGGCTCACTTATGCGGTGCCGTCCGGGACCGACTGGCTGGCGAGCAACGAGACGGTACTCGGCTATGTCGACGAGTCCGGGCAGGCAACGATCGCCACCTATGCGGCGGTGAGCAGGTACCGAGTCGGCTATTGCCCGGAGATCGACACCTCGAAGCTTGCCTATGTCGGCGTCACCGGACGCAACGGTATCGACGTCGGGTCGGCCGCGCGGCAAGAGATCGACAAGGCCGCGCGGTTGTTCAGCGACGCCAAGGCCGGGGGACGGCCGGCGGTCGAGATTCGCGGACCAATCGAGTTCGAGATCAGCGGCAGGCCTGCCGTGCGCTACACCGCCGCGATCTCCAGCATCCCGAAGCGAGCATCGTGCGAGCCCGACTCGGCGGAGTTCGACGTCATCGCCACACCGGGCTACGCGAGCGCGGAAGTGGCGGTCTTCGTCGTGGAACGTCACATCGACCTGAAGAACGCATTGAAGCAGGAAGACATCGATTCGATCGTGCGGTCGATACGCAAAACCGGCTAGGGGATAGGGCGGAGATACATGGGTGAACAGTTCGAGGCGACACCGTCGGAAATCGCCGGACTGAGCAAATTGATGACCGACATCGGCAAAGACGCGTGGCATGCGTCCGAGTTCATCCAGAAGGAAGGGCCGCCTGCGGAGTGGGTCAGCGCGATCATCATCGATGACCTGCTCGATCCGTTGAAGTCCTTCGCGGAGCTGACCCGGCAGCGCATGCTGAGCATCGGCACGGTGACCGCCGACACCGCCCTCGAACTGAACAACGCGGCGTGGCTTTACCACGACAAAGACCGGCAGACCTATGAGGCGCTGAACCGGCACAAAACCAATCTGCTGGCCACCGGCGATCAGTCGGTACCGGTCTACTCCGACAAGGAGGCGGTCGGCGCGACGAGTCCCTACGAATCGGCCGCGCAGTATCCGAAGCCGCAGGAGGTGAAACTCGATGCGCCGTCCGGCAACAAAGAGGAACTGATCGCACTGATCGGCGATGTGGCGCCGCCGCTCGGCGCCGTCAACGACACCGTGAAACGCCTTACCAAGAGCGTCGGCCGGGAGTACGACCCGCTCGGTGAGGCGCTCAAGCCAATTCCCGGAAACTGGACCGAGATTCGGCGGATCGGTGAGGCGTACAAGATCGCCGGCGAGGCGATGGAGAACTGCGGGAAGAATCTCGAATCGGGCGTCAAACGCCTCGACCCGCATTGGAACGGCAAGGCCGCGCTGTCGTTCAACGACTGGGCGAGCAAGCAGATCGCGGCGATGCAGTGGGAGGGTCCGACCGGGCGGATCCTCGGCGAGGCGCTCGGCAAGGTCTCCGACGAGATCCGCGACGCGGTCCGCTCAGTGCTGAAATGGCTCTGGGAACTGCTCGAGAGTCAAGTCAAGATCGACGGCATCACGGATGTCTTCAAGTTTGCTTTCAAGAAGATTCCGGTGGTGGGTTGGACCGCCCAAATCACCGAACTGGCCATCAAATTGGCGAAAATCGTGAGCGACGCGCTGACCCTGGTGGATAAGATCCAGAAGCTCGTCGACGCGACCAAGAAGTTCCTCGAGGTCATCAAGGATCCGGTGAAGGCCGCGCAGGACAAGGGGAATCAGAAGTTCGAGGAGCTGGTCGAGCCGTTCGCCAAGGGCGTCAAGGCCGCCGACATCCTGAACGATGCGCGCAAAGCAGCCGACCTCAGCCAGACCAACAACCGGCCCACCGACTACGACGTGGGCGCCGGCACGCAGCCATGGGACAACGCATGAGGCCGCTACACGGGTCCGGCCCCGACCCGAACGCCGATCCGGCGGTCGAGGCCGCCTACCGCGGCTTGATGGACGCGGTGGACGATCTGCGGACGGCGCGGATTCGGCTGGACAACTTCGATCTGCAAGCGTTTCTGGACGAGCCGACCGAGATCGACGAAGAATTCATGCGACTGCTGGCGGCGCGACCGGGGGCATCGCCGGAACTTGTCGCCTATGCGATCCGGGTGCAGAACGGTGAGTGCCGATGGTCGGACATCGAGGCGCTCGCACGGCCGTTGCCGCCTGAGCTCGAGGAGTTGCGGACCTCGGACCGGTTCATTTGGAAGTGGTCCCCGGAAATCCCGGTAACGCAGCCAGATTCGCATATTTCCGCACGCGCTGATCCGTCGATTGTCGGCCCATCCGACTGGCCCGACGATTTCGACGACTACCCCGGCGGGAAGTCCTGGCTCGTCTGACGTTTCCGGCCCCGGCAGGGTTACTGCCGGGGCCGGAAGTGAAACTGTCAGTGGGGTGGTCCCAAAAGCCAGTTGCCGGGCGCGTTTTCGTCGTCGCTGAGGTAGAACTCGGTGATAGCGGTTCGGAATTCGTCGTAGCTGAGGGATCCGTCGCCGTCGCGGTCCAGGCGGCGGAAGGCGTCGCTGGAGTGGGCCGGGTCGACACCGAGGCTGTCGTACATGCGGACGTACTCGTCGAAGCTGAGCGTGCCGTCGTTGTTGGTGTCGACGATGCGCATGAAGGCGTCGGCTATGGCGAGTACCGCGGTTTCGAAGTTTTCCGGGGTGGTGACGCTGGACTGCATGACGGTGATGAATTCTTGGCGGTCGAGCTTTCCGTCGCCGTCACTGTCACCACCGGCCAGCAGTAGGCTCCACCATTTGTCGAAGGCATCGTGTAGTGCCTTCGCGTTTTCCGGGGCGTCACCGCCGGGTAGCGCGGTGAAGAGGATGGCCATCTGGTGGAAGTCGGATTCGGAGAGGTAGCCATCTTGGCCTTGGTCGAACCAGTCGAAGAGGGTGTTGAACTTCTGATTCTTCGCAGAATCTGCCATGGAACTGTCCTTCTCGCTGACCGAGATCTGTCGGTCGTGGATCGTCAGGTTTGTAGCAGCGGGGCCGGACCCGGGCGGGCGCGAACTCCCGTTGTGGGGCCCGGATTGTCGGAAATCGGGCCCCACCGAAGAACAACTCCCATTGTCGCTTGAATCGACTGTGCTGGTGGTGTTTTCACGCGGCGATCCGGCCGCTGGTCATAATCCGAACGCTCGCAACAGATATCGGTATCGGCGTCGGAATGTCACCTTCGCCTAGTGCGGCGCGCTGTCAGGCCGGTTGGAAGGTGGCCTCGACTTGGGCGGTGTCTTCGGTGCCGCGGAAGTAGACGATATGGTCGTCGTGGAGGGTGAATTGGTGGTGCAGGTTCATGGTTACCTGGCGGTGGGTGGCGCGGTTGGTGGCGTGGAAATGGACGACGGTGAGGACGTCGGAGTCGGTGACGGCGTAGCGGACGGGGGTGAAGTCGGTGATCTCCAATGTTTCGGCGAGTTGCTGGAGATAGGACGAGACGGCGTCTTTGCCGTGGCGGACGCCGTACCAGGGGGCCACGGTGGAGGTGGTTTCGCTGGCCCAGTCGATGTCGTCGCCGAGGGTGGCCAGGACGCCCGGTATGTCACCCTGGACGAAGGCGGCATAGAGGGTCTGGACCGTCTTGATGTGGGACTCCGCGCTCACGGTGTGCTCCTTTGTCGAGGCCGAAACTGCCACGCGGCGTTGGTTTTACGCCACGGATCAGTTGATTCCTGATCAGTGTGGCCGTCGAACGGTGAGCTGGTCTATGCAACTTTTGGTGTGGCCACAGTCGTGGTCCGCCGCGTTAGATCGCGCGCATCGCCTGCTGGTCGGGCTTGCCTTGCTCGGTCAGCGGGACGTGATCGGCGAGGGTGACGGTGAGGGGTACGCCGAGCGCGGTGGATGCGTCGGCGGCCAGTTTCGCTGGATCAACGGTGGCTCCAGGTTCGGGCACGACGACGGCGCAAAACCCTTCTGCGCCAGGGAAAGCCGATGTGAGACGGACCTCGGGGCATTGGTAGAGCAGGTTTTCGACCTGGGCGGGGAAGATGCCGTCGATCATGTCGCGGCGTCGGCCGAGGATGTGCAGGTAGCCGTTGTCGTCGAGGAAGCCGACGTCGCCGGTGGCGAGCCAGCCGTCGGCGATGGTCGCGTCGAGGTCGGCGCGGCGCCAGTAGCCGACGGCGACGCCCGGCCCGGCGACGGCGATATCGCCGGAAGTTCCGTTCGTGTTGGTGAAGCGTATCCGGCTGTTGGGCAACGGTTTTCCGGCGGTGTCAGCTAGTTCGCGGGTGTATTCGGCGGGTTCGAGGATGGCGATGAGCCCGGTTTCGCTGCTGCCGTAGCCGTGGCAGAGGATCGGGCCCAGTCGATTCAGCGCGATGCGGCGGGCGGCGGCGGGTGCGGACGCGCCAAGGTGGAATAGGCGCCGCATGCTGGATATGTCGTGCGCGGCCAGATCGGGATGTGTTGCGAGAGCGAATAGTTGGGGTTCGACGAGGAAGAGGTTCGTGATGCGATGTTGTTCGATCGCGGTGAGGATGACGGCGGGGTCGAAGGGCGTGGGGGAGTCCAGCAGGACGACCTGGCCGCCCGCCACCAGTGCGCTGTCGACGAGGGTCTGTGCCAGGTAGGCGAGCGGCGTGACGACCAGCAGGCGTGGTCGCGGTTCGCTCGCCGTGCCGACGAATGAGCTGTGGTCGGCGTAGGTGTGGCAGCTACCCTTCGGGGTGCCGGTGGTGCCGCCGCTGAACACGATGAAGCACAGATCGTCGGGCGAGGCCTGGCCGTGGATCGGTGTGCCGGGCATGGAGTCCGCGAGGGCGAGCAGATCGAGGCAGCCGGGGGCCGGGCCGAGACTGTAGGCGCCTGCCCTGGCGAAGCGCGGCGCGGTGACCAGCAGGTCCGCTGCGGTGAACGAGACGAGTTCGTCGGTCGCGTGGGTCGGAAAGACCGCACTGCACGCCCCGAGCAGGTGAGTTGCCATGCGCACCGCGACGACCTCGGGATTGTTCGCGGCATGGATCGCCACGAGGCGACCGGCGGCCACTCCGGCGGCACGCAGGGCACCGGCCAGCCGATAGACGAGGTCGGCCAGCTCGGCCCCGGTCAGCGTGCGCTCGTTGTGGATGAGGGCGACGTCGTCTCGCCCGGCCAGTGACTCGACCGCGCGATCTGCTTGGGACCGGAATCCGTCCATCGAGAGCTCCTCCGCGTCGGAACCTTATTCGTACCGTACCGACCGGTCTGAAACATGATTCCGGCGGCCGGTCGGCGCGTCGCGGCCTACCTCGCCGAGTGCGGGTTCTGGTCAACGGCTCGAGTCACGAATGGACTGCTAGCCACCAACTTTCGGCAGCAACAGGGCAATCCGAAGCTTCGAATCGATGGTTGCGCTGAGGCTGAGCGTCTGGTCCAGCCGCTGCCCGAGCAGCTGCGCATGCGCGTCGGCCTGCCCTAGTGTGTCGCCGATCCGCGCCGCCTGATCGGCCGCCTTGTCGGCCTGGTCACCGGCCGCGCCACCGACCTGGATGATGCCGGCGAGCGGCGCATCGACCGACGTCAGCGCCGCCGCCAAGGCTTGGAGTTGGTCGGCGAGGGTGCCGAGGGTGTGGTCGGCGCGGGTGAGGGAATCGATCACGCCGACCACCTCGGGCATGCTCTGGTTGATCGCGGCGTCGGCCGGACCGAGATTCGCCACGCCCTGGACCGCGTCATCGGTGGTGTGATCGATGGTTTTCGCCTGCGCGACACCATCTTTGAAGAGGTCGTTGGTGATGCTCAGGTCTCGCGTCAGGATCAGAATTCCGACGAGCGCCGAGAAGGTAAACGACAGGGCGAGTGCCCAGGACAGACGGAGCATGGGAATCTCTCTCGCGGAGGTCAATTCGGCCCGGCCCCGTTGACCAGCGGGCCGATGATGGCCAGCAAGGGGCCGAACTCCGAGACGTGGCCGGCTTCTTCCTGGATGGTGGCCAGAGTGGCCGCGAGCGTGGTGGCTTTCGTGCCGAGGGAGCCGAGGGTGATCTGGATGGTCAGCAGCCCGTGATGGACCGACTCCAGTTGTGTCGTCACCGAACCCACCGAGGTCGACAGGGCGGCGACGGTCGGTCCGGCTTGATCGACCCGACCGGCAACGTGATTCAGGAGATCGGGCAGCGGCCCGGCGATCGAGACCATCGTCGAGGTGGATTTGCCGACGCCGATCGCGAGTCCGGAGAACTCCCCGGCCTTGTCGGTCAGCTGCTGCAGGTCACTCGCGAGTGGTACGAAAGTCTGTGCACCAGCGGCGAGTTGGGCGTGTTTGGGCGTGAGTGACGCGGTGAGCGTGTCGAATTGTCCTGCGGAGTCGATGAGTTCATTGCTCAGGGCAGACGGTCGGCCCAGCGGATCGCTGACATCGCGTGGCGCGGGCAGGAAGCCGTTGACGAGGGCGAGGATCACGGCCGGTGCGACGCCGAACAGCAACACGGTCAACAGGAACACCCGCCCGGTGATCATCGGGCACCTCCGGGTGCCGGAATGAACCCGCCTTGCTCGGGTATCGGCGCGAGTTTGCGGGCGGTGCGGCCCAATTCGGCGTTCAACTGGTCGACCAGGCCGATCGCCGCCGTCAGCTGGTCGTTGACTGCGGTCACCGTCGAGTTCGCGTCCGCCGCGATGCGATGGATCGATGCTGCGGCACCTTGTAGAGTCTGCGCGATCGTCTGCAGTTGGTTCGCGATGCTCGCGTCGTCCTGCCCTGCGGTGAGCAGTGACCGCATGTCGGGCAGCACGTCGGCGAGCTGGTTCGCATCGGCGGCAGCGGCCGTATTCAGCTCGGTGAGTACGGTTTTGAGCTGTTCGATCTGCCGCCGGGCGGTTGCCGGTGCGGTGAGATCGGCCCGTTCGGTGAAGTAGCTATTGGTGTCGTGGAAGTTGCGCACAATGGTGCGGGAGCTGTGCTGGACGTCGAGTCCCTTCTGAATGGACACCAGGACCAGCGCGAGCAGCACCGCGGCCAGGACGGCGGCGAGACGGCCCACCCATTCGGTCGCGACGGAGTAGTCACCGGGCGCGGGCAGCGCGGTGGTGTCGAGTAGGTGTATGTCGTTGGGCATCATCAGGTTTCCAATCGACGGTCGGGTCCGGGACTTCAGCCGGGCAGCGGAAGCATCCGATTGATGGTTTGTGCCGCGGCCACCGAGGCCTGCAGATCGCCGACCAGTCCCCGCAGGACGGCGAGCAGCTGCTTGCCCTGATCGCCGAATCCTTCGGCCGACGAGACGAGCGGCACGATGGTGTTCTGTACCTCGCCGAGAATGTCGTGGATATCGGTCAGCTGCGCCTTCGTGTGCTGCGCCCCATCGGCGCTCGAGCCCAATTGCCTTGCGGCGGGCGTGATCACGTTGTGCAGCCGGGCGAGTAGCGGGCCGAGCGCGGTCGTGGCGTCGAGCGCGCTCTGCGCGGTATGGGTCAGCTCGGTGAGTTGCCGCAGCTGGCCGGTCAGCTTGTCGTTGACGTCGACGACGCGCTGGGAGGCACCGATGCTGGTCTCGTTGACGCGCTGTTGATGGTCGAGCCGGATATTCAGAGTGGTCATGACGAAGATGAGCAGGCCGAGCACGCCGACGGTCACGATCGACAGCACCAGCCGGGCCGGGCCGCCGGGTCGTCCGAAGAAGATCACTGGCTCCTACTTTCCGCCGAGATCAGCGGCGGCGCTCGCCGCGGCCACCCGCGCGCGATGAACGGAATCCGCGGTGCCGCGGGCATTGTCGAGGATGGCGGCCAGGGTGGCGCGGTTGCCGGCCAGTGCGGTCGTCGCACCGTCCGACGGTCCGCGCAGACCGGTGATCTCGGCGGTCAGCGTGTTCAGCGCCGCGACCAGGACGGTGACGTTCGTCCCCGCGTGCTCGAGGATGCCCTGGAGATCGTTGGTGATCTGCGCTATCAACGAGTCGAGCTGCGCGGCGACCACCGCATCGACGCCGAGCACGCTTGTCAACGCCCGGTGTGCGTTGTCCAACGGCTCGAGCGCCGCCACCGTCGCCTGCTCATGATCGACGATCTCGTGCAGCGCCGGGTTGTAATGGTGCGCCGACACCACCGCGCGATCGAGCCGATAGGGCGTGGCGACGAGGTCGTACACGCGCGGACCGAGATAGCCGAGCACAACGAGAATCGACGCCGTGGCCACGGAAATCCTGGCAGCGTTGAGAACTGTCATAAGTGCGCCTCCGGTGAGTAATGGTGGAATAGAGCTACTTTCGGTTCAGTCCTTTACTCCTCTCGTCTATTCGGCGGGGTCTTGCAAAGATCCAACTATGCGCAGATTATCCGCAGGCGCACCGACCGCGAGGAGTACGACAATGGACCGAGAAACATCGGTGCGAGACGCGATTTTCACCGTGATCAGCCGGCATTTCGCCATTCCCCGGGATCGGATAAAACCCGAGCTGACATTCGCCGACCTCGACCTGGACTCGGTGGCCCTGGTCGAACTCGCCGTTGTCCTCCAAGAGGAACTCGACCTCGATGTGACGGAGGTGGATTTCCGCATGGAGGACAGCATCGGGCGGCTCGCCGAACTACTGGCCGATCCGGCGAGGTAGTCGCATCACGTGGCGGCCGACGGCTGGAACCCGGCGGCCACCACGGTTGTCCCCGGAACCTCCCCGGCCACAAACATCGACCGGCAGGCCCGGCGTCGAACCTTGCCGCTGGTCGTCTTGGCAACCAAACCCGGTCCACCGACAACGACTGCGTCGCACGATATCTGGTGGTCCAGGCGCAGGCATTTGCGAATCGCGTCGGCGATCTCGGTGGTCAGTTCGCCGCCTGCGGACTCGGCGCTGGTCTCCGCGAACACCACCAGCTGCTCGGCCGTGCCGTCCGGCGCGGCGACCGAGAAGGCCGCTATCCCGCCGGGCCGGATGCGCGGATGACACTGGCGCACACTCTCTTCCAGATCCTCGGCGTGGTAGTTGCGGCCGCGCACGATGATCACGTCCTTGAGCCTGCCGGTGATGAACAGTTCGCTGTCGGCGAAGAAGCCCATGTCGCCGGTGCGCAGGTAGCCGCGAGGATCGTGCTCGTCGGCGACCTTGGCGTAGAAGATTTCCGCGGTCTCGGTCGGGCGGCCGAGATACCCGGCGCCCTTGGTAGGGGAGTCCACCCAGATCTCGCCCACCCGGTCCGGCAGGCACGGCAGGTGGGTCTCCGGATCGACGATGCGAACGCGCGAGTCGGGCTTGGTGATCCGGCCGCAGCCGAAGAAGGTGGTGGCCCGCCGGACCGCGGGGCCGTCGACCGGATCGAGCGGAACCACCCGGCCCTCGGCCAACGCGTCCGCGTCCACGGTGAGTCTGCTTCGGCCCCAGGAACTTACGCTGAGCGCTGCCTCCGCCAAGCCATAGGTCGGGCAGAACGACTCCGGGCGCAGGCCGGTGACGGCGAACTCGGCGTAGAAGCGATCGACAGTGCGCGGCAGGATGGGTTCCCCGGCGGACATGACCAGATTCACCCGGCTGAGATCCCAGGCCCGCCGCTGCTCCGCGGTGGTGCGGCGCACCGAAAGATCGAGGGCGAAGTTCGGCGCGGGCGTGCCGGTGGCACCGACCCGCGACATCGTCTCGAACCAGATCGCCGGCGACCGGATGAAGTCCAGCGGCGAGATCAGATACATGTGCCCGCTGCCGCTCAGCCCGTTCAGGATCACCGCGATGAGGCCGAAATCGTGGTAGTGCGGCAGCCAGGAGACGCCGACGGTGTCCGGGCCCATGCCGTAGTCGCGGATGTTCGAATCGACCTCGGCGCGCAGACTGCGATGCGTCATCACCACACCGCGCGGCGTGCCGGTGGACCCCGAGGTGTACTGCAGGATCGCCCGCTCGTCACTGGTGGCGGGGGAGTACCACGGCCTGTCCGGACCGGGGCCGGAGTCTGTCTGATCGGTCGCGTACCAGGGCACCTCGGGCCAGCGCAGCCCGCCGCGGGTCAATGCGCCACTGGCGACGGCCATCTTGCGCAGCTCGTCGTAACTGCCGCAGGTGAGCACCGCCCGCGCCTGGCAGTCCCGCACCGCGGCAAGGAAACCCGCCTCGTTGCCGCGGCCGCCGCCGGGGACGGGCGGCAGCACCGGCGCGGGCACCACGCCCGCCATCAGGCAACCCACAAGCGCCACAATGAATTCCGGCCCGTGCGGGTAGGCCAGCACGGCCCGGTCCCCTGGCACGAATCCCGCGCTGTCGAGCAGTCGGCGCACCCGATTCGCGTCGGCCGCCAAGGAATTCGGCGTCAAGACGACGTCGTCGTTGCCTGCCTTGTCCACAAAGGTGAACAACGGTCGATCCGGCCGGACCGCCCGATCGGCGGCGAACAGATCGAGAATGGAATCCCCACGCATCATGTCTCCTCAATGCCCTTGTCGGGTCAGGTGGTGAGTGCGGCGCCCGCACCGATCCGGGACTGAAATCCTCGGGTGGACAGGCAGAACAGCGGCCGTGCGCCGTGCAGCCCCAACTCGCGCAACCGCGAGGCGATCGGCTCCTGCGACGGGCCGACCTTCAGGCGGGCGGTCGTCGCCGCATGCGCCCAGATCCGGCCCTTGATGTCCATCTGCGACCGCTGCACGGTCCGGTCGAGTCGCGAGTAGAACACCAAATCGCGGGCCGGGTAGGGCATTCCGGGACCGAGCAGGCCGGACATGCCGAGGATCTGCCCGTCCTCGGCGTAGGCGGCGACCGAGGTCCGCAGCGGTCCCACCGCCACCGACACATCGGCGCGCACCGACGGATAGCCCCACACCTCCCGGTTGAGGTCGTCGGCCTCGTCGGTGGAGACCATCATGCCGAGCGGGCGAAAGCCGATGCCGCCCTGGTCGGCCCGGCCGATCAGCTCGGTGAGCGTGCTCCAGCCCGACTTCCACGGGCCGGGCACCACCAGACCCGCGGCCAGGCAGCGGAACGGCGCGAGGCTGCCGTCGCGCTGGTCGATCGCCAGCAGCGCCGCCAGCACCCGGCCGGGGCCGATCGGCACCAACCTGCCCAGATCCCGGCTATCCGGCAGGGCGGCTGCGGCTTTCGCGTCGGCGGCGAAAAAGGCGATCAGGCCGCGACCGTCGCGGCAGATCACCGGCAACTGCACCGGGCCGGAGGTGGTGTCGACGGTCTGCGACGCCACGGTGAGGAACGGATAGCCGACCGGACGTGGTGGCTGGTCATAGGTTTGGTAGAGCTGGGTCCTGGTCACCTCGCCGTGGTACGGCGTGAGCTGCTCCTCCATGTACGCCATCGCCTCCGGCAGCAGATGTTCGAGATCGTGCAGATAGTGCGCGGGGCTATGACATTCGGGAAACTGGTGTGCCGCTTCGGTGTAGCTCACGGAGCACCAGTCCGGATGCAGGTCGAAGCAGCTGCCCGCGCCGACCCCGTCCAGTGACGGGACGATGTCGTGCTGGTTGGCGATGGCGGCGACCCACGTCTCTGGATCGACCGGATGTTTGTGCTGCACCGGCGAACCCACCGCGATGGCGTGGGTGACCTTGAAGCGGCGGCAGAACTCCGCCTCCTGCGTGAGGTTCATGACGGCGGGGCCGCCCGCGCTGTGCCCGATGAGCGCGACTTCCGCGCCGTCGGGGATGCCGTACTGGTCGATCGCGCTGTGCAGCGCACCGCTGTAGGTGGATTCGTTCTTCAAGGTGGCACTGAACGCGCCGACCAGGTCCTGCGGTGATTCGTTGCGTGCCCGCCCCGGCCGCATGCCCGGCACCTGAATGGCGTACCTTTCGACTCCGTCTTTTCCCGCGATCGTCTGAATCACGATGCGTCCGTCGTTGCCCAAAAGCACGATATTGCTGAGGAATCCGAACAACGACCCCTCGTCGGCCAGCGCGCTCGCCACATGCGGTCCGGCCTCGATCGGCCTGGCCCCGCCCGCGCCGCGGTCGAACCTGGTCATCACCTTGGTGGAGACGCCGAGCAGCAGTCCGGTGGTGGGTGCCGCCTTCCCCGACGCCACCCCCCACGCCGACGCGTCGTTGAACGGATTCTTGTCCTGCAACGCCTTCACGCTGAGGATCTCCGCGAACATCGGCGCGATGCCGCTCAACCCCGTCACCGCGCCGCGATCCTTGAACAGCACCTGCAGCGCGTCGATGGTCTCGATCTCGTTGCCCGCGAACGCGGCATCGATGAAACGCACCAGCTTCGGGTCCTCGGTGAGCTCGGGATGAACCAGCTTCAGCGCCGCCAACCGCAGGCTCAGCGAGCTCACCATGATCTGCACCGCCAGGCTGGTCTGCCCGAATACTCCGCCCAGCGTGGCGGTGAGCGCGCCCACCAGCCCGCCGGTGAAGGCGAAGCCGAGACCCTGCCGATTCGTCAGTGTGCCGAGTAATCCGTAGGCCACCGCGATCCCGGCTTGCGGCGCGCGCAGCGGCGGTGGCTGGCCGACGAGCGCGGTGGCCCGCTGGGAGATGTCCCGCACGCTTTCGGCGATCTGCACGAGTTCCAGGGCGGCCGCTTTCAGCCGCTGGATATCGTCGTCATGTTCCCGCTCGTGTGGCGAGATGAATCGCGGAGGTCGCCCACGGACGGCTCGGCCGTTCGAACGAGCAGCCGATATCTTGCCAGTTTTCATGGCATATCTCCTGGCCTGAGGGAATCAGATAATCCAGCAGCCACGCTAATTCGATTTCCGCGCGGTAGTCAACGGACTACAACCGGTCCCATTGTTCTAGGAATTACTTCGGTCGTGGATCGAATTCACCAAGGCGCCCTGGTGAATTCGTCGATACGGTGGAGAAGCGCTTTCCGGGGGATTTCCTTGATCAAATACATGACGAGTTCGTCGGCGAGGATGGTGGTGGCAGATGCCGTATGCGCGGTGGTCTCGATGATTCAGTGGGTCGGCGATCTCCTGGCCTGGATGGAGAGTTCACTGCCCGAGCTCGGCGAGCAGTACGGGCCGTGGCTGGTGCAGCAACCGCACCCGGACGCGGTGACGGCCTGCGTCCGCGTCGACGTGGCCGCCGCCTCGACCGAGTTCGTGCTCTCGGCGATCCCGCTCGCCGAGCCCGCGCAGGTGGCGCCCGAATTGATGTGCGGGCGTAGCGCATGAGCCGCCGCCGGGCCCGGATCGCCGCCGGCATCCTCGACCGCTGGGCCGGCAGCGCGGAGGTGCTGCGGCTCTCGATCCGGTCGAAGCTGCCCAGCGGCGCTGCCGAACGGCGACTGGCCGATGACGTGCAAGGCCTGGTCGCCGAGGGCATCGGCGGCCCGGAGTGGGCGCGACGGTTGCTGGACCTGCTGCTCTATCCGTTCACCGGCACCGCCTGGCGGCTCGAACACGACGTCACTGGTCTCACGGAGGTATGGGAGCTCAGCGGCCGCTACCCGATGGTGTTCCTGCCCGCGCACCGCTCGTACGCGGATTCCGTTCTGCTGGAACGGATTCTGCGCAGCGCGGGCCTGCCGCGCACCTATCGGCTCGCGGGGGAGAACCTGTCCTTCTGGCCGTTGGGCGCGCTGGGCCGCCGCGCGGGCACGATCTTCATCAAGCGGGACTTCGGCCGCGATCCGACCTACCACTTCGCGGTGCGCGCGTACCTGGCCCACCTGCTGGAGCAATGCGCACATCTGGAGTGGTACCCCGAAGCGGGTCGGACCCGGACCGGTCGGTTGCGCCGGATTCGGCCCGGTCTGCTGCGAATCCTGGTGAACGCCTTCCACGATGCACGCATCGATGACCTGTATCTGGTGCCGGTCTCGATCACCTACGACGTGCTGCCGGAAGCGCGAACGCTGGTGGACGAGGATCGGGGCGGACCCAAGCGACCCGAGGGGTTGTCCTGGCTGCTGCGCTACTACCGGGCCAACCGCGTCGCGCGCGGCGGCACCGCACGGCTGGTCTTCGGCGAACCCCTCTCGCTGCGACAGCAATTGGCGTTCGCCGGTAACGCCGGTGACTGGGCCGCGGTGGAGATGATCACGCACGAGCTTGCGCACCAACTCGCCGGCGCGACACCACTGACCGTGGAGTCGGCGCTGACTTTGGTGCTGGCCGAAGGGGAACGGGGCCCGCAGAGCCTGCGGCAGATCAGCCGTGCTCTCGAACCACTGCTGGCGTTCGCCGCGAATCGGCGAATCCCGGTGGCGGGCAAGGACCGAGTCCGCGGCCCGCGCGGCCTGCAGACCGTCCTCGACCGGCTCGTCCGCGCGGGTGTGCTCACCGAGGTCGAGGGAAACTTCCAGCCCGGCTACCGAATCGGCGCGGAGCAGCACCACATCGCTGCCTACTACCGGTATTCCGGCAGTCACTGGTTGATCATGCGGGCGATCGCCGAGCTGGCTCTGCTGGCCGCCGAGGACGCGGTCGACCCGGGAGCCCGGGCAATTCGCCTGCGGGACTTGCTGAAACACGTCTTTGTGCTCCCCGAGCCGGTGGAATACGCAGAAGTAGTGGGCGGCGAAGTGGCCGACCTGGTGCGGGCGCGACGGCCGGCGGACCCGATCTCGGCCAGCCTCGGCAATCAGGCGTTCCTGCTCGCGCCCCGGCTGCTCGGCCCGGTGCTGGAGGCCTATCACCGAGTCGCGGTGTGGCTCAGGGATACTCCCGACCCGCTGCGGGATCGGCGACGCTGGTCGTGTACCGAGGTGTTCGCCGGTATCGACATGAGCACGGTGCACTGGCCGGAGTCGGTCTCGCGTGAGCTGTGCCGGGCCGCGCTGGCCGCGGCCGCCGCGGCGGGCCTGCTGGAATCCGAACCCGATGCGGCGCAGGCACGTTCGGCCTTCGCGGACGAACTGTCGGCGCTGCTCGACCAGCTCGTCCATCTCGCCAGGTCCGATACCGTGCCCGGCCTGCTGAGGGGGTTGGATGAACGTCTTTGACGCGCATGTCGACGGCGTGTTGCGCGGACAGGCGGGCCCGCGGATCGCCGCCTTCTTCGACTTCGACGGGACACTGGTGGACGGGCAATCGATCACCGCGTTCCTGCCCGCCGTGCTGCCGATGTTGCCCGCGATGCTGGCCGATCGGCTCGGTCGCCCCGGCGTCTCCGCCGCGGCAGTGCTGCGCGAAATGCTCGACACCGGGCTCCCTTTGGCCCGGTGGCTCGCGCCTGCGTGGCTGCGCGGGGATGCCGCCGACGATATCCCGTCGGCGTACCGGCTGGCCCTGCGCCTGTGTGCGGGTCACCGGGAAACGGAACTGCGGCAGCTCGGCGAACGCGTCTTCACCGACATCCTCGCCGGGCGGCTGCGCACCGGCCTGTGGGCGTTGCTGCAGGCACATCGCCGCAACGGCCACACGATCGTATTGGTCTCGGCCGCAACGCGATACCAACTCGCACCCATGGCAAAGGAACTAGGCATCGATGACGTGCTGTGCACCGACCTGGAGGTCGTCGACGGTGTGGTCACCGGGCAGTTGACCGGCCCGCTGCTGTACGGCCCGGCGAAAGCCGCTGCGGTGCGGGCATTCAGCGAGTCGCACGATATCGACCTCGCGGCCAGCTATGCCTACGCCGACACCGTCGATGACGTTCCGTTCCTGGAGACGGTCGGCAAGCCCTGCGCTGTCGGCCCGGGGGACCGGCTCGCCACACTGGCCGTCGAACGGAAGTGGGATGTGCTGCAACCGGATACGGAGCACGCGTCGGCCGGATTGACCACCGTGCGCACGGTCGCCGCCTACGGTGGGCTCGTCGTGGGCGTGGGCACCGGACTGTGCGTAGGTCTCCTCGGTGCCGATCCGCGCCGCGCGGCCGAACTCGGCGTGCTGCTGGCCAGCGACACCTACCTGGGCCTGGCCGGCATCCGGTTGCGCGTGCAGGGTGCCGGGCACCTGCGGGCCCGCAGGCCCGCCGTGTTCCTGTTCAACCATCAGAGCCCGCTCGATCTGGCGATCATGGTCAAACTCCTCGGCCAGGACTACACCGGTTTCGCCAAAGCCGAGTTGGCCGCGACGCCCGGCCTGTCCCAGCTGGGCAAGCTGATGGACGTCATGTTCATCGACCGGGACGCCAAGCTGCTGTCACCGGATTTCCTGGAGCCCGCGCTGGATTGTCTGTCTCGTGGGCTCTCGCTGGCGGTCGCGCCGGAGGGCACCCGGTCGCGGACTCCGATGCCGGGTCCGTTCAAGAAGGGCGGCTTCCTGCTGGCCCGCAAGGGCGGAGTTCCGGTGGTGCCCATCGTCATTCGCAACGCGGGACAGCACATGGCCCGCAACGCCTGGACGGTGCGGGCGGGCCGGATCGACGTCGTCGTCCATGCACCCATCGATGTGACCGACTGGCCGATCCGCGAGCTGGACGAGCGGATCGAGGGGGTCCGCCGGCGCTACCTGGAGACGCTCGTCGGTGTCCCGCAGCCCGACCATCCCATCTCCTGAGGAGCGACGATCATGAGACTTTCGGAGCAGTTCGGTGCGGGCGCCTGGAACCTTCCCCGGCAGTTGAACGCGCTCGACGCCCTGATGTGGCGCTGCGAGGCCGACCCCCGGCTGCGCGCGCCACTGATCGGGTTGTTCCTGCTCGACGAGGTACCCGACTGGGACCGGCTGCTCGCGGGCCACGACTGGGCCACCCGGATGGTGCCCCGGCTGCGCGAGCGACCGGTGACGCCGCTGCTGGCGCCCGCGTCGCCGGTGTGGACCGCCGACCCGGAATTCGAACTGGCCCATCATGTTCGACGGGTGCGACTGCCCGAGCCCGCGGGCCGCCGTGAGCTGCTCGACCTCGCCGAGGCCATGGCGACGGCGCCGTTCGACCCGAATCGACCGCTGTGGGAGAGCGTGCTCGTCGAGGGACTGCACTGGGAGGGCAAGACCTGTGCGGCGGCCTGGCTGCTTCGGTTCCATCACAGCATGGCCGACGGTCAGGCCGCGGTCAGCTGGCTGACCTCCTTGCTCAGCCGTCAGCGTGCGCCGCGGCGCGACAAACCTCAGCCGCCGGTGCCTCCGGTGCCGCCGCATTCCTCGGTATTGTCGGTTCTCCCTTCGCCTTTGGGGTCCGATGTGGTGTCCGCGGGGCTGGTCCGGCTGGCCGAGGAGGTGCTGCGGGCAGCGACCCGGCCGCAGCACGCCGTCGTGGAGCTCAGTCGAATGCTGCGCACGATCGTCGAGCTGGCGCCCCGCCCGGTCGGTCCGCTGTCGCCGCTGCTGAGCGGACGCGGCACCAGACGACAACTCGACCTGCTCGCGGTGCCGGTCGACGGGCTCCGCGCCGCCGCGAGTAGCGCGGGGGCCACCATCAACGATGTCTTCCTCACCGCGATGCTCGGCGGGCTGCGCCGCTACCACGAGCTGTATGGCGCTGCGCCCGAGACACTTTCGGTGGCGATGCCGCTGCGGGTGCGCGGTAACCGGCCGATGGCGGGCAACCGGTTCGGTGGGGTGCGGGTGGCCGCGCCGCTGGCCGAGAAGGATCCGCTGGCCCGGCTGGCCGGCGTGCACCGGGTACTCGCGGAGGCGAACGCGGCCTTCGATCACAGCGGCCTGGATATCGTGACGACCCTGCTCAATCGGCTGCCCACGCCCGTGGTGCTCGAGGTGGCCCGGCGGATCGGGCTGAGTTTCGATCTGCAGCTGAGCCAGATCCCGGTCTTCGACCGCGGCTTCTATCTGTCCGGCGCGGCCATCGAGGACTTCTGGTGTTTCGGCCCGGTACCGGGCTGCGCCGTCACCGCGATCATGATCTCCCGGCGGTCGGGAGCCTCGGTGGGTGTCACGGTGGACGCAGCCTCGGTCACGGACCTTCCCGCTTTCATGAGTTGTCTGGCCGACGGCTTCAACGACCTTCGGTAGGCGCCGGCGTGGCCCGCCCGCTCAATATCATCGCGATGACCTGCGCCCGGCCGGTCACCTTGAGCTTCATGAAGATCGAATGCAGGTGATTTTTGACGGTTGCCTCGGCGATGCCGAGTGTTCGGGCGATGAGTCGATTGGTGAGCCCTTCGATAAGTAGCCGGAGCACCTGCTGCTCCCGTTTGGTCAGCCCCATATCGGGAAGTTCTATGTGCAGTCGAGGATGTGGTGCGGAACGTTCGCCGACACCGACTCCTGGTCTATGTGATATCTGCACCATCTGATCTAGTCTGTGGTCGCTGGCGGATTCCTCCAGCTTCTTGATGATGTCGATCAGTTTGGCCAATTGACTGGACGCCTCTCGGGCTAGCTCGATGGTTGTGGCACTGAGCTCGATGGGATCGCGCGAAGCTGACATTGCGGCACTCTCCTCCAGTTCCGGGACTGCACCATAGGGTGGAGGGGGCGCTAAGACGGATCATGCAGTAGATATGACTTGCTAACGCGCTATCACGACGTAATTGCTAACACTATTACGGCACTAATGCGGCGCAATCATGATCGACAATCTTGGCGAATTAACCCTGAAATAGCAGTCATCCCGATGCGTACTGGACTGATTCTAAATGCACAACACGCCGAGCGGAAGCTATTTGGGATAGCTAGATAGCTAGATAAGTTGCAGTCTACATCGTTCGGCCCGGGTCATTTTTCGTATTGTTCAGGTGTGCTTCCAAGTGGTTATGTTGCAAATCGTGAAGAATGTTCCTATAAAAGACAAGGGGCCGCACGGACCGACGCCCCACCGTCTCGCCATCGCGGTGACCGGCGTCAGCTCGCTGATGCCGGGCTCGGTCGATGTTGCCGGTTTCTGGCGAGACGTACTGGCCGGTCGAGACTTGATGACGGACGTCCCACCCAGCCATTGGCTGCTCGACGACTACTACGACCCCGACCCGAAGACGTCGGATAAGACCTATGCGCGACGCGGTGCCTTTTTGTCGCCGACCAGCTACGACCCGCTGGCTTACGGCACCCCGCCCACCACGCTGCCCGCTACCGACGTTGCGCAACTGCTGGCGCTGCCGGTGGCCGAGCGCGCGCTGCGAGACGCGGCCGGCGGCGGCGAACTGCCTGCGGCCGTGCGCGACCGGACCGGCGTGATCATTGGCACCGGAGCGCTGGAACTGCTGCTGCATATGGCGTGCCGACTGCAGCGGCCGGTGTGGCGTAAGGCGCTGCGCGACAGTGGTGTTCCCGATAACGAGGCCGAGCAGATCTGTGATCGGATCGCCGGCAACTACACCCCGTGGCAGGAGGCGACGTTTCCCGGCTTGCTCAGCAACGTGGTGGCCGGCCGGATCGCGAACCGGCTCGACCTGCACGGCATCAACTGCACGACCGACGCGGCGTGTGCCAGCTCGCTCGCGGCGCTGTCGGCGGCGGTGGCCGAGTTGGCGCTGGGCCGTACCGATTTGATGCTGGTCGGTGGGGTGGACACGCTCAACCACATCACGATGTACCTGTGTTTCAGCAAGACGCCGGCGTTGTCGCCGTCGGGGGATTGCCGCCCGTTCTCCGATCGAGCCGACGGGACCATGCTCGGCGAGGGCTTGGCCATGTTCGCCCTGAAACGGCTGGCTGACGCCGAGCGGGACGGTGATCGGATCTACGCGGTGCTGCGCGGGATGGGAAGTTCGTCGGACGGTCAGGGCACAGCGATCTACGCTCCAGTACCTGAAGGCCAGGCGCGTGCGCTGCAGCGGACCTACGACATGGCCGGGTACTCGCCAGCCACTGTGGAACTGGTCGAGGCACACGGCACCGGCACCAAGGCCGGGGACCTGGCCGAGATGGCCGCGCTGTCCGGGGTTTTCGCGGAGGCCGGGCCGCCGGGCCGCCGGTGGTGCGCGGTCGGATCGGCGAAATCACAGTTCGGGCACACCAAGTCGGCGGCGGGCGCGGTGAGCCTGCTGAAAGCCGTCCTGGCGGTGCAGCATCGAGTGCTGCCGCCGACCATCAAGGTCGACCGCCCGAACCCGGAGCTCCACCTCGAGGACGGCCCGCTCTATCTCAACACCGAGAAGCGCCCGTGGGTCAGAGGCTCCGACCATCCACGCCGGGCGTCGGTGTCCAGCTTCGGCTTCGGCGGCAGCAACTTTCACGTCACGGTGGAGGAGTACGTTCCCGCGCGAGGTGGTCGCGCGGCGGAGCGGATGTATCCGTTGTCGACCGAACTCGCCTTGCTGAGCGCGGGGTCGGGAGAAGAACTCGTCGACCGGCTGCGGGCCGGTTCCCGGGCCGGCTTCCGTGCGTCGGACCCGCTGCGACTGGCGATCGTCGGCGGCCAGGACCAACTGGACGAACTCGCCGAGCAGGCCGCGCAGCGACTCACCACCGACTCCGCCGAACCCTTCAGCCATTCGGGCATCCAGTACCGGACCGGTCCGGCGACGCCGGGCAAGGTGGCGTTCCTCTTCTCCGGCCAGGGCGCCCAATACACCGGCATGGGTGCCGATCTGGCGATGGCCTATCCGGAAGCCCTTGCGGCCTGGGACGAGACGGCCGACCTGCGGTTCGCCGACCGGGCCATCCACGAGATCGTCTTTCCCTGCCCGGTTTTCGACGCGGAAGACCGACAGCGATTGGAGGATGACCTGCGCGCGACCGAGTGGGCGCAGCCCGCGCTGGCCGTGCAGTGCGCGGCCCAGCTGCGGCTGGCCGAAGCGGTCGGTCTGCGCGCGGATCTGCTGGGCGGGCACAGCTTCGGCGAACTGACCGCGCTGCACGCGGCAGGCTGCTTCGACCTCCAGGCGCTGGTGCGGCTGGCCAGGACGCGCGGCGAATTGATGCGCGACGCGGGCGGCAAGCTCGGCGGCATGCTGATGCTCGGCGGCGACGCCGCGCTGGCCGCCACCCTGATCGGCGAGGCCTCCGGGCTGTGGGTGGCCAACCTGAACGGTCCGGACCAGACGGTGGTGTCGGGTACCCACGACGCCCTCGCCGGGCTGGAACATCGGGCAGGGGACCGCGGCGTCACCGCGGTCCGGCTGAACACCTCGACCGGCTTCCACAGTCCGCTGGTGAAACCGGCGGGCAAGCAACTGCAGGCGTTCCTGGACGCACTGGAGATCACCGCCCCTGAGTTGCCCGTGTACGGAAACAGCGACGCGGCAAGGTATCCCGCCGACCACCAGGAGATCCGGGCGCGGCTGGTCCGCCAGCTCAGCTCGCCGGTGCGCTTCGCCGACCAGATCGAGGCCATGTACGACGCGGGGGCGCGCACGTTCGTCGAGTTCGGCGCGGGTGCCGCGCTGACCGGCCTGGTGCACCGGATCCTCGGTCCCCGCGCGCATGTCGCGGTAGCGCTGGACCGTAAGGGGCAGGACGGCGTCACCGCATTCCAGCACGCACTCGCCGAGCTGGCCGTGCACGGCGTGGCCGTCGACGGTGCGCCGCTGCGAGTTACGCCCGTGCCGACCGCGCCGATCGAGCAGCACCGGCTGACGGTCGAGCTCCTCGGCACGCAATACGGAAAGCCCTATCCGCCACCGGAAGACGTCATCCCGGTGCGGCCGACCGACGAGAGCTTGCCCCATCCGCCCGATGCCGACGAACTGGAGACCCCGATGCCGACTGATCACGACGATTCGATCCGCACCACGACCGGCGTGGTCGTGCCACCGGCCGGCCACGCCGCCGAGATCGGGCCGCCGCGGCGTGCGGCCGAGCCCACCGAATGGCTTGGGGCGCTGCAAGAAATCCAGCGGCAGACCAGCGAGGTGCATTCGTCGTATCAGCGTGCACTGGCCGACGGCCATGTCGCTTACCTGCGGACCAGCGAGGCCACCCTCAACGGCATGATCACCGCGCTGAGTGGCGCGCCTGCCGCCGGCTTCAGCTCGATCCCCGTCCGCGAATCACGGAATTTGCCTGTCGCACTGCCGATGCCGACCGTCCATGCGACGCCCGAGCACGCCATCGGCAATGGGCACGCGGCCCCACCGCCACAGACAGCCCCACCCGCGGACGCGCCAACGGTCGCGGTGGCCGTCGCTCCGGCACCGACAGAAGCAGCCGCCTCGGCAGACATCGAGGAAACGCTGCTCGCCATCATGGCCGAGCTGACCGGTTATCCGGTCGACATGCTCGGTACCGACATGGATCTCGAACACGACCTCGGCGTCGACTCGATCAAGCGGGTGCAGATCCTCTCGACCCTCCGCCAGCGCGTGCCCGGCCTGCCGAAGCTGGATCCCGCCGAGTTGGCTCGGCTGCGCACCATGGGGGAGATCTCCGGCTACCTGCGCAGGCCGGAAGCGGCCCGGGAGCAGGCCAACCCGTCGCGGCACCGGGACGAGAGCAACGGGCACGACGACGAGGAGGGCGAACCATCCTCCGGCCTGACGCGGCTGACACCGCAACTCGTCCCGGTCACCTCGCCCGGCCTGGTGCTCCCGGGCTTGCTGCGCGGCACCGTCGCCGTCACCGACGACGGCGGCGGCGTCGCGACGGCGTTGATCGCCAAGCTGCGGGACGCGGGCGTGACCGCGGTGCTCTACACCGACGCCGACGCGGAGACCGTCGGTCTGCTGGACACCGTCGTCTTCCTCGGCGGACTCCGCCGGATCACCACCGGGAAAGACGGTATTCAGTTGGCGCGCGAGGCGTTTCGGTGTGCCCGAGCAGTGGCGCCGCGCATGACGGCCAAGGGCGGCACCTTCGTCACCGTGCAGGACACCGGCGGCGACTTCGGGATCAGCGGCACCTCGGCCCGGCGCGGCTGGGCGGGTGGCCTCGCGGCACTGGCCCGCACCTGTGCCAGGGAGTGGCCCGCCGCGACCGTGAAGGCGATCGATTGCGAAGGCGCGGGACGCAATTCGACCGAGGTCGCCGCGGCGTTGGCGGCCGAGCTGCTAGGCGGTGGCTCCGCGCCGGAGGTGGCGTTGCGCGGCGACGGCACCAGGAGCCAGCTGCGGCTGCGGCCGAATCCGCTGGCGCCGGGACGGATCGACGAGACGATCGACTCGGATTCGGTGATCGTCGTGACGGGCGGTGGCCGCGGGGTGACGGCGGCCTGCGTCCTGGCGCTGGCCGGCGCCCGCCGACCGCGGCTGGCCTTGATCGGGCGGACGGCTCTGACGGTTGAGCCGTCCGATCTACGCAACGCCGAGGGCGAATCCGGTGTGCGCCAGGCACTTATCGCCCGTACCCGGCAGAGCAGCCGACGCCCGAACCCGGCGGATATCGACAAGGAGGTGCGCCGGGTGCTGGCCGTCCGGGAGATACGCCGGAATGTGGCGGCACTCGAGGCAGCGGGCTCGCCGGCCTGCTACCTGACCGCGGACATCACCGATCCAGCCGCTGTGCGCGCGGCGCTGACCGAGGTCCGCGCGAAGTGGGGCCCGATCACCGGCCTGGTGCACGGCGCGGGTGTGCTGGCCGACCGGCTGGTCGCGGACAAGACCGACCGGCAGTTCGACCAGGTCATGGGGATCAAGGCCGAGGGGTTCGGGCAGCTGTGTGAACAGCTCCGGGCCGATCCGGTGCGGCTCATCTGTGTCTTCTCCTCCGTGGTGGCCAGTTACGGCAATCCCGGCCAGTGTGACTACGCCATGGCCAACCGGATCCTGGAGCACTTGGCGTCCGGGTGGCGGGCGAAAGATCAAGGGATCGTGGTGAAATCACTGGCGTGGGGGCCGTGGCAGGGCGGGATGGTGGGACCCGAGCTCGCCGGGCAATTCCGGCAGCGCAACGTCGAGCTGATCGAATTGGCGGCAGGGGCACAGGCTTTCGTTGCGGAGCTGACCTCGGGTTCGCCGGACGTCCGTGTGCTTCTGGCCGCGGGCGACGCCGCTGCCATCGATCCTGATCCGGCGGAGCACACCGCGGAGATCGTGGTGAGTGACTCGTCCCACCCGCAGCTGGGCGACCACGTGATCGTCGGACGCCGGGTCGTCCCGTTGGCGATGATGCTCGACTGGTTTCTGCGGGCCGCGGTCGACGCCGACGCGGGTCTGTCGGAGCGCGTCCTGGTAGCCCAGAACGTGCAGGTGCTCGCGAAGGCCACCGTGCCGGATTCAGGTCGCGCCACCTTCGTCGTCCGCACTCGCCGGACGGCGGGGGAGACCCCGTCGTTCGAGCTGGCCGGTCAATACGGCGAACATCATTGTCGCGCAACGGTGTTCCCGGACGCCGAGACCATGCCGCGGGCACCACACCTCGGCGACAGCAGTTCCGGACTCATCCCGGTGGACCGCGCCACCGCGTACGGAGGCGCCGCGTTGTTCCATGGACCACGCTTCCAAGCGATCACCGACATCGAAGGAGCAACGGCGGCAACGGCCATCGGCACGGTCGTGGGGGTACGCCAGCTCGGCTGGCCCAGCGAGCCGTGGCGGATCGACCCGGCCGCCGTGGACGGCGTGTTCCAGCTCGCGGTGCTCTGGGCCGAGCAGGCGCTCGGCGCGACGACGCTGCCGATGGCCGTCCGCGAGTGCCGATTCCATCCGGCCGCACCCACCGACGAGCCGCTGCGCTGTGTGGTGCGCGCGGTCGCCGTCAACGATGCCGATGCCGTATGTGACGCCGTGCTGGCCAGGGCGGACGGCACGACCGTCGCCGAGTTCTCCGGGCTGCAGTTGGTCGCACGTCCCCGTTAATCGCCGCAACTGATCTGGAGGTACATCGATGTCGCTGTTTCCCGCTACTCCCATCGCGGTCGTCGGCCGCGGCTGTGTGCTGCCCGGCGCGCTGTCACCAGCGGCCCTGTGGGAGTTGGTGATTGCCGGTCGGACCAGCCTGGCCACCGCTCCCGCCGGTAGGTGGCGGGTGCCTCCTGCATCGGTGCTGACGTCGAGTACCGACTTAGCCCTGCATGAAATCGGCGGCTACGTCACGGGATTCGACGAGACCTTCGACCCGAACGGCTTCGCGCTGGCACCTGACGAGCTGAACACCCTGGACCCCGGTTTCCGGTGGGGCCTCGATTCGGCAAGGCAGGCGCTGCGCGAAGCGGGCGAGGGTGTGCCGGAGCTCGACCGGTGCGGACTAGTGCTCGGCAACCTCACACTGCCGAGCGTCACGATGGCGAGCTATGCCGAAAGTATCTGGCTGGGCAGCGAATTCGCGGCCGGACCGCGTGGCCGGTGCTGGCCTGGTTTGACCACCCACCTGATGGCCCGCGCGCTCGGCCTCGGCGCGGGTGCGTTCGCGCTGGACGCCGCCTGCGCGTCATCGCTGTACGCGGTGAAGCTGGCGTGCGATCGGCTGCACGACGGCACTGCGGATCTGATGCTGGCGGGTGCGGTGAACAGTGCCGACGATCTGTTTGTGCACATCGGATTCACCGCGCTGTCGGCACTCAGTCCCACCGGCAGATCACGTCCCTTCAACACCGACGCGGACGGCCTCGTCCCCGCCGAGGGCGCGGGGATAGTGGCGCTGATGCGCCTGCGCGACGCCGTCAAGCGCGGCGTGCCGATCCTCGGTGTGCTGCGCGGGATCGGCGTCGGCAACGACGGGCGGCGCGACGGGCTGCTCGTCCCCAATCAGGCGGGCCAGGAACGAGCGCTGCGGCAGGCCTATGCCACCGCGGGCTTCGCGCCGGAAACAGTGTCCTTGCTGGAGTGTCACGCGACCGGGACGGCGATCGGTGATACGACCGAAGTACGAAGCAACGCGCGCGTTTTCGCTGACTCGGACGATCTTCCGATCGGCTCGGCCAAGGCGAACTTCGGTCACCTGATGACGGTGGCGGGCGCCGCGGGTCTGCTCAAGATGCTCGGCGCGATCGAGGCCGGGGTGCGGCCCCAGACGCCGGGGGTGGAGCAGCCGCTGCGTGCGCTGGCCGGAACTCCGCTGCGGGTGCTGCGCGCGAACGAGCCGTGGCCGGGACCGCGCCGGGCTGCGATCAGCGCGTTCGGCTTCGGCGGAAACAACGCCCACCTGATCGTGGACTCCTGGACGGATGGTCCCGACGACCTGGCCGCCGCGTTGCGGAAGCCACGCGGCAGTAGGCCGGCCGCGCCGCAGGTGGCCGTTGTCGCGATCGGCGCCAGGGTCGGTGATGGTCGAAACACCGCCGATTTCACCAGGGCGCTGCTGACCGGCATAGGGGCCGCGACCAGGGAGACCGTCGACGTGGAACTCGACGAACTGCGTTTTCCGCCCGCCGATCTCGATGCGGCACAAGCCCAGCAGTTGCTGGTCCTGGAGGCGGCGCGCGAGGCGGCACGAGGGATTCGGTTGGTCGGCGACCGAACCCTCGTCCTGGTCGGCATGGGTTGCGATCCGGAGGTGGCGCGCTTCAACCTGCGCTGGCGCGTGCAGGCGGGCATGCCAGGCATCGAGCCCGAGTCGGCGGACTCGATCGTGCCGCCGCTCGATGCCGCCGCCGTGCTCGGCTGCCTCGCCAACATGGTGGCCAACCGAATCAGTTGGCAGCTGGACCTTTCCGGCCCGAGCTTCGCGATCTCCGCCGAGGAGGCCTCCGGGCCGGTGGCTCTGGACGTGGCCGCCCGGGCCATTCGGGCGGGCGAGGCCGATGCCGCACTGGTCGGCGCCGTCGACCTGTCCGACGAACCGGTGCACCGCGCCGCCATGGACGCGCTCGGCCGCGAACCCGGGGACGCCGCCGTGGTGCTCGCCCTGAAGAACCTCGACCATGCCCGGCGCGACGGCGAACCGGTCTTGGCGATCCTCGGGCCGGACAACGCCGCGGCACCGGAGTTCGGCACCGAGATGTCCGCTCTTTTCGGGTCCGCACACGCGGCCAGCGGGCTGGTGTCCGTGGCCGCCGCGGTGCTGGCCCTGCATCATCGGGCCCGGCCGTCCCTCGCCGCGTCGGCCCGCCCTTGGCTCGCGGGCACGGGCGCGCGGGTGACGACGGACCCGATCGGAGCGGCGCCGGTTCGGACCAGCCTGCGAGCCGGCGATGCCGCGGGCTGGCTTGCCGAACCGGCGCCTCGACCGTACGTGTTCTCCGGCGCGAACCGAGCCGACGTCATCGAGGCGGTCCAGCGAGGTCATCGATCCCGTTCCGGCCCAGCTCGTTTGGTCGTGCTCGCCACGGATCAGCAGCAGCTTGCCGAGCGCACCGGGCAGGCGGCCCGGTGGCTGTGCGGGGGAGCGCCGCAGCCGAACTGGGCGGTGTTTCGAGAGACACCCGTCCACGGTGAGATCGCCTTCGTCTACACCGGCGGCGCGGCCGCCTATGCAGGGATGGGACGTGAACTCGGCCTTGCCTTTCCGCAGCCGGTGGCCGAGCTGATTGCCCAGTGTCCGCCGCTGGTCGACGCGATCTCGTGGGTGTACGACGGCGATGCCAGGCCCAACGACGCGGTGCTGCGGATCTGCGGGGCGGCCTACCTCAGCCATCTGCATACTCACCTCACCCGATACGTCCTCGGCGTCACTCCGCATGCGGCACTCGGCTATTCGTCGGGGGAGAGCACGGCGCTCACCGCACTCGGCGCGTGGCACGACCTGGCGGCGCTGATCGAAGACCTTCGGGAATCGCCGTTGTTCACCACGGAACTCGCCGGGGAGTTCGACGCCGTCCGCCGGGTATGGGAGCGCGAAGGCATCGAAGGCAAGCGATGGTCGGGCTATGTCGTTGCGGTGGAACCGGATCGGGTGCGGCAGGTACTGGAAGACGAGCCCGCGGTCTATCTGATGGCCGTCAACTCGCCCTTCTCCTGCGCGATCGGCGGCGAAACGACGGCCTGCACCCGGGTGCTCGCGCGACTCGACACGGAATACGCGCTGCCACTGGACTACGACCTCGCGGTGCACGCACCACTGCTCGCGGAGGTGCAGGACGAGTGGCGCAGCCTCCATCTGCGGCCGACCGCGTCGGTGCCCGGCGTCCGGTTCTACAGTTGCGGTAGAGCGGACTGGTTCACCGCCGACGCCGACGCGGCCGCCGACGCGAGTCTCGCGCACGCGGTGCACGGGGTGGACTTTCGCGGGACAGTCGAGCGCGCCTGGGCGGACGGCGTCCGGATCTTCATCGAGCACGGACCGCAGGGCGTGTGTACCGACTGGATCGGACAGACACTGGGCGATCGAGAGCACCTCGCGGTCGCGTTGGACAAGACAGGTCGGTCGGGAGTGCACCAGTTGACCAGGTGCGTGGCCGAGTTGATCGCCGCCGGTGTGGAAGTCGACGACGAAGCCCTGTATGCGCGATTGGCGGAGTGCTATCAGGAGGGCAGCGTCGAGGAGGGCAGGCTGTTGCGGTTCGCCGCGCATCCACCGGCCATCCGGCTGCCCGAGTCGGCTGAGCGGACGGCCCCCGAACCGTCCGCCGTCGCCGATCACGTTCTCGAACAAGCTCATTCGGAGCTCACCGGGGCGGACCCGGCACTGCCCACACGTGCCGAGCGCGTCACCGTGCTGCCACGATCATCCGGTCGGTCGGGTGCTGCGCTCGGCGCGGCCCTGGTCGTCCACCACGAGACTGTCAGCCGGGCCCATCGCGATTTCCTTGCCCTCCAACACGATTTCCAGCACCGGTTCCTCAGTCACCGAGAATCAGCGATCGAGCTGCTCGGTCGTAGTGCCGCTGATCCGTTACCGCATGGGGCATTTCGAGACACGGCATTCGACCGCAGCGATTTGGAGTTCCTGGCCACCGGTCCCATCTCGGCCGTGTTCGGGCCCATGTTCGCCGCGCAGGACGGCCATCGTCGGCAGACCAGAATGCCCGCGCCGCCCATGCTGCTCGCCGACCGCGTCCTGCGCATCGACGCGACGCCGGGTTCCATGGGCACCGGCAGCATTTGGACCCAGACCGATGTGCGGCTGGATTCCTGGTATCTCGACCCGGCCGGGCAGATGCCGGGCGGCATCATGATCGAGGCGGGGCAGGCGGATCTGCTGCTGATCAGCTGGCTCGGGGTCGATCTGCGGAACGACGGGGAGCGGGTCTATCGGCTGCTCGGCATGACGCCGACCTACCACGGCCGGCCGGCCGTCCCCGGTGAGACGCTCACCTTCAAGATCACCATCGATGGCCACGCCGAACACGACGGGGTTCGGCTGTTCTTCTTTCACTACGACTGCTGGGTGAATGGTGAACTGCGGCTGAGTGTTCGGGACGGCCAGGCGGGATTCTTCACCGACGCGGAGTTGGGCGACGCCAAGGGAGTGCTGTGGCGTACCGCCGATCTCGCTGCGCCGGTGCCGCCGTCTGATCCGCCGGTCGTGCGCAGCGAGCCGCGTCCGTTCGGACCGGACGACGTGGCCGCTTTCTCCGCAGGTCGACTCGCCGACTGCTTCGGTCCCCAGTGGGCGAAAGCCGGTGCGCACGTGCGCACGCCGCGCCTGATGCATCCCGGCCTCGAAATGTTCCAGACCGTAACCGAATTCGATCGCAATGGTGGGCCGCACGGCCGCGGCTACTTACGCGCCGAGCTGCCGATCACACCGGATAGCTGGTTCTTCAAGGGGCACTTCGCGAATGACCCGTGCATGCCGGGAACCTTGATGCTCGAAGGCTGCCTGCAGACGATGGCGTTCTACCTCACCGCACTGGGGTACACGCTCGACAAAGACGGCTGGCGCTTCGAAACCGTGCCGGATCAGTGCTACCAGATGCGCTGCCGCGGCCAGGCCACTCCGGCCAGCCAGATCCTTGTGTACGAGCTGTTCGTCGATCACGCCACGGCCGGCCCGCACCCCACTGTGACCGCCGACCTGCTCTGCAGCGTCGACGGGGTGAAGGCGTTTCATGTTGCGGGCCTTGCCCTTCGGCTGGTGCCGGACTGGCCGCTCGACCACTGGCGGCACCTCGGGCCGCCCGCCGTGCAGCAGACCGGTGCGCCGGTGCCACTGTCGAGCCTCGGCGGACTGGCCGGTCATCGGGAGAGCAAGACCGTCGCCGTGGCCGCCGACGCCGAGCTCGGCTACGCGTCGCTGCTCGCGTGCGCGTGGGGCCGCCCCAGCGACATGATGGGTGCCCGGCTCGCAGGCCTGGACGGCGCGACCCGAACCGCCCGATTGCCCGGTCCGCCTTACCATTTCATGACCAGGATCACCGACCTCGCCCGCCTGCCCGGCGACGCGGTAGGCAGCACGATGACCGTCGAATACGACGTCCCGGCCACGGCCTGGTACTGGTCGGAGAACGGCGACCACGCGATGCCGTGCTGCGTGCTGCTCGAGGTCGCGCTGCAACCATGCGGCTGGCTCGCGCTCTACACCGGCGACTCCGGACCCGGCACCGAGGAGCTCCTGTTCCGCAATCTCGACGGACACGGCACCCTGGACGGGGCGATCACCTCGGCCACCCGGGTGCTGCGGACCGAACTCGAACTGGTCCGCCGCTCGCGGACCGAGGACATGATCATCGACTCGTTCGAGCTGACGGTGTTCGCCGACGATCGCCGAGTTGCCCAGTTGCACTGCGTCTTCGGGTTCTTCCCGCCGGGCGCGTTCGCCGAGCAACCGGGACTGCCGCCCGCCGACCACGAGCAAACTCAGCTGCCGCCCGCCACCACGGTCGAGCTGGACAGCCTGCTGGCCGGTCCACCGCGACTGGCGGGCTCGATGCTGCTGATGCTGGACCGGATCACCGGCTACTGGCCCGAAGGCGGCCGGGCCGGACTCGGCAGACTTCGCGCCGAGAAGACGGTTCGTCCGGATGACTGGTACTTTCGCGCGCACTTCTTCCAGGACCCGGTACAGCCCGGCTCACTCGGCCTCGAGGCCATGCTGCAGCTGCTCCAGTGCTACCTGATCGGCAGGGGGATGGCGGCCGGGCTCGCCGAGCCGCACTTCGAGACCAGGATGGACGAACATCCGGTGACCTGGAAGTTCCGCGGGCAGGTCGTTCCCGAGGACGGCGTCGTCACGGTCGAGCTGGAGGTCGTCGAGGTAGGTGTCGATGACCGCGGCCCGTTCGCGGTCGCGGACGCTTGGCTCTGGGTGGACGGCCGCCGGATCTACCACGCGACGAACCTCGCCATGCGCATCGTCGCGGCCGAAACCGGTGGCACCAATACCATTTCGGAGGAGGAGGTGCTCGACCCCGCGGTCGACACCTGGCTCGCCGACCACCGCCCGATCTGGACTGCGCCGGCCCTGCCGATGATGTCGATTCTCGACCGGATCGCCGGCGCCGCCACCGAACACAGCGGCAAGCCCGTCACCGGCCTGCGTGACGTCCGGGTCCGCGAATGGCTCCTGATCGATCGGCCGGTCCGGTTGAGCACGAAAGTGACTGCCGCACCAGACAACTCCATCCACATCGAACTCCGGTGCCGACGGGAGGGATCCACCGACGACGTGACCGTCGCGACGGGGACGGCCCTCGTCGGCACTCCACCACCGCAGCCGCCGACGCTACTGCCGCTGACCTCGCTGCGGCCCACCGAGCTGCCTTACGCGCGCGGAAGAGTGTTCCACGGCAAGGCCTTCCAGTATCTGACCGAGCTGCGCGAAGGTCAGCTCGGCGCGTCCGGCATCCTGGACGCCGGCCGCGGCGGTGTACCGCGCGGCCACCTGCACCCCGGGTTGTTGGACGCGGCGATCCACGTCGTTCCGCACGCCGAGCTGTGGCTGTGGTCGGACCGGATCGATCCCGGCCAGGTCGGGTTCCCCTATCGAGTGGCCACCGCCGACTTCTACGACCCGCTCCCCGACACCGGCCTGCTCCGGGTGGACGCGCGCTTCGCCGGCTTCGACGGCGACAACGACATGCTGCCCATGTTCGACGTCCGTATTTCGTCGGCCGATCGACCGCTGGTGTGCTTCCGGCTGGTGGAGTTGCTGCTGCCGATGGGCCCGCTGGCTCGGCCGTCGCTCGACGAGCGGACCGCCTTCCTGCGCGATCGGCAGCACGTCCCCGGCTTCGGCCTGTCGACATTCCACGACGGCACAACGCATCTCACGCTACTGGAACTGGAAAGCCTCGACTGGTTCCCCAACGCGGTCGCGGATCTGTACGACCTGCCCGCCGACTGCACCGAAATGCGCAGGCTCATCGAGGTAGCCGTGCGCGACCACGTGGCGCAACGCGCCGCGGTCCATCCCGGACAGGTCGTGCCCGCCGCGGATCTGCGCTCGGCCCAGATCCGAAACCGTTCCGGCGAGCTCTATTTCGTGCACACCGAAGTGTCCGACGACAGTGTGACCGTCCGCGAGTGGGACTATCCCATCCGCTGATCGGCCACCGGGCAACGACGCCCGGACCGAGCCTGGACCGACAACGACGTCGATCCAGTCTCAACCTGGTCGACGAGCTGATCAGCCCTGCGGAGGTTTCCAGCCGTCCTTCTTCAACGCCTCGACCGCCCTGCGCTCGGCCGCGTCGGCCGCTTGGTTCTTCTGCACGTCCCGTGCCCCGGCGCTCTCGGCGGCCAGCATGGCGGCATTGGCCGCATAGCTGGTGGCCCAGACGAGGTCCTCGGGAGTTTTGGCGTCCGCGACAGCCTGCTCGTATTTGACGACCATGGCGTCGATTTCAGCGGATTCGTAGTCGTCGGTGGCATCTCCGGAGGCGGCGCCGATCGCGCCGGCCGCACTCGTCGCCGCAGCGGCCGCGTCGGCGCGGGCCACCGCCTTTTTACATATGTCGTTGTCGGCTTTTTTCACGTCCGGGGACAGCTCCTCCTTCTTCGCCTCGGCAACCACGCCATTCTGGACACAGAGTCGAACGGCCATACTCTTGGCGCGAGTTGCATGGCACTGCTGTGCGGTGGCGTCGTCGGCGGTGTTGCCCGTCGCGCCGGCCGCCTCCTCCGCGTCGGTGCACACAACGACCGGTTTCGACAGCTCGGAGTCGGTAGTCGGGGACGCGCCCGCGGTACCGACACCGGCGGTCAGCACGATCGCGGCCAACGCCGCACCGCGCGCCGTCCTGGCCACGGCCGAATCGAAACGCATGTTTCTCCCATCCTTCGAGGTGGACCCGCCGGTCGGCGGATCGCCTGTCCACCTATTCGTTATGACGGGGACCTTGGATCGGAATACGTCGACCGTGCGGCCACGCGCCAATGGCACCGCAGTCGATGCGGTGCCATTGGCGACGGCTAACTGTTCAGTGTTGATCCGAGTCGGGCGGGCGGCCGACGATGAACGATTTGCCGGGGATGGGGAGCCTGCTCACGGCCATCTGCGAGTACTGCAGCAGGGTCTGCACACCGGGCGGCATCGGCACCGCCCCGGCCGCCGCGTGCTGACCGGCCGAGGCCGTGCCGGTCAGCCGCGCCACGATCAGTTCGAGATCCTTTGCGGCAGTTCGGCAACGGGCCGCGTACGTGGTCATGAAGGCGCAGAACTCGGACGAGACGCCGACCGATCCCTGCAGGCGGGTGCCCAGTTCCTCCAGTCGGGTGGCGCACTCCTGGAGGGTCGCGGCGTCCGCGATCAGCGTCTGCGCCTTTTCGGCCACGGTCATTGGACGTCCTGGCGGGTCATGGTCACCAGCCGGGGTTGGGGATCCTCGGGAACATTGCGGTGCAACACATCCGACAGTGTCCGGGTGGTGTCGATGACCTCCATGCCGATCTCGGTGAACGTCTCCTGGTTCAGGATGCGTGGCGCGACAAGGGGATTGGTGAGCGCCTGGGAGAACGCGTCGATCGCGATGATCTTGGTGAGCAGTGGCCCGAGGATGGCCACGTCGGAGCCGCGTTCCTCGGCGAAAAGCCCGACGTAGAGGTCGATGTCGTCCACGCTGCGGTACAGGTCGCGGACCGCGCTGTACACCTTCGGGTCGCTGGAGAGCTGCCGGAAGTCGTGGATCGGGCGCATCTTCAGGTGCTTGCGGTAGGCGTTGTACGGCGCGAGCCGCAGCTGCCGGGAGCGGGTGATGCTGGCCAGGTCGGTGGGGACCAGCGAGGGGTCGGTATTGAACAGCCCGATCTGGCCGGCGCCCTGCCGTGAGGCCTCTTCGAACGTCCGGCCGAGACCGGCCTTGGGCAGCAGTGGGCCCGCGTACAGCGTCTGTGTCACGGGCAGCTCGCGCCCGCCGACGGTGAGAATGGACGGAATGAGACTGTGCCACCGGTAAACCAGATTGAATTCCACCGAGGCCCAGTTCTGTCGCTGCCACGGCGAATCCGCCACATCGTTGCTCAGCCGCGGGGTCAGTTTGAACTGGAAATGGTACGGCGTGATGTGGTTGATGTACTCCTCCAGCACCAGCTTGAGCAGCACCACGATGAGAATATTGCGGGTCGTCTGGAACAGCCGTTCGTCGTCCCAGTCCGGGTGTTCGTCGGCCAGCAGCCGCGCCAGCCGATTGTGCTCACGCAGGAACAACACGGTGAGCATGGTGAAGCCGATCTGACTGTTGCCGCGATCGCTGCCGGTGGCGAACAAAGTGTCGCGCTGGCCCTTGGTGAGCTCGTTCCAGTGCACCACACCCAGCGCCGAGAACTCGGCCTTGATCTTCCCGTTCTCGCACAGATACGGCGGGTACTCACCGCCATTGATGGACTGGCTCTTGAGCCGGCCGGCCTCGTGACTGCGCAACTGCGCCGTCGCCTCATCCGTGAGTCCGTACAACTGATTCAGGTCGATGCTGTGGTTGGACGAATTCTTGCGCGGGTCCGGCGGTACGTGACTGTCGCTGCGCAGAAAGCCGTCGGTGAACCACTGCGCGAAATAGGCCAGCATGACCGTCGAGCGGCGGCACGGGATCATCCCGCCCGCGCGGGTGAACAGGCTCTCGGTCGCCTTGACCGGCGGCCTGCCGGTCTCCGCGTCATCGATCGGCGGCAGGTGCCGCCCGCTGTAGGTGCGGTCGTTCAGCGACGACCAGGAGGTGTACGGCGCCATGGTGCTCAACGGCTCTGGCCGCGGCGGCATCTCGCGGATCGCGTGATCGATGAGATAGGTGTTGAGACCCTCCCGCACCGGCGCGTAGCGCTGGGCCAGATCCCATACCGGCTTGCCGTTCGTCAGTGCTAGGTACCGCAGGCGGTTCGCGGCGCCATCGGTGGCGATGCTCCGGGCTTTCATTCTCATACCTCCGTGTTTCTCTTCGTGGAACAGGCCGTTCGCTTCTTGCCGGAAACGAGCACTATCCCCAGAAAGGGGAGAGCGGCAGATAAAACGACCATGGCAATAGCCGCAGCGGGGCTACTCGCCACGATTCTGTCGAATCGATGGTGCAGGTTCGACGGGATCGACCGGCGAATAGTGAGTAGAACCCTCTCGATGAATTTCGGATAATTTCCCAGCTGGCAGTCGAGCCGTTGGGCAAGGCTGTGACCTGCGGACATGAATTCCTTCTCGGGTCGGATGTCGAACACCGGTAACGCATTCAGTCTGGACAAGGCCGGTCGAGTCGGTCAATACTCGGGCACTGCAACCTTCGGATCCATTGTGTACCGGTCCGGTCCTATTACTTTCTTCTCATGGAATCGGCGATCGTGCTGCCCAAGAATTGGTTGCGGACGGATATTCCGTTCGGACGCCGACAGTTAAGGCCGTGCGCATGGAACCTGAAGTGCTGCCCCGAACGCGCTGGACCGAGGGTGCGACGCTGACGTGGCACTCCGAGGGCGAACCGCCGGTATTCCGCGGGCCGGGGATAGCCGCCTTCGCGGCGCGCATCCGTCAGCCGCTCTACCTGCTCACCGGCGACCGCGGGTCGGCGATCGGTGTCGGCAGCGGCGGCGTGGTGGAACCGGGAACCGGCCCGTATTCGGTCGTCGGTCTGCTGCCGCCGCTCTACCCGGAACGGCTCGGCGATCGTTCCTTCGGCGACGCGCACGGCGTCCGCTTTCCTTATGTCGCAGGGGAAATGGCCAATGGCATCGCGACGACCGCCATGGTCATCGCGATGGCGCGAGCGGACATGATGGGCTTCTTCGGCGCCGCCGGACTCTCGCCCGGTCGAGTGGCCGCCGCTGTCGCGGAACTGGTTTCGGCCCTGCCCGGCCGGGCCAACTGGGGGGTGAACCTCATCCATTCACCCGCCGAGCCCGCCACCGAAGACGCGGTGGCCGACCTGCTGATTGCGAACAACGTACCGGCGGTGTCTCTTTCGGCGTTCATGGAGCTCACCCCCGCGGTGGTGCGCATCGCGGCGAAGGGACTGACCACGGACGCGCACGGCCGAATTCACCGCCCGCGCAGTGTTTTCGCGAAGGTGTCCCGGCCCGAGGTGGCCGCGCATTTCATGGCTCCCGCGCCCGCGGAGTTGTTGCGGGAGTTGGTCGAGCGCGGACAGCTGACCCCCGAGGAGACCGAACTCGCCGCCCAGGTGCCGGTCGCCGAGGACATCACCGTGGAGGCCGACAGCGGCGGCCACACCGACAACCGTCCGCTGACCGCGATGCTCCCGGTCATTCTCACGTTGCGCGACACCATTTCTCGCCGTCACCGGTACGACCGGCCGATCCGGGTCGGCGCGGCGGGTGGTCTCGGCACCCCCGGCGCGGTGGCGGCCGCGTTCGCCCTCGGCGCCGCCTACGTGCTGACCGGCTCCATCAACCAATCCGCGATCGAGTCCGGCCTCTCCGCCGACGGCAAACGCATGCTCGCCGGGGCCGGGGTGGCCGATGTGGCGATGGCGCCCGCGGCGGACATGTTCGAGTTGGGGATCAAGCTGCAGGTACTGCGTCGCGGCACCATGTTCCCCTTTCGCGCCGAGCGTCTGCATCAGATCTATTCGAATCACGCCGCGTGGGCGGAGGTCCCGGCGCAGCTCCGCGCCAAGGTCGAAAAAGATTTGTTCCGAACCTCTTTCGATGAAGTGTGGGCCGGTACCCGCGCCTTCTGGCAGGAGCGGGAGCCGGCCCAGGTGGCCCGGGCCGAACGCGACGAACAGCACCGGATGGCCCTGGTGTTCCGCTGGTATCTGGGCATGTCCAGCCGGTGGGCGATCCGCGGCGACGACACCCGCCGCGGCGACTACCAGATCTGGTGCGGGCCGGCGATGGGCGCGTTCAACCAGTGGACCGGCTCGGGTTTCCTGTCCGACCCGGCCGACCGCTCCGTCGTCCAGATCGCCCGGAATCTGCTCGAAGGCGCCGCCGTGCTCACCCGGGCGCAGCAGCTGCGCAGCCACGGGATCGCAGTTCCCGCAGCGGCTTTCGCGTTCGCCCCGCGTCGCCTTTCCTGAACGACCAACCGCATACCGCACCAACAACTAGATGGAGGTTGATCCAATGACGACAACCGAGACGATCGCAGGCGGTTATCTGGAACAGTACGACGCCGCCGGTCCGATGGGACAGGTGGAACTGCTACAGAAATGGTTCCTCAGCGACTCGCAGGAGCTGTTCGCCGAGCTCCGCGCCCATCGGCCGATCCTGGTGACGCCGGCGTTCACCGTAGTGACCCGATATGCCGACGTGACCGAAGTGCTGCTGCGCCATGAGATTTTCAACGTCCGCTACGACCCCGCGTTGGCCACCGCGTTGGGTGGACGCCACATCCTGGCTTCCGACGGGGAAGTCATCAACTGGCGCGAACGCGGGATGCTGCAGGTGATGCTCGCCCCGGAGGATCTGCCCCGGCTCAGGGAGGTGGCGGGCCGCTTCGCCGCCGAAGCCCTGGACGAGGCCTGGCCGACCCGCCGCATCGATGTCGCCACCGGGTTCGTCCGGAAGGTGATCATCCGAATGTGCCTGGAATACCTCGGTTTCCGCGGGGCCGACCCGAACGACCTGTCGGCCTGGGTGCGGCCGATTCTCGCGGACATGGTGACCAACTTCGGCAATGACCCGGAGATGCGCAAGGCGACCGAGCACGCCGGCGGCGAATTGATGGGCTGCCTGCGCGACCTGGTGGCCCAGCGGCGCGCGGGAGTGACTGTGCCACACCGCGATCTGCTGACCAGGCTGCAGAACACCAGCATCGGTTCGGGCCTCGACATGGACGACGAGCGGGCGGCGATCAACCTCGGCGGGATTCTGCTCGGCTTCGTGGAGAACGGCATGAGTTCGGCCACGCACTTGGTGGAGCAGTTGCTGCGCCGCCCGGAGCTGCCGCTGCAAGACGTCGCGCAGGATCCGAAGCAATTCGACCCGTATGTGTGGGAAGCGCTGCGGCTGAACCCGTTCTTCAAGATGGTTTCCCGGGTGACCGGCAGCGAGTACACCGTGGCGGCGGGCACGGCTCGGGAGACCACCATCCCCGAGGGCAGCTTGGTGCTGGTTGCCCTCGAATCGGCGATGTCCGACGAGGATCACGTGGCCGATCCGATGGCCTTCCGCCTGGACCGGCCGCCGCACATCTACCAGCTGCACTTCGGCCTCGGCCACCACAACTGTGTGGGGTGGGGCCTCGGCGCGGCCACGGTCGCCGAGTCGGTGCGGCAGCTGTTCCTGCGCGATCCGTGGCCGCTGCCGGGACCGGAAGGCCAACTCGTGCGTGGGCCGGAAGGCTTTCCCCGGCACCTCGTGGTCGGGCTGGGCGACCACTGATGACCAAGGCCGAGAGCCCCACCATCACCCCCGTCCGCCGCAGGCTGGACGTGACCGGCGTCAACCCGCTGCGCGCCCGATCGCGGATGCGCAAGCTACTGCACCGCGACCTGCTCACCCCCGCCGATCTGGTCGCGCCGATCCTGGTGCAGCCCGACCACCGCGACCTGGCCCGCTACCGGTACCTGCCCGGCGCGGTGCCGGTCTCCGGGATCGCCGACTACGCCGAGGAATTGAACGCGGCAGGCGTGCGGGCCTGCCGGGTGCTCGTCTACGGCGAGCACAAGACCCTCGACGCCGCCGACGCGTTGAAACCCGACAACATGATGGTGGACGCGATCCAGTCCATCCGAAACACCGTGCCGGACATGGTGATCGCCACCGAGGTGTGTGGCTGCGCCTGGACCGACACCGGTGAATGTGTGCTGCTCGATTCGCGCGGGCACACCGACATCATCGGCACCTACGAACTGATGGCACGCATGTCGGTGTTGCACGCGCAGGCCGGTGCCGACATGGTCGGCCCGGCGGCCGTGCTCGACGGCTCGGTGCAGGCGATCCGGTTCGAGCTCGACGAGGCCGGGTTCACCGACGTGAGCGTGACGCCGTCGGTGATCTTCGATTCCGCGCTGTTCGGTGTCTACAAGTCGACGATGAACACCGATCCTGGCCGCGGCAACCGCCGCGGCTTCCAGATCGACGCCTGCCAGCCCGGCCAAGCGCTCGACCAGGCCGTCCGCTGGATCTACGAGGGTGCCGACGGTTTGCTGGTGCAGCCCGCGATGACCGCCATCGATCTGCTCACCCAGCTGCGCGGCATGACCAGGATGCCGCTGACCGCGTTCAGCGTCTCCGGTGAGGACCAGCTCTTCGCGTCGGCGCCGATCGCCGTGCAACTCGAATACGCGCGGGCGCTCAAACGCGCGGGCGCGGACCTGATCCTGACCTACGGCGCGCTGCGCCTGGCCCGAGCTCTGGAGGACAGCCATGAACGATGAACCCTCCGTGGTGCCGCCGCTGGTGGTGCAGGCCCAGAAGGCCGCCGCCGACGCGGGTTTCGTGATGTCGTGCACCAACCGGACCGGCGCGCTGCTGCGCACCCTCGCCGCGTCCAAACCGAACGGGCGGGTGCTCGAGCTCGGCACCGGTGTCGGCGTCGGGTCCGCCTGGCTGCTGTCCGGGATGACCATCAACTCGCAGCTGATCACGGTCGAGGCCGACCGCCCGATCGCCGCGCTGGCCCGCGGTGTACTCGGCGACGACGCTCGAATTGCCGTGCACACCACCGACGCCGACAGCTGGCTCGACGATTACACCGGGTCCGGGTTCGACCTGGTCTTCGCCGACTGCCGGCCCGGCAAGTTCCGCCGCCGCGACGACCTGCTCAAGTTGCTGCTGCCCGGCGGACTGTTCATCGGCGACGATCTGCTTCCGCAGCCGATGTGGTCGGCCGGGCAGCCGACCAGGGTCGGCCAGTTCCTGGCCGAGATCCCCACCCAGGAGGGCATGCACGTGACGCTGCTCAACTGGGACTCGGGTCTGGTCATCGGCGCCCGGACCTGGCAGCGGTAGGTCCGGCACATGTCGCGCATCATCCGGATCGCCACTCGGTCGAGTCCGATGGCCCTCGTGCAGGCCGCGCACGTGGCCGACCACCTGGCAAAGCTCGGGGCCGCAACGGAACTGGTCACGGTCACCGCCGCGGGGGACCGGTGGATGGGCGACCTGGCTCGGCTAGGCGGCAAGGGCGCGTTCGTGAAAGAGATCGACGACGCGCTGTGCGAGGGACGGGCCGACCTCGCGGTGCACTGTCTCAAGGACATCCCCGGCGACGTCCCGCTCGCCGCCGGGCTGTCGTTCGCCGCGTTTCCGCCGCGCGGTGATGTGCACGATGCGGTGGTCACCCGCAGCGGCGCGCGGCTCGCGGAGTTGCCGGAGGGGGCTGTGGTCGGCACCAGCTCCGTCCGGCGCACCGCGCAGCTGCGCCTGCACTATCCCTATCTGCGCGTGAAACCGTTGCGTGGCAACGTCAATACCCGGTTGGCGCGGCTCGACGAGGGGCATTTCGACGCGCTGATCGCGGCGGTGTCGGGCCTGCACCGCGTCGAGCTGGGCCATCGGATCGCGGAGGTGCTGCCGATCGTGGTGATGTGCCCGCCGATCGGCGCCGCGACCATCGCCCTGGTCTGCCGGACGGACGATGTCGAGCTGGTCGAACTGGCCGCGATGCTCGACGACCCCGACACGCACCGGCAGGCGGACGCCGAGCGCGCCATGTTGCACGCCTTGCAGGGGCACTGCAACTCGCCGATCGCCGGTCTGTGCACGACCGATCCGTCCGGACGACTTTCCTTGCACGGCAAGGTGTTCGATCTGGACGGCGCGCGCTGGCTCGACTCGCACCACTGGGGCGTGCCGGACGAGCCGCTCGCGCTCGGCTTCTTCGTCGGATCCGATCTGCTGCGCCAAGGAGCGGGCACTCTCATCGATTCGATCCCGCACTGCCGGGAGATCGCCCTGCGGGACGGTCCGAACTACTCACCGATCTGAGCGGGCCGGGGCGGCTCAGTTCTGCCGTCGCCCCTCGTGGCCGAGAATGTGGTGCGCGGCGGTGATGGTGACGTGAGTGGTCGGCGTCGGGCCGTGATTGATGATGTGGTGCGCGGTGCTGGTGAGGGTGTGCGCCAGCGTCTGCAGCACGGCGGGGTGCAGATTGCGCAGAGGATTCCTGGTGTCGTTCGACTGTTCGGTGCGCTGGGCGAGCGTGCTGAGATGGCTGGCCGCGTGGTAGAGCGTGGTGATGTCGGTGTAGCGCTGTTGCCAGCGCTGCGGCGTGCTGTCGTCGCTCGATAAGTGTTCGCCGTCGGGTGTGCTGAGTTCGCCGGTGTCGGTAGTGGTTTGGGTGAATTGTCCGTGCGGGATGGTGGTGGCGAGGTAGACGCCGCGACCGGGCTGGGTGGTGGTGAGACCGTGCTCGCGGAGTTTGCGCAAGGCCGCTGCCGCGGTGGCCATGGAGACGCCGTAGGTGGTCATTAGTTGAGATTGCGAGGGAAGTCTGTCCCCTGGTTGGTAGTGACCGTTATGGATGGCCGTGATGAGATCGACGGCGATTGCGGCTGCGGTGGCCCGGTGGGCGGGGTCGGCTAAGTTGGCGGCGGTCACTCCGGAGACTGTAATCCCAAGCAATCCAGCCGGTTTGGATTGGTCGGCTGTGTGTCCGACTTGCCGACTGTGTGGCGGTCGCAGCGCAGGCACCTATTCGCGCGGTCCGGCTACTGCGGTAACAACGCTTATCCGTCCTTCGATCCCATCGCCTATTTTGCGACCATCGGCCTAGTGGCAATCCGTTGACCAGGTTTCACGGCTGAATTAGCGTAATTGTTGGATGTTCTGAATTCCACGGGCCCGCAAGAGAATTCATGACAGTCGGGCCGCATTCGAGCGGTCATCACTGTGCGCACTCGCCTGTGAGAGCACCGTGCATCCGGAATATCCGGAAAAACCTCGACCGGTACGGCATGGCCGGCCCGCTCAATTCGTTCCCGATTCCCATTCCGCCTGAGGAGAACTGACATGGACTACCCCGAACACCCCGACACCGACGCCGCGGTCGTCGTCGAGCAGAGCATCCGCATCGGCGCGCCGATCGAGCGGGTCTGGGCCCTGCACACCGCTATCGGCGCCTGGACCACCTGGCGCACCGACATCACCGAGGCCACCATGGACGAACCGCTGAAGCCGGGCTCGACCTTCCACTGGCACACCCCGCGGATCGGCATCGAGTCCACCATCTATGCCGTCGATGCCCCGCACCGCATCCTCTGGGGCGGGTCCCAGCACGGCATCACCGGCATCCACCTGTGGACCTTCGAGGCCGACGACGACGGCACCCTCGTGCACAGCACCATGTCCTGGGATGGCGACCCGGTCCGGGCCGACCTCGACAATCAGCGCGACGGGCTGGCCAACTCCATGCACGTCTGGCTCGAAAAGCTCCGCGAGACAGCGGAATCGGCGGCCTGAGTCCGCATTGATCGGATGAACGTGCCGGCGGTACGGGTACGTACCGCCGGCTGAATCTATTGTCCGGCAGTGCCGCCGACCATGCGGAGGGCGAGGTAGGCGTAGTGGTCGGCGATGTCTTCGGGGGTGAAGCGTCCGTTGTCGCGGAACCAGCGCGCGACGTCGATGCCGAGGGAGAGCACGGCGATGGAGGTCATGTCGGCGTCGACGGCGTCGAACACGCCGCTCGCGTTGCCGGCGTGCAGTACCCCGCGAACCATGGTGAGCACCTCGCGCCGGATCGCGAGGATCTCTGCGCGATGTTCCGGTTCGAGTGAGCCCAGTTCGTAGCTGACGATGCGCGCGAGCGTGTGGTTCACCGCGTAGTCGAGCACGAAGCTGCGGACCAGCCCGGTGAGCTGCTGAACCGGATCGTCGGTCGCCGCGATCTGCTCGGCGAACGCGCGGGCCGTGCATTGGTGGCCCTCGAGTGCGATCAGGTAGAGCAGGTCTTCCTTCGACTTGTGGTGCACGTACACCGCGGCAGGGCTCATGCCTGCGCCCGCGGCGATGTCGCGGGTGGTGGTGCCGTGGTAGCCCTTGATGCCGAACGCGTCGATCGCGGAGGCGAGCAAGCGGTCCTTGGGGTTGGCCGAGGAATGTGTGGTGTCGGTCATAGGCCTCCTTTATTGACGAGTATGGCAACTCCAGGGCAAACTAAGCAAGCGCTTAGAGGTAAGCAATCGCTTAGTTTCGGTATTCCGTTTCGGTAGATCGCTCCACTCTCCAGAAGAGGTCGGACTGATGAACGAAGACGAGTTCGCGCGATACGTAGAGCTGTACAACTCCGGTAACTATCGCGACGTGGTGGACAGCTACTACCACGAGAATGTTCGGATCGACATCTACGGGGTGAACTTCACCCGTGGCGCGGCGGACACCCTGCACTGGTTGCAGTCCACTCATGTCGGCCTGCTCGAAATCATGATCGTCGACGGCCTCCGGGTCAGTGCGAACGGTCGTGACATCTACGCACGGGTCCGCGAGACCTTGGTGGCGCTGGAGGCCGTGAAACGGTTGGCGTCCGGGCCATTGGCGCCGGGGCAGGTCAGAACGACCACCTTCGCCGCACACTATGTCGTCGCGGACGGCAAGTTCGTGCACGTCACCCTCGATCTCCCCAGAGCCCCACTGCCGCAGGCCGATCGGCCGACGAGAGCTCGCGAATTCCGGCCTGCGCCGGTGGTTACGCCGATCATCGGGTACGTCGACGACCGCGTGGTCCGCGGTCCGGATCAATGGATTACCGGCAGTCAACCCGAACGCTCCTATCCGAACTGAAGGGGACCGTCATGCCGTTGGATCCAGCCATCGAAATCCTCGTCGAGCAGCTGGCGGCCGTGCCGAAGCCGGCCAGGGAGCTGACCATCGCCGAGAAGCGGGCCCGCAATGCGCTACTGGCGCTTGCCATGTCGCCGAACCCGCCGCTTCAGGTCAGTTCGATCGGTGACGACAATCTGGCCGGTGTGCCGGTGCGGGTCTACCGGCCGAGAGCTACCAGACGGGTGCCGACCGTCGCCTACTGCCACGGTGGCGCCTTCGTTTACGGCGATCTGGACACCCACGACGAGGTCGCTCGGCGGCTGTGCCGGGACCTGGGTGCGGTGGTGGTCAGCGTCGGCTATCGGCTCGCGCCGGAACATCTGTACCCCGCCGCACACGAGGACTGCCTGGCCGTGACGCGGTGGATCGCCGACCACATCGATGAGTACGGTGGCGCGAATCTCGCGGTGGCCGGGGACAGTTCGGGGGCAAACCTGGCGGCGGGGGTGGCTCTCGGTTTTCGGGACGAGGGCAGGCCACTGGCCGGGCAGTTGCTCGCCTATCCCAGTCTCGATCTGTCCCACCGCGTCAACTACCCGTCGTACAGCGTCTACGTGACCGGCGACGTGATGGCGCCGGGCGAGGCGGCCGACTTCGCCAAGCTGTATCTCTCCAGTGATCCGACAGCCTGCGATCGCGCGCCCGCCTCGCCGCTGCTGGCGACGGACTTCACCGGCCTCGCCCCGGCCGTGATCGCGACCGCCGAGTTCGATCCGGTGCACGACGAGTGCCTCGCCTACGCGCACGCGCTCACCGCCGCGGGCGTTCCGGTCACAATGTTGGACTATCCCGGACTCATTCACGGATTCCTCAATCTGGAGGCCGTCTCCCCGGCCGCCGCGGGTGCCGTCGGTGAAGTGTTCGGTGCATTCGCGGAACTGCTCAATAGTGCTGTGGTCCAGGAGAATCCACTTGAGCGGAGTGCCGTGGCATAGTGCCGCAGGCCTGATCCGCCGAATAGTATTCGCGCAGAACAGGAGACCGTCATGTCTGTGTTCGACACTCTCGGCGACATCTACCAGCGTTCCGCGACGGAACTGCCGTTCCGGGAACATCTGGAGCGCTACTCGATGCATCGGGTAGTGGGCGATGTGACCGGACTCGACGTGCTCGACCTCGGCTGCGGGTCCGGGCTCTACGCTCGCCGCTACGCCGAGGCTGGGGCCGCATCGGTTGCGGGCGTGGACATTTCGGAGGGGATGCTGGCCACCGCGCGGGCGGAATCCAGCGCCGGTCCGGCGACGCTCGAGTACTTTCTCCGCGACGCCGCGCATCCGGCCGCCGCAGGTGATCCCCTGCTGGACAACCGATTCGACCTCGTCACCGCCGTGTACGTGCTGTGCTACGCGACCACGCCGACCGAACTCGCCGGGTTCTTCGCGACCGCCCGTGCGGCACTGCACGACTCCGGCCGGATAGTCGCCATGACACTGAACCCGGACTACGGACTCGGCCGCGACTATTTCGCACGCTACGGATTCACCATCACTCAGGACGCCGACCGCGAAGGCGCGCCGGTCACGATGGGCGGCACGATGCCCGATGGTGCGCAGTTCAGCGTGACCGCATACTGGTGGTCCCGCCAAGCGTATGAAATCGCCGCGAGGGCAAGCGGATTCGTCAACTTGCGCTGGACGGCACCTACCGTGTCCGCGGCAGGCCTCGCCGAGTACGGCGAGGACTACTGGGCCGCCTGCCTCGCCGCACCTCACGCTCTGATCCTCGAAGGTGAGGTGGATGCGGACTGACGCCTCGATAGCCGATCAATACCAACGTTGTATAGACCGTGTCGCTGGGGCACGGGCACACTGGTAGCGACTTGTTCGGCTCATTTCTCCATCGAGGTTCGCTCGGCGACCGTCGATCGCGGTGCGGCGTCCGGGTGTCCGAAAGGAAGCCCGCATCCATGAACCCGACCGATCTCGTGACCCGTCTTCGCGTTCCGGTCCGCGCGGGGCTGACCCGGCCACTGGGCTGGCGCACCCGGCAACTCCGGCAGTTGCGTGCGTTGCTGACCGAGTGCGGGCCTGATATCGCCGCTGCGTTGTATGCCGATCTGCACAAGCCCGAAAAGGAGTGCTACGACTACGAAATCGACTTCGTGGTCCGGGAGATCGACCATCTGCTGGGTCACCTGGAGTCGTGGCTGACTCCCGAACCGGTCCCGACGGCGGGCTACGGATATCCCGACGGGACCACCGCGAGCACTCGATACGACCCGCTCGGGGTGGTGCTGGTCATCGGCACCTGGAACTATCCGGTGCAACTGCTGCTCGCGCCCATCGCGGGCGCCTTGGCGGGCGGCAACACCGTGCTGGCCAAGCCCAGCGATATCGCGCAGGCGACCTCGGCGCTGTTCGCTCGGCTGCTGCCGCAATATTTCGATGCCGACACCCTCGTTGTGGTCGAGGGCGGTGTGGCCGAGACGACCGCGCTGCTCGCCCAACGGTTCGACCACATCTTCTTCACCGGTGGCGGCACCGTCGGGCGCGTCGTGATGACCGCCGCCGCCGAGCATCTCACCCCCGTCACCCTCGAACTCGGCGGCAAGTCCCCGGCATTCGTCGACCGCGACGCCGACCTCACCGAAACAGCGACCCGGTTGGCCTCAGCCAAGTTCTCCAACGCCGGACAGACCTGTGTCGCACCCGATTACGTGCTCACCGACCCCGCCACCGCCACCGCCCTGGAGACGGCCCTGCCCTCGGCCATCGCGAAGCGGTTCGGCTCGGATCCCGCGACCTCGCCGCACTACGGCCGGATCGTCAGCCAACGCCACTTCGACCGCCTTGTCGCACTGCTGGATTCCGGCCGCCTGGTCACCGGCGGCGAGCACGACCGCGCCCAGAACTACATCGCACCAACGGTATTGACCGATGTGGCACCGGATTCCCCGGTCATGCAACAGGAAATCTTCGGACCCATCCTGCCCATCGTCCTCGTCGAAGACCTCACCCACGCCATCGATTTCATCAACGACCGCGACAAACCCCTCGCCCTCTACGCCTTCACCGACTCCAACACCACCAGAGAACGCCTGACCACCGAAACAACCTCCGGCGGAATCTCCTTCGGCCTCCCCATGGCCCAACTCCGCAACTCCGACCTCCCCTTCGGCGGCGTCGGCGCCAGCGGCACGGGCCACTACCACGGCCGCCACTCCCTGGAAACCTTCAGCCACAAGAAGGCCATCCTCGACGTCCCGCTCAGCTGAGCGAAATGCTGCCGAGCGAAATGCTGCTCCGACAAGCGTTGATATTCATATCAGCGTTCGACCGATGATCAGTCGGTGTTGCCGACGCTATCCTGACGTGACTCGAGCATGCCCCGGATAAGGGCTGGTGGCTTTTCGCCTGAACCGCCACAATCTTTCGAGTTTCAGCAAGGAGCGTGGCGATGCCGACTGAGGTGGCTCCGGAAGACTCGCGGTGGGCGCGGCCGAAAGTTCTGGCTGCATTTGTCGGTAACCATGAGCGGGTGCGTGCTGTATTGGCCGAGCGGGTGGCGGCGAAGTCGCCGAACATGGTGTTGGCGAGTACGTATGTTCCGCCGGATGGTGCTGTTGCGGCGTATCTGTTGCATCGGATGTTCAGTTGCGGCGATTCCAGTGGGGCCGCGTGGCATTCGGTGTTTGTGAATTCTGGGGTCGAGGCGCTGGGGACGGTGCTGAAGTACCTGCGTAACCGGCACAATCGTGGTGCGAGCAAGGGGGCCTGCCGCATCCTGATGCTCGATCCGACGGGGACCGCGCGGTACGCATTCGGGCACGCGGTTCCGGGGCTGCAAGAGGTGGTCGCGGACGGCTTGGTGATTGTCGATACCGTCGAGGAATTTTCGGATCGGCTCGATGCGGGCTGGGAATCGTATGTCGTGGTCGCCGACGGTCTCGCGCCGGAGGTGGTGGCTCCGATGTGGGCCGCGCTCGGCGTTGCCCGCGAGCACGGCGCGGTGGTGGCCTTGGGCCTGCTCGGCGACGAGGGCGCACTCGATACCCTGCGTGGCGCGGTGGCCGTGGCCGATCTGGTGTTTCTGGGCGAGGTTACGGCGGGGAATGAGATGCCCTGTGGCACTGTGTCGTTCACCCGCGAGATGTTCGCGCTGTGGAACAACACGATGGACAGCATCGCGCACGTGTCGACCTTCGGCGGCAACGGGCTGGCCATGCACATGTTGTCCGAGACCTTGATGCGCTGGCGGCCGACGGATCGCCACGAGCGTGCGGCGATAGCGCGGATGCGGCGCAGCCGCGTGGTGCGCAGTGCGCGACTGCGCATGCACAGCAACACCTGGCAGACTCGGGCGATCGATCTGGCGGCCATCAATTTGACCTTCGACCAAGCCGACGGTGTCACGTATCGGCTCGGCGAGCGCACCTATATCGACCTTGCGTCCGGTACCGGTCCCGCATTTCGTGGGCACAATGTGCAGTCGCCCGACGCGATACTGACGGCGGGTACGGTCGGCGACGAAACGCCCAGGCTGGAAGCGAAGTTGGCGCAGCTGACCGGATTGCCGATCATGCTGCCCGCGGTGAGCGGGCAGAGCGCGGTCGACAATGCGATACTGGCTGCCCTGTGCTGTCGGCCCGGTCGCGCAACGGTAATCACCTGTCGGGGAAACTATTCCGGTAAAGGACCGATGTCGCTCGCGGTGAGCCGGACGAGTTCGTTCTTCCGCGACCGTGATCAGCATGCCTTCAGCCCGTATCCGGTCGACGTGATCGAGGTCGACCTCGACGATATCGACGGCCTGCGACGAACCCTGCGGCGCGACGACATCGCCCTCGTCTGGCTGGAAGTCGTGCAAGGTTACGACTGTGTCGAGATACCGCAATCGATACTCGACGAAATCGAGCAGCGGCGTGCGGCCGCCGGTTTCCTGGTCGGTGTCGACGAGATATTCACCGGTTTCTGGCGCTGCGATATCGACAACTTCCTGACCTGTACCGGTCGCGGCTTGCGGCCGGATCTGGTGGCGCTGTCCAAGGCGCTCAGCGATGCGCTAGTCCCGATCGGGGCGGCGCTGATCTCGGCCGAGGTCTTCGAGCGGATGTCGCGCGCGGCGCCTGATATGGCGTATTGGCTGCGCACGCACTACCGCAACGATATGGCGGCGGCGCTCGCCCGCATGGCGATCGACGCCGCCGAACACGATCGGCGCGGCGCGGCCGATATCGAGGCGGCCATGGACGCAATGTTGCGCCGGGCGGTGCGCTCACCACTGTTCGCGGAGTATCGGCGGACCGGATTGCTCGGCAGATTGGTGCTTTCGCCGCGCGCGATCGGCGCGCGACCGAGACCGTCGGTGCAGAATTACGCGGAGGCGGTGGTCGCCAGGCTTATCGGAAAACGTTGTGGCGCAATTACTTTGCAAATGCGTATCGCGCCGAGCACGGCAGGCGCCGGGGCAGCCGAGTTGATCACGACCATGGCCGAGGTCGGCGAGTTTCTCGAGCAGCTGCCGCGCTGGACGGTGGATCGCACGACGCTGAGCTCATTAGTGGGAACCGCAGGGCGCGAAATTGCCGCCGCACTGCTTCGGGTACGTGAGACCTATGGCGACCGAAAGGATAGAACGCTTGATTGAAATTGGTTCCAACGAGGCTAATGCAAATCGACAGTGTGCACATGAAGAATCGTTGATTTGCACAATGTATTCCGGATGAAACTGCGCAGTCATGCATCATTAACGTGCTACCCTGGTGAGCATTCGCTGGGACCGATAGGAGCGTGAGATGTTTTGTCACGCAATGGAACTGATCACGCGGAATGGCGTGCCCCGCACGCTCGCGGCCCGATTACCGAACCCGTCACGGCACCGATCCTCGGATCGGTGAGTGAGTGCCGAGGAACGGGCATGTCGGCGCACAGATCGGCGAGCATTCGGCTGGTGGTCTGTGCGGACAGCGCCTTGATGCGTTCGGGTTTGTGCGTGCAATTCGATCGCGAGCCGGATATTGATGTCGTCGACGACGTCGCCGGCGGGCACAGCCTGCTCGGTGCCATCAAAGCGCACGCACCCGATGTCGTCCTGCTCGTCGGCGCGGTAGAGGGAAAACATCGCCTCGCGGAGATTGTCGCGGCCTCGAAGGTCATCATGGTCATGACGGAGGAGGACGTGGCTCGCGCCGTCAAGCTCGTCCGGACCGGCGTGCGCGCCCTGCTGTCCTCGGGCTGCTCGCCGTTCGAGCTGCTGTGCGCCATTCGGGTTGTCGCAGTGGGTAATCGGCTGGTGGTTCCGCCACAGATCGTCGGAGGGCTGGACCATGTCGTGGCGTCCAGCGTCACCCGGAATCTGGATATTCAAGTGGCAGGCAGCCTGACTCGTCGCGAGGCCGAAGTCCTCGGGCTGCTCGCGCACGGCCGCTCCAATGCGGAAATCGCACGGCAGCTGTCGGTTTCGGCGACGACCGTGCGCAGCCACGTGCATCATGTCCTGCAGAAACTGGCGGTCGGGACGCGTGGGCAGGCCGTCGCGGTGGCCTACGAGACCGGCTTGATCGCGCTGCTCGACGGTGGCGCGGACAACGGGCAGGCGCACGCGCCGCAACAGGCCAACGGCGTGCGCCGCGGTCGTCAGTGGCCCATGCCGAGCCCGCCGTCCACCGGAATCACCGCGCCGGTGATGTAACCCGCGTCATCGCTGGCGAGAAAGCCCACCACCCGCGCGATCTCGGCGGCACCGGCGATGCGGCCGAGCGGAATCTTCCTGGTAACCTCGGCCCGCCACTGAGGTGTCAGCGAAGCCGTCATATCGGTGTCCACGAATCCCGGCGCGACGACGTTGACGGTGATGTTGCGGGCGCCGAGCTCGCGCACGAGGGAGCGCGCCAAGCCGATCAGGCCCGCCTTGGACGCCGCGTAGTTCGTCTGCCCCGCCGAACCGAGCAGCGCTGTCACCGACGACACCAGGATGATCCGGCCGCGCCGCTGTCGAATCATGGTCTTGGCGGCCCGGTTGATCACCCGGAACGTGCCGACCAGGTTGGTGTCCAGCACGGAGGCGAAGTCGGTCTCGGTCATCGACGCCAGCAGCACGTCTTTCGTGATGCCCGCGTTGGCGATCAGCACGTCGACGGGGCCGAGCCGCCGCTCGATCGTCGCGAAGGCGAGGTCGACCTGTCGCTCGTCGGTGACATCGCATGCCACACCGAACAATCCGTCGGGCGGCGCACCCGAACGCACCGACACCGCCACCGGTTTGCCGCGGCCCGCGAGTTCGCGGGCGATGGCGAGACCGATGCCGCGGTTGCCGCCGGTGACGAACGCGGCGTGGTCCATCAGCACACCTCCCGCTCAATCGGATCGTTCGCGCATGATCGCGGCGAGGTCGAGGCCGCGAACGGCGCGCAGCCCCGGTAGCAGCGACACGGTCGCGACGGCAAGGACCGCCAGCGCCGCGATGCCCAGCGTGTCCGGACGGACGACGAGGTCGAGCTGGAACTGGTCATTGGTGTAGGTGGACAGGAAGCTGCGGCCACCGAGCACCCCGAGCACCAGGCCCGGCCCGACACCGAGCAGCGTGATCAGCAGATTCTCACCGGTGATCAGCCGCGCGACCATCCCGGGCGGCATACCGCCCGCCCGCAGCACGCCGACCTCGCGGCGCCGCTCGACGATGTTGATCGACATCGTGGTGAAGATGATCGCGAAAGCCATCGCACTGCCCAATGCCAGCATCACGCCGACGAATACGAAGAACAGGTTGGCGTAGCGGTCGATCAGCCGGTTCAGCTCGGCCAGATCCTCGTAGGCCGCGACGCCGGGGCGGCTGGTCAGCTCGCGCTTGAGCTGGCCGGGATCGGTGCCCGGCGCGAATCGCAGCAGCGCCGAACTGACCGGCAGCGGTGCACCCGCCAGCCCGTCGAGTTGTTCGATCGAAAGGTAGGCGAAGCTGCCGATCGGCTCATCGAGCACGCCCTCGATCGGCACCCGAACAGCCTGCACGCCGGGCACTTTCACCTCGACGGTGTCGCCGCTGTTGACGCGCAGCATGTTCCGGATGCCCTTGCCGACCAGCATCCCGTCGGCGGACCCGGACACCGTGGAACCGGCGACGGGGCGAAGTCCGTGCATCGTGGTGGCGCGGGGCAATGCGATGAGTGCGGTCGAATAGGTGTGTCCGCCTGCGGTCATGGTGACAGGCAGTTGCACCATCGGCTCGGCGGCCACCACCCCCTCGGCGCGAGTCAGCTCGGTCAGGCGGCTCTGGTCGGCAGGAGTGGTGAAATCGACTCGCGCGTCAGCGGTTTGCACCTGATGGAAGGACACGTCCAAGGCCGCGGTCATGGTGTCGAGCATCGTCCAGGAGGTGAGGATGACCAGCAGCGACAAGGCCGTGCCGAGTACCGTGCTCCAGGTGCGGCGCGGACTGCGGCCGATGTTGCGCAGCACGAGCAGCCACCGGGCCGGGAGCCGGCCCAGTGCTGGAATCACCTTTTCCGGCAGGCTGATTCGGCCGGGACCGGGTGGTGCGGGCCCGCGCATCGCCGCTGCGGGCGGAGTACGGAACGCGAGCAGCGCCGGTGCGAGTGCGCCGAGCGTGCCCGCCGCGACGCCGAAGGCCAGCCCGCCGACGAGGGTGATCGGCAAGACCTCGACGACCGCCGCCGACTGCGGCAGGTCGATCGCCCGCAGGTAGACACTGCTCAGCGCGCCGGATCCGGCCAGCCCGAGCAGGATTCCGCCGAGTGAGCCGGTGAGCCCCGCCACGATCCCGTACTGCAGGTAATGCCACAGGATCGTCGCGCGGTCCATTCCGCCGGCCAGCAGCACGCCGATCACCGGCCGATCGGTCCGCACTCGCCGGTTCAGCAGGAGGTAGGCCACCAGTCCTGCGACGCTGAGGAACAGCAGCGGAAACAGGTAGGCGAGGCGACCGAAGGCATTGATGTCCAAGCGCAGCAACCAGTTCGACGGCTGGTCGGTGCGATCGAGTATCTCCTGCGCACCGTGACTGTTCGCGATATCCCGAATCTGGTTCACCGCCGGGCCGGGCGTTCCGGCGAATCGGATCAGGGTTTGATCGGTCGCGCCGGGCGTGACCGCGGTGGCCAATGGTTCGGCGGCGAAGATCACGCCGAAGTTGTCGGGCAGCGGGAACATGTCCAGTCGGCTGCGGGCGGGCCACAGGTACTCGGCCGAGGACACCACTCCTGCGATCGGCACGTCGCGCCAGCCGTCGGCACCGAGCACCGAAAGCGTTGCGCCGGCGCGCAATCGGAAGTGGTCGGCCAGGTGGTGTTCGACCAGGACTTCGTTCGCGGCCGGATAGTGTCCGGACAGGATGGCCGGTGCGTTGATCTCGGGTGGGTGGTCCGGCGGAATGCCGACGATCCGGCCGCGGAGCTTGTCCGCGCCGACGCGCAGCGGCACGTCGGCCTGCCTGCGCACGATGGCGTCGGCGACGCCGGGCACCGCGCGTGTCCCGGCCGCGATGGCGGTCGAATCGCCGCCGGTCACCCAGACATCGGCGGACCGTTGCGTCTCGAACGTTCCGTCATAGGAGGCGGTCAGGTTTCGGTACGCGCCGTAGGACGCGGTGAACAGTGCCACGCCGAGCACGATGATCATCGTCTGCGCGGCGAACTGCGGCCATTGGGTTCGGATGTCGCGCAACAGTTTCCGCCGCAATGTCGGATGCCGGTTCACCAGGAGACCTCGCTCGCCGCCAGCGGTGTGCCTTGACGCACGTCCTCGACGATGTGACCGGAGCGCATGCGCAGCACCCGGTCGGCGATGGCGGCGATGGCCTGGTTGTGGGTGACAAGCACGACGGCGCGATCGTCGCGGTGACACAGTTCCTGCAAGAGGGCGAGTACGCTGCGCCCGGTGTCCAGATCGAGTGCGCCCGTTGGTTCGTCGCACAGCAGCAACCGCGGCCGGTTCACCAGTGCCCGCGCGATCGCGACGCGCTGCTGCTGGCCGCCGGACAGCTGGGCCGGAAAGCGGTCCGCGCACTCGGTCAGTCCGACCTCGCCGAGTACTTCGGCCACCCGGGTACGGACTGAGCCGCCGGTCAATTCGGCGAGTACGGCGATGTTTTCGTAGGCGGTGAGGGTCGGCACGAGGTTGAAGAACTGGTAGACGAAGCTCAGTGATTCCCGGCGCAATACGGACATTCCCTTCGCGTCGAGGCCGGTGAGCGCGCGGCCGTCGATGCTGATCGAACCGGTGGTAGGGGATTCGATGCCGCCGACAATGTTCAGCAGCGTGGTCTTGCCCGATCCCGAAGGGCCGAGTACCACGAGCAATTCGCCGGTGGCGATGGTCAGGTCGAACGGTGCCAGCGCGTGCACGGCGGTGTCCGCGCTGCCGAATGTCTTCGAAACACCCTGCAGCACAGCGAGTGCGGATGCGTCGGGGATGGTGGCCGTGCGGTGCTCGCGCCGGGCGCGGCCTGCGGAGTGCAACATCGGCTACCCGGGCCCGCGGGTGGCGAGTACCCGGACCTGCCCGAGCCGACCCGCTGCCCCTTGCTCGCCGAGAGTCTCGAAGAAGGCCAGACCATCATCGAAAAGCTTGTCGCCGAGCACCTCTCGCCCCTGCGCCTCGAACCGCCGATATGATTCGGCCCAGCGCCGGTTGATCGCGACGAACATCGCCGTGCTGTCTCGGATGTCGATGTCGACGAAACCGGCGTGTATCAATAGTCGCCGATATCCGGATGGCGTCTGGGGGAACAGGCGACCGTAGACGGACAAGGCGCGCAACGTCTCCGCGTCCCGTGGGAAAGCGCCGGTCAGCACCTCGTCGGTGAAGACGAGGCGCCCGCCGGGTTTCAGCACCCTGGCGCATTCGGCGATGACCCGATGGCGATCGGGCACGATGACGAGGCTGTCCACGCTTATCACGGCGTCGAATGTCGCGGCGGCGTAAGGCAGTTCGCGGGCATCGCCATGATCGAATCGGATCGGCGGATCGACGGCGGTCGCGGCGCGCCGGGCGATGGCTATCGCAGGCTCGGAGTAATCGATGCCCGTCATCGCGCAGCCGGTGCTCTCGGCCAGATAGCGGGCGATTCCGCCGGTGCCGCAACACAGATCGAGACCCATCGTTCGCGGCGCCAACGCGCTGACCCGCGTCAGCCCGCGCAGCTGATCTCTGGTCGTCCAGCTCAGCTGGCCGACGTAGCCGCCCCAGTCTTGCCAGAGATAGGCCATCATGGCCTGACCGGCGGGCGTGAGCGTGATCTGGCGGTGGGTCAGATCGTAGATCTCCCGGGTTTCCTCGATGACGGTGCGCATCCCGAATCCCTTCTCGTCGTTGGCTATCCGGACGTCAGCGAGGCGCCACCGTCGACCACGATGGTCTGGCCCCTGATCCAGCTCGCGTCGTCGGTGCACAGGAACGCGACGACCTTGGCGAGATCCTCGGGCCGCCCGATCCGCCGCATCGGACCGGTTTCGGCGGCTTGGCGCAGCCACTCCGGCGCACCCGCGAGCGCCCGGACCGACTCGGTCTCGATGAGTCCGCCGCAGACGGTGTTCACGTTGACCCCGGGCGCGAGTTCGACGGCCAGGTATCGGCCCATCGATTCGATCGCCGCCTTGCACACGCCGAGGCCGCCGTAGCTGGGGAGATAGCGGCGGCTCCCCATGCTCGACAGCAGCACGATGGCGCCGCGCCCGTCCGGCATCAGCTCATATGCCGCGCGGCAGCCGAACAACGCGGCGGTGATGTTGGTGTCGAGGGTGTAGCGCCAGTGCGGAGTCTCCAGCGCGAACAGTGGTTTCATGATGGCCGACGCGGCGTTGTTGACGTAGAAGTCCACCGCGCCCCACTGTTCTTCGATGTCCGCGAAAAGCCTTTTCAGCTGGTCTCTTTCGCCGACATCGACGCGCAGCGCCAGCGCCCGCCTGCCCTTGCGTTCGATCTCGGTGACGACGTCGCGGGCGGCGGAGCGCCTGCGCCAGTAGGTCAGGATCACGTCCGAGCCGCGATCGGCGAATTCCAGCGCGATCGCCCGGCCGATGCCCCGGGAACCGCCGGTGACCAGGACGGAGCGTCCCGCAAGATCCGCTGACATGGCACCTCACCTCTCTTGCTACGGTGCGCCGAGCACCAACGCGGCGACTTCGGGACCGTCCACATTCCGGCTGAGCGTGACTGCGTACCGAGCGCTCAGTGCGCGGGGCCGCGCCGAGACGACGTCGACCTCGCGGGCGCAACTATCGAGCCGACCGAGGTTGAGCGTCGGCGGGATGACGCCGTCGCGCACGCTCAGGCAGGCGAATGCCGCCTCGGCGACGTCGGTGGCCGGACCCATGTGACCGGTGGCGGCCTTGGTCCCGGTGAGCCACATACGTCGGTGGCGCGCAAGAGTTTCCGCGATGCCGCGCATTTCCGAGCGATCGCCTGCCGCGGTGGCGTCGCCGTGACCGTAGACGTAGCCGAGCTGTCCTGGATCGAGGTCGGCGTCCGCGACGGCGCGCGTGATCGCGCCGCGGACGCCGCTGCCCTCGGGGTCGGGAGCGAGCGGCCTGCCGCTATCGGTGGCCGCACCGAAACCGACGATCTCGGCAAGGACATTCGCGTCGTTGGCGCGGGCCAGGTCGAGGTCGGCGAGGACGAGCGCGGCGGCGCCCTCCGCGCAGATATATCCGTCGCGGTCCCGGTCATAGGGCCGGACCGAGCGCGCACCGGCCACGCAGGCCGAGGTCAGCCCGAATTCGTGTAACGCGAGTCGCGCGAATTCGTCAGCGCCCGCATCGGTTCCGCCGCACACCGCGACATCGACCCGACCGTCCCGGACGGCGCGGAAGGCCCGGCCGACCGCGCAGAGACCCATCGCCGAACCGTCGACCAAAGTGCTGTTCGCGCCGCAGATCTCATGCCGGATGGTGATCTGGCACAGTGCCGCGTTGGGCAGTCCGGACAGCAGGAAATCCGGCTTGGCGCGGTGCAATGCCGCATAGCCGAGTCGTTCGTAGTCGAGGGTGCCGTCCGCGCGCCGCGCGGTGGCCAATACCGGGGCGAACCGCTCGAGGTAGTTCTGCTCATCCTCGTTCTCGTTGGAGCCGATATAGATTCCGCGCCGCGGGGCCGCCGCGGCACGGAAGACCGGACCCGCGTCGGCCACCGCAAGATCGGCCGCGAACACGCCGAGCCGGGACGCTCTGGTGAGGCGTTTGAGGTGCTTGCGGTCGGCGGGTGCGACGGCGTGCTCGGTGTCGTCGACCGCGCCGAAATAGCCGTGCTCCGGCGGACCTTCGCCGTCTCGGCGCCGTAATCCGGTCTCGGCAGCCAGAATTCGCCGCCATTGCGCGCGATAGTCGGTGCCGAGACAGGACAGTATGCCCGCGCCGACCGCGACGACGCGGCGCCTCATTTCCCGTTCACTTTCGTGCCGTTGAGTCGCAGCACCTGATAGTGCCGCCGGGTGCTCTCGGGATCCTCGAACTCGGCGAGCGGGTAGCTGCGGCAGCGGAAGGTGGCGATGGCGATCTTGCGCCCGTGCGCCTGTGCGATGCCGCGAAAGTCCAGCTCTGCCAACGGGTCCGGCGTGGCACCCCCGTCCAGCTTGGCCACCTCGATGGTCAGCCGATCACCGGGCACCGCGAAGTCGATGAACTTGCTGTGCTGCACCGCGCTCAGTACCACGGTCGTGCCGAAGTCGCTGCCGGTGATCACCAGCCAGCGCGCCAGCTGAGTCATCGCCTCCAGGACCAGCACGCCGGGCAGCACCGGCTGCTGGGGAAAGTGATCGGCGAAGTAGTCCTCGCTCATCGCGGCATTCTTCACGCCGACGGCGCGGCGGCCGGCGTCCAGCTCGGTGATCGCGTCAACCATGAGGAACCGCACGGGTACTCCTATCCCACTCCGCCGACCAGGATGGCCTGCCCGTTGAGGTACGTGCTTTCTCGTGCGCCGAGAAAGACCGCGATAGCGGCGACATCGTCGGGCACGATCGGACGCGGCATCGCCGCACGCCGGGCGAGATAACCGGCGACCGCCTGGATATCGACGTCGAAGCCGCCGAAATACTCCCGGCTGACGCCGCTGTCGGCCAGCGTGGGACAGATGGCGTTGACGCAGAGGCCACGCCGGCCGACCTCCTGGGCGACGCTGCGGGTGAAGCCGATCACCGCCGCCTTCGCGGTCGCGTACGCGACCTCGTCGGCGCCGCCGGTCAAGCCGAGGGCCGACGCGACATTGACGATCCGGCCGCTGCGCCGCGGCAGCATCCGGCGCACCGCCTGTCTGCTGCAATAGAAGACGGTATCGAGGTTGACCTGGAGCATCCGGTGCCAGTCGGCGTCGTTGTGGAAGACCAGCGGCGAGCGCAGCGCGGCGCCCGCATTGTTGATCAGGATGTCGATGCGGCCGAAGGTCTCGTCGGTGTGCTCGAACAGTCGCAGGACGACGGTGGGTTCGGTGAGGTCGGCGACATACGCGGAAATCGGTACGGCGGCAACGGCTTCGACCGCCTTGACCGTTGCCTGCAGCCGGGTCTCGTCGACATCGGTCAGCACCAGCGACGCACCCTCCTCGGCGTATCGGGTGGCAATGGCCGTCCCGAACGCACCTGCGGCGCCGGTCACCAGTGCGACGGAGTCAGCGAGCCTGTTCATCCGCGCACCGCCTCGGTGGCCAGCAGCACGTAGGCGACGGCGTATTCGCCATCGTGGCTCAATGACACTGCGGCACCGCTGATGCCGAGCCGCCGCGCGAGTGTCACCAGCCGGTTGTGCAGGAGTAGTTGTGGTACTCCGGTCGACCGGCAGACCTCGATATCGCGCAGCCGCCGCAGCGCCGGTGGCAATCCGAGGCCGACCTGCAGCGCCTTCAGGGTGGCTTCCTTGGCACTGAACCGGGCGGCGAAATGTGGTGCCGGATCGCGGAATCCGGCGCAGTAGGAGATCTCCGCCGGCTGGAACACCTGCTCGGCGAACGTGTTGCCGGCGGCGAGCAGTGCGCGCACCCGCCCGACCGCCGCGATATCGACACCGACCGTCATCGTCGTCGGGCCCGAGATCGCAGGCAGCAGCAGCGAAGTCGCGGCGAGCCTGGTTGCGGCGGTCACGACCGTCGCTCCGAGTCACCCTGAATACCGACGCCGACGGCCGATCCATAGTGTCGCTCCACAGCGCGCCGATAGGCCAGATTGAGGCCGATGACGGCTCGCTTCTTCGCGGCGGACTGCGGGCCGGGCAGTGCGTGGTCAGCGGTGTAGCGGCGTAGTCGTTGCCTGGTCAGCGCGCGGGAATAGGTACTGGTGTAAAGGTATTCGAGGCCGTCTTCGAGCTGCCCGACGGTCATCGACACCGGTGCCACCGAGGCGCGCAGGTGCGAAGGCCCGCCCGGGCCCGGGTCGATCATGCGTCCTGCGCGCCGATGTTCTTCGTACAGTGGAACTCCCGGTCCGCTGCCGAGCGGGTTGAAATGGGCGATCTCGATCTCGTTCTCGACGACGAACTCCAAGGTCCGTTCGAACACGTCCGGCGTATCGCCCGCGAAACCGAAGACGAACGAGCCGATCACCCCGATGCCCGCGTCGTGCAGGCGGGCGATGTGCGCGCGATAGTCGGTGGGGCGGCTCCAGCCCTTGTCCGAGGAGATCAGGTTCTCCGGGCGAACGGATTCCAGACCGAGGAACACGAGCATGCAGCCCGCCCGCCCGGCCGCCTCCGCCAGCGACGCCCGCTGGGCGATGGTTATCGTCGCCTGACTACCCCACAGCACCCGTAGCGGTTCCAACTCCGCGAACAGCGTCCGCGCATAGCGCGGGTTGCCCACGATGTTGATATCCGAGAACTGCACGAAATCACCGGTGCGCGTGTCGATCTGGGCGAGCACCTGATCGATCGGGCGGGTGCGGAACTCCTCGTGGTGGTAGCGGGTCTCGATGCAGAAGTTGCACGAGAACGGGCACCCCCTGGTGGCCTCGACCGGAAAGACATAGTCGTGCGGCGGTAGGTGTTCGGGACCGTACCGGGGCAGGGTCGCCAGGTCGACGGGACCGCCGAAATAGCGCGGGCGCAGGTGTGCGCGCTCGGCATCGGCGAGGACCTGCGGCCATACCTGCTCGACCTCGCCGAGAATGATCGCGGCGGCCCCGATGCGCTCGGCGTCGGGGTCGTAGCTGGGAAAGTATCCGTCGATAACGACCGGTGTCCCCAGACCGGCGAAACCGCGGACCAGTTCGCCGGTCCGGCGCTCGCCGAAGAACTTCGAGGTGACGGCGACCAGGTCGACATCCGTGAATGCGGCGAAATCGGTGATGGGCGTGGAGTTTTCGTCGATCACGGTGACCCGGTGCTCGACCGAGGTGATGGCCGCGCGATAGGCGAGGTTGACCGGAACTGGATTGAGCATGCGGTTGCCGTAGATCACGCTCTTGTCCCGGACGTCGGGGTTCACCAGTAACACGTGCATATGCGCCGATCCCATCCTCAGACTGGTGTCATCGCGTCGTCGGTGGCGCGGCGCACCACCAGGCTGCCGTTCTGCCCGCCGAGGCCGAACGAGTTGGTCAGCGCGACCTCCACCGGCAGGTGTCGTGCCGTGCCCGGCACGTAGTCGAGATCGCATTCGGCATCGCGGTGGCGATAGTTGACCGTCGGCGGCACGGTGGCGGTGTGCACGCTCAGCACGGTGCTGATGAATTCCACGGCACCGCAGGCGGCGATCAGGTGGCCGGTCATCGACTTGTTCGCGGTGATCGCGAGTTGCGCTGCCGCACTGCCGAAGACGTGTTTGATGGCGGTGGTCTCCACCCGATCGTTGAGGATGGTCGCGGTGCCGTGCGCATTGACCAGTCCGACCTGAGCCGGGGTCACCCGCGCGTCGGCCATGGCGGCGCGCATCGCCAGCGCGGCGCCCGCGCCGTCCGGATGCGGCTCGGTGAACCGGTGCGCGTCAAGGGATCTGCCGAATCCGGCGACCTCCGCGTACCACGGCGCCGACCGGCGGCGGGCGTGTGCCTCGGTCTCCAGCACCACCATGCCCGCGCCCTCGCCGACCACGAAACCCGTCCGGGTCGCGTCGAACGGCCGGCCGGTTCGGCCGGGCAGATTGTCGGTGGACGGCGCGCCGAGCGCGACCAGGCCTGCCATGCCGAGCGGGTTGATCATGGAATCCATTGCGCCGCACAGCGCGACGTCGATGCCGCCGCGCCGCAGCAGCCGGAACGCGGTGCCGATGGCGTGCGCGCCCGCAGCGCAGGCCGAGGTGATCACCGTGGTCGGTCCCCGAACGCCGAGATGTCCGGCCAATAGCCCGATCACCAGGTCCTGTGGGTCGCGGATCAGCGACACCGGATCGATCGTGGTCGCGTCGGCCAGCGGGGCGGGCAGGCGGAATCGGCCGTCGGCGTCGAGATGCCGGGCGATGTCGTGCATGCCGACGATGCCGAGCCCCGCGCCGAGCACCAGGCCGACGCGGTCGGCCGAGGTCACCGCGATCGGCGCGCCCGCCCGGGTCAGGCCGCTGTCGGCCAGTGCCATGGCGCAGGCCGCGAGCGCGAAGCGGGCCTGCCGGTCGCCGCGCAGCTCAGCCGGAAAGGGGCCGTCCCAGTAGTCGTGCACGTCGAATTCGGCGACCTCGGCGGCGATCCTGGTCGGTAGCGCGGACGCGTCGAACAGCGTGATCGGCGCCTCGCCCGAGGTGCCCGCGACCAGATTGTCCCAGAATCGGCGGTGGCCGAGCCCGATCGGGGTCACCGCGCCGAGGCCGGTCACCACCACGCGGTTCACCGGGTCACCGGCCCGGTCGGTACCGCGCGGATCCGCTCGAGCGGCCAGCCCGAGTAGTAGCGGAATCGGTTCTCCTCGGCCGCGACCTCGGCCGGGTCGCGGATGTCCTGCAGGACGTAGTTCAGTCGGGCGATGCGGGCGATGGGCGTTGTCTCGTCATATGCCGCGCAGCTGAGCTGCGCCCAGCGCTTGCTCAGACCGAGCATCCTGGCCTCGACCCGCATCGCCCGGCCCGGCGCGAGTTCGCCGACGATCTCGGCCCGATCGATGAGGCACAGGAAGGCGGAGACGGTGAAATCGGTGCTCAGATGGACCAGCCAGCCTGCCACCTGAGCCATCGACTCGAGCAGCAGCGAACCGCTGAGCAGCCTGCGGCCCGCGTAGCCCGCGGCCAAATGGTCCTCGGTGAGCGAGACCTGCTTCACCGCGATCATGGATTCGCCTTTGGTCGCGTCGAGCACCCGGTCGTAGAGCAGGAATCGCATCAGGTTCCCTTCGCCTCGAACTCGCCGAATACGACGCACTCGCTCTGCCCGCGGAACCCGGCGGCGAGACACGCGACGGCATGGCCGGTATCGATCCGGCGCGGCCCGGCGTACCCGAGATTCAGGCCCGAAAGCGGTTCGGGATGACGAAGATTGGTGATCGGCGGTACACAGTGTTCGACCAGGCTGTGCACCGCGAAGACGCTGTGTAGCGGCAGCGCGGCCGCCAGCAGGTGGCCGGTGGCGCCCTTGACGGAGGTCACGGGGACATCGGCCGCGCGGCTGCCGAGTACGGCGTAGAGCGCGGCCGCTTCGACCGCGTCGCCGGTCGGTAGTCCTGGCGCGTCGGCATACACGCAACTGAGCTGATCCGGCGTCACCGCGGCGTCGTCGAGCGCCGCGGCGAGCGAGTGTTCGATGGCCTCGCGCGGTGGATGTGGTTGCCGCCCAGGCGGAATGCCCACCGCGGCGCCGTGACCGAGTACCTCGGCGAGGATGTGCGCACCTCGGGCTCTGGCGTGCGAGAGCGTCTCCAGCACCAGCACGGCCGCGCCCTCGCCGGGCACGGTCCCGGTGCGGTCCCGATCGAACGGCCGGCACGACCGGGCCGCCGGATCGGTGGTCTCCGCGACGATGCCGAGGTAGAGCATGCGTTGCAGCGCGGACAGATTGAGTCGCGGGCTGACCCCGCCCGCCAGCATGACCTCGGCGTCGCCCTCCTGCAGCATGCGCAGCGCGGCGCCGATGGCCTGCCCGCCCGCCTCGCCGAACGGGCTGAACGAAGCGTTCGGTCCGTGCAGGCCGTACTGCATGGCGATCTGGCAGAGCGTCGCGTTGTTGAGCATCACGATCGACACCATGGGGGAGATGGCGCGCCACCCGGTGCGGCAGAATCGGTCGATGTCGAAGCCGGTCGCATCGTGCAGTGACCGCCGTGCGGCCAGTTCCAGATCGGCGATGTCGTAGTCGATCATGGTGACGCCGAGCGTGATTCCGGTCGCGTCGGCGTCCACGTTGCCCCGGTGTATCTTCGCCGAGGTCATGGCCTGTCCGGTCGCGGCGAACGCCATGTGCGTGTGCAGCCGCATGGCCCGCGCGGCCTTACGGTCGGTGATCCAGTCCCATGGGTCGATGCCGTGTACCCGGCCTCCGGCGAGCGGCCGGTCGGCACCGGCGGTCAGCGCGATGTCTTCGGCGAGGCCGTGCAGCGGGGCGACGCCGGATTCCCCGCGCAGCAGTGCGTTCCATTGTGTCCGTGGATCATTGCCCAGCGCGGACACCGCGCCGAGACCGGTCACCACCACGCGTTCACGCATGACCGTTACCGTCCGCGGGGCCGGGCCAGCGCCGCAGCACGATGCTCGCGTTCTGGCCGCCGAAACCGAACGAGTTGCTCATGGCGACTCGAACCTGTTGCGCGCGCGCCGTATTCGGCACATAGTCCAGATCGCAGTCCGGGTCCGGGTATTCGTAGTTGATGGTGGGCGGAATCAGGCCGGTGCGGAGCACGTACAGGCAGGTGACGCATTCGATCGCGCCGGCGGCGGCGATCGTGTGACCGATCATCGACTTCTGCGAGCTGATCGGTATCGAGGTCGCCCGGTCGCCGAAAACCTTGTGCACGGCGCGTGTTTCGGCGCGATCGTTGATCAGCGTCGAGGTGCCGTGCGCGCTGATGTAGTCGATGTCCTCGGCCGACAGCCCGCCGTCGACGAGCGCGCCCGACATCGCGAGCACGGCGCCCTCGCCGTGCGGGGGACTGTCGGTGATGCGGTAGGCGTCGCAGGACGCGCCGTACCCGGCCACCTCGGCGAGCGGCTCGCGGCCGCGCCGCAGCGCGTGCTCGAGCTCCTCCAGCACGACGAAGGCGGCCCCCTCGCCCATCACGAAGCCGCAGCGCCTGCGGTCGAACGGGCGACTTGCCGAGGCAGGCCGGTCGTTGAACCGGGTGGCCAGCGCGGTGAGCAGGTCGAACGACGAGATCCCGAGGAAGCTGAGCAGCGAATCGCAGCCACCGGCCAGCACCACGTCGGCGTCGCCCTCCCGGATCCAGAGGGTGGCCTCGCCGATCGCCTGGGTGCCCGATGCGCAGGTGGCCGAGACCGTCATGGTCGGCCCGGCCGCGCCGCAGGCATTGGCCAGCGCCGCCGCGCTGGCGTTCTTGCGCATGCTGTGGCGTTGCGCGGCGAGCAGGCCGACGAACTCCCGGCCGGGACCCGCTGTGCCGGTGGCGAGTTGCCTGCTGTGGATGAGCCCGTCCAGTGCGCCGATGTCGTACATCTGTCCGGAGGTGCCGACACACACCCCGAACCGCTCCGCGGGCGTATCGGTAAGCCCGGCACGGTGATTCGCTGCGGTACCGGCCGCCAGACCCAGTTGAACCGCGCGTGGCGCCGTGCTCGACAACTCCTCGAAACCCGCGAGGTACCCCGCCGACGTCGCCGCGGCGAGAAACCCGTCATCGACCTCGCCGGCCACCTGCGAGCCGAGTCCGGACGCGTCGAATCGTGAGGTGGTGCGCACGCCAGAGCGACCGTCGACGAGGCCACGGAAGGTCGTCTCGGCGTCGCCGCCGAGCGGCGTCACCATCTCCGCCGCCGTGATGACCACCCGCCGTTGGCGCGCCTCGCCGAACACCGGTCACTCCGCGACGGCGTCGACGGTCGCGGGCTCGCCCGCCTGGGCGGTCGCGGCCTCGGCTGCGGCGGCTTGCGCGCGGCTCTGCTCGAGTAGTCGCGCGACCTCGTCGAGATCCCGGATCTCCTCGAACCAGATCTGGTTCAGCTCGTCGCCCGGAATCGCGGTGAGTTCGGTTGCGCACCTGTCACATTCGGCATGGAACTCGCCGTCCTCGTTGCGTACGAAGGTGCGGCCGCCGCCGCAGACCTGGCACTGCGCCGGGATGGTGTCGAGCAGTCGCTGGCACAGGCCGCCCCAGGTGTGCACGGTCCAGAGCGCGGCGACGTCCTCGACGCGCATCCCGGGTTCGACCTTGCTCAGGTCGACCCCGAGCAGGCGTTCGCGCACCAGGTAGGCGCCGAGCGGGGTCAGCCTGCGGAGCGTGTCGACCGCCGCCCCGGCGCCGAATACGTCCTCGGCCTGTTCGTTCAGGTCGTCGCGCGGCACGGAGATCGGCAGGAACTGTTCGAGCCGGAACGTGATGTCGAGGAAGTCGATCGATTCCGCGCCGAGCTCCGGGATCAGCAACTTGTCCGGCGTCACGTCGTCGAGTTCGACGGCGAGCGCCAAAGCGACCGCGCTGCGTACGATGTCGTCGAGTTCGTGCGAACTCAGCATGGACCCCACGGCGTTCCTCCTCGGATCGGTGTACATGGTGGGTTTCTTTCTGCGGTAACGGGTTTCAGCCCTTGGCGGTGAGCCGGGAGTACCTGGCGAGCACGCCGTCGAGGCGTCGGTAGAGCTCGTCGACCTCGTCGGTCGTGATGGTGAGCGGCGGGACGATGCCGATGGTGCCGCCCAGGCCCTCGGCGCCCTGGCTGCCGATGATCAGCCCGCTCAGTGCGAGCCGGTCCTCGATCACCTGCCATTGCTGCTGCGGGATAGGCTCTTTGGTGGTTCGGTCCTTGACGAGCTCGATGCCCATCAGCAGTCCCGCGCCGCGGATATCGCCGACGATCGGATGCTCGCGCAGGTTCGCGAATTTGTCGAACATGTACTTGCCGGTCTGGCGCACCTGATCGACGATGCCGTCGCGCGCCATGATGTCGAGGGTGGCCAGCGCCGAGGCACAGCACAGCGGGTTTCCGTTGGTTGTGCTGCCGGTGGCGATGAAACCGTCTACCGCGGACAGGAATTCGCGGTACACGGCGTCGTGTACGACGACGGCGCCGAACGGCAGGTAGCCGCTGTTGATCCCCTTGGACAGTGCCATGAAATCCGGTCGCACGCCGAAGTAGTCGGCGCCGAACCATTCGCCCAGCCTGCCGAATCCGGTGATCACCTCGTCGTAGGCGAGCAGCAGGTCGTTGCTGTCGCAGATGTCGCGCAGTCGCTCGTGATACTCACGGGTCGGCACGATGGCGCCGCCGACTCCGAGCGCCGGTTCGACGAGCACACCCGCGATGTTCGCCGCGCCGAGTCGGTCGACCATCGTCTCGACGGCGTCGGCGCAGGCGAGGGTACACGTTCCGGCGCAACCGGATTCGCATCGATACGCGTAGGGCGATGGCGCGTGGTGGAATCCCGGCACCAGCGGCTCGAACTGTTTGCGGAACCGGCGAAACGCGGAGCCGGTTGCGCTCAGTGCGCCGTAGGTAACTCCGTGGTAGGCCCGGTCCAGCGCGATCACGCCGAGCTTGCCGGTGTCCGCGCCGAAACGGAGGCGTTGATACTGGCGCATCATCTTGATGATGGTTTCGTTGGCCTCCGATCCGGTGGACGCGTAGAACACGGTGTTCATGCCGTCGGGGGTCACCGTGGCAAGGCGGCGCGCGTATTCGTCGGCGGCCTGATGGGTCGCGCGCTCGATGGGGAAGTACAGCAGCTTGCCCGCCTGCTCGCGGATGGCCTCGATGATTTCCGGATGGGCGCCGCCGAGGCTCAAATTGCACAGTCCGCCGAATGCGTTGAGATAGGTGTTGCCTTCGGTGTCCACCACCCACACGCCCTCGGCCGAGGCGATACTGATGCCGCGCCTGCGAAAACCGCGCATATTGGTGAATCCGTGCCAGAATGTCGAATCTATTTCCGACGCAATCTGATTCGGCATGACACTCCTCGCGTCGCCACTTCGGGAACGGGCCGGGGAGGAAGATGTTCCGGGGAGAACCGGCTCCGTCTGAGACGACGATATCCTTGGGTACGGCCTTGTTTCCTCGGCCGAATGGTCACACCTGGCTCAACACTTGGTGGAGGTCGCCGCGTTGCTCCGCTGAGTATCGAGAGACGCCGTCGGGGCGGCGGACACTGTCGCGAGGTCCCATCCGGCGCGGCGGCACACGAGACCCGCCTCGGCGGCCTCGTCGGCGATGGTCCGCATATCCAGGGCCCACCACTGCACCGTGCCGACTGTCTCCCGCACCGTCCGCCCGTCCTGCAACACTCGACACCGGGTGGTCAATTCGATCCGCCCCGCGATATCGGCGGGCCGTGAGCTCAGCCAGATCTCGTGTTGTCGCACACCGAATCTCGCGACACCGACCCGGATCGGCCGGACCGTTCGAGTCGCGGGAAACGGCGCGGCGTCCACGACCGCGCGGCAGCCCGGGGCCAACCGGTCAGCGAGCAGTCGCCACAGCCGATGCCGATCGTCAGGGGTGAGATAGCCGAGCACCCCGCACGCGACCAGGCCGCCGATTCGGTCGGGCAGGGTGGTGTCCTCGAGGGTGCCCGCGACGATGGTCACCCGCGGCGCCAGCGCACTCGCCAGCACCCGGCAGGCGAGTGCGGCTCGCATGGCCGGGGAGGGTTCGATCGCGATGATCGGGACTCCCGGCAGCGCGGCGCCGATGATCTCGGCGACCAGACCGGTGCCGGCTCCGACATCCACGATCGGCGAATTCGTCTGTGCGGCAGGCGACATGGCCCGCGTCAGCGCGGCCGAGCGCGGCTTCCAGTACGGCCGGCCCGCGATATCGTAGAACTCCGCCGCCGCACCGTAGATATCGGTCATGCCGGGTCACCGCCCGGCGGCGAGCGTCGTCTGCGTCCGCACGCGATGTTCGAGGATCCGTTGCATATTGCGCAGTTCCAGCACGTCGCACGCGTGGAAGAGCGGCCAGAACGACCCGGGCCACACCCGGCCGCGGCGCGGGGACAGATGGGGGTACGGATTCTTGGCGTAGTAGGGATGGCGCCAAATCGTCCACGACACCAGCGCTCCGCTACGGTGTTGCACCCGTTGGGCGGACAGCACTCGACCGCAGAACACCATCCACAGATCGTCGCCCTGATCGAACGCGGACTCATAATCGACGGTGCCGACCTCGCGATTGCCGCTGATGCGCAGGTGGATCTTGGTTTCCGGGTCGGTCGCGTCCTCGCCGACATACCGGCCGTCCGCGCCGTCCGGCCGGAAATTACGCATGCTGTAGGTGAATTCCGCGACGCTGCGAATATCGAGCAGATAGTCGTAGAGCATGGCGGGCGGACAGTCGACGTGCTGATGCACCGTGTACACCTCGCTGTCGGTGGCGGCGCCGCGCAACTGCCGGGTCAGCGTGAGCAGCTGGTTGGTCGCGTCGGTGCGTGCGACCGTTTCGCACCGGAACAGTCCGGGGATATCGTCCAGCTGCGTGTTCATCGGTACTCCCTCGGTTTCACATCGGAATGCTGGTCCAGCGGTTGAGTTCGCGGCAGATCACCGGCGTCGGGAAATATCGAAGGCCGAGGTCGCGAAGGTGCCGTGCGATCGGGGATTCGAGCATCATGACATCGCCGAACACCCTGGCGCGGTGCTGCTCCGCATCGACCCGCGGCATGCGGCGGCGAGCGAACCGGGTCAGGGCGATGTCGATGTGCGCGGTATCGACGCGCACCAGTTCGTCGTCGAGCACCGCCGCCGACTCCATCGCGAGCGACGCGCCGATACCCGTGCTCGGCACCAGCCCGGCGGCGGCGTCGCCGAGTAGCACAATCCGACCCCGAATCCACTGGGGTACAGTGACTTCCACCAGGTCCGAGCATTCGACCCGGTCGGCGTCCGGCAGGGTGCGCAGGATCCAGCACTCGTCGGTGCGGCGTGGGTCGCCCGGCGGCCACTGCCTGGTCGCCGGATCGGGTGCCGCGCTGTCGAACGCGCCGGCGATCGCCACGAAGCAGGCGACCCGATCCTGCGTCGGATACGCGGACATGATCCGCCGCAGCCCCCACATTTCATGCAGTTCGCCCGGTGGGGTGATGCCGCAGCGCGCCCACCACCACCAGATGCGCCAACCGAACCGGTGTTCGGCGGTGTCCAGCTCGGCCTGCCCGCGCGTTCGGGAGCGCATGCCGTCCGCGCCGACGACCAGGTCGAAGTCGCGCTCCCGGCCGTCGTCGAACCGGACCCGCACGGTCGAGCCGATCTGGCGCATCCGGTCCACTTCGGTCTCGAGATCGACCGGTGTTCCGCCGTTCGCCGACTCCAGCATGGCCAGCAGTTCGGCGCGGGGTGCCGCGCGGGGCGGTCCGTTGCACGCGTCGAGGCGCTCGAGGTCGAAGCTACGCAGTATCGCGCCGTCGCGACCGTGCACGACGTAGCGCCGCAACGGCGCGCTCATGTCGATGAACGAATTCCACAGGCCGAGGCCGTGCAGGACCCGACTGCCGGTCGGCCACACCGTGATCGCGTGTCCGGCCCGGCTGTAGCTGCTGATCGTGTCGATGACGGTGGGGCGCAGTCCGCGTTGGCGTAAGCGCGCCGCGAGGGTGAGCCCGGCGATCCCGCCGCCGACGATCAGGATTCTCACCGAATGGCTCCCCGCGGCACCGTCGCCGAAAGCAACGCCGCCGCCGCGGCTTCGCCGGAGCGGCAGCAGGCCTCGATCGAGCCACCGAAGAGATAGTCGCCGCCCAGGGCGATACCGGCGTAGGGCGCGGCCGCCGCGCGCAATGCGTCGAGGAAGTCGCCGTAGTGCGGCAGGTAGCCGCAGTAGGCGCGTGGCCAATGACGCACCGCCACCGCGGTTCTCGGCTGCCGCACTACCCCGAGGTGGGCGCGCAGCTGTTCTTCGGTGTCGGTGACCAGGTCGAGCACGTCCGCTTCGGCGGGATCGGTCAAGCGGCCGTGTCGGCCCGAAAAGGTATATCGGACAACGTTTCGCGTCTCCTTGCCGTAGCTGCCCGCGTTGCTGCACGGTTGATCGTCCAGGGCGATGGCGCGGACATCGGCGGCGAAGACGTCGTGCGCGTAACGCACCACTGCGACGGTGGCGGGGAAGTAGCGCACCGAACGCACCAGGCTCGCCAGTGTTTCCGACAGCGGTGCGAGCAGCGGCGCGGCCGCGTAGGCGGGGGTGCACACGGCGACTGCGTCGTAGCGTTCCTGCCGCGATCGGCCTGCCGCGTCGACGAGGTCGAGGGCGACTCCATCGTGAACCTGACTGATGCCGGTAACCGCAGTGCGGTAACGGATTTCGATGAGTTCGGCGATGCGGCCGAGTAGTGCCGGCAGACCGGCGGTCGGCTGGTCGAACTTGTCGATCAGCATCCCGATATTGGTGGCGAAGTTGCCGTAATACGCCTCGTCCGGCTCGGCGCCGTTCATCCTGACCGTGATCGGGCGAAGGAAGTTAGTGGTGGTGCGCCTGCCGAAATGGCCGGACAGAGGCCGATCGTCGTGGCGGCCCAGCTTTCTGGCCAGATCGGAGCCGAGGAATCGGGCCGCGTCCGCAGCCTTCACCTTCCGGGCGATGCTGTCGAGCTTGGCCAGGTCCCGCCAATCACACATCCGCAGAATGCCGTTCATCGTCTCCGCGCGGTTGTCGCTGTCGAGGCTGACGAGCCGGCCCGCGACGATCCGGGAGGTATTGATGCCGAAGGGTTCGTATCCGGTGCCGCCGAGCACCTCCAGCAAGGACCGGAAGTGGGCGTAGGCGCGCCCGATGTTCTTGCCGCCGAGCATCACTTCGCGATCGCCGAGTACGGCGAAACCGAGGCGGCCACCGAGCCGATCCTCGACCTCCAGTATCTCGACCACGCAGCCCGCGCGATGCAGCGTCAGCGCGGCCGCGATACCGGAGACTCCGGCCCCGACCACCGCGACGCGTTCCGGTGTCGTCACGTGGTTCTCCCGTCAGCCCGAACCGGATTCGTCGAGTACCTCGAGGGTGATGGCGCCGAGCGACTCGCCCGCCTGCTCGAACGCGACCCGAACGCGATGTCGCGTGCTCGGACCCGCCGCGCCGGAATCGGCGATCGCGGCATGGCAGTCGGTACGCAGGTCCGGCTCACAGAAATTGCCGAAATCGACGTCGCAGCCGACGATCAGGGCCCGGCGCGGGTCGGTGTCGCGGTGTTCGGCCAGCGTCGCCAAGCAAGCCTGCCTGGCCGCCTCCAGCATCAACATGCCCGGCACGTGATCCATCGGATGGTCGAAGAACACGGGATGGGCCGGGTCGAAGGTCAGCAGGAAGGTCATGCCCGCCGCGCCGGTCGCAATGCCGTTGGCGAGCAGGATATTTCGCGGATGGTGCCGGCCGGCCTGGCCCGGGGCGAGCAGGGCGGCGGGGTCGACCGGACGCGCGGGCTCCGGGCCGAGCTTCATGGTCTTCTGCCGGGCCCGTTCGCGAATGTACTCGTAGTAGTGCAACGGCAACGGCAGCCAGCGCCCGCCCGCCCGGCCGCACTCGTGGCCGTCGACAATGATGGTCACCGGATGCTGCGCCAGTCGCTCGGACGTGCGCGCGTTGACGATGGTCAGCACGCGGGCCGGATCCGGACCGGCGCGCAACCACTCCGGCGCGAAGACATCGATCCGCATGTCGCGGAAGACCAGGAACTGGTTGTCCGGCACATTGACGAACTGGTGTGCCACATACTCGGTCACCTGCCGGGTGACCTCCATGATGGCGATGGTGTCCAGGTAGTCCGGATTGCCGCCGTCGTTGAACAGCATGTGGCTGCGGGGGAGCATGGCCGCCACCGCCCATTCGCGTTTGCCGATGACGGCCGAGTCCGTGAGGAATACCTCGTTGACCGCGGCGCGATGCACCAGGGAACGTGGCACCGTCTGCTCGAAGCTCAACTCGGCTAATGCTTTTCGGTCGCCATCCGGTGAAGGGCGGGTGGTCACTGCGGTTTCGTCCACGGTTGCCTCTCCGGCCTCGTGTTTCGAGCTACCGCGAGCGTATCGACGTGACCAGCGCGGATCATCGTGCGTTCGGTGAAGTGATCTCAACGTCTGACCGAATACCGGTGCCGCGGCGGGCGATACGCTCAAACAGTGCTCGAGAGCGACGACTGGGTGGCGGTACGGGCCCGGTCCGGCGAGCCGACCGGATGTGCATTGATCTTCCCGGGTCAAGGCGCGCAGCGACCCGCCATGGGCGAACGATGGCGAGATACGCCGCAGTGGCGGATCGTCTGCGACGTCTCCGAATGGACCGGATATGACCTCGCCGAGCTGGTGTTGCGCACCGGCGAACAGCGGTTGCGGAGCACTGATTCGGCGCAGTTGTCGATCTTCACGATGTCGCTGATGGCGATGGACTACCTGATCGAGCATCGGATGGTCGACGGGGTGCTCGCGTGTGCCGGGCACAGCCTGGGGGAGTACACGGCGCTGGTGGCCGCGGGCGCGCTGACGCCGCGAGCCGGTGCGCGACTGGTCGCGGCGCGCGGTGCGGCGATGCGCGCGGCCACCCGGCAGCGGCCAGGGACGATGGCCGCGATCCTCGGCGCGAGCAGCGACATCGTCGAACAGCTCACCGCCGCAGTGCGTTCCGGTGGTGCTCAGGTCTGGGTGGCCAACATGAACGGGCCGCGGCAAGTCGTCGTGTCCGGCACCGTCGATGGGGTCGACGCGGTGGCCGAGCAGGCCAGGAAGGCCCGGCTGAAGGTCGTGCGAATCCCCGTCGGCGGCGCGTTCCACACCCCGCTCATGGCGGCCGCGGCACCGCTGCTGCGCCAGGCCCTGGACGAGGTCGAATTCCGGTCGACCGGCGTCGAGGTGGTCGCGAATGTGGACGCGGGGCTGTTCACCGCCGAGCGGTGGCGAGAACTGGCCGAACGGCAACTGACCGCGCCGGTGCGGTGGACCGACGTCCTTCGCACCTTGACCCGACTCGGTTGTGCGCGGCTGGTCGAGGTCGGGCCGAGCAGGGTGCTCGCGAAATCGATCGGCCGGGGCGAGTCGGCGCCGACGGTGCGGTACTTCGGCTATCCGGGGGAGCTCGGCTCATGAAGCGCCGGAATCGGTTGAGCGAGTTGGATTGTATCCATCTGCGCCTCGACAGCATCGGGCACCCGATGCACTGGATGCTCGGACTCCGGCTCGAACCGGGTGATCCGATCACCATCGAGCAGTTGCGAGCCCGGGTGGCCGAGCGTGCTCGCGAGCACGAGATGTATCGGTGGCGCCTGCCTGATCGCCTCCGTCGGCGCCCGAGATTCCTTGGTGCGGAAGTGGATCCGGGCCAACGAGTACACGAGGCCGCGGTGGCGGACCGGAGCGGGCTGCTGCGCGTGATCGAGCGGCTGATGGCGACTCCGATGACCCGCACCGCGCCGCTGTGGGACATCACCCTCGTCGACGAGACGGACCGTGGCGGCCAGACGGTGCTGCTTCGAGTGCATCACTGCCTGAGCGACGGACTGGCCGCGCCGGGCTTCGCCGCGCTGATCGTCGATACCGTCGGCGCGACGGACTACGACAGATTCGTTACCGCGCAACGGTTTCCGTTCACCAGGGCGCTCACCTGGCGGACCTGCACCGAGGTACCCAGGCAGTATCGCGCGGCGCGCTCGGTGCGCCAGGGTGGGCGGGTACTGCCCTTCCCGCCGCGGGAATGCGTCCGTCAGGTCATCACGTTCTCGGTTCCGGTGCGGCGGTTACGGCAGCACGCGGCGAACGCCGCCGGGTCGAGCACCGAGTACCTCCTCGCGACCGTCGCCGAAGCGTATCGTCAGGTGACGCAGCGGGTTCCGGAGAGTGATCTGCGGATCATGCTGCCTGTCACCTTCGACCAGGAACTGCGGCACACCGGCAATGCCACCGGGTCGGCGTTCCTCGATGTCGATATGTCGGGTGCGCGGATGGCCGATCGGGTCAGGGCGGTGCGGGAACGACTGAGCGCCATCGATCCGGTGGCCCAGGCCCGCGCGCTGGCTTCGGCGGGTGTTGATCTGCAATACCTGCCGTGGCGGGCGCAGACCCGCCTGATGGCGCGGATGGTGCGCGACACCTGTCAGCTCAGCGTGAGCATCACACCGGGATTCGCGTTGCGCTACACCGTATTCGGTCGTGCGGTGACCGCCACGCTGCCGCTGTCGCCGCTGATGGCCGACGAGCTCATGGTCACCACGTTGATCATGCGCGACCAGCTGACCGTTGGTCTGGTTGCCGATCCTCGGGTATTGCCCTGCGCCCTTCCGGAATTCGCCGACTGCCTGCGCGGCCTTCTGTTGGACGGGGCGGAGCTGTCGCTGGTGTCGAGCTGACCCGGCTCACGGATTCCAGCGCGTGATCTCGGAGATCACCATGTTCTCGGGCATCGCACGCATCATCGCGTTGCGCAGGGCGGTGCCGAACCTGGTCCGGCGCAGCATCACCGGAATCAGCCACCGCGACCGGTTCTGCACCGCGTCGACTCGGGTTCGGCGGCGCTGCACATACCGCTGCAACGCATCCGGTACTTGCGCGGCATCCACCTTCGACAGCTCCTCGGCCAGCACCAGTGCGGATTCCATCGCCATCGAGGCGCCGACGCCCGCGGTCGGCAGGAAGGCCGCGCCCGCGTCGCCGAGCAGCACTACCCGGCCGAACAGCCAGCTCGGCAGCCGTAGATCGTCGAGGTCGAAGCTGCCGACCCGGTCGATGCCGTCGAGTGTGTCGATCATCCAATCCATCGGGCCCGCAACACCATAGAGGCGGTCGCGGAGCTGGCGCGGGGTCGTCGGGGCGCCCGAGGCGGGTAGGGCGGCCGCGCAGCCGACCGAGCCGGTCGTCGGGTTGTAGCCGAAATACCGTGCCGTACCCCAGAATTCGTGTGATTCGTCGGGTGCGACACCGCTGCCCCGCGTCCACCAGGTCCACAGCCGAAGCCCCGTGCGGTGCATCGGCACGTCGCCCGCGACCAGTCCGCGTATGCCCGAATCGATGCCGTCGGCGCCGACCACCACATCGTATTCGGCGATCCGCCCGTCATCGAAACGGACGACGACGACGCGACCGTCCTGCTCGATTCCCGCCACCGTCCGGCCCATCCGCACGTCGGTGCCCCCGGCATAGGATCCGAGCAACTCGATCAGCTCGGACCGTCTCAGCGCGCGCGGGACCCCGTCGCCGAGTCGGCCGCGAAAGTCGAAGTCCCGCAGTTGTCTACCGCCGTCGACGTGCGTCGAGTAGGTGTTGATCGGCACGGTGAGCGCGTCGAAACGCCGGCCCAAGCCGAGGTGGTCCACCACCAGGCGGCCCATCGGCCACAGCGTGATGACGTACCCGACGTCGCCGTAGCGCGCGACCCGCTCCACGACCGTCGGCTCGATACCGTTGCACCGCAACGCCGCAGCGAGCGTCAGGCCCGCGATGCCGCCGCCGACCACCAGAACCCGCGGCGTACTCGTCATCATGGCGGCGAGTCTATTTTCCGCGAGGCGATCCGCTCTTCGGCCGAAAGTTGATCTGTGCAGGCCACCTCGCCGTTCGTTGAGCGCGGTCCGATCGTTCGATGCAAGACCCGCGCGGCGGCCGCCGATACGCTCGGACTGTGTCCGATCAGACGCTGCCCATCGTGCTCGATATCTTCGAGACCGACCTCGGCATGGACATCCGGCGGCCCGAGCCCGAGGCGATCCTGATCGGCGATCTGGGGTTCGATTCGGTGGCGGTCGCGATCGGAATCGTCGCCATCGAGGAACGCCTCGGTGTCCGGTTGACCGTGCACCAACTGCTCTCGTGCTGGACTGTCGGCGACATCGTTCGCGTCATCGACGCGGCATTGCCTGCACCGACGGCGGCGCCGGACTCCCGCGGCGGATAGCCGCTCAGTCGTGCAGTGCGGCGAGCATGCGCTCCTTGCCGGAAAGGATGTGCGCCTCCATCAGTCGTCCGGCGGTCGCGTGGTCGCCCGCTGCGATGGTGTCGAGGATTTCGGTGTGCTGGTGGTTGGAGATGGTGCGGGCGGTGTCGGATTCGAGGCCGTGGCGGCGGAAGAGGTGGAGTTCTTTGGAGACGTCGTCGTAGAGGTCGGCCAGGCGGGGGTTGTCCGAGAGGGCGACGAGGGTGCGGTGCAGGTCGACGTTGCGGGGGTAGTAGTCGTCGACGGTGGGGACGGCGGCTTGGAGTCGGTCGACCTTTGCGCGTAGCTCGGTGAGCTGGTCGGGGGTGATGCGTTCGGCGGCCAGGCGACCGGCCAGGCCGAACAGGCTGGCGCGGATGTCGTAGAGCTGGGCGGCTTCGGCGACGGAGACCTCGCGGACGAACATGCCTCTGTTGGTGCGGAATTCGACGAGCTTGCCGCGTTCCAGTTGGCGCAGCGCCTCGCGCACCGGGCCGCGGCTGACGCCGAGCCGGGCGGCGAGCGACGACTCGTTGATCCGGTCGCCGCCGGTGAGGGCGCCCGCGATGATCAGCTGCTCGAGTTCCTCGGCGATGACCTGCAGGAGCGAACTGGACTGATGTTCGGCCACCCGGCGTTGCAGCGCGGTCATCGCCTGTGCCTGTTCGGTCATCACCGTCTCCCTTGCCCACACCCAGTCAACAGCTCCGCAGTTTCGCATAGTCAATCGTCAATTGCAAATCGTTGACAGTTGACGATTCGCGCGCGCAGACTCGATCCACCGTCCCGAGCGAACAAAGGAGGACGGAAATGAGAATCAAAGACATCCGGGCCAGCGTGCACACCACCTCGATCGATGTGCCACTACTGAGCGAACGGGTCAGCGGCTACGGCCGCGAGGAACAACGCGAGTTCGTGTTCTGCGAGGTCGAAACCGACGAGGGCCTGACCGGTGTCGCCCTGACCGGTCACTTCCTGGCCAGAGCCGTGGTCGTCGCGCTGGAGCAGCACTTCCTGCCCGTCGTGGTCGATATGGATCCGCGTGAGCTGGAGGCGATCCATCAGCGGGTGTGGCGAAAACTGAACCCGCGCACCATGACCGGCGTGGTGTCCAGCGCCCTGTCGCTGCTGGACATCGCGCTGTGGGACATCAACGGCAAGGCGGCGGGGCGTTCGGTCGCCAGCCTGCTCGGTGGCGCGCGCACCGAGGTGCCGGTATACGTGACGTTCGGCTTTCCGCAGTACGACCGCGAAACCCTCTGCGCCGCAGCCCAACTGCAGTTGGATCAAGGCGTCACCGCGCTGAAGCTGGTGGTGGCGGTGGATGAGGGCGGCTGGCGCGAGGACGCGGCGCGCATTCACGCGGTCCGCGACGCGGTCGGCCCCGACATCGACTTGATGATCGACGCCAACTACCTGTTCACGCCCACCGAGGCCGCCTGCCTGTGCCGCGCCGTCGAAGACGCGAACCTGACCTGGTTCGAGGAACCGTTGCACCAGAACGACGCCCGCGCGATGGCGGATCTGCGCAGGCACACCAGGATTCCGCTGGCCGCAGGGCAGATGGAGGGACATCGGTGGCGGCTGCGCGAACTGGTCGAAAAGCAAGCCGTGGACATCCTGCAGCCCAATGTCTGCTACTGCGGTGGCTTCACCGAGGCGCGCAAGGCCGCCCATCTCGCGCAGATCTACAACCTGCCGCTGGCCCACGGCGGCGGCTGGCCGCTGTTCAACCTGCACACCCTGGCCGGGTTGATGAACGGCTGGATCCTCGAATGGCATCTCGGCATGGTGCAGGTCGGCGAACTGCTGTTCCCGGACGCGCCGAAACCGGTGAACGGCCGGATCACCGTGCCGGACCGGCCTGGTCTAGGCCTGACGGTCGATCGCGCGGCTCTGCGCGACACCCTTGTGCGCGACCATTGATGCGCGGCGATTCCCATGAGCGACACGGCAATTGAGGCCACGTCAGAGTCGACTGTGCCTCATCCACGGTGGCGCAGACTGGCCACCAACACTAGTTTCCAGGTGCTCGTCGCAGCGATTGTCGCTGCGATATTCGGCATCGTCGCGCCGGATGCGGCGGCCGCCATGCAGCCGATCGCGAAGGCGTTCATCGCGCTGATTCAAATGCTCATCGCGCCCATCGTGTTCTTGGTGATGGTGACCGGGATCGTCGCCACCGGCGGGATGAAGGCGGTGGGCCGGATCGCGGCGCGGGCGCTGATCTACTTCGAGATCGTCACGACGGTGGGCATGCTGCTCGGCCTGCTCGCGGTGAACCTGTTCCGGCCCGGCTCGGGTGTCGCGCCGCCGGCCCACGCCTCCGGTGACCTGTCCACCTATGTGACCGGCGGCGCCGACCACAACTCGTTCGGCGAATTCCTCTCGAAGATGGTGCCGGACAACGCCGTCAACGCGTTCGCCACCGGCAGCATCATCCAGGTGCTGATCTTCGCGGTGCTCTTCGCCGTCGCGTTGCTCCGGATGCCGGATCGGATCTCGCAACCGATCGTGGACGGCTGCGCGAAGCTCAGCGACGTGTTCTTCCGGATGATCGGCATGATCATGCTGCTCGCGCCGATCGGCACGTTCGGTGCGGTGGCCGCGACGGTCGGCAAGTACGGGCCGGAAACCCTTACCGCACTGATGAAGCTGGTCGCAGTGTCCGCGGTCGCGTTGCTGGCGTTCGTGGTCGTGGTGCTCGGCGGTGTCTCGCTGCTCGCGGGCTTCTCGCTGTGGCGGCTGATCAAGGTGCTGCGCAAGGAGTTCGCGGTGGTGCTCGGCACCTCGTCCTCGGAAGCCGTGCTGCCGCAACTGATGCAGCGCTTGGAGCAGGTCGGTTGCCGCCGCAGCGTGATCGGTCTGGTGGTGCCGACCGGGTTTTCGTTCAATCTGGACGGGGTGGCGGTGGTGGTGCCTATCTGCGTGGTCTTCATCGGTCAGGTGTACGGCATCCCGCTCAGCTTCGGTGACCAGCTCGGACTGTTCCTGATCTTCCTGGTGCTGTCCAAAGGCACTGCCGGAGTGAGTGGTTCGGCCTTCATCACGCTGGCCAACACGGTGGCGGCGACCAGTTTGGTGCCCGTCGCCGGACTCGCGCTCGTGCTCTCGGTCGACCGCTTCCTGTCGCTGATGCGCGCGCTCACCAATGTCCTCGGCAATGCGGTCGCGACCGTCGTCATCGCGCGGTGGGAACCCGACGGCCTCGATCGCGAACTCGCCGCCCGCACCATCGGGCTGACCCGCCCGAAAACCACAGTAGGAGAGAAGTAATGCCACGAATCGTCGCTATCCACGAGGGTGTTGTGCCGATCAGTTCCTCGATGAGCAACGCGTTCATCGATTTCAGTGCGATGGACTGTTCGATCGTCGCGGTCGTCAGCGACGTGATCAGAGACGGCGAGCCGGTCGTCGGCTACGGCTTCAATTCCAATGGTCGCTACAGCGCGGGGGAGATCCTGCGCCGCCGCATCATTCCGCGCCTGCTGCGAGCCGAGGCCGACGAACTGCTGACCGACGACGGTGCCGCCATTGATCCCGCTCGAGCGTGGAACATCATGCTGCGCAACGAGAAACCGGGCGGGCACGGGGAACGATCGGTCGCCGTCGGCGTGGTCGATATGGCGCTGTTCGATCTCGCCGCCAAGCTCGCCGGACTGCCGCTCTATCAATGGCTCACCCGGCACTACGATCTCGGCGCACCGGACGACGACGTATTCGTCTATGCCGCAGGCGGATACTACGCACCGGCCAAGGGGCTGACCCAGCTCCAGGACGAGATGCGTGGCTTCCTCGACCAGGGCTACGACGTGGTGAAGATGAAGATCGGCGGCGCGAGCCTGGCCGACGACGTCAAACGGGTCGAGGCGGTGCTCGACGTACTCGACGGCGACGGATCGCGATTGGCCGTGGACGCCAACGGCCGATTCGACCTCGACGCCGCGCTGGAGTACGGCCGAGCCCTCGCGCCGTACGGCCTGTTCTGGTACGAAGAACCCGGCGACCCGCTCGACTTCGCCTTGCACGCAACGCTTTCCGAGCGCTACCCGGGCCCGCTGGCCACCGGCGAGAACCTCTTCTCCCGGCAGGACGCCCGCAACCTCATCCGCTACGCGGGCATGCGCCCCGACCGTGACTATCTCCAGTTCGACCCCGTCCTCGGCTACGGCCTCGTCGAATACCTCCGGATCCAGGACATGCTGCGCCAGCACGGCTGGTCCGCCCGCCGCTGCATCCCGCACGGCGGCCACCAGTTCTCGCTGCACATCGCCGCGGCCCTGCGCCTCGGCGGCAACGAGTCCTATCCCGGCGAGTTCCAGCCCACCGGCGGCTTCGCCGACGCCGCCGTCATCGAACACAGCCGCCTGCGACTCACCGACACTCCGGGCATCGGCTTCGAAGACAAGGCTGACCTCCACCGGGTCTTCCGCGCCCTGCACACCGACACCGACCTCCCCGCCACGGGGCCTCGGACGGGTTAAGATCGTCCCGGCCCAAGCGGACGTGGCGGCGTCCCTGGGTGAACGGGGAAGTGGCCCGCCCAGTGGAGTTCGACCCTGCTGGGCGGGCCACACACCCATCAGGAGCGGCTGCGCTCAGGTGATCAACCCGCTCCTCTCGGCCGCCGTGCACGTGCACTAGTGCCGATCGCGAATCTTCTCGCATATGTCAATGGTGGCTGTTCTGTGCGAATGGTGTGCTCGTCATCGACGAAGCGGTCGGCAGTACTGAGCTGCGATCGCGCCATTCGGACAGACGAAGGGAGCCGAATCGTGGCTTCGATTGCCCATCTCCGCTGGGGACGCGCTGTCCGGGATGGTCTGCGCTGGTCGGTGATCCTGGCGGTCGCCGCGACAGTGGCGGGCATACTGGTCCCGGTATCGACTGCCGCACCGGCGGTTTCGGCGGGGGCGGATCGCACGGAGGTCAGCCCGGTCAGTGATCCGGCGCTCGGCGACGATGTCGAGGCCACGTATGTCCGGCTGCACTATCCGAGTCCGTACTCCACCATGGCGCATCCGGAAGCCTGCGACTGGATTTCGTTTGTGCGGTATCGGTCCAAGAAGGGGCCGGAGCGCAGCTCCGACGCGGATGCGGTGCTGACTGTGCAGCCCGGCACCTTCTCGGGTGCGGCGAACATGAATCCGCAAGCCCCGCAGGTGGTTCGGAAGGCCGCGGCGACCGGCAAGTTCGTCGAATACATATCGTTGGATCGCCGGGCGAACTGCGCTGAGGATCGCACGGGGTGGGACGCCGCGGACAAGGCGGGGGACTATCACGTCGCTGCGGACTACTACTTCGGTGGTAAGGCGATCGATGGCAAGTCCTACCACTATCAAACGCCGCAGGATTTGAACTATCTCGGCGAGTACGGCTTGGCGCTGACCATGGACGACTGGCGGGTGGTCATCGAGTATTTGCTGCCTGATCCCGGCAGCCGGACCAAGAGTTTCTGCGGCGGTCACTCGTTGGGGGCGTTCCTGACCGGGCCGATGATGGCGTGGGATTTCGACCAGAACGCGGCCACCACCGAGGACGCGGGCTTCAACCTGTGCGGTGGCGGCATCATCCCCGAAGACGGCTTCGCCATGACCGACCCCGCCGGTTTCGCGGGCGCGCCGCCGCTGGACATGTTCTTCTCCGCCGTGGGTGGCGCGGTGAAGAACGGCGTGGACTGGTTATTGAAGAACGGCCTCGGTGTCGCGCAATGGCCGGTGCTCGCGGCGAGTGAGATCATGAACGCCTATCAGCTGGCGGGCATGGCCGCGGACCAGAACCCGGACGGCGAAAGCGATCTGAAGACCCTGGTGCCCGCGGATCTGCGGACCGAACCGTGGATGCGGGCGTTCTACGGCAAGGACTATCTGGATCTGTTCACCGGCCAGAATCTGCCGCGCGATTTCCGGCTCACCAACACCGCGGCACTCGGCATGCTGTTCGACCAGAACTCGGCGGAATATGTCCTGCAGGCGGGGCTGGGATATTACGACTGCCCGACGGTCGGCAAGACCTACCCGATTCCCAACGGGCTCGCTTCGGTGCCGGTCCTCGGGCCGACGCTGTTCATCATTCCGCTGCGGGTCGGCTACGGCCAGAACTACACCCCGGTCGACCACAACCAGCTGTGCGGCTGGAAGAACTACGACCAGATGCCCGCGTCCACGATCGACGGCATCGATCCGGTGCGCGGCCAGCCGACCGACCGCGACCACGAGGTCACCGACGTGCGCGAGTTCGCGCGGGCGATGAACCCCGGCGGGCAGCCCACCGACTTCTTCGAGGAGTACACCCCGCTGCGCATCATCACCGACACGATCTTCGCGCTCGGGCTCGGGCGCGACGGTGAGCTGCGGCAGTTGCAGAACCGCAGCGGCGGCATCCTGAACTTCCTGCTGCACGGCGACCGCTGGCAGAGCACGCCCTCGGCCAGGCGCAACCTCACCTTGCTCTCGGGCGACTCGCCCCTGCAGAACGCGGGCTACGGCGGCCTGCTGCCCGCCAACGCCAAAATCATTCCCGGCTACCGGCACTACGACGTGGTCACCGCCGCGGAACGGCAGAACAACGGGATGCCGGAGCTGGCGAGCACGCTCATCGCGAATTTCCTCACTCAGCCATGAGCTGAGCGTCGGCGGTAGCGGACACGGCATGGCTGCTGCAGCTGCACCACCATCTTGGAGTGGTCGTTGCGGTAGGTGTCCGACGGCTGGGACAGCTCGAATTCCCAGTCCCGCAACAGGATCGAGAAGATGGCTTTCAGTTGCATGAGCGCGAACGGCGCGCCGACGCAGCGGTGGCGGCCCGCGCCGAAGGGAATCCAGGTCCAGCGGTTGATGATGTCTTCCTGCCGCGGATCGAGGTAGCGGCTCGGCTCGAAGGCGTCCGGGTCGGGGAAGTCCTCGGGGATGCGGTTGGAGATCGCGGGCGTCGCCGCCACCATGTCGCCGGGTGCGATGCGGTGCCCGCACACCTCGAATTCGTCCCGGGCGATGCGCATCAGGATGATCAGCGGCGGGTGCAGGCGCAGGGATTCCTTCAGTGCCGCTTCGAGATTCGGGATCTGACGCAAGGCGTTGTGGCTGACTTCCGAACCGTCGGCGTAGAGCTCGTCGAGTTCGGTGACCACCGTGCGCAATACGTCAGGGTGTCGCAGTAGTTCGATGGTCGTCCATGCCGCGGTGCCCGAGGTGGTGTGGTGTCCGGCGAACATCATCGAGATGAAGATGCCGGTGATCTCGCTCGCCGAGAAGCGTGGTGCGCCGGTCTCGTCGCGGACCGAGATCAGGATGTCGAGCATATCGCGAGAGTCCTTGCCGGACAGCGGATTTGCCGCACGGCTCGCCATGATCGATTGCACCAGTTCGACGAGTTGCTCGCGGGCTTCATCGCGGCGGCGGAAGCTCTCAATCGGCGCGTAGGGATCGACGTAGGCCAGTGCGTCGGTGCCCTGTTCGAGTTCGTGGTAGAGCTGCGCGAATCGAGCGTCGAGCTCGTTGCGGAACTTCACGCCGATGAGGCAGGCCGAGGAGGTGTAGATGGTCAGCTCGGCGAAGAACTCGAGTAGGTCGATGTCGCCCTCGTCGTCCCAGCTGGCCAGCATCCGGTCCACCTCGGCGGCGATGGTCGCGGCGTGCCCGCGCATGGCGTCGGCGCGCAGAGCTTGGTTGTGCAGCATCTCTTTTCGGCGTTTCGGGCTCGCGTCGAAGACCACGCCTTCGCCGAAGATCGGTGTCATGAACGGGTAGGCCGCGCCCTGGTCGAGATCGTCGTCGCCGGCTCGGAAGAAGAACTCGTTGGCCTCCGCGCCCGACAGCAGGACGACATCGTGTCCGGCGAGTTCGAAGGTTCCGATGTCGCCGCATTCGGCGCGGACGCGTCGCATCAGTGCGATCGGATCGGTGCGGAACTCCTCGAGGTGCCCGTGCTCATCCGCTCCGCCGGACACTCGCTGCGGCTTGACCAGTGTCATCAGGGAAATCCTCTCCGCAAGCCTGTCCACATATCTGCTGGACATGTGTCTGGACAGTACTGCGAAGAGTCGTCCGGTACAAGACCGGTCAAGGTGCCCGTTGGACGACTATCGAGTAAGTCGACCGAGAAGCGCCGAGGCGCAGGCGATTCCGAGGACGGCGGCGAAGACGAGAACGCCCATGTCGGTCCAGAGGTGGTAGGTGCCGCCGACCAATAGTCCACGCAGGGCGTCGACTTCGTAGCTGAGCGGGTTGATGTGGCTGATGACGCGCAGCCAGCTGGGCATCAGGTCCAGTGGGTAGAGAGCGTTGGAGGCGAAGAAGAGTGGCATGGTGATCGCTTGGCCGATGCCCATCAGGCGGTCGCGTTTCACGACCAAGCCCGCGATGGTCATCGACAGGCATGCGAAGAACGATGCGCCGAGTAGCACGGCCACTATCGCGGCGAACAGCTTCAGCGGGTTCATCGTCATGTGCACGCCCATGACCAGCGCCAGCACCACGATGATCAGCACCTGAGAAACCGCGCGTACTCCGGCGGCGAAGCATTTGCCGGTGATGAGCGCGGCTCGGGGCGTGGGGGTGACCATCAGTTTGTTGAGGATGCCCGCGTCGCGGTCCCAGATCAGCATGATGCCGTAGAAGATCGCGATGAACAGGGCCGACTGCGCGATGATGCCCGGGGCGAGGAAGTCCAGGTAGGGCATGTTCCCGGTGGGGATGGTGTGCAGGCGGGCGAAGGTGGTGCCGAAGATCAGCATCCAGAGCGCGGGTTGTACTGCGCGCGTGACGAGTTCGGTGCGGTCGTGGCGCAGCTTCTGCAGTTCGACCAGTGCGAAGGTGTTGATCCGGGAGCCGAGAGTGCGCAGTCGGCCGAGGCCGTGCGGGGCCAGGCGCAGCGGCGGATAGTCAGCCTGCACGTTGAGCGGTTCGACGGGTGCTTCGGACACCACGCAGCCCTCCTTCGGTGGTCGAGTCCTCGTCGAGGGCGGCGCCGTGATGGCGGAAGACGTCTTCGAGGGTGGCGTCGGGGCCGAGGGCGGCCTTGAGTTCGGTGGGGGAGCCGACCGACTGCAGTTTTCCCTTGTGCAGCAGCGCGACTCGGTCGCACAGCAGGTCGGCCTCGGCCATGTAGTGGGTGGTGAGCAGCACCGTGGTGCCGAAGCGGTGGCGCAGGTCGCGCACCCGGTCCCACACGCTGTCGCGGGCAATGGGATCCAAGCCGACGGTGGGTTCGTCGAGAATCAGCAAGGCGGGGCGATTGACCAGGGCCTGCGCCAGTTCCAGTCGGCGGACCATACCGCCGGAGTAGCCGGCGGCCAGTCGATCTGCCACCTCGAGCAGGTCCATGGCGGCCAGCACTTCTTCCACTCGCTGGGCGCGTTCGCGGCGAGGCACGTCGAACAGGCGGGCGAACCAGGTGACGTTCTGCCGGCCGGTGAGTGCACCTTCGATCGAAAGCTGTTGTGGCACATAGCCGAGGTTGTAGCGGATATCGATATCGCGCCGCCCGACCTCGAACCCGAGTACCCGGACCGTGCCCTCCTGTACCGGCATCAGTGTGGTCAGTAACCGGATCGTGGTGGTCTTGCCCGCACCGTTCGGGCCGAGCAGGCCGAAGACCTCGCCGCGGTCGATGCGCAGGTCCACGTGGTCCACCACGATGTGCTCGCCGTAGCGGTGGGTCAGGCCCGCGCATTCGACAGCCGGGCTGTTCTTTGGTGGGGCAAGGGAATTCGTTCTCATCGCCGTGTCCTCTGTTCGTGTTCGTGCAGAATTCCGGTCAGTTTGCCGACCACCGCCAGTCCGCGGATCAGCTGTTCGCGCTCGTCGGCGGACAGCTCGTCGAGGGCGGCGGCGACCAGTCCGTGCCTGCGCCTGCGGGTTTCGTCGACCGTGCGCTGCACCGGCTCGGGCAGGCTCAGCCGGGTCGCGCGCCGATCCGCCGGATCCGGCTCGCGCACCAGCAGTTCCGCCTTGACCAGTGCGGTGACGAAGGTCGACACGCTGTTCGGGGCCAGCCCCATCTCGGTGGCTGCCGCCTTGACGGAGATATTCGGATTGCGCCCGACCAGACGCAGGAACTCCGCTTGCGAGGCGCTGACCCCGGGCTGATCGAACGAGCGGCCGACCAACCGCGCGATCTGTCGGCGAAAGCGGCCGAAGGTGTTCAGCAGTCGCCCGACCAGTTCCATCTGCGCGGCGGTCTCCAGCGTCTCCTCCATGCCGCCATATTAGCTCTGACTCAGAGGTAATTCTAGGTAGACGGCCGTTCATTGCCGTAGAGCATCGGTTTGGTGCTTTCTTCGGCAGATGCCGCACGCCGCCGAAACTATGACGCAGACCACACTCGCTCTTCGCACTCTGCGATACCAACCCTCGTAGGATCGACCATTAGTTCAGCAACCTAAGGGACGGTCGCCGACCTGAACGAGCTACTCGAAGCGTTGACGCCGGAGGAGGGGATAGGGGATGCAGTCGCGGCGACCGCTCTGTACGCGAGCTTGTTGCCGCTATAAGCTGCATTGTTTATAACGGCAATCGGTAGGTCCCCATCCTTGGCGATGAGTACGAGCCGCCGGGGTGGGCATTGTTGCTATTTCGTCGTGTCGGCTAGATCGTCTGTGTGACTGGGAGTGTCGTTGACCAAGATTCGTATTATCGGCGCGGTTGGCGTCGTCGTTCTCATTCTCCTGGCCGGCTCGCTGTACTTCGGCTTGCGCAACAATTCTGATGAAGCTCCGGCGAATCAGAAAGCGATCTCGGTGGCGGTCGACGTGACCAATCTGCCGCAACGCGTGATTCAGGTGAAACAGACGATCCCCGTTCGGTCGGGTGAGGTAGATCTGCTTTATCCGCAGTGGCTGCCCGGCAACCACTCTCCGTCCGGTCCGATCGACAAGATCGGGGGCATCGTCTTCACCGGCGCCGGGAACAAGCTGGAGTGGAAGCGTGATCCGTCGAACGTGTACGCGTTCAAGGTGACTGTGCCCGACGGCGTGGATTCAATTGACGCGAGTTTCCAATACCTCACCCCCACCGATTCCACTCAGGGGCGCGTGGTGATGACGCCGAATATGCTGAATGTGCAGTGGAATGCGGTGGTCCTCTATCCGGCCGGTACTCCCGTCAGCCGGATTCCGTTCACCGCGAGCGTCACCTACCCGCCGGGATTCGAGGCCGGAACCGCGCTGGATGTCGATAGCAAAAACGGCGACACCGTGAATTACAAGACTGTTCCGTTGGACATCCTCGTCGACTCGCCCGTGTACGCGGGGCGCTATCACAAGGAGTTCGACCTGGCTCCCGGCGCGAAAACCCCGGTGCGGCTGCAAGTATTCGCAGACGCGCCGGAGCAGCTCGAGGCCAAGCCCGAGCACATCGAGCTGCACAGGGCTCTGGTGAAACAGGCTGTGGGACTGTACGGCTCACAGCACTACAACCACTACGACTTCCTGCTGTCGTTGTCGGATCAGCTCAGCTCCAACGGACTGGAACACCAACGATCCAGCGAGAACGGCGAAGGCACGGACTATTTCACCGGGTGGAACCCCACGCTCGGCAGCGACGACCTGCTCGGGCACGAGTACACCCATTCCTGGAACGGCAAGTTCCGTCGCCCGGCAGACCTGTGGACACCCACCTACAACGTCCCGATGCAAGACAGCTTGCTGTGGGTCTACGAGGGACAGACGCAGTATTGGGGCAACGTGCTCACCGGCCGGTCCGGCTTGCGGCCCGCGGAAGTCTCTCGTGATGCGCTGGCTGCGGTTGTCGCCACATACACCGATAACCGGCCCGGACTCAGCTGGCGCAGTCTGCAGGACACCACCAACGATCCGATCGTCGCGCAGCGGCGTACGAAGCCGTATCGGGCGTGGCAGCTCAGCGAGGATTACTACCAGGGCGGTCAACTGGTGTGGCTGGGGGTGGACGCGCGTATCCGCGAACTGTCCGGGAACACAAAGTCACTCGATGATTTCGCTCGCGCGTTCTTCGGTGTCGACGACAGTAAGTGGGAGTCGCAGAATACCTACAAATTCGACGACGTCGTCTCGACGCTGAACGGCGTAGTCGCCGACGATTGGGCCAAGTACCTGCGCGATCGCCTCGACGGAAAGGAACCGTTCGCCTCGAGTGTCGAGAAGACGGGGTGGAAGTTGGTCTACGACAACAACCCCGGTGACCTCCTCACGGCTCTGCGGAAAGAGGCCGAGGGCGCCGTCAACTACACCTACTCGATCGGTCTCAATGTGTCCGGTGCGGGCAAGGTCACCGACGTGCGCTGGGACGGACCCGCATTCAAGGCGAAAGTCGGCACCGGGATGACGGTGGTTTCGGTCAACGACGCCCCCTATTCCCAAGCCACGATGGAAGCCGCGATCGAGGCAGCCAAGGCAAACCCCGCACCGATCCGCTTGCAGGTCAAAGACTTCGACCAGACCCGGACCATCGAACTGAACTATCACGACGGCCTCCGCTACCCGCACCTGCAACGCATCGACGGCACCCCGGACTACCTCACCCAAATCCTGGCCGCGCGGAACTAGCGCCGCGAGGGTGGTGGCACGAGCCGGCCGCTGAGGACGGGACGACCGCTGAGGTCGTCCAGCGGCAGCCCGTCACCGAGGTTCTCTGCCAGCCGGTAGAACATGCCGAGGACCCCCAAGGGACCGTCCCCCCTGGGGGTCGCCTCCTTCGAGTGCGGATCTTGAAAATGGCTCTCTTATTGAGTTAGTAGACGAGGTTGATACAGCCGTTGTCGCCGTTCTGACCGTAGTTCTTCTTGGTTCCGCCGTCGCCGCCGTTGCCGCCTTCACCGGCCGTGGCGGGGCATGCGCTCGAAGGTGTTCCGGCAGCGCCGCCGTTGCCGCCTTTGGTGTCGGAGCCGTTGAGTCCGTCGTGCCCCTTGACGTGACTGACCAAATCCCCTCCGCGACAGTAGGTACTGTCGACGTCCAAGGAGCCGCCGGCACCGCTGCGGCCACCGGTGATTGCGCCCTCCGATCCGTCCTGGCCGCCCACGCCGCTGTCTGCCTGGGCCAGGAGATTGCCACTGGCGACATCTTGAATTTTGGCTGGGCCCCCAGGGGCGCCTGCGGTGGGGGCATGGGCGTTGCCGCCGGCCCCGGGACTGATTTTCAGCTTCTGACCTGCGGTAAGATTGGTCAGAGTGCAGGTCACGGTCGCACCCCCGCCGCCTCCGCCGCCCGCACCACCGGATTTACCGGGTTTCAGATCAGTGGTAAGGCCACCGCCTGCACCGCCTGCACCGGTGAGGGTGGCAGTGATGGTGTTGACGCCCTTCGGCACCGTTACGGTGACATCGGACGTGTAGACATGATCCGCGGTTGCGTATGCAGGGCTGGCGGCCACTACCATCGCCACTGCGACAGGGGTGGTTACACCGAGTAGAGCGATGATTCGAGCGCGATCAACGCGCATTGCAACTCTCCATTCATATGTGCGATCCAACAAATCCGATGTCGCCCGTCAACAATGACGGGGACGAAGGAAATGGACCAGTCCAGTTCACCAGTACATCCAAGTATTCGGACCTACGAACAGCCCGGATGGGTTGAAGTGTTGGCCGAACTAGACTGGCGGGCCGAACGCCTATGTCGGATTTCGCCGGATGAGACACTAGCCCAGATTCAGGTGCCGGTTCATCGCCATCGCAGCGGCGGCCAGCTCGGGAAGCTCGATCACCGTGATGCTCTCGTTCGGCGACGACTATCCGACGCCGGACGGAACTCGCGTCCGCGACTACATCCACATCACCGACCTCGCCTGACAAGCGACCGCAGGCTCGGCCGGTGTCAGGTCGTAGGCAGGGGTGGGAGTTCGAGGTTGTCGCGGAAGGTGGCGCCGACGTAGTCGGGGTCGATGATGTTGCGGCGGTGGAGTTCTGGGAGGAGGCCGTTGAGGAGGAAGTCGCGGGTTCGGGGGTCGGGGAGGCCGCCGAGGGTGATTACGTCTAGGACGCCTGCGTTGTAGCGTTCGGCGATGGCGTCGGCTAGTTGGTCGGGGGTGCCTGCGACGGCCCAGTGGCCGGTGTCCTTGGCGGCGATGATCAGCTCGCGGAGGGTTTTTCCGGAACGGGCGAAGTTGCTGAAGATTTCGACTCGGCCGCGGCGGCGGTGGACTGAATGTAGGTCGGGCAGGAGGTGTTCCGGGATCGGCTTGTCCAGGGGGAGGTCGGAGAGGTCTATGTTGCCGCCGAGCATGTCGGCTAGGGCGAGGCGGCCTGCGTCGAAGTCGGTGGCTTCGGCTCGGTCGCGGACCAGTTGGTGGACTTCGGCTTCGGTCGCGCCGTAGGTGGCGTGGAACGAGCTCATGATCAGGGGGAGGCCGTCCGCGCCGCCCAGTTCTGCTGCGCGAGTGTGGATTTTCTTGGTGTAGGTGATGGCGTCATCGAGGGTGGGCAGGGAGGTGAAGACGACTTCGGCGAAGCGGGCGCCGAGTTCGAGGCCTGCCACGGATTGACCAGCTTGGAATTGCACGGGGCGGCGTTGCGGGAGCGGCGGGATGTTCAAGGGTCCGCGGACCGTGAAGTGTTTGCCCGCGTAGTCGATCGGGCGGACCAGGTCGGCGTTGAGGATCGCGCCGCCGTGTCCGTCGGGGGTCAGGGCGCCGGGCTGCCAGCTGTCGAACAGCGCGTTGACGACCTCGAGTGATTCCGTGGCGCGCTCGTACCGTTCCTCCGGCGACGGTAGGTCCTGGTCGCCGTAGTTCTCCTCACCCAGTGACGAGGTGACCGCGTTCCAGGCGGCGCGGCCGTTGCTGACGTGGTCGAGGGTGCCGAACAGTCGGGCGAGGTTGTATGGATGGTGGAAAGTCGTTGTCACCGTGGCGATCAGGCCGACGTGGCTGGTCACCGCGCTCAGCGCGGACAGGAAGATCAGCGGTTCCTGCGCCCCGATCGCGCCCTGCGCCCCGAAACTGAGCAGGTCCGCGGCGAACAGCGCGTCGAACCCGTTGGCTTCGGCGAGTTTCGCGATCTCGATGGCCGAGGCCACGGTGGATTGTCCGGGATCCACCGCGGCCCCATAAACGTCGGCCGAACCACTCACTCCGGTAACGGTTTTCAACGGCCGCCGCCGTGTAGCACCCACCCCTCGACGCTATGGTCCGCGGCCGCGCACCGCGATGGTTACCTTCGGCGTGAACGAAACCCGCGCTGTCAGGCGTCAGCTCGCTGAATAGACCTGGTTGCCGTTCATCCAGGTTTCCACGACTGTGATGCCTTTGATCTGATCGGGTGGGACTGCCCGCGGGTCTTGGCCGAGGATGACGAAGTCGGCGTACTTGCCGACTTCGAGGCTGCCGACCTCATGTTCGGAGGAGAGCTGCCACGCCGCCTCCGAGGTCACAGCGCGGATTGCCGATTCCACCGAGATGCGCTCGTCGGGTGCCAGCACGTAGTCGGGTTCTTTCCAGGTGCGCCGGGTGACGGCCATCTCGATCATGTGCAGCGGGTTGGGGTCGGTGACCATGAAGTCGGAGTGCAGCGTGAACCCGACTCCCGCTGCCTCCACACTGCGGCATCGGTCGAGCAGCAAGGCCTTCCGTTCGCCGAAGACTGTGTCGCGCATCGCAATACCCCAGTAGTGGACATGCCCGATCAGGAAGCTGGCGGACACGCCAAGGTCTTTCATGCGGGCGATCTGTTCGTCGTGCAGGATCGAGCAGTGCTCGATCCGCACCCGCACAGCGCCCGGCTCCACCCCGGCGTCGCGGATCGCGTCGCAGGCATCCAGGATGTTGTCGATACCGGCGTCGCCATTGCCATGGATCGCGAGCGGCCAGCCCTTGCTCGCGCGGTCGACCGCCTCCGCGGCCAGCACCTTGGGTTCCATGTACGCGATTCCGTAGTTGTCGGTATTGAGATACGGCTCGCGTTGCAGGCCGGTGAAACCCTGGTTGGAGCCGTCGGCGACGAGTTTGTAGCCCGCGATACGCACCAGCGCGTCGCCGTCGCCCGGCCGCACCCCAGCGGCGTCCCAGGTGTCGGTCCCGAGGGTGTAGAAGGGGTACGCGCGGATACGGGTCTCGAGCTTGCCGGTGCGGGCCGCCTGCGTCAGGACGGCGAGGTCGCCGGGCGTGTGGCTCAAGGTGCCCAAGCCCAGTTCGCTCACCGTGGTCAACCCGACCTGCCGCCAACCTTCGAGTAGCTCGATCAGCGCGTCGACCGGGTTCAATCCGGCAGCGGCGTCGCATTTCCCCAGGACCTGATTGTATGCGACACCGTTTTTCATTGTCCCGGTGAGCTTTCCGTCGGCATCGCGAACGAACTCGGCCCCTTCCGGATCCTCGACGTCCTCCCCGATGCCCGCGGCGGCGAACGCCGCGGAATTCGCGTAGGCGATGTGCCCGGAGGCGTTGAGGACGAACACCGGGTGCGTGGTCGACACCGCGTCGAGTTCGGCGAACGTCAGCGCCGCCAGGTCAGGCTGCACCGCCGGATCGAAATTGCGGGCGAGGATCCATGTGCCTTCGGGCGCTTGGCTTGCCAGGTCTGCCAGATGAGCGAGTACCTCTTGCGCGGTGGCGAAGCGCGCCATGCCGACGTACTCCATCAGCGCCGCCACCATGCTGCCGGTCAATACGTGGGTATGCGCATCGACGAAGCCCGGCAACATCGTTCGGCCCGCCAGATCGATCTCCGTGGCGCCCACTCCCACGAGTTCGCGTACCGTCGCCTCGGCGCCGACCGCGATGATCCGATCGCCTCGAACCGCGATTGCCTCGGCGATCGAGAATGCCCGGTCAACGGTCAATATCGTGCCGCCCGTGAACAAGTACAGCTGTTCGTCCTCGGGAATCCCTGAAGTGTCCATCGATATCCCCTGCACTGGTATCGCGACGAGACCATCACCCCACGCACTGCGATCGACCCGCGATATCGGGCAACAGCTCGCCGCTGTGATGAACGTCGGTCGCGGCGAACAACATTCGCCGCAACCGGGGTCGCACAGTCATTGTCCGCGCAGTGCTGCGTGGCCCGCAGGCGAACTCGAACATGCTGTGCTGCCGTCAATGCCCCGATTCGGCCGTCGATCCGTTGATCAGTGGCGTCAGAGCGGTGACCAGGCGTTCGGTCAGTGGCATCGGGACGGTGTGCTGCTGGGCGATGCGCAGCAGTGCGCCGCCGATGGCATCGAGCTCCAGGGGACGTCCGGCCTCGGCGTCGCGTTGCATCGAGGACTTGGCTTCGGGTGGGAAGGCGTCGTAGAAGCGCAGGGCTGCTTCGACATCGGCGGGCACACCCGCGGCGCTGCTGAGGGCGGCGATCTCCGTGACGAGGTCGACCAGCTCGGTGCGATGCTCGGTGCGGAGGTCGCCGATGGGAACCTCATGGTGCGTGGTCAGCAGGGCGAAGGGGGCGAGGAAGAAGAGCTTGCCCCACAGCATGGCGGATTCGTCGTCGCGCGTTTTCGCCTGTATGCCAGCGCCATTGAGCGTCGCGACCAGTGCGTCGAGCTGTTCGGGAGGCGTGGTGGCGCTGGCCAGATCGATCTCTACGAACGGGCTGCCGTGTTCGATGGTGCCGGGTGCAACGCGGTTCGACGCGACCCGGATCACGCCGGGCACAACGAGTTCCGGGCGATACCGCTCGCGGAGGACTGCGGGATGTTCGATTCCGTTGAGCAGCGGCACGACCAAGCCGTCGCCCAGCGCGGCGGGCGGCACCCGGTCGACGGCCGCACCGAGGACGTTCTGTTTGACCGTTACCAGACACAGGTCTACGGGTTCACGTAACTCGGTGTCCGCCTCGGCTTTTACGGTGAAGTCGCCGAACATCCCACTGCGCACGTGCATCCCGTGCTCCTGCACGGTGCGCACTGTCTCCGGTCCACTGAGGAAGGTCACCCGGTGCCCGGCGCGGGCCAGCAGCGCGCCGACCAGTCCGCCCACACCACCGGGGCCGAGTACTGCCACGCGCCACTGTCGCTCTGTAGTCATTACGTCCTCTCGTTGGTAGCAGGGAACCATATGTCCTCGGCGGCCAGATCCGCGATCCGGTACTTGCCGAGCGCGCTGATCAGGAGCCGGAGCTCCAGGTCGAACGCGGCGAGCAGGTTCGTCAGTCCATGATCGGCGTTCTCGTCGGCGGCGACCAAGGCGGCCCGGCCGAGGCCGGCCGCGGACGCGCCGAGGGCCAGGCATTTGACGACTCTGGTTCCCTCCCAACATCTTCCGGAGACCAGCAGGCTGTGTTCGTGCCGCTCGCGGTCGGCGACCCGGCGCAGGCATTCGGCCAGCGGCAGGCCGACATGGTCGAGGAACCCGTGCGGTGCCCAGCCGGTGCCCGCCTCGGCGCCGTCGATGGTCACCGCGTCCGCGCCCGCCGCCCACGCGACCTCGGCCGCGTCGGCCACATCCCGGGCGGGCGGCAGCTTCACCCAGACCCGGCAGCGCGGATAGTTGTTGCGCATCAACCGGATCTGCTGACGCAGGATCTCCGCGGTGAAGGTGCCGGGGGTGGCCGAGCGCAGCACCGAGGCCGCGGTGGCGTCGTAGATGTCCAGGATGTCGTACTGCGCCGACAGGTGCGCGGCCCGTTCGCGGGGGATGAGGGTCATGCCGCCGATGCCGGGTTTCGCGCCCTGGCCCACCTTCAACTCGAAGGCGAGGCGGCCGCTTGCCAGCAGCGGCTCGCTCGCCGGGTCGCTGTACACCAGGTTCCAGACCTCGGCGTCGGCGTCCTCGGTGCTCTGCTGGACGATCACGCCGCCGAGATCGTCGGCGGCCATCTTGGTGTATTCGGTGAGCCGCCGCAGCAGCGAGCTCTGCTCCTCGTCCACCATCCGGCCGTAACCCGATACGGGCACGATGTTTTCGCCGATCACCATCGGCACACCGGCGGCGCCCGCCTGTCCGGCCACCGCGACACCGAGATCGCCGTTGGCCACCGCGGTGGAGCCGAACGCCGAAACGTACACCGGCAGCGTCGAACGCAGACCGCCGATGGTGGTGGTCAGGTCGACGTCACCGGCCAGCGGTTCCCGGCCGAGGTCGAACATCTTCTCTTCGCGCAGCGGCACGAACACCGGCGGGACCAGCCGGGCGTGGTCGATCGCGTCCCTGGCGGGCGCGTCCGCGAGCTGACCCTGTCCGAACAGGGTCGAGCCGTAGCGCGCATTGTCCGGAAACACCGAACCCGCCGCGGTGCGCGCCCGCGCCCGCACCTCGCGTTCGGGAAATCCAGGAGCCGACAGCACACTCATGGACGTAGCTCCCCTGGGATCTTGGGGTAGGCGGTGGCCTGCCAGACCGCGGCGAGACCGCCGAGGAACCGGGTGAACCGCTCCACGCCCAGGCCGAAACCCGCACTGGGCGAGAGTCCTTCGCGCGCCACGGTGAGATACCACTCGTATTTCGCTGGGTTCTCACCGGTTTCGCGGATGCGAGTCAGCAGCGTGCGGTAATCCGACTCGCGCGCACTGCCGCTCATCATTTCGCCGAACCCGCCGGGGAAGATCAGGTCGAAGTTGCGCAACATGCCCGGTTCGTCGGGGTTTTCGCTGTCGTAGAAACCGCGCGACCCCTTGGGATAGTCGGTGATGAAGAACGGGCGGGTGGCCGCGGCGGAGATGATTTCCTCACCCTGCCAGTCGATTTCGGTGTGCTCGCGCTGGTCGTAACCGAGGTCGCGCAGCTCGGTCACCGCGGAGGTGTGCCGCTTGCGGTCATAGGGACCCGCGAGTACCTGCTTCAACTGTTCGAGATCGCGGTCCAAGACTTCCAATTCGCGCTGGGCGCTGCTCAGCACGTATTCCACCGCGTACTTGGTCAGCCGCTCGGCCACGTCCATGGCGTCTTCGCGCGACCCGTTCGCGATTTCCACGTCGAGCTGGTGGAACTCAGCCAGATGCCGGTGTGTCACCGCGGTTTCCAGCGGCTCGAGCCGCACGTTCGGGGCCACGTGGAAGATCTTGTCGAAGGCGAGCAGCGAGGTCTGTTTGTAGAGAATGCCGCTGGTCATCAGCTTGTAGCGGTGCCCGTAGTAGTCGATGTCGACCTGTTTCGCGCCGCGCGCCCCCGGGTCGGTGACCGGACCGATGATGGGCGGCAACAACTCGGTGAAACCCTCCGCGGTCAAGAACTCGCGCGCGGCGGCCAGAAATCGGGCCTGCAGGGTCAACGCCGCGATGGTGCGTTTCGACGTGAGATGCGCACGCGGTAGTGGCGGCGTGGCTGCGGTCGGTTCAGTCAATTCAGGCAAAGTCCGATCCGTTCAATAGTCGTGCGGGGGAGCTCGTCGTTCAGCGGTGCGATGTCCGTCGCAACCGTGAAATAAAAAAGACCGGACGCGTGTGGCGCGGTCGCTCTATCCCGTATTCGCCATCTGAAAATATGTAGGCAAGCCGATGGTGTTAACAGATGCCCGAGGATCTCTCGTAGGTAAATGCGCCGACTATCGGCTAACGTATATATCCGAGAGTCTTTCCAGAATACCCGGTAACTGGTGGGAAACTATTGCTTGACGGTTTACGTCGAACCCCCCGTTCCTGTCGTAACATGGTGCTAACACACTGGTAGCGGCCCAATTCTCCCCTGTCCGGGCGTTGTCGTCCACCCCCCGAATGGGGGGTTTCCGCAGAAGATCGTTTGCTGAAAGCGACAGTGTTCCGCTGGCCGAACAATTGTTCAACTGTAACGTTGCAGGCAGCTTATACTCCTTTGACAGCAACGAACAGTCGATGTAACTTTGCCTTAACAGGGCAGGGGGAGTCGCAGCGGGGATGCGACTTCCTTTGGGAGCTTCTGGGGATACAGCTCCGGACGCGTGCATTCTGAGAGGGTGGTCTTGGATCGGCTATTGTCTGAATTGGTGCCGAACACCTTCTGCTGCCTCCGTTGCGATACCGGAAGTGAATCCCGATAACAATGAACTACGACCGTACGAACTTCGCCCCGCTGTCTCATACCCGAAACCCCGAGCACGGGGAGTTGCGGTTCCACTGGTGCGCGCCGCTGGACAGCGGGCAGCAGAAGGCGACCGAGAAGTACCGAGTCGGCGAACTCGACTTCGACGGGATGGTGGACTTCGTACAGGAGGCGGACGCGCTGGGCGTCGACTCCCTGCTGATGGGCATCGCCGACTACATGCCCGATCCGCTGCCGATGATCGGCGCGCTGGTCCGGGAGACCGAGAACGTCACCTTCATCCTCGCCTACCGGCCCGGGCTGCTCTCGCCGACGCTGTTCACCCAGGTGGTGAACACGATCTCCTGGATGTCCGACGGGCGCATCTCGTTGAACCTGGTGGCGGGCATCTCGCCCGCGGAGCAGGCGGGCTACGGCGATTTCGTCGCGCATGACGGACGGTATGCCCGCACTCAGGAATTCCTCGATATCTGCCACCGGTTTTGGAGTGGGCAGTCGCCGCTGTCGTATGAGGGCGAGCACTATGTCATCAAGGAGGCCGCGCTCGGCCTCGGCTACAAGGGTGGCGGCCGGCCCGAGATTTATCTGAGCGGCGCCTCGGAGATCGCGCAGGAGACGGCCGCGATGTACGGCGACTGTTGGTTGCGCTACGGCGATACGCCCGAAGGCATGGGCGCGGCGGCTCGGCCGGTGCTCGACAAGGGCGCCCGGGTCGGCACTCGAATGCACATCCTGGCCAGGGAAACTCGGGAGCAGGCGCTCACCGACCTTGCCGCTATGCAGGAAAACCCGGACGAAAAGCATCGGGAGTGGGTCGCGCAGGTCGTGGCCGCCTCCGATTCGGTGGCCGTGAAAACCTCGTTCCGGCTGGCCGAGCAGGCCGCCGACGACTGGCTGTCGCCGATGATCTACTCCGGCTTCGTGCCCTATCGCGGCGGACCGGCGCTGTGCGTGGTCGGCAGCTATCAAGAGGTCGCCGACTACCTCTACCAATACAAGGCGGTCGGGGTCAGCGAATTCATCTTCTCCGGCTGGCCGACTCGCGACGAGATGCGCATCTTCTACACCCACGTGCTTCCGCTCATCCGTGAACACGAGAGACGGCTGGGATGAAGCAGCGGGCCGTGCCTCGGCGCCCGGGGTCGGCAGCTGGCGGAGCCGGCGGGGTGGGTAAGCAGAGCGCGCTGTTCGCCACGGGTGTTCTGCTCGGACTGGTTGCCGAACAGGTTGTGCTGTTCGCGGTGCCGCTGTTGATCTTTCACGACACCAAGCAGGTCTCCACCCTCGGCTTCGCGTTCGCGCTGGAATGGTTGCCCGCGCTGATCGCCTACCCGTTCGCGGGTCTGCTCGCGGACCGGGACGGTGGCGCAAGGCTGTTCACCAGAGTCGCGGTGATGCGCGCGGTGATCCTGGTCATCGTCGTGCTGGTCTGCCTCACCCGGCCGGGCTGGATGGTGCCCGCATTGATGACCGGCGGTGCGTGCCTGTCGGTCTGCGTGGCACCTATCCGCATGTCGATCGAGCGGATGGTGCCGCAGATCGCCCGCGACTCGCAGATCGCCACGGTGCAGTCGCTGGTGCAGAACATGGAATTGCTCGCGATGGCGCTCGGCCCCGCCCTGGCGATCCTGGCCGCGGCGTTCCTCGGCAAGCTGTGGCTGCTGCTCGTGGCCGCCGCCGCGTTCGCGATCAGCGCGGCCACCTGGCTGCCGCTGCCCCGGCCGAAGGTGCGCACCGCCGTCGGGTGGGCGGCCCGAGAAGTGCTGGCGGAGTTGGCGATCGGCTGGCAGCTCATGGTGCGCATCCGTCCGGTGCTGCTGCTCGGCATTCTCAACTTCACCATCAACCTGGTGGTCGGCGTGCTGATCGTTTCGAACGCGGCGCTGGTCACCGATGTCTTCCACGCGCCCGACTCCGCGTACGGCCTGCTCAATGCGGCCGTCGGTGTCACTGGGCTGCTGAACCTCCTGCTGATGCCCGCCCTGCTGCGGCGCTTCGGAGTGGAACCTATTGGGGCGATCGGCTTTTGGCTGATGTGCGGCACGGTACTGATTGCCGCCCTCGCACCCTCTTATCTGGTCTATGCCCCCGCTTTCGTCGCGATGCTCGTCGGGGATGCGCTCTACAACATCTACAACCGCACTCAGCGGGTGAAGGTGATTCCCGGCGAGCATCTCGGCAAGGTGATGGGTCCCTTCTATCTGCTCAACCTGTTGTCCTATCCGATCGCGGGCCTGCTGATCGGCGGTCTGGGCGCCTCCATCGGCGCACAGCGACTCGCGCTGTGGATGGGCGGACTGCTCTGCCTGTTCGGCGCGGTTTTTCTGCCGTTGACGATGGCCAGTTTCCGAAAAGCCTTGCTGGCCCGCGAGAACGCTAACGTTGAGGTCGTGACATGAACGCTGGTTTCCGGTGCGTGCTGAGCACCGTCGAGTCCGATTCCCATCTCTGGAACCTGGTCTATCTGCAAAAGCTGCTCGAGGAGCACGGCGCGACGGTCAACAACCTCGGCACGTGTACGCCGGTGCAGCACGTGGCCGACGCGATCCGCGCGGACCGGCCCGACCTGCTGGTCGTGTCGAGCGTGAACGGCCACGGCTTCCACGGCGCGCAGGTGCTGCTGTCCGGCCTGCGGGAACGCGGGCTGGAGGTGCCGTGCGCGATCGGCGGCAAGCTGACCACCGCGGTATCCGACGACGACCGGGTCCGCCGCGAACTGCTCGAACTGGGATACACCGACGTGTTCCTCGGCGACGACGCCATCGAGCGGTTCCGCGGTTTCCTGCGTTTCGGTCTGGCGCAAGGGTTTTCGGCCTGGCGCGCGGACCGGGCGCTCATCAGTCCCTGGGACAGCGAGGACGCGGCAACGCGAGAGGTGTTCTGATGCATATCGTCATCGTCAATCGGTGGCCACGGTTCTTCGACGGGATCCGCTGGGACAACGAGCTCACTCGCTACGAGGAGTTCGTCGATCACGAGGCCAATCAGGTCAGTTACGTCGTGGACGGTCCAGGAGCCGATGGCGTGCTTACGGATCCGGCGAAGATCGCCTGTCAGGTGCGGGTCGAGGACGTCAACGACGTGGCGGCGCTCGGTGCGGCCGTCCGGGAGATCATAGAGCGGGTCGGGCCGGTCGACGAGCTGATCGCGCTGTCGGAGTTCACTTTGGAGATCGCGGCCAAAGTCCGTGCGGAACTGGGGATTCCTGGCCCGACCGTCGACGAGGTCGCCGTGTACCGGGACAAAGTGCGGATGAAGCAGGTGCTGGACGAGGCGGGCATCCCGGTGCCCCGGTTCGCCGACTGTAGAAGCGTCGAGCAGGTGCGGGCCTTCGCGGAATCCTGCGGCTATCCATTGATTCTCAAGCCGCTCGGCGGTGCCGCCAGCATCGGCGTGCGCAGGGTGGACAACGCTGTGGAACTGGATGCCGCGCTGGCGTCGATCGCGTTGGCGGACTACGAGATCGAGGAGTTCATCGCCGGGCAGATCTACCACGTGGACGGGTTCGCGGACGACGATGCCTGCGTCACCTTCCAGGCGGTCTCCCGCTACATCAACGACTGTCTGTCCTTCGCGCACGGCACACCGCTCGGCTCGGTGCTGATGGGGCCGTCGCCGCAACGGACGCTGATCGAGGACTTCTCGCAGCAGATCATCACGGCACTCGGCTTGCGCCGCTTGCCCTTTCATCTCGAGGTGTTCCTCACCCCGGCGGGTGATCCGGTGTTTCTGGAGATCGGTGGGCGAGTAGGTGGCGCCGAAGTGCCGCACCTGCTCTACCGGGTGTTCGGCGTCAACCTGTACGAGATGTTCCTGCGGGCGCTCTCGGGTGGTCCGGTTCCGCCGGTCCCCGAGGTGGTCGACTCCTCCGGCGGTTGGCTGATCATGCCCAAGTCCGCCGAGCGGACCGAACGGGTGCTGCGGGTTTCGTCCATGCGGGACCAAGTCCCGATCGTCTGGCGTGAGCTGCTGCCCGCGCCGGGCGCGGTGCTGGCGCCGGGCGGCGCGTACGACGCGCTGCATCGCGGGCGCTTCATCGTGTTGCACGAGGATGAGCACGTCGTCGAGGCCGGCATCCGAAAGATCATCGAGAACTTCGACTTCGAGGCGGAATCGCTATGAACGCTGGACATGATGCCAAAGACGACCTAGAGCGCTACGAGCAGCTGATCGGATTCCTCACCACGGACGAGCGACGCGGAGTGGCGGCGGTCGGCGACAAGCTGATCGAGGACGCGGGCGGTCTCACCAAGCTCGCCGACTACAAGGTCATGGTGGCTTACGGCGGCGGCAAGGACAGCACCTACGTGGTGGCCTTCGTGCGGGCCGTGCAGCTGCGCCTGCAACTCGCTTACGGCAGAACGTTTTTGATGCGGGTGGCGAACATGCGGCACGCGGGCGTGGTGAGCGCGGTGATGGAGAACATCGATCGGGTGTACTCGGCGCTGGGTCTGCTCGACGACGATCGGGCCGAGCTGCTCACCATCGACCACACCGAAATCCGCCGGTTCCGTGTCGATTTGCCGCTGCCGGACAAGCTGGTGGCGATCAACCGGCTCGACGTGTTGATGAACGGGCACCGGTCGGCCGGTGATGGACGACCTACCTTCTGCAACAGCTGCAACCTGGCGGTAGCCGACTTCTACGGTCGGGCCGCCTGGTGGCGTGGCGGCGTCGACGCGATCATGACCGGCGACTCCCGGCGGGAGCAGGCCCTCTATGCCGCGTGGATTCTCCGGCTGGCCAAGGGAATCGGCATCGACGTGCAGCGCAAGGGGATGACATTCCAGGACCTGCTTGCCGCGTTGCGTGGCGTCGGCGACGCGTATTTCCGCGAATTGTTCGGCGACGACGAGCACGAGCCCGCCGAACGCGAAGTGGCCGTGGGTGATCGGTCGGTGCAGCCCACCTTCGTTTCCATCTATGACCTGGTCAGCTATCGCGTGCACGATCATTGGGATCTGATCGTCCATTTCCTCGGCTTCCGGTTCGATGATCTGGCCTTCAGTTTCACCGAATCCGATTGCGCCAACCCGACTCTCATGGCGCACCTGCGCGGGCTGCGCGTCGAGTATGTCGAGGGGCGGACCTACCAGGCCGGGATCTCCGAGTATCTGGAGTTCGCCGAGACGATGATGCGCCGGAAGGAGATGCCGGACAGCCTCATCGCGCTCGCTCTCGGTCGCTATGAAACGCCGGAGAAGGTCGTCAAACAGCGTGAGGTGGCGGCCACGTACGCCGAGAACGCGTTCGGGCTGGGGGAGGACGAGCTGGTCGCGATGGTCTTCTCGCCGTTCACCGATGAGGGGGCGCGGCTGGCGGAATTCGTCGAACGGTGCCATCCGGAGCGGATCGACGAGGTACCGGTCTTGCACGCCGCGCTGCGTGGCGAGCCGGGGAGCGACAGCGCGGCCGGGTGGCTGGCTGAGGTGTCCGGGCTGTCCATCACGCACCTGCGCACGCTGTATCGCAGTGCGCTGGTCGACTTCGCGGCCGGTGACACGGTGATGGCGCGGGTGCGCGCGGGCGATCCGCACAAATCCCAGGTGCACACCGTCGACGCGCGCTCGGGATTGCCGACGCTCGAGCTGATCTCGGGTCGGTGACGTGGCTGGGTTCTTCGACAGTTTCGTAGCGGACCGCGCCGCCGCGGGGCAGCTGGTTGTCCAGCCGCGGATGGGCATGGGCAGCTTGTCGGAGATGCGGTCCGGCCTTGCCCGGGTGGCGCACCTGGATTTTCCGGTGATCGGCACGCTCACGCTCGACAGCTACACCCGCGTCGGCGATTATCAGAGCCCGCTGGAACGCCTCGCCGCGGGGGAGGAGCTGAACGGGTATCCACTTGTCTCCCACTCGATCGAGGAGACCAAGCGGGTGCTCGCCGACCTGTACGGGCCGACGTTCCCGGTCCAGGTGCGACACGGTACGGCGTTGCCGCTGCGGGTCTTTCAGCGGTTGGTCGAGGTCGGCTTGGACGCGACGGAAGGTGGGCCGGTCTCGTACTGCCTGCCCTACAGCAGGCTGCCACTGCGCGACGCGATCGAGGCGTGGGCGGAGAGCACCCGGTTTCTCGCCGACGCGGCCGAATTCGGGCATATCGAGAGCTTCGGTGGCTGCCTGCTCGGCCAGCTGTGCCCGCCGTCGCTGCTGGTGGCGATGGGGATTCTGGAGGGGTGCTTCTTCCGGCAGCACGGCCTGCGGTACATGTCGTTCAGTTACGCGCAAGGGACACTGGCCGAACAGGATCGGGGCGCGTTGCGGGCGTTGCGGACCCTGGCCGCCGCGTATCTGGGCGATGTGACCTGGCATGTCGTGTTCTACACGTACATGGGTCTTTTCCCGAGGACACCCGACGGCGCGACCCGGCTGATCCGCGACAGCGCCCGGTTGGCCATGGCGACCGGGTGTGAACGGATGATCGTGAAGACGGTGTCGGAGGCGTGGCAGATTCCGTCCGTCGCGGAAAACATCGCGGCGCTGCGTATTGCGTCGGAAGAGGCGGACGGGCCGCTGGACCCGGCGTCCCCGGCGGAGGCGCAGTATTTCGGCGAGGTGCTCGACGAGGCGCGGACCCTCATCGATACGGTGCTCGAGCTCGACGCGGACGTGGGAGTGGCGCTGCTGCAGGCCTTTACCGAAGGCCTGCTCGATGTCCCGTTCTGCCTGCACACCGACAACTTCGGGGCCGCCACCTCCGTGATCGATGAGCAGGGCGCGCTGCGCTGGGGGAAATTGGGCCGACTTCCGTTGCCCGCCGGCGCCGGTCGCGAGGATCTGGCGCGGCTCGGCTCCGACGCGCTCTACGGGATGCTCGACCACGTGGCGAATAGTTATGACAGCAGGCTGATTCCATGACCGAACCGATGAGAGATTCGATGCCCGAGGATGATTCGTCCATTGTCGTACTGGTGGATGCGTTTTCCACGGGAGCGCTGCTCGCGCGGCAGGCGCGGCATCAGCACCGGCTGATCCATGTCCAGTCTCGTTCCCATCTGCCCGCGACCTTCTCCGCGAGCCTGCCCGCCGAGTTGTTCGCGGAGGATCTCTCCTATGCGGACCAGGCCGACGACGTCCTGCGCAGGCTCGGCGAACTGGGACCGATCGCAGTCATCGCGGGCAGCGAGTACGGCGTCGAGGTGGCCGACGAGATCGCCGCGAAACTTGGCTTGCGCGGTAATGATCCGGCGCTCTCGCACGTGCGGCGGGACAAGTTCTACATGCTCGAGGCGGTCGCCGGTGCCGGTCTGCGGACGGCACGGCAGCGGCGCGGCAGCGATGCGGAGCGGCTTTTGGCATGGCGTCGGGCCGAAGGGCTCGGGCGGGTGGTGGTCAAACCGCTCGACAGTGCGGGATCCGATGACGTGTTCATCAGCGATTCCGAGGCGGAGGTTCGGGCGGCGGTCCAGGCGATCATCGGCAAGACGAATCTGATGCTGCGGACCAATGCGGCGGTGCTGGCGCAGGAATATCTGGTCGGAGACGAGTTCATCGTCAACTCGGTCAGCCGGGACGGCAAGCACTGGTTCACCGACGCGTGGATCAGCCACAAGGTGACCGTGCGGGACAACCGCCGGATCTATGACTGCGAAGACCTGCTGTCGCAGGACGATCCGCGCTTCACCGAGATCATCGACTACGTTTCGGGCGTGCTCGACGCGCTCGGCATCGCGAACGGGCCCGCGCACACCGAATTGATCTACACCGCAGCGGGTCCCGTGCTGCTGGAGACCGGGGCGCGGCTCTCAGGACTGGCCAACCCGCGCGCCCTCGATCGCGTCACGGGTGTGAACCAGGTCGACCTGACGATGGACTGCTACCTCGGCGAGGGACGCGCGCTGGCGGCGCAGCCGCCGGTCTATTCGCGGCGGGAGCAGGCGCGCTGCGTGAATCTCATTGCCCACCGGGAGGTTCCGCTGCCTGCCCAGGCGCTGCGGGCGGAGCTCGAACGGCTGCCCGCTATCGAGAGTGTGCGCTTCCGTATCGCCGATCAGGCGATGACCAGGCCGACGGTCGATCTCAACTCGTCGCCGGGTGTGGTGTTTCTCGTGCATCAGGACGCCGCCGAGATCGAACGGTCGTACCGGACGCTGCGTCGGCTCGAACACGAACTCTTGTAGGAGCCCCTGACAGGCAGAGAGCATCGATGACGAATACGCAGCTGGGGCAAATCCTTCTCGCCGTCCTGGTGCTCCTGCTGGGGGCCAACCTGCTCGGTCAGCTGTTCCGCCGACTGCGTCAGCCCAAGGTCGTCGGCGAGATCCTGGCCGGAATTCTGCTCGGCCCAACGGTTCTCGGGAAGGTCGCGCCCGGCGTCGCGGCCGAGATGTTCGGCGGCGACCAGGCTGATCCCAGCGCGGTGGTGCTCGGGTTCCTGTACAACCTCGGCTTGTTGCTGCTGATGTTCGTGTCGGGCTGCGCCGCAAAGCATCTGCTGGGCAGGCAGAATCGCACGGCCACCGCGTGGATTCTGGGGATCGGCACGCCGCTGCCGTTCCTCATCGCCCTCGTTGCCGCGCCGCTGCTGCCGCTCGCGGATTTCACCGGTACCGCGGGGAGCGAGCAGGCCGTCGTGCTCGTCTTCGCGGCCGCCACGGCGGTGACCTCGATCCCGGTCATCACCAAGATCTTCTACGACCTCGGCATCCTGCATACCCGCTTCGCCAGTCTGCAGCTGGGATCCGCTGTGCTGGAGGACATTGCGCTGTGGGGAGTGCTCTCCGTGGCCACCGCGATCGCGGGCGCCACCCTCGGCGCGGCCGGTGATGAGCTGACCGCGACCATCGGCGGGCACATCGCGGTCAACGCCGCCTACGTGATCGTCGCGCTCACCGTTATGCCTGCCGTGCTGCGTACGCTCTCCCGGGCCGAATGGAATGTGGTGGCGCGCAATTCGCCCATCGCGTGGATGCTCATCGTGTTCCTGGGTTATGTCTCCCTGGCCGCCGCCCTCGACGTGACGCCGGCGTTCGCCGCGTTGCTGGCCGGCTTCGGCGTGATGGGCGGCATGAAAGGTACTGAGCAGGAACGATTCCGGGACCCAATGCAGTCCATCAGCGATGTCTCAGGACACTTCTTCGTTCCGCTGTACTTCGCCATCGTCGGCTACCGGCTCGACCTTTCCACGACGTTCGACCCGCTGATGCTGGTGGGGTTCCTGGTCGGCACGTCGCTGGTGGTGTTCCTGTCCGTGGGTCTCGGCGCCAAGCTGGCCGGGATGAGCCGCCTCGACATCGTCAATCTCGCCATCACCCAGAATGCCCGCGGCGGGCCGGGCATCGTGATGGCCTCGGTGGCCTTCGACGCGGGCATCATCAACGCCACCTTCTACACAACCCTGGTGCTCACCGCCGTGCTCACCTCCCAGGCCTGTGGCTGCTGGCTCGACTATGTGCTGCGCAAGGGGTGGCCGCTGCTGTCCGGCGCCGACCTGCGCCGCCGGGGCATCGAACCGGCACCCGAGGAACTGGCGCCGCAGCGGCCGTGACTCGACGCATGCGGGTCGGGTGGAGTGGTTAACTCGATAGGGAGACTTGGGTGTCGAGGGCAGGAGGGTGTCATGGCGGAGGCGAACGGGATGACCGATCTGAAGCAGGGACAGCCGCACAGTGCCCGCATCTATGACTATTTCTTGGGCGGCAAGGACAACTATGCGGCCGACCGGTTGGCTGCCGACACGATCGAGCAGGCCATTCCCAATGTTCGGCTGGTCGCACGAGAGAACCGCGAGTTCATGCGTCGCGCGGTCGGCTACCTCGGCGCACAGGGCATCCGTCAATTCGTCGACATCGGCACCGGCATCCCCACCGAACCCAATCTGCACCAGGTGGCCCAGGAGACGGCCCGCGATGCGCGGGTGGTGTATGTCGACAACGATCCGCTCGTGCTCGCCCATGCTCGCGCGCTGCTCATCGGCACGCCGGAGGGGCGAACCCAGTACATCGAGGCCGATGTCACCGAACCGGCGAAAATCCTTGCCGCGCCGCAACTTCGCGACACCATCGACTTCGCCGAGCCGGTCGCGCTGAGCCTGATCGCGTTGTGCCACTTCGTGCCCGGCGAGCAGATGTACCAGGTCATCGATAAGTTGCTGGAACCGCTTGTGCCAGGCTCGTTTCTAGTGATGACGCACCTCACCGCCGACCTCGATCCGGAGGCGGTCCAGGGCACGGTGCGCGCCTATGAGGCCAGTGGTATACGGATGGAAGCGCGTACGTATGACGGGGTCGCCCGCTTCTTCTCGGGTTTGCAATTGATCGAACCGGGCATCGTGCCGATCGGCCGGTGGTTTCCCGGCGGCACCGCGCCGGATCCGAACGCTGTTGTCCCGCTGGCCGTTGCGGACTCCGCCGCTGTGCTGAAACCGCCCGCTGCCGGATATGCCGCGATCGGGCGTAAGCAATAGGGCGTTTCGGAACACGCTCGGGTAACGGCGTTCGGCGATCCTTGACCTGTCGTTTCGACCGCTTCTAGAGTTGACGTCTGCTGGGTATGAGGAATCTGGTGTAAATCCAGAGCGGTCGCGCCGCTGTGAACATGCTGTGAATAGCGGTGTGTGAGTCAGAAACTCGGTTCGGCAGGAGTTTTCATTCTGGACGTAGGGACGCGCAATCCCTGGAAGGAGTCCCGCATGGCCACTTATGTTCCGCATGCCGGTGTGACGGTTCGTCCGCTCAGCGCCTCGGTCTCGAGCACGCTCTGGTTGGTCGGCACGGTGCTGGGGGCACTGCTGATCTACTACTTCGTCGGTATCGATCAGGGCGCGGTGTCGATTTTCGGCAGCGACACCCACGTCCACGAATTCGTGCACGACGCAAGGCATTTCCTCGGCTTCCCGTGCCATTGAGTCGGCTCGGCCGGAGCGAGTGGTAGCGGTATGGAGAAGCAGATAATCGGTCGCGGCCTGCTCGCGGGCGCGATCGGTGGGTTGCTGGCGTTCGTGTTCGCGCGGATTTTCGCCGAGCCGGTGATCCAGCGGGCGATCGACTACGAAAGCGGTAGGGACGAGGCGCAGGAGGCGCTGGACAAGGCCGCGGGCCACCCGATGGGAGATATGGGCGCGGAGGTGTTCACCCGGACGGTGCAGTCCAATGTCGGGATCGGCCTCGGGATGATCCTGTTCGGTGTCGCCATGGGTGGACTGTTCGCGGTCGCCTACGCGCTGAGCGTCGGCCGGGTCGGCAAGGTGTCGGCGCGCAACCTGGCGCTGCTGCTGGCCGGGGCGTTCTTCGCGGCGGTGTATCTGGTGCCGTTCCTGAAGTATCCGGCGAACCCGCCCTCGATCGGGCATCCGGATACGATCAGGGACCGGACGGCGTTGTATCTGACGATGGTGGTGTTGTCCTCGCTGTTCCTGCTCGGCGCGGTCCTCTTGGGTCGGAGATTGGCAGCGCGCGTTGGCAATTGGACTGCGAGCCTGCTTGCGGCACTCGCCTTCGTGGTGGCTATCGGGATCGTGATGCTGCTTTTGCCTCAGCTGGGGCATCTTTCGGCGAACACCGCCGAATTCGGCAGGCAGGCGACCGAAACACCGCAGCCGCTGACGGATTCGTCGGGCGGCATCGTGTATCCGGGATTCCCCGCCGATGACCTCTATCGGTTCCGGTTGTATTCGATTGCCGCGCAGGCAATCCTGTGGCTGTCGATCGGACTGGTCTTCGCTACGTTGAGCGGCAAGCTGTTCGAGCCGACGCGTAGATCAGACGCTGCGGAAGCAGGTGTCGCCACATAGGAAGCGCCGCAACGGCGTTGTGATTCTCGCCGGATGGATGTCGAGCCGATCCGGCGGGTCTACGCGTGTCCGGTGAACATGGTGACCAGGCTGTGTGGTGCGTTGTCGCCGGACATCAACTCGTGCAGCTCGGCGCCGTCGATGGCGATATCGGTGCTGCGGGGGAACATGGCGAGCTCGTATTCGGCGATCGCGGCCTCGATGTCGCCGGGATGGGCGGCGAGGGCTTTGCCGAGTTCGGCGCCGTCGAGCAAGGCCAGGTTGGCTCCCTCGCCGTTCGGCGGCGCGAGGTGGGCGGCGTCGCCGACCAGTGTTACGCCCGGCACCCGGTCCCATTTGTGGCCGATCGGCAGGGTGTAGTGCGGGCGGAAGACCGGGGCGGTGTCGGCGTCGGTGATCAGTGCGGTGAGTTCTGGTGCCCAGCCGTCGAATTCGTGCGCGATCCGCGCCTTGGTGGCGGTGGCATCGGTGAAATCGATGGCGGCGAACCAGTCCAGCGTCCTGTTGAGCGTCACGTAGGTGTGCAGAGTGTCGCCGCTTTCGCGGTGCGCCTGGATCCCCTTGCCGGGCGCCGGTGCGATCAGCGATCCGCCGCCGACTACTTTCGCGACGGCGGGGTGGCGGGTGTCGGCGTCGTACAGGTAGGTCTCGACGTAGGCGAGACCGGTGTATTCGGGTGTGGCACTGGACAATAGCGGACGGACCCGGGACCAGGCGCCGTCGGCGCCGACCAGCAGGCTCGTCGTGACGGTGCTGCCGTCGGCGAAGGTGACCTCGTGGCGTCCTTCGCCGAGTGCGCGGGTACCGCTGACCTTGTGGCCCCACCGGATGGTGCCGGCGGGCAGCGAGTCGATCAGCAGCTGTCGCAGTGCGCCGCGCTGCACCTCGGGGCGGCCACCGGTGCCGTCGTCGGGCTGGTCGAGCAGGACGGTCCCGTCGCGGTCGAGGACCCGCATCGCCTGACGGCCTTCCAAGATGAGACTGCGGAACTCCTCTGACAGTCCGGCCGCCTCGATGGCGAGCTGCCCGTTGTATTCGTGGATGTCGAGCATGCCGCCCTGCGCGCGGGCTGTCGACGAGGGCTCGGCCTCGTAGACCGTGACCGGGATGCCGTTGACCCGCAGGACGCTGGCGAGGGCGAGTCCGCCGAGTCCGGCACCGATGATCGTGACGGGAGTGGGCATGGTGGGCTCCTTCGGGATCGAGGCCGGTGTGGTCCGGCAACTCTGGAATGCCGTTCCAACATAGCACGCGTTGGAACGGCGCTCCAGACGTGACAAGATGGCGGTATGGCATCGCGAGCAGGCAAAGAGAAGCGCCGGACGGACGCGCTGTCCCGAGAGCGCATCGTCGAGGCGGCCGTCGAACTGCTCGACGCGACCGGCGAGGGCGGGCTGACATTCCGCGCGCTGACCGAGCGTCTTGCCACCGGGCCGGGGGCGATCTACTGGCACGTGGCGAACAAGGGGGAGTTGCTCGCCGCCGCGACCGACGTGGTTGTCGCCGCGGCACTGGCCGTCGAACCCACCGAGTCCGCGGCCTCCCCGCGGGACGAGATCCGTGCCGTCGCGCTGGGGCTGTTCGACGCGATCGACGAACACTCATGGCTCGCCACGCAACTCGCCGTGCAGTTCTCCCGCAGCCCATCGGGGTCGGTAGCGCCGCGGATCATCGAAAGCATCGGGCGGCGGGTCCAGGCGCTCGGTGTCCCCGAGAGCAGCTGGTTCACCGCGACCTCGGCCATGGTGCACTACATCCTCGGCGCGACCAGTCAGTACGTCACGAACAGTCAAGTTCTGGCGGCCGACTTGGATCGCGGCGAGTTCCTCGGTGACGTAGCGAAGGCGTGGGAGGGGCTCGACCCCGCCGACTATCCGTTCACCCGTGCGGTCGCGAGCCAGATGCGCGAGCACGACGACCGGGAGCAGTTCCTCATCGGCATCGATCTCGTACTCGCCGGCATCGCCGGTCTCCACGGGACCGAAGGGCACGTCGGAGGTTAGTGTCGGCGGTTACCGAGATGACTTGGGCACCTTGCGAACTCGGGTGGTTGCCGCGGTGACGGGTTTGCCCCCGTGGTCTTCGGTGCGCAGTCGGGCGACTGGGCGGCCGTCGTGGTCGACGAGCGTCGAGTGGGGTTCGTCGCCGGTGAAGGCGTGGCGTTCGCCCCATTGGCGCAGTGCCACGACGGTGGTGAAGAGGTCCTGGCCCGCGACGGTGAGTTCGTAGCTGTGCCGCTTGCCGCCGGGCGCGGTGCTGGTGGTGAGGATGCCGTGGTCGACGAGCTTGCGCAAGCGGTCGGTGAGGATGTTTCGCGCGATCCCTAGTCGCTGCTGGAAGTCGGTGAAGGTGGTGGCGCCGTCCATGGCGTCGCGCACGATCAGCAAGCTCCAGCGGTCGCCGACGAGGTCGACGGTTCGCGCGACCGGGCAGGTGGGGTCGGTCCAGTCGCGGCCGGTGCCGGCTGTCGTGGTCATGCGCCTCCATTCAATCAGTTGCACTTTGAAACCATTATGCCCTATCGTCAAATGGTTGCATTTTGCTACTAATTTCGGGAGGTGTTGTGGCCGTAGGAGTCACAAGGTCGCAGCGGTGGGTGCTGGCGCTGGTGTGCGCGGTGGCCGTGTCGACGATCTATGCGATCCAGCCGGTGTTGGCGACGGCGGGCATCGGGTTGGGGTTGGCGCGCGAGTCGTTGGGCTGGCTGGTTGCCGCCGGGCAGGTCGGTTACTGTGCCGGTCTTGTCCTGCTGGTCCCGCTCGGCGATGTGCTGAATCGTCGTCGGCTCATCACCGTGCATCTGGTACTCACCGCGGTGGGTGCTGCGGTTGTGGCCGTTGCGCCGAACGGTGTCGTCGCGGTGGTGGGGCTGGCGGTCGCGGGTCTGTTCGCGGTGGTGGTTCAGGTGACGGTCGCCTATGTCGCCGCCGTTTCCGCACCGAGCGAGCGGGGTCGCAATATCGGTGCGGTTACCTCCGGTGTGGTGATCGGCATCCTCGGTGTCCGCGTTCTCGCGGGTGTCCTCGGTGACACGGTCGGCTGGCGGGCCGTGTACGCGCTGCTCGCCGTGTTGTGCGTGGCGTTGGCGCTCACCGTTCGCGCAACGCTCGACTCGGACAGCCGAACGCCCGGCGCGCCGTACGCGCAGGTGCTGGCGTCGATGGGGCGGCTGATACGTACGGATCGGCTGTTTCTGAGCCGTGGGCTGATCACCCTGTTCCTCTTCGCTTCCTTCGGAACCCTCTGGAGCGGGCTCGCCCTGCCGCTGGGCACCGATCCATGGAATTTCGGCACCACGCAGATCGGCCTGTTCGGAGTGGTGGGCCTGGCCGGAGCGTTAGGTGCCGCCCGAGCCGGACGATGGGCCGATTCCGGACGCGCGCAAGTGATTACGGGCTCCGCGCTGGTGTTGCTCACCGCCTCCTGGCCGCTCATCGCCCGAATCGAATCAACCCTGTTGCCGCTCATCGTCGGCATCGTCCTGCTCGACTTCGCCGTCCAGGCGGTACACGTCAGCAGTCAGCACCTGCTGACCGCAGCGCACCCGAACCGGGCCAGCAGCGTCATCGGCGCGTACATGGCCTTTTACTCCCTCGGATCCGCCCTCGGCGCGATCACCACCACCTGGGCCTACAGCACGTGGGGTTGGTCGGCCGCCTGCTGGCTCGGTGCCGCTTACTCCCTCGCCGCGCTGGTTGTGTGGGGACTGGCCCAGGTCACCGGCATCGGTCGGCGACCCGCTGCGAGTTCACCTGAGCCGCAACTGAAGTCGCGAGAAGTGGCAACCCTGCGATGCTGATCAGGGGTGGGAAGCGCGGGTTTCGGTCCAGTCGACCATCAGCCGACGCTCCGCGAACAACCACTCGCCGTTCAGTTTTGCGAACTCGTCGAGGTAGCGGATGGACGCGATCATCAGCGCGCGCTGCTCGGAGTCATCGATCGATAGGTGGTGTGCCAGGCAGTACGTTTCGCCGGTCGCGCGGTCGCCGTCGTACGCGATGGTGCTCTGGCCGTTGAAATGTGTTGTCACGCGGTAGGTATTGAGGTTATCGAAGACCGGGAAGAGTGCGTCTCGGCCGTGTAGTTCCTGCGTCGGTTCCGCCGCGGTCGCATCCATGTACACCACGAAATGCGTATCCGGGGTGAACAGTGCGAGTTGTCCCGGTGCGTCACGCCGGTCGGCGCAATGGGCGTAGGCATCGATCAGTTCGCGGATCGCGAGTCGGTCGGCGGACTCCTGAGGTGAGATTGTCGAATGGGAGTTCATGCGATCTCCTTCGTGCCTGACGAGCACTTATTTGACACGTCCATAAAATCATGCGATTCGCGTTGTTCTGCGGCCGGGTGCGCCGGAGCCGTTCAGGCTGGGCGCTGCGCAACGAATTCCCGGTTAGAGTCGCAGCGAGCCTGGTGAATTGGGGTCACCTGAATCCGGTGAATTCGGATCGGGGGGCTGGATGAGCCACGATCACCTGATCCCGGTGATGTCTGCTCACCGGATCGATAGCGAGGCTGATCGGATGGGCGATGCCACTCCGGGGGATGGATACCTGAGCTGGTTGCCTTTCCCGCGATGCTGCCGACCGTCGGCGCGGGACTCCTCGCGACGTTTCGCGAAACACTCTGGGAGAAGGTTGGTTTCATCGTGTTCGACTCCGTGTACCGGTCGTGGGCGGCGGATCCCGTGCGGTTCTGGGAAAGTCAGGCCGGTGAGCTGGCCTGGAGCCGTCGGTGGGATGCCGGGCTGGACAGCGACAATTCCCCGTTTCACCGCTGGTTCGCCGGTGGTCGGCTCAATGCGGCGGTGAACTGTCTCGATCGGCATATCGCCGAGGGGCGCGGTGAGGTGGCAGCGATTCTGTTCGACAGTCCGCGCACCGGAACCAAGCAGACTTTCACGTATCGACGCTTGCTGGACGAGGTGACCCGGTTCGCTGGAGTGCTCGACGCATTGAACGTGAGCCTGGGTGACACTGTCCTCATTCACCTGCCCGCGATCCCGGAAACCGTGATCGCGATGCTGGCGTGCGCGCGGCTCGGGATCACCCATGTCGTCGTGCCGAGCGTCCCGGTATCCATGTTGCGCGACCGGATCGACGATGCCGCACCGGCCGTGATCCTCACGGCGTCAGCGGGATTCGAGAACCCCGACCTCACCCCGTATCACGCTGTCGTCGATGCCGCGCTGGCGGCGGCCGACCATCAGCCGAGGCACTGCGTGGTGCTGCAACGTCCCTGGGCGCCAAGCGAACTGGTGCAAGGGCGGGATGTGGATTGGTCGGAACTGACTGCGGCGGCATTGCCGTACCGCGATGCTGTTCAGGTCGAGTCCAGCCATCCGCTCTACCTGCTTTACACCTCCGGTTCGACCGGCAGGCCCAAGGCGGTGGTGCGTGACACCGGTGGTTATCTGACCGCATTGCACTGGGCCGTGCGCAACGTCTTCGGTGTGCGGCCGGGCGAGGTGTTCTGGACCGACTCGCACCCCGGCTGGGTGATGGGGCAGTCCTTCACCGTCTACGGCGCACTGGTCACCGGTTGCACGACACTTCTGTACGAGGGCTCGGCCACCGACACTCCCGACGCCGACGCCTTCGCGCGGCTGCTCGACGAATACGAGGTGAGCGTGCTGTCCACGACGCCGATGACGCTGCGCCGCATTCGCGCGGCCGCGCCGTCCCGCACACCAGGCGGTGGCACGCTGCGGGGCGTGTTCCTCGCCAGTGAACGCGTCGAACCGCAGCTGATGGCTTGGGCGAGTGAATATCTCGGCTGCCCGGTCATCGACAACTGGTGGCAGACCGAAGCGGGCTGGCCCATCGCCTCGAACACGCTCGGTCTCGGCCTGCAGCCGGCCAAGCCAGGCTCGGTCACCCGCCCGCTGCCCGGGTATCAACTCGAGATCGTGGACCCGACCGGCAGGGTTGTCCCGCAAGGCGTTTCGGGCCACATCGTGCTCAAACTTCCGCTGCCGCCGGGCACCATCCAGACGCTATGGCAGCGCGACGATCATTTCGTTGCCACGTATTTGACGAAGTTCGCCGGTTACTACGACACCTCGGACGCGGGCCACCTCGACGCGGACGGGTATCTGTGGGTCGAAGGGCGAACCGACGACATCATCAACGTCGGCGGCGACAGTCTGCCCGCCCTCGATGTCGAGCACATCCTCGGCGGCCACCCACACGTGCAGCGTTGCGCCGTGGTCGCCGCACCGGACCCGTTCTACACCGAGGTGCCCGTCGCGTTCATCGTGCGCGCTCCCGGCAGCGAGCTCCCGCAGGAAGATCTCGAGACACAGTTGCAGACACTGGTCACCGAGCGCATCGGCGCGTGGACCCGATTGCGCCGCTTCATCTTCCTCGACGCACTCCCACTCACCCCGTCGAAGAAGATCCAGCGCTCGGCGCTACGCGAGCTCGTGGCAGCGAGATGAACGGGGCAGTTGGACGGACAGTCGTGCTCACCGCCGACCGAAACCGCCGATCGGTGGCCTTGGCATGATCATGGTGTGAACTTACGATTCGGGATTCAGGTGGCGCCGACGGTGACCGAGCTGCCACAGCTGCGGGCGATGGCGAAGGTGGCGGATCGGGAAGGGCTGGAGCTGTTCGGCATTCAGGATCATCCGTACTCGGGTGGGCTGGCGGATACGTTCGCGGTGATGGCTACGGTGTTGTCGGAAACTGAACGGCTGCGGGTGTTTCCGGATGTGGCCAGCCTGCCGTTGCGCGGGCCCGCGATGCTCGGCAAGCAGGCGGCGACCTTGGATCTGCTCAGCGGCGGACGATTCGAACTTGCGTTGGGGGCGGGCGCGTTCTGGCCCGCGATCGGCGCGATGGGCGGGCCGGTGCGGTCGAATCCCGAAGCGTTGCAGGCACTCGAGGAGGCCACCGCGATCATCCGGGCCATGTGGCTGCCGGGGACGAAGGCGAAAGTCCATGGCGCGCAGTACACCGTGCACGGTGTGCAGGCCGGGCCCGCGCCTGCGCATCCGGTCGGCATCTGGTTCGGCAGCGTCGGCCCGAAGGCCAACGCCCTCACCGGTCGGATCGCCGACGGCTGGGCCGCACCCATCCCGCACTATCTGCCGTACGAGAAATGGCAAGCGACACAAGACATTATCTCGTCCGCCGCGATCGACGCGGGACGCAAACCGGCCGACATCACCCGAATGGCGCAACTCGTCGGCACCATCACCGACGCACCAGGCCCGATCACCCTGCGCGGCGAAGAACCGATCCGCACCGACGCCGCAGGCTGGGCCCGCATCCTGGCCGACCTCGCCGTCGAAACCAGCTTCGACACCTTCGTCTACTGGCCCGAATCCGCCGACAACACCCAACTCCGCCGCTGGATCGGCGACGTCGTTCCCACCACCCGAGACTTGACCGAGGGAACCTTATGAGCGACAGCACCCCGAATCCGCTAGGTGGAGTGGCGGTTCGGTGGTTGCCGAGCTGGTTGGTCAGGGGAGTGAGCGGCGGAGGAAGTCGAGTTGGAGGAGGAGTAGGTTTTCGGCGACCGACTCTTGGGGGGTCATGTGGGTGACGCCGGAGAGGGGGAGTACTTCGTGGGGGCGGCCGGCGGCCAGTAGGGCTGAGGACAGGCGGAGGGAGTGGGCTACTACCACGTTGTCGTCGGCGAAGCCGTGGATGATCATCATGGGGCGGTGCGGGTCGGCTGCGTCGACCAGGCCTGCGTCGTCGATGAGTGAGTTGCGTCGATAGATTTCTGGCTGCTCGTCCGGGTGGCCGAGGTAGCGCTCCATGTAGTGGGTGTCGTAGAGGCGCAGGTCGATGACCGGTGCGCCTACTACGGCTGCGTGGAAGACGTCCGGGCGGCGGAGTGCCGCGAGCGCCGCGAGGTAACCGCCGAAGGACCAGCCGCGGATGGCGACTCGGTTCAGGTCGAGGGGGAAATCTTCGGCGAGCGCCTGCAGCGCGTCCACCTGGTCTTCGAGGACGACTGCCGCGAGGTCGTCGCGGATTTCTTTCTCCCAGGCGGGGGAGCGGCCGGGGGTGCCGCGGCCGTCGGCGACCACGACGGCGAAACCTTGGTCGGCGAACCATTGCGAGGTGAGATGTGGATTGTGCGCGGCGAGTACCCGCGGGCCGTGCGGTCCGCCGTAGGGATCCAGGAGGACAGGGAGTGGGGTCGAGCCGTTGTGATCACGGGGGAGTAGGACGGCGCACGGGATGCGCCGTTTGCCTGCCTCGGTCAGGGTGACCCGCGGGGACAGGCCGGGATCGGCTGCGTACGAGGCGATCGTCGCCACCTGCGTCCCGTCGCGAAGCACCTGCACATCGGCGCCCGGACGGTCGAGTGTGGCGGATACCAGCACGGTGATGCCGCCGGCCCGCACCGCCGAGTGCACGCCCGGCTTGTGCGAAACACGTTCCAGGCCAAGCTCGTTGACGCGATAGACGTGAACCTCGCCGGTTTCCGGTGCGTCGGCCTCGGCACCGGCCGACGCGGTGATCAGCACATCGTCCGACCCGACGTCGAGTAGCGCGCGAAGGTGCAACTGTGGGCCGGTCAGCGCACGTTCACCGACCGCGAGGACGCGTGCGTCACCCTCGTCGGCTATCCGGACGAGCTGTCCTGAGGGGTTCCAGCAGGGCACGCCGGGGAACAGGTCGAGCCACACCGGATCTTCGTCGGTGTGCACGGTCCGGGTCGCGCCGGTCTCCGGGGTCACCGCCAAGTACAGCTGACTGCGCTGATCGCGCGCTTGCACGAGCAGCAGCGGAGCACCGGCACCCGACCAATGCACCTGCGCGAGGTACGGATAACGCGCCCGATCCCAGATGACCTCCGTGCGCATCCCGTCCAGGCCGATCACGAACAGCTGCACGTCCGCGTTGTCGGTGCCCGCCGCCGGGTAGGCGACCTGTCGTGGGGCATCCGCCGGCCGGGCCGGGTCGGCGATCCACCAGCGCTGTACCGGCGTGTCGTCCGCGCGGGCGACCAGCAATCGCTGCGAGTCCGGCGACCACCAGAATCCTCGGTAGCGGCTCATCTCCTCCGCCGCGATGAACTCGGCGAGACCGTAGGTGACGTTGGCCGACTCCGGTTCGGCGAGCGCCCGCTCGTCCTCACCCTCGACACTCACGACCCGCAGCGCACCGTGCGCGACATACGCGACGTGCCGACCGTCCGGGGATGGGCGTGGGTCGATCGCCGATCCGGCGGCTGGGAGTTCACGTGCCGTGCCGGCCTTCAGGTCGGCCACGAACAACCGGCCGGACAAAGCGAAAGCCGCCAACTCCACGGCCGTGTCGGTGGCGTAGCCGACGATACCCTCGCCGCCCTCGCGGCTGCGTTCGCGACGCGCGAGCTCTTCGGGCGGCAGGTCCTCGGTAGCGCCGCCCAGCAGGACGCGCGGATCGGCCGCTACCCGCTCCTCGCCCTGCGCCAGATCGAGGACCCACAGCGAACTCGCCCGGTCCGTACCCGAGGTCGAGCGCAGGAATGCGACGCGCGTGCCGTCGGGTGCGACGGTGAAAGCTCGCGGTGCGCCGAGCGTAAATCGCTGGGTGCGCGCACTCAGCCGGGGGAAGGAGTCGGGCGTCGTCGACATGCCCCCGACCCTACTGGCCCTGCCGGAAATACTTCCAACCGCACGGGAATTCTTCTGTCGGTGGGTGTTTCGGCGGAATCAAATCAGGCGTCCGGCGGCGATCCCGGGTTTCGGGGAGTCGCTGAAAGCCGGCCGACTGCTGGGATCACATCCACTGCCAATAGCGGCAGTTCGCGACCCGGGATAGATCCTGACGCGACGCTGCCTACCCGCACAGCGCCCATCGCGCGATAGAACGACTCGGCGTTCGGATCAGAGTCGATCGTCAGACGATGAAAGCCGGCGCTGCGCGCGGTCTCGACCGCATGCCGGAACAGCTCGCCGCCGACACCTTTTCCGATCGCTTCTGGAGTGACGTAGAGCATCCCGAGCTCACCGATCGGCGCAGTCCCCTCGACGGTCACGAAACCAACGGCGCCGCCGTTCAACTCGGCCACCGCCGTCCGGCGGACCGCAACCTCGGTCGCGGTGAGAGTGAGCTCGTCCCGGCACGACGCAAGAAACCGCTCGTCATAGCCCCAGAATGCCTTGGACCGCAACGCGAGATCGCTGAGCAGTGCCGCCTCATCCGGTCGCCCCGGACGTACCGTGATCGTCACGTCACAAGTATGCCGATCATGCAGGGGTGGGGGCTTTTTCCCGGGCGAAGACCCTTCGTACGGAAAGTTTCAAGGCGTTGGGGTTGATGCGGTCGGGGTAGCGGGCGAGCATCGCATCGATGAGTTCGGCCGGTTCGCTGGCCTTGTCGAGCAGCAGGTCGAAATCGGTTAGGTAGGAGCGCGTTTCGGCGATTGCCTGCGGTGAGTCCGCTGCGCCCGGTGCTTTGTGACCGGCGACGACTCGCTTCGGATGCAGGGCTTCGACTTGGTCGACTGCTGAGATCCACTGTTGCCGTGAGGCTTTGCTGGTTTGGGCGAGGTATTGGTGCACGCCGTTGTAGATGATGTCGCCCGCGACGACGAGGTCGAGCGAGGGTACGTGCAGGAATGTGGTGTCGTGGGTGTCGCTGTAGCCTGCCTCGACGGCGCGTAGTTCGTGCCCTTCGAGGTCGATCACTCCGTCGGTCAGCGGCTGGGCCACCTGGAGGCCTTTCGGGAGTTGGCCGGGGAAGGTCGATCCCCAAAACGATTGGAAGAACTCGGGTTCCAGCTCTTGGTGCATGTGCGCGACGGTGCCGGGAGTGGCGACGGCGCGGGCGCCGGGAAACCGCTGTAGCAGTGGTGTCATGCCGAAGAAGTGGTCGCCGTGGCCGTGGGTGAGGTAAATGGTGGTGAGGTTCTTTCCCGAAGCCTCGATCCAGTCGCCCAGGTCCCGGGCTTGATCCACGGTTAGGAAGGCGTCGACGAGGACTGCGTCGCGCGTACCGGAGATCAGCGTGGCCGACATGGGTGACCAGATCGACTTCTGCCCAGGAATGCCGGTCTCCGCCGGGATCGTCGGAGTAACGAAAACCTCTGCTGTCAAAGCGCTTTCAGACATGATCGATCTCCTGTTCGGAAGTGGGGTCGATATCTCACATTCGTGCGGTTGACCTCTTTCGACCTGTTCGCGACATTCTCCTGTTCGACCAGGTTCGTGCGCCCGAAGTGAGGTTGTACCGTTTGGTACAATATTATTCTATTGCCCCAATCGGTGGGCTCAATGTGTTGCGCATCACTCGGAGGCGACTCGGTTCTACGTGCCCGGCCCTGGTTGCGGATGTCGCGATCCGGCCGCTAGGCGAATCCGCATTCAGCGGCATCGGCGAGATCGCTTCGGCGGGCACGGTCCTCTACAAGCTGACGTCCGGTACGTCAATCGAAATCTTCGAGAAGTTATCCGCAGGGGGATTTTCTTTACCAAATTTAAATGTCTTGCCTCTTGCCATATTGGCGATTCGGGAATTCGGTCAGTTGTCCAACTTTGATCTGATGGATGAATCGTTAACTGGCGGCGAATCGAGCCTGCGGATCATATGAAGTGCGCGTCAACGTGCGATAACATGACGAAGCCGGGCAGGTTTTCCCTGTTGGAGTGCATAACACTTCGCCACTGCGGCACTGCTGGCGGTGTGTCCAAATTCATAGACAATTGCTATTGTCGCATTTTGGACATTGTTCTTTAATTAGGCAGCTACGGTCAGGCAAATACATCGCATGCGGTTTTCATTTATCCAGGCTGCTCCGCATGCGCCCCTGGAAAGCGGTGCAGAAATGCAAAACTTGTCACAGATGTCGAAGTCGTCGAGCGGCCGCATCGAGGAGTACGCCGCCAGAGCTGCACGTGTGCTGTATCCGGAGGCGTTGGCGTGCGCTCTCGCGAGCATGGTTGTCGTCGTGGCCGCCGTGTCAAGCGCGCCGGCGGCATTCCGGGTTCCGCTCGCGCTGGGCGCCACCGTGGTCTCGATAGTGTTGTGCGTCGCGGTGGCCGCGGCTGCGCACTACCGCCAGGCCAGCGCAGCGTCGGCCGCCGATGCGGCCGTCCGGATCGAGGCCGCGAACGCAGCTGCCGCAGGGTGGGCGCGGGAGTCGGCGGAGAGTGAGGGCCGCCGGGTCGCGGCGATGGCCGCATTCGCCGTCGTGGCAGGCCGCCTGCAGGCGATGACCACCGGCATGCTGGCGGAGCTGCGCGGCATGGAGGACCGGCACGACGATTCGAGTATGCTCGCCGATCTGTTTCTGCTGGATCATCGCTCCGCGCAGGCGGGCAGGCTCGCCGACAGTCTCGCCGTGCTGAGCGGCGGTCGATCCGGGCGTCGGTGGCCCAACCCGATTTCCGTCGAGTCGATCGTGCGGGGCGCCATGGGGCGCGTGGCGGGTTATCAGCGAGTTCGGCTGCGGACCGCGATCGATATCGCGATCGCGGGCCATGCGGCGGAGGGCGTGATGCACACCGTCGCCGAACTTCTCGACAATGCGTGCAACTTCTCTCCGCCCACCACCGAGGTCCTGGTGTACACGGCCGAGATTCCCGCCGGGCTGGTGATCACTATCGAGGACAGTGGATTGGTCATGAGCGAATCGGCACTGCGGCGGGCCGAGCTGCTCGTATCGGGTTCGGACCTGGGGGACAGCAGGCAAGGCGCCACCTCGGATCCTTCCTCGTTGACCGGCACCCGGCTCGGTCTCGCGGTGGTGGGATCGCTGGCGCGCAAGCACGGACTCACCGTGTCGTTTCGCCCCTCCGCCATCGGCGGGACGGCAGCGGTGGTGCTGGTGCCGCGGGATCTGACCACCCCGGTGAACGGCTCGCCCGCATCGATTCCCACGGCCACGGCACGGGAGTCGCTGCCGCCGGTCATCCGGCCCGACGCGACAGCGCCGGAAGACGCACCCGACGTCACCGATTCGAGGCAGCCGCAACAGCGGGGGCGCACGTTGGTCGGGCTCCGGCCCGTATCTCAGGATGGCATGTCGATCCATGGGGCTTGGGCGCCGCGCTCGCGCGTGCCGGTCGGTTCCGAAACCGACAGTGACCCTTCGCCTTCCGCTATGAACGGCGACTACCTCGGGTCGCCGCACACCGGAAACGGGGAGGTGTCCCAATGACCGAACACGCGATGGGCACGGCCTTCGGGCCCGATCCCGCTGCGCAGCACCGGTCGCCGCGGGCTGATGCCATCACCGAACCCAGCGGTTGCCCGGTGCACCGGGAGCTGACACGGGTGTCGTTGAGTGACAACGGTTTCCGCGCCGACCCCGACGAGCTGTATCGGACGATGCGCCACGAGCACGGGCCGGTGGTCGCCGTCGAACTGCCAGGCGGTGTTCCGGCGTGGCTGGTCATCGGCTACCTCGAATTGCTTCAGGTTACCGGCGATCCCGTGTTGTTTCCCCGGGACAGCAGACTGTGGAGCCAGCGGGCGAACATCCCCGCGAAGTGGCCGCTGCTTCCGATGATCGACCGGCCGAATCCGTCGATTACCTCTACCGTGGGTGCGATTCATCGCAGCCGGGTGGCGATGGTGGAGCCCGCGCTGGAGTCGGTCGACCTCGTCGCGTTGCGGCACACCTGTGAGCACCTGGCCGACCAACTCATCGATACCTTCTGCGGAAGGGGCACAGCCGATCTCGTTGCCGAGTTCGCCGAACCGCTGCCGATGTCGGCGCTGGGCTGGATCTTCGGCTTCGCCGAGGATGATGGGTCGCAGTTCATCGGGATGTTGAAGGCGCTGACCGACGGCAGTTCCGCCGCAGGGTCGGTATACCCGCGCCTCGCCACGCGGATGCAGCAGTTGCTCACCGCCAAAAGAGCGAGGCCCGGTGCCGATCTGGTGTCGCGGATGCTGACCCATCCCGCGTCGTGCACCGATGCGGAATATGCGCAGGATCTGCTGGCGGTGATCGCCGCGGGGTATCTGCCGACCGTCGACTGGATCGGGAACTCGATACGGCTGATGCGCACCGACGAGCGATTTGCCAGGGCACTTGGCGGCGGGCCGCAGAGTGTGGAGTACGCGATGAACGAGGTGCTGTGGGAAGACACGCCGATCCAAATCTTCCCGGGTCGCTGGGCAGCCACCGACACCAGGCTCGGCGGCAAGGACATCCGAGCAGGGGACATGCTGCTGCTCGGATTGGCCGCCGCCAACGCCGACCCACACGTCGGCAGGCAGCCCGCCGAGAACAGCGCGGCGGCCGACACCGGAAACAGCGCACACTTCGCTTTCGGCCACGGGGAGTACCGGTGCCCGTTCGCGGCGCAGCAGATCGCCGAGATCATCACGCAGACCGGCATCGAAGTGCTCCTGGACCGGCTGCCCGATCTCGAACTCGCCGTCCCCGCAGCGAATTTGGTCCGACGTCCGTCACCCTTTCTAGGCGGAATCACGTCCCTGCCCGTCCGTTTCACACCCGTTCGCACGACCCGAACTCCCCAACTGGCGGGCCAAGCGCACACACCGGGTCTCTGGCGATCGACCAACCCGCAGAGTCGGCAGCCCTCGTCGTAATTAAACGACATGCTCGTTGCAGGCGATAGACGGTGCTGGTCAGCGCTACCGTTGCGGCCGTAGTAGCTGGTGGCGTTGCGCCGCGCGGCGCCGACCCGGCAGTTTCGACCAGCGGCAGTTCGTCGTGGCGATGGCCATGGCGATGGTCTTGGACGTGGCGATGGTCGTGGGATTTCAAAGTGGTTGTGGGAGTGGCTGGTACGAAGGACTCTTCTGCTTGAACAATGCCGGGCGGCGGGTTCGATTTCACGGATGCATTCGCGCACCTTTGAGTATCTTGTCCACCACGTTGCGCGGTCCGTATACGGCGATACCGACGAGGTCCAGATCGGCCGCGCCGACCGCTCGCACCGCGGCCCGGTTGTCGTGGTCGTTCCCGGTGGTGAACAGGTCGGAGGTGAAGATCGCCGTCCGTAGTCCCCGCGTCAATGCCTTGCTGTGCGCGCTGCGTAGTACCTCCTTGGCACCCTCGAAGACGAGGACCGGCTGCCGGAACATCGCGAGGTAGCTTGTCGCGTCCGCATCGACGTATGGTTCGCCGATCACCTCCGGTTCTGCCGTGCCGAGGCCGCTGACCAGAAAAGCCGTCACGTTCAGCCGCTGCCAGGTGGGGAGGTCTTCGCGCAGCAGTACCGCGATCTTGGTGTCGAAGCGTACGTTCTCCATGCCGATGACTCTGCCGCCGACCGGCCCGCCGAGGCTTGTACGATCCTGGCATGGTTGGCAGCGCGGTCGAGCAGGTCAGGGCCTGGCAGCCGCGGGTGCCGGGCATCGTCGAGGTCTTTCATGCCCGTTTCATCGGGCACGTCTACCCGATGCACGCCCACGATTCCTGGACGCTGCTGATCGTCGACGACGGTGCGGTCCGCTACGACCTCGACCGGCACGAACACGGCGCCCTCGGCTCGGTGGTCTCGCTGCTGCCGCCGCATGTCCCGCACAACGGTCAGGCCGCGACCGCGCACGGATTCCGCAAGCGGGTCCTGTACCTCGACGACCTCCATCTGCCCGAGGCGATGATCGGCCGCGCCGTCGACAGTCCCACCTTCACCGATCCGCTGCTGCACCGCCGCGTCCGAGAATTGCATGCGGTACTGAGCCACGTCGGCGATGAACTGGAGGCCGCCAGTCGGCTCGCGTTCATCCACGACCGGCTCGGTAACCTGTTGCGCGGCACCGATCCGTCGCCTCGGCGCGCCGATCCCGGGTTGGCGCATCGACTGCGCGAACTACTCGATTCCCGTACCGCCGAAGGTGTTTCGCTCACCGAGGCGGCGGCGGTGTTGCACGCCGACCCGACCCATCTCATTCGGGCGTTCAGCCGCGAGTTCGGCATGCCACCGCATCAGTATTTGATCTCGCGCCGGGTCGATCATGCCCGGCCGCTGTTGCTCGGCGGTATGTCCGCGCGAGATGTGGCCGCTGCCACCGGGTTTCATGACCAACCCCACCTGATTCGGCACTTCAAACGCATTCTGGGCACGACGCCCGGACAGTATGCGCGCAGTGCCGACGGCCCTCGGTAGGGTCACTTCGCCGACCGCTACGGCGTAGCTCGCGCGGTGATCTCGCGAGGGGTGAGCACACGAGTGTCGGCCCCCGACGCCGCGACGGCGATCATGGCGCGACCGATCTCGCGACTGTCGTTGACCGCGTTCGGTGCCAGCCGTTTGAACAGTGGGATCACTGGCCCGGTAACCGCATAGGCGGCGCGATACAGCCGGGTCTTGGAGACCACGCCGTCCATCGGCTGTACGAATCCGGGCCGGAACATGTACGCCTGGAAGGGAAGTGCCAGCAGATCGTTCTCGGTCTTTCCCTTCACCCGCTGCCACATCGTGCGGCTCTGCTCGGTGCTGTCGGTGCCCTGTCCGGAAACATAGATGAAGATCAGCGTCGGGTTCGCGGCCGCGAGTGTGCGGCCGACTTTCAAGGCCAGGTCGTAGGTGATCCGGCGGTAGTTCTCCTCCTTCATGCCGACGGAGGACACGCCGAGGCAGAAGAAGCAGGCGTCGAAATCCGGCAGCTCGTCGGCGATCGCGGCGAGGTCGGTCGGATCGGACTGCACCAGCTCGCGCAGCTTGGGGTTGTCGATGCCCAGCGCGCTGCGCCCGACGGCGAGCACCTGCTCGACCCGCTCGTCCCGCAGGCACTCGTTGAGCACCCCCTGCCCGATCATGCCGGTCGCGCCGAAGAGGATTACCTTCATGCCTGGCATCTTGCCTGATGGCCAGGGAGATTACGGTGATCCGCCGCTCCGACTCGGGTCGCTACCCGAGTTCGGCAAGCTGCGGGACGGCCGGTGCCATGCCGTCGATCCACGCCGCCGGCGCGCCGCCCATCGGGATGACCAGGACCTCGTGCACGCCGAGTTTCGCGTAATCGGCCATCCCACGGACGAATTCGTCGCAGGTGGCGGGGGTGGGGCGCGGGTTGCTGGCGACGATTGTGGTGCGGATTTCGTTGTAGTCCCTGCCGACGTCGTCGCAATGGCGACGCAGGATGTCGAGCTTGTGCCCGACATCCTCGGGAGATGAGCCGACGAGGTTGCAGGCGTCACCGTATTGCGCGACCAGTCGTAACGTTTTACGTTCGCCGCCACCGGCGATGAGGATCTTGGGCCGGTTGATCGGCTGTGGTGAGCAGAGAGTTTCGGCTAGCTGATAGTGCTTGCCTCGAAATGGCTTGTTGCTCTGCGGATCCCACAGCTGTGCGCAAATACGCAAGGTCTCTTCCAGTCGCTCGAACCGTTCCGCGACCGGCGGGAAGGGCACGCCGAGCCCGCGATGTTCGCGTTCGAACCAGGCGCAGCCGAGGCCGAGTATCGCCCGGCCGCCGGACAGCACATCCAAGGTGGACACGATCTTGGCGAGCAGGCCGGGATGTCGGTAGGTCACGCCGGTGACGAGCAGGCCCAGGCCGATCGTCGAGGTGTGCGCGGCGAGATAGCCGAGGGTGGTGTACCCCTCCAGCATGGCCGACTCCGCTGGAAGGCCGGTCAGCTCGATCTGGAAGTAGTGGTCCATCAACGACAACCAGGTCGCACCCGAAGCTTCCGCTGCGGCACCGACCCGGGCCAGTTCGCTCGCGATGGCGGCGGTGCCACCGTCGATTTCGAAATCGGAAAGGTGAAAACCGAGATCCATGAAATCCCCCCGTGCATGGATGATCTGCACCCACGGTAGATCGTGCGGGCGCGATTGGCCATGATTCGCGTAGGAGCCGTCGAGACCGGATCACACCTGCCAACGAGGTCGCTCGGTGCCTACTGATCCGGCAATGCTCGAGAACGTTTGCGGTGCATAGGCTTCGGTTGGGGCGAACCTGGCGAAAGTTCCGCGCGTTGGCGGGTGGCCGGAGGACGATAGTCGTTGTGGGGGCCGCCCCGGCCGTCACGGTTCGCACACTGGGAACGACCATAGGCGGTGCGGGTCGGTGGCCTCGCGCCGAGGAAGGGCGCGCATCATGTCGACGCCGACCAAGCCGAGCATCGTTTTCGCCCACGGATTGTGGGCTGACGGTTCGTGCTTCAGCAAACTGATTCCTACACTGCAGGCGCAGGGGCACGAGGTCGTGTCCACCCAGAACAGCCTCGACACTGTGGCGGGCGATATCGCCGCGGTCAAGCGTGCACTGGGCCGGGTCAGCAGCCCGGCTATCCTCGTCGGTCACTCGTACGGCGGAACCGTCATCACGGGCGCGGGAATCGACGACCGCGTCGCCGGGCTGGTGTACATCGCCGCCCTTGCCCCGGACGAGGACGAGACGTCGCAGAGTCTGCAGGCCAAGTTCCCGCCTACGGACGTGTTCGAGCACATCGAGATCGTGGACGGTCGCATCTGGTTGCGCCAGGACGGTATCGAGTGCTTCGCGGGTGACCTCTCCGAGCAGGAGCAGCAGCTGGTCTGGGCTACCCAGGGCGTGCCGGCCACCGACCTGTTCGACCAGAAGGTCGAGGGCACCGCATGGAAGTCGAAGCCGAGCTGGTACATCGTGGGCAAGCACGATCGCACCGTCCAACCGGAGCTGGAGCGGTTCTGCGCCAAGCGGATGGATGCCGCCACCTACGAGGCGGATAGCAGCCACGTCCCGATGCTCTCCCAGCCCGACCTGGTGATCGACGTGATCCTCACCGCCGCGAAGGCCTGTCAGGGTTAGTGAGCGGTCACGCCCAGGATTCGCGTCCGCGTGCGCGGATCCTGGGTAGGTGCTGGTCGAATCAGTATTGGGGCACTTCGATTTCGCCTTCGGTCGCTGCCGAATCGGGAACGGGTGCAGCAGGTGGGATGCCGGCCGTGTGGCGCGGTACTTCGTTGCGCCCCAGCCGAACTGGCAATGCGGTGAGAGTGGGAAAGCCGAAGTTGTGGTGCCAGGACAGATCTGCGTAAGAACACGCCAATCGCATGTCCGGGAAGCGCTGCAGCAAGGCGGAGAAGGCGACGGTTGCCTCCATGCGTGCCAAGGGGGCACCGACGCAGAAGTGAGCGCCGTGACCGAAACCCAGGTGTTGCCCGGCATCGCGGCCGATATCGAGGCGGTCGGGCTCGGGGAAAATCGCCGGGTCGTGGTTTGCGGCGGCGACGGCGATATGCACGAATTCACCTGCCGGGATTTCCGTATCTCCGATCAGCACCGGTTCCGCGGTGTAGCGAATTGTGGAGAAGTGGATCGGGCCGTCGAAGCGGAGGAACTCGTCGACGGCTGCGGGTAGCGCTGAGGGGTTGGCGCGCAACGTATCCGAGAGCGAATCATCACGCAGTAGTGCGAGTGACCCGGTCGTCAACAGATCGACCGTCGTTCCGTGCCCGGACACCAGCAGCATGACGGTCATGTCCAGCAGTTCGACTTCGGAGAGCGAGTCGCCGTTGTCGCGAGCGTGTATCAGCTTGGAGAGCAGATCGGCACCCGGGTTCGCTCGTCTTCGCGTCACCAATCCTCGTAGATACGAGCGCAACTCGCGGAAGGCCTCGGCGCGCTCGTCGCCGACGACCCGGAACAGCTCCCGTGCCCACTCTTGAAATCCCGGCACGTCGCTGCGCGGTACTCCGAGCATGTCGCAGATCATTCGGACTGGCAGTGGCAGCACGAATGCCGCGAGCAGATCGACCTCGTCGTGTTCGGCCATCTCGTCGAGGAGCGACCGGGTGGTCTCCTCGATGTGTGGCCGCAGCTCGGCGATGGCTCGGTGGGTGAAGGCTTTGTTGACGAGCCTTCGCAGCCGGATGTGTTGGGGCGAGTCACTATTGGCCATGTTGTGATCGAGGTTGGCAAGTGGCGCGTTCGCCGGTGCCGCCGGGTACTTTCGGCGGAAGAGCTCTCCGATGCCGTCGGCGCTCTTGCGTAGTCGCGGATCCCGCAGTGCCGCATAGGCTTCGGTGTAGCCGACGATCAGCCAGCTCACCACTCCGGAGGGTGCGTGGATGCGCAGCACCGGTCCCTGCTCTCGCCACCGGTGATAGTACCGGTGTGGATTGGCGTGAAAGTCGTCGTCCAGCGTTTCGATCCGAGTCGAGGCAGCGAGATTCATAGTGCGCCTTCGCTATTCGTCGCGTATGCAAGATTGACCAATTTCCACGGTACGCAGGAGGCGTAATTTATGCGTCACAAAACAATAATTCGGCGCTAAGCTTCGCCGAAACGCGCCAGAGCGCAACATGTTTCGCTTACCCTCGTTAGGTGCCTGTGATCCAGGCGCATTCTTCTGACACGCTCACAACCGGAGGTGGAGTCATGACTCTCGTACGCATGGTCAAACGGATGAAGCAGCAAAAGAGCCTGAAGAAGTACGCCTGGTACGGGTGGATCTGACGCTCACGCGAGGTTATCGCACTCGCGCCCGCTGGTTACCGTAGCGGGCGCGAGTCCCGTCCAGTCATCCGGGAGTTCGTCATGTCCATACAGCACAGTGCCGGAGATATCCGGACCGTTGTGTTTGCGCCGCGAATCGCCGAGCTTTTCGAAAAGTATCGTGCCGAGGACCTGTTCCGCCTCGAGCCCGACACCATCGGCATTGCCGGAGCCGATCTGCTGGACGCGGTGCTCGGCGCCAGGCCCGCGCGGCACGACGAACGACCGACCTTCAAGCCCGTGCGTCGACGGTCGGTGAGCCGGGCCGATTCCGCCGCATTCATGCAGGCCGTCAGCGTGGACGTGCGCGCTGCTTTGAAGGCTCCACTCGATGCCGATCGTCCGCTCGTCGGCGTCTGGCCGCAGCGAGCGCACGATTACGTTCGCGATCTCGTCTTCGGCGGTGAGGATTTCCGATTCCGGCTGCTGGTCGACCGCAGGCTCGAGTTGACTCCGAAGCTGACCTGGTCGGCGGTCACCTCGGGTGCCGCGCTGATCGGCCGGACGAGTCAGCAGCGACCGCTGTCGAAGCTGGCGACACAGGTGTTCCAGGCCAATGGGTTTCGCGATCGCCGGTACGCCATGTACCTCTATCGCCGGGTCGCGGCGCCGGTGTGTTTCACGGTGGCGGCCCTGGTCACCAGCGCACTGTGGCTGGCGTCGCCGCTGGATCCGGAGACCTCGAATCGGAACATTCTGCTCGAGACCCTGCGGTTGTTGCCGCCGTCCTGGAATATTCTGCGCCTCAAGGGTTCTGAGTATCCGGCCGTCGACGCACGGATAGGTGGGGGAGACGACCTGCTGTTGCTGCCCTTGCTCAGCCAGCGCGACCCGCGGCTCTGGGAAGCTCCGGACGAATTCCGTCCCGAGCGATGGGATGGACTCGACCCCGACAATCACCCCGGTTACCTCCCGTTCGGCCCCGCTTCGGAACGGTGCTGGGGCCGTCACATGGTCATGCCGCTGGCCGAACGCATCCTCGACCTCGTGCGCCGCGACGGGCTCCGGGTCGACCCGAAGCAGACTGTCGGGAAGGTCGAACTCGACGGTTTACTCGAGATCGCTTCCGTGCGGGTGTGTGCTGGATCGACTGTGGGGCAGTAGGTTCCGGGCAGTTGCCCAGCAGCTGCCGCCGACCGGATCGCAGTGTGTTGTCGTGCGCCGTACCCGGCTTCCAGTGCGCGATGTCCGTTGCTGTCGCTGAAGATCTGCACTCTCACTCGGGATCTGCACTCGGAATAGGGCCCTAAAGCCAGTGCAGGTCCCGAGTTAGGGTGCAGGTTTGCCTATGCGGGGTGTGCGAGCGGACGTGTGGTCGTCGTAGCTTTCGACTACAGGACAATTCGGGCGTTAGCTGTCGGATTGGACTGGTACGGTTCTGCGGGTGGGCCGGGGGCGGAGCATGTCGCCTCCGTACGGAAATAAGGGGTGGGGCCTTGGTGGAGTTCGGGAAAGATGCAGGGGTAGGCAAGGATTCGGGTTCTGCTGCGGAGTGGAATCCGCCGGGGAGAGCGGCGAACGGGTCGTATGTTGGGCATCAGCAGTCGTACTCGCTGGCGTCGGATAGTGGGTATGGGGCCCATCCGCCGCAGGATGAGGGAACGCAGGGCGGATACGAAGCTGATCTGGCCGCGCCGCAGGGCGGATTCGCGTCGTATCCCGGGGCGTCGCAAGGTGAATATCCACCCTATCCTGTTGCGCTAGAGGGCGGTTACGCGCCATACCAGGCAGTGCCGCAGGGGGTATATCCGCCGAATCCCTACGGCGGCAACCCGTATGGGCAGTTCCCGCCGCCGCTGACCACGATGCCCGGGTCGGTGCGCGCGGCCCAGGTGGTGTCGATCATCTTCGGCGCCTTGGGGATCCTGCTCGTTGTGGTCGCGATGGCGCTCGGCAGGTACGAACTGGCGGGCGGGCTCATCGCCGGCTTCCTGTTCGCGATCATCATCGCGGGTTTCGCGCTCGCCTTCGGATCCGCGGGGAACGGGGTGCGGACGACGGTGATCGTGCTCGCCTCGATCGAGGCGCTCTTCGGACTGGCGGGGATAGGCGCGCAGCTGCCGCCGGGGCTGCTCGGCCTGATCGTCGGGGTCACCGTGATCATCACGTTGTCGCGGGCCAGCGCGGGAGCGTGGTTCAAGCGGCCGCGGGAGGTGTACTAGGCCGGGTCGGTGAGGCGGCGGACGCGATCGTTGAGGTAGCGCTGTTCGGGGACGCTCGCGGTGAGTTGTGCTGCGCGACGGTAGCTTTCGATGGCGCCGGGCCGGTCACCGATCATCTCCAGCAGATGTGCGCGTACCGCGTGCGTGCGGTGATGACGGCGCATGGCCGGGTTGTCGAGCAGGGGTGCGATCAGGTCCAAACCGTGCTTCGGGTCGACGGCCATGCTGAGGGCGACTGCTCGGTTGAGTGTCACGATCGGGCCGGGTGCGACGCTGTCGAGCATGTCGTAGAGCACGCTGATCTGGCGCCAATCGGTGCTCGCCCAGGTGGGTGACTCCGCGTGCACGGCGGCGATCGACGCTTGCAACTGGAACCGGCCGACATGGCCGCGGGGCAGGACCCGCTCCAGGATGCCGACGCCCTCCGCGATCAGGTCGCGATCCCACCGGGAACGGTTCTGCTCGGCCAGCGGGATCAGGTTGCCGTTCTCGGTGCGGGTGGCGGCTCGGGAGTGAGTGAGCAGCATGAGCGCCAGTGCGCCCGCGACCTCGTCGTGATCCGGTATCGCACAATGTAATTGGCGAGTCAGCCGGATCGCTTCGTCGGTCAGATTCCTGTCTACCAGCGCGCCACCGGCGGAGCGGGTGTGGCCCTCGGTGAACAGCAGATGGCACACATCGAGGACGGACGCTATGCGCGCCGGCAGGTCCGATCGGCTCGGCAGTTCGAACACCGCACCGGCCGACCGCAAGGTGGACCGGGCTCGGGTGAGACGTTGCGTCATGGTGCGTTGCGGAACGAGGTAGGCCGCGGCGATCTCGCCGACGCCCAACCCGCCGACGGCATGCAGGGTCAACGCGACCTGGGAGGAGCGGCTCAGGCTCGGATGGCAGCACAGCACGAACATCTGCAGCATGTCGTCGCCTGGTTCCGCCGACGGCACGAGGTGCGCGTCGCTCGGCTGTGCGACGGCCACCGCCTCCTCGCGCCCGGCCCGTGCGCTGTCGGCTCGGAGCCGGTCGATCAACCGTCGCGATGCCACGGTGATGAGCCAGCCGCGCGGATTCGCGGGCACCCCGTCGCGCGACCACTGCACCGTCGCCGCCTCGGCCGCCTCCTGAGCAGCGTCCTCACAGTCACCGAGGTCGCCATGCCTGCGCAGCAGGGCGGCGAGGACGTGCGGTGACTCGTGTCGCCACACGTCCTCCACCACCCGATTACTCACTGGTCGTCGCCGCCCGGCCACATCGTCGGCCGCAGTTCGACAGTTTCGCCAGGACCGGCGAACTGGGCCGCGATCTCCTCGGCGCGCGCGTGGCTTTCGACATCGATCAGGAAGAACCCGGCCAAATGTTCCTTGGCCTCCGAATACGGACCATCGGTTGCCAGCGGTTTCCCGTCAGCCCACCGATACAGCCGCGACGACTCGGGTGCCCCGAGCGCCTCACCCGTCACCAACTCACCCTTCTCCTGCATCTCACCGAGCAACTTCTCGAAATCGGCGGTCATCCGCTCCCGTTCTTCCTGCGGCATCGCCTGGAACTCGGGCAGATAATCGCCCGTCGGATGTCCCCAGGGCTGTGGGTTGGAGTGAATCAGGATCACGTATTTCATCGCTGCTCCTCGGCGATTGCGGATGCGTCCGACTGACTCATCCATACCCGAACGTCGGAGCCGCCGCCACGATGTCTACATTCCTGTCGCGCATCTCAGTACGCCGTTCCCATCACCGCACGCACCTCGTCGAGTGTGCGGGTTGCGATCTCGTTGGCGGTTTCCGTCCAGGCGTGTTTGGCTGATTTGACGTAGTCCTTGACGATGCCGGTGCCGAGTGTGGCGGCCAGTGCCGACAGCGTGGCGGTGTCCGGTACCTGGTTCGGCGAGTTGGGCTGCCAGCGGCTTGGCGGGGTCAGGGGTGTGAATGTTGGGTACCAGCCGGGTAATTCGTGTGCTGCCTGGTAGGACGCCGGGGTGACGATCAGGGGTGTGCCGCGGGCGGCGAGGGCGGCGGCGAGTGCCGCATATGCGGTCGAGGGGATCATCCAGCCGCGATACCAGGCCGGTCCGCGATCGCGTGGCACGGAACGCACCGCCGCAGTGGCGTCGCCTGCCAGCAGCAGATCGTGGTCGATCAGCCCGATGTCCGCGCCGAGTGCTCGGGCGGTGGCTGTCTCGGCGGCGAAATGAGGATCGGTGCGGCGCTGGTTGAGCGGATCCATACACGAGAGCAGGGTGGGCATCGGATCATCATCCTGCGTTGCCTGTTTCGGGCGCACCGCATTTCTTCAGGTACCAATCCCTATAGAGTCTGCCCGCCGCCGAGACGCGCTCGGGATGGTCACCAGCACAGTGCGTGGTCCAGCAAGCTGCCGATGTCGAGGGCCGTGGGTGTGCCGGTGAAGGAGATGGTGACTGCGCGTCCGGCTGCGGTGGCGCCGGAGATGGCGGTGAACCCGTGGACACCACCGACATTGCCGACATATTGTGCGCCGCAAGGTAGTTGGGTGTAGCCGAGGCCGAGACCGTAGGACATGCCGTCACCGTTGCCCATGTCGCTGCCGTCGAGCATCTGCTGCAGTAGGGACTGCGGTACTACCTGCCCGGCCAGCAGTGCGGTGAAGAATCGGTTCAGGTCCGCGCCGGTGCTGATCAGCGCGCCCGAGGCCCAGGGCAGCGAAGGTTCCATGAGCGTCTGGTCAGTGACGGTGCCATCGACGGTGTCGTAGCCGGACAGATGCGGGTCGCGCAAACCGGTTTCGCCGGTGGCCGGTAGGTAGGTGTCCGACAGGTCCAGTGGAGTGAGGATGCGGTTGCGCAACTCGTCGGCGTAGCCGTGTCCGGTCACCGCCTCGATCAGCATGCCGGCGACGATGTAGTTGGTGTTGGCGTATTGGAATCGGGTGCCGGGGGCGAACTGCGCGGGCTGTTGCAGGGCGAGTGCGATTTCCTGTGCGGGAGTGTAGGTTCGGCCGTCCTGCGCCGCGGTGTGCTCGTTCGTGGCGGGGGATTCGGCCGGTTCGGGCAGCCCGCTGCGATGGCCCAGGATCTGGCGGACGGTGATGGTGCGTCCGTCGACGCCGTCACCGGTGAGCAGGCCGGGCAGATACGTGTCGATCGGTTGGTCGAGGTCGATTCGGTGTTCGGCCACCAGCTGCAGGGCGATCGCGGCGGTGAAAGTCTTGGTGATGCTGCCGATCCGGACGTGCTCGGGACGGTCGGTCGGGATCGGGGTTCGTGCGGTGGTATCGGTGCGGCCGGCGGTCGCGACAGTGGTGGTGCCGTTGTCGGTCAGGGTGGCGATGGCGCCGACAGCGCCCGAGCCGATCAGCGCGTCGAGGTCGCCACGCACCTTGTCCACACGGACGAGAGCAACCGAAGGGTCCGCCTCGGCCGGGTGCGTCGTGCAGGCGGACAGGAGTACTGCGGCCGCGCAGATCGGGAGAGCGAAAATGTGTATACGCATAATCTGACGGTAGGAAACCCAGGCCCGCAAGCACATTGGACTGTGGTACTACGCCATATCAGACTCCAGTCCGAATTACCCGCATCCTCCGGGCCAATCGGGGACCTGGCCGACTCCGTGGAGGTCCCCACAATGCCGACGACCGTGCCACCCGCCGGTCGGTCGAAGATGAACGGGCAGAGCTCATCTCGTGGACTGAATCGGTGGGTACGGACTACCGCCAGTGACGGTCGCCGAGCGCCGCTGCTTCCGCACCGCCGTCGGCGAAGACGACCTGACCGGTGACGAAACGGTTGGCCGCACTGGAAAGCCAGCAGATGAGTTCTGCCACCCATTCCGGACGGCCCGGAAACCCGCCGAAAGGTTGTGGCGCAGCGGTTTCGACTGCCTTGCGCACGTTGTCGTCAGCGAAGATCCACGCTGCCGCAGGAGTGTCGACGACGCCGGAGGCAACAGCATTGAGCGCGATACCGGCCCCGGCCCACTGCTCGGTGGGAGCGACATTGCGCACCCAGCGGTTCAAGGCGCGCTTGGCAGTCCCGTAACCAGCAGTCGCGCCACCGGTGGCCGGATCGTTCGCCAGATACGCGACCGCGGCAGCTTCGTCTCCGGCCAAGCATGCCTGCACGATCCGCTCGTCCGCGGGTGCCAGCGATGAGGTCGAGGACACGACTACCGCCCGCGGCGCGGCGCTTTGTGCCAGCAGCGGACGAAGACCCTCCAATGTCGCGACAGCGCCGAAGTAGTTCGTCTCCAGCATGCCGGTCCGGCCGCCGCCCGCGATCGCCAGCACCGCATCGACCGGCCCCAGCGCACTGACCTGGTCGACGAGCGAGCGACGTCCCCGAGGCGTAGAGATATCGGCCCGGACCTCGGCGTCGTCGAGATCGCATCCGATGACCCCGGCACCGCGTGCACGCAGCAACGCGGCAGTCGCCGCGCCGATTCCGGATGCCGAACCGGTGACCACATAGGTACGTCCAGCACTGCCTGTTGGCGATGTCATCGCGCCCCTCCTCATCACCCGACCGACAGCGCGGACCGCTAACTTGTCGACGCCGGACTAACCCAGAACCTTACGCAGGCGCCGACAATACACACATCCGGAGAAACCCTGCCCCCTCCGGCCCTAACACCCGCTTCTGCCACATGGCGCGTTGGTCAACCATCCAAATTGACTGGCTGACAGCACTTCTCAACGCGTCCATGCCAATGTGATGGTCCATCGGATGACGAATCTAGTCACTGTGGCACGTAGGATTCGAGAACTTGGGCCCACCCTTTCAGCAGGGTCTCTCGGTCTGTTCGGCAATCGGTTTGCCGCTGCCATCGAGGAGAAACGGCTTCACCTGCAGGACATCGTCCGCGCCGAATTTCTGGCTCCTGTCCGCGGGATAGACCTTGACTTTGGCGGGGTGACTCGATCCATCACACGTCAGATTCCCAGGGCACGGTGCCTCCGGCACGTGGCATGATCGAGAGATGGTGACGCCGGATCGGCGCGTGGCGTTGGTGACGGGGAGTTCGCGCGGTTTGGGCAGCGCGATCGCGCGGCGGCTTGCCGCCGACGGGGCGGCCGTGGTGGTCAACGGATTACATGACTGCGACAAGGCGGAGGCGGTCGTGCACACCATCCGTGCCGAAGGCGGTGTCGCCGAGGCCATGTCGGCCGACATCACAGACGAGCAACAGGTCGACGACCTCGTCGTCAGGATCACCGGCACCCTTGGTCCGGTGAACGTGCTGGTGCTGAATGCGACCGGCCCGCAACCGGAAGCGCCACTGACCGCGGTCTCGTGGGCCGATCATCTCACCCAGCTCGATTTCTTCGTCAAGAGCCCGATACTGCTGGGCCACGCGGTGATACCCGGTATGCGAGAACGCCGGTTCGGTCGCATCGTGCAGATCGATTCCGAGGTCGCCGACCGCACTCCACCGGGCCGATCCGCTTACGGCACCGCCAAGAACGCGCAGATCGGGCTCACCCGTAGCTGGGCTCGCGAACTCGCGCCCTACGGCATCACAGTGAATACCGTCGCCCCCGGCTTCATTCCGGTCGAACGCCACTATGCCGTAGCCGAAGTCGATGTCGAGGCCTACCGCGTCACGGTGCCGGTCGGCCACCTGGGCACCCCCGCGGATGTCGCCAACGCCGTCGGGTTCTTCGCCTCGGAACAAGCCGGTTTCGTCACCGGCCAACGCCTCCTTGTCGACGGCGGCCGCGCCCTGTACATCTGACCGCGCCGACACGCTCGGGGCGACGATTCGTAGCGCCCGGTGCGGGCCATTTCATCCCAGCGGCACCGGGTTTCGCCGACCCGCCGCGAGAATCCCTCAGGGCTGTGGCTCGCGTTCGAGGCGCGGGGGTGACGGTCGATGCGTAGTCCGGCCCAGCTGCGTTGCCGTAGCGCGCCCGTGGTGAATTCGCGGTAGCAGACGGAGCCGACCAGCAATTGAGCCGACACCGAGAAGTGTTATCCAACAACGGTGTTGGCGAAATGGTTGCTCAAATCGCCTTCAGCGCAACCATTTCGTGGTGCTCGATGTCACCCGACCAGGCCCACCCAGATGACTCCGCTGCGTCCCAGCCGGAGCGGGCATCATCCGCAGTTGAAGCGCCCCGTGGTGACATGGACGCCGTCGTTCCATTCCGCCCTCCAGTCGGTGGGCGCGGTGCCGTTGCAGAGGTGGAACCAGTCGAGGTTCGGGCCGCCGCTGCCCGGCTGCCCTACCAACACCCCGTTGGCGAACACGTGAGCGCCGATCGCCGTTCGAACCCCCGGGGGACAGGAATTTTCACCGTGCAGGTTCAGGTGCGGCGGGTGGCCGGTGACACCGGACCAGTCCCCGTCGACGAGGCAGCCCGCCCGCGGGGCGGCGGACGCGCTTGCCGGCAATGCGACCGCCACACCGACGGTTGTCATCGCGACAGCGAACAACAGGGCGACAGGCTTTTTCATGACTTTCTCTCAGTTCAGTTGACCGGGCCGGACCCTTCATCCGGCCATATAGGGATCACGCGAACCGCCAGGCCACGGTTCACCGATACCACTGGGTTTCCTTGTGGGACGGCGCTATACGCACACCGTCCGCCGAGACGCCAACTGTCCGAGACAAATCAGCCCAGCACTCCAGCCTGACTCCTCCCGCCACCGGTTAGGGTCCACGCTGTCACCCGCCGACTACACCTGCTCCGAACAGGACGGGTTCGACGTCTGGGCCACTGGCGACCTACTCGGCCCAGACGACGACACCGATAGCTTGTTCTCCACCAAGCCGACCCCGGTGAAGTGCACCGGTGCCTCCCAGATCCATGTGATCACCGTCGAAGTCGGGAATGCCGAGAATAAAGCTGATCTCGGACCGCTGCGGATCGGCGTCGGTTTCAGCACGAAAGGCGCGAACGACATGGGCGTGCAGGCCAACAAGACCATCAACGAGGATTAGCGGCGAGGGGCTGCGGATGCCGTAGCCTCTTGAGCACCGACGACCGGGTGTCAGGGTCCGGCTCTCGTCGGTGCCCGGCGTAAACTGGGGCGCCGACGGGGCCGGGCACTTTCGAATCACGGTCATACCACGACCATTCGCGTACGGTCGCCAGATCGATCCCGCCGGTCGTATCGGCTGTACTGGCGAAATCGGAGATCGCTCATCGGTCGAATGTGGCGTCGCGCCAGCACAGTCGAATCCTGTCGATATCCGCGAAAACTGACGTCACCGATTGGCGTGCCCCACTGCATCGGCGCGCCCACCGAACACACTCTTCTGCCGATTATGCGGTGTTGGCGCAACGCCGCGCGCAGTACCGAATTCCGCGAGAAACGGGCGCTGAGTGTAGAAGGAGCCGAGCGTGCGATGCCTACGACTGCGCTGCTGTAAGTCGCGGGATCTTTACCAGTTCAGGTTTACCCCAGGCCGCCTTAGACGTTTGACGGCCTTCTCCTCAGCTTCGGCTGCCTTATTGGCCAGGTAGGGTCCTTCTCGGCTTCGCGAGCGGCCTCGAAGGCGTCGGCGGCGTCAGCAGCGGTATTACCTGCGTCGGTGACGTTGGAGGCAGCTTCGCTATCGGCCGCCCTCACCGTTTCCGGATTCCAGCTGCGACAGCCACGCATGGTCGCCATTACGCGCCCCGAGATGGGCTCGCGCGCGGGTGTAGAACTCGTTCCGCCTGCACCCCATCTCCTCATGCTTACCGATGTACTCGGCATGACTCATCGTCTGCCTCCGCGCAATCCAACTGAGCTCCCACGCCGCCTTATGCCAACTACGCGCCGCCGCAATCGCTTCGCGGGACCCCAGCAACTTCAGCGACTCCCACTTCACCGTCCGAACAGCGTCGGCCTGGGCCAACGCCACCAGCCCGGCCTCGACCTCGATCGGCTGACTGACCGCCGGATACTCATGCGCCGCCGCAAGCCGATACGCCACCTGCACATACTCTTCTAGCGCATTCGAGTAATCGACATACGCCGCCAACCGCACATCCTGCCTGCGCCGCCACTTCGCCCGCTCGCGCCAAGCCGTCCCCAAAAACATCGCCGCCGCATACACAACCAGTCCAACCGAAGTCAACAGCTGCTCCGCAATCGCTCCCATACGTCGAGTATCCCCGCACCTCAACAGGATTGGGCAGCGCCTCTGGATATCAAGATGGCGGGTTCATGGTGTGAGTGCGCGATGCACTCGGCGCGCGCCTGGTGGAGTCCATGGGGCGCGTGCGATGTCGCCAGACTGGTCGGGGACCAGCGGATGTGGGTGATAAGTCCGGCAGCGGACACTGGCCCGCGAGGGTAGCCGCACCACCGACTGCCTACACACAGCGGACGGAATCGACGCACTAAACGTCTTTCTATGCCGCGAGCCGGGCGTTGGTCAGTGGTCCAGAATGATTGACCGGCAGAGCTTCTCAACGTCCGCTCTTGCCGATTTCAGTACGTCGCCGGTACGACTCCTGGAACTGTGCCGTGCGATCGGCCAATCCCTTGCTCGACCGGTACCGAATACTGCATGAGCAGACAGGACCTTGTTGTCCTGTCTAGATCCAAAACCTCATCGGTGCAATGCCAGAAGGAGCGTCTGCGTGACGTGGGGTGCACCGAATCATCTGAAAGCTCTGCTTGCCCATAACCGAGGCTCGGAGGTACTTGTCGTGGTGCGGAATTCGTGTGGCATCTCGCGTCGAAGGTTCGTGTGGACTGCCGTTGGTGCGGTCGTGCTCGGCGGTGTCGTGGCAGCCGGTCCGGCGTCGGCGGATTGGCCCGCTGCCCCACAGGGCTTCAGCATTACCAATGTGAAGGTTTCCGGTACCTGCTTGAGTGCGGAGGGCGAGCTTGTCGTTCTGAAGCCTTGCGCCAGCCCGGTCAGCACCGACCAGACGTGGGTGGCGGTGGACGGGGTGAAAGGGACACGCGTCCGCAACGGCGCCACCCAGAAATGCCTGTTGGCCGAGTCATTCGAGGGCGCCGTGCGGCTGCGGGGCGTCGACTGCGGGTACAGCGGTCTGAGTGAACAGCGGTGGAAGTACGTCACCATAGCGGGGCACTCCGACAGAGGAGTGATCGAACGAGAGGCGTACTCACGCGGTACTCCCGCCCGGTGCTGGCAGGCGTTCACCTATGCGGGCGGCCCGAGCAGCACCGGTGCTGTCGGCAGCATCCGAACTGCCACCGACTGCGAGTCGATCAAGGGCGACGCCCTCGCAGCCGAATTTCTGTGGATGCTGAAGCCGGTCGGTTGAGTCAGTATCGCTACTCGGTCTGGGCTTGTGGCCTGGCTTCCGGTTGATCACGAGCGCAGCCCTGGGCCGATCACCCATCCGGTAACTAGCCGCTGGGCGGGCGTTCTGCGCGGCGAGATCAGCTGCGGTGCAGAGCGTCCGCTTCTGCCGATGATCGCGCCTCTTGATCGGGACAGTTGGCCAGTGCGATCGGGTTGAGGACGGCCGTCAAAGGACTTTACAACCCAGGGGTTATCCGGTCCCGCTGCCGACTAGCAATTCGAAGAATGACTGTGCGACTGCCATATCACCTTCGACAGTGAGGCATTCGGCAACCTTGGTGAAGTCGGAAGCCGGGGCGCGGGTTGCGAATTCGGCGAGTGTTTTCAGGTCAGTGGTGACTACCACGTCGGCGTGGTCGACCGCCCCCGGAGTCACCGACACTCGGCCGTCGTCGATAACCAGTGTCGCAGCGGAGTCGTCGAGGCGGAACTGGACGACCCGATGCATCGCTGTCGTGGCGGCCGGGTCGATCAGGGCCGCCAGAAATACCACCGTCCACTCCGCGCGATAGTTCTCGTCACTCCGACGCGGCTCGTCGAACCGATGACGTAATCCCCACATAGCCAGCGGGACGAGGGCGGCGGCAAGTTCACGACCCGCCGGGGTCAGTTCATAGACCTGTGAGGCGGCCGGGGGCGGTAGATGTTTGCGGACGATCAGGCCGTCCTGGTCGAGCTGTTTGATGCGGGTGGCGAGCAGGTTGGTGCCGATGCCGTCGAGGGCGTTGACCAGATCGGAGTAGCGCTTGGGCCCGACCATGAGCTCGCGCACGACCAGCAGCGTCCAGCGCTCGCCGACAAGGTCGAGGCTGCGAGATAGCCCGCAGTACTGGTTGTAGGAGCGTTTCGACATCTCGGTTCCTCTGGATACTGAATCATCTAGTGCTTACTTTAAAATTATATAGTACCGTCGATTCCGGGGCCCGGCGACGGATAGGAGACACCGTGACCACACCGCTGAGAGACCCAGAAACCCTTGTGCTGCAATCACTCTCGTCTGATATCGAGGCCGACGTGGTGCACCGATTCGTGCGGATCGACGGCCTGCGCATCCACTATGCCGAGGCAGGTGCGGGCGAAACGCTGATCTTGCTGCATGGATGGCCGCAACACTGGTGGGAATGGCGCCACCTGATCGGTCCGCTGGCCCGGCAGTACCACGTCATCTGCCCCGACATCCGCGGACTGGGCTGGTCGGAGGGAAGTGCCCGCGGGTACACCTTCGAACGGCTGGCGCGCGATCTGATCGAACTGATGGATCGCCTGGGAATGCATCGGGCTCGGCTCGTCGGGCGGGACTGGGGACTGGTGGCCGGTTACCGCGCATGTCTCAACTGGCCTGATCGGTTCGAGCAGTTCGTGGCCATAGCCGGGGTCCACCCATGGACCGCCGACGGCGTCCGGCCTCCAGCAGTCCTGGGCCCTTGGCACGTATACCTGCTTGCGTTACAAGGGAATTCACCTTCACTGCAAGACTGGCTCAGTAAACGAAGCCTGCACGCATGGCGCCACCACGGCCGGTTCAGTGCCGACGAGATCGAGGTATATCAACAGCGCATGCACACCCCCGCTGCCTATACGGCGACAACCGCCTTCAACCGCAACGTGATAGCCCACGAAGTCCCGCACTTCCTTCGGCACTACCGCCTGCTCCGGCTACGAGTGCCGACACTGCACCTCAACGGCGCCGAGGACCCTCTCTCCCAAGGGATCCCGCACAGCTACCCCGACTACACCGACGCCATGCAACTCGAAACCATCCCGGACTGCGGACATTTCGTACCCGAAGAACAACCGCTGTGGCTGACCGCGCGATTGCTGACTTTCTTCGGAAATCAGCCTCCTGGCGATACACGATAAGTAGCGCAAGTCCGCATCCACGCAGGCTGACTTCAGTGTGGCAGATGCAGTCGCGTCGCCGGTTTGAGATCAACAACGCGGGGTATCAGCTGGTCGATCACAGATTCTCGCAGCGCAGCCGATCGGATGCGATGCGAGAGCACCACGGTTAGGAGTTCGTCATTATTACGTTGGGTGTCGTCTTGCTGGTACTCGGTTTCCTGCTCGGGATCCCGGTTCTGTGGACATTGGGCATTG
>NZ_JBHXAU010000014.1:0-252856 GCF_042727395.1 Nocardia sp. NPDC060255 | reverse complement strand
GAATACGTTCTCGCGGCGCCGGTTTGGCGGCAGGCATGAGCAAGGCTGGCGGCGTCATCGTGATCGCACTGGTGGTGCTTGCCGTTGCGACGCCATCGATTTCGACGACCGCGCTCATCAGTGCCATCCCGATGACCATCGCGGCGGTGGCGGGCATCGCCTTCTTGATCGAGACCCGCCGCCGCCCACTGGAGGAAATCACCGCAGCCGAACTAGGCGCCATCGTCTGATCCTCAACCGCCTACCCGATCCTCCCCCAAACGACGGGCCTGAGGCGATCACCGTCTAAGCGGCTACGGTGCGCTGCATTTGAGCATGAAGCGGTTGCGATAGACCGACAACGCGACGTTGTTTTTGCAGTTTCGGCCGAGGCTGTAGCAATTCCCCGCCCTGGGTCCGATTGAAGGGTGTGCCGATATCGCATGCGCCGAAGGCGTATAGATGATTTGGGGCGCGCCAGGTCGTCGCTTTGAGAATGATGCTGGGGTTCTTGTCGCACGACTAACATCGTGTCCGTAACTGAGTGTCGGACAGTCGATTACGTGCGCCCCATGCCCCCTCCGCGGTCGAGTATTCCAGTGCGAGACCGCTCTCGTAATTGTATGACAGCTGGCGACGGTGAGTGCACAGTGCTTTCAGATGAAAGGGCTGTATCTTCCCTTGGTCGATGGTTAAGGTTCTGCATCAAAGACCATGCAGAATCTGGCAATTCGAGGGGGTTTGCCCATGCGGGTGATGATTACGTGCGGCCCGGCTACCAGTCACTTATATCCTATGGTGCCGTTAGCTTGGGGGCTTCGAGCGGCTGGCCATGAGATTCTAGTTGTCGCACCAGAAAATATGAGGAACCCTGTTGTCGAGGCCGGACTAGCCTTCGGATCCTCGTACGGCCCCATCACGATCGTAGAAGCAATGCTGGATGGTCGTGAGCAGTCGGGACCGCCGCAGCCGAGCGATCTCGCCATCAGCGACGAGGCAATGGGCGAAGGATTCGCGCGCTTGGCTCAGATGGTCCTGCCCGGCAGCGCGCGGCTTGCGGAAGAATGGCATCCCGACCTGATCATCACTGAACCTACCGCTCTCGACGGAGCGGTTCTCGCTGTAGAGCGTGGGATACCGCTGATCGAACATCGCTGGAGCTTGCCGGTAGCTGATCAAATAGTCGGCAGCGCAAGGCGATCGCTGGTAGCCGCAGGTCGTTTGGACGACAACGTCGATCTGGCCGCGGCATTGAACATCGATGTCTGCCCGCCCAGTTTTCATCAGGCGCCATCAAGTTCCACCACAGCGTCGGTCCGGTACGTGCCTTACAACGGCGCCGCTGTGTACGAGTCATGGATGAGCGGTAGGTGTCAGCGGCCACGAGTGTGCGTCACGTTGGGGTCGATTCTGCCGAACTTGCCTTGGGCCGCAGAGGTGATGCGCTCAATACTCGACGGTTTGTCCGGGCTGTCCGTGGATATCGTCGTGGCGATGGATGACCGTTCGTGGGAGCGGGTGTCCGGCAGTGTCGAGGTGGCGTCCAATGTCGTTGTCACGTCTTGGGTTCCGCTGGGATTGGTGCTGCCGAGCTGTCGGGCAATCGTCCATCATGGCGGGGCCGGAACCACGATGACCGCGCTCGTGCAGGGCGTGCCTCAGCTAGTACTGCCTCAATTCGCTGATCAATTCGCGAACGCTCAGCGCATAGCGGACTGCGGCATCGGTATTGATTTGGCGCCGACGATGGTGCGCAAGGAGATCATCGCGGACCTCATCGGTTCACTGCTGTCCGAGAATTCACTCATGCGGGACAGGGCAATGGGGGTCGCCGTCGAGGCGCAATCCCAGAAACCGCCGAGCTCGCTGATCCCAACTCTCGAAGAACTTGCCCGGTCAGCCGCAGTTACCGCGGTCCGATGAGGAGGTTGACTTAAATGGCCACCTTGTGTCGACCAGCGATCGCGGTCCCTGAATACACCATCTCGAAAGAAGAGACTCTCCAACTCGCGGCTGAGTTGCATGTCAGAAATCCAGATCTGCCGCTCGCACTGCGGCTAATCGACAATACGGGCGTTCAAAAGCGACATCTCATCCAACCGCTTGAGGTGACTCTGTGCCACCCCGGTTTCGAAGAACGAAACAAAGTATATCTGCGTGAAGCTCGCGCACGTGTACCTGAGGTTGTGCATCGCGCGTTAGGATATGCCGACGTCGTCGAGAGTGATATAGATCTCATAATATATGTTTCGTGCACTGGGTTCGCGATGCCGTCCATGACCGCCTGGATGATCAATGAGCTCGACTTCAAATCGTCAACCAGACAGCTGCCTATCGCTCAGCTCGGATGTGCTGCCGGTGGAGCCGCGATTAATAGGGCGCATGATTTTTGCACTGCCTATCCCGCAACAAACGTGCTCATTGTAGCCTGCGAATTCTGCTCTCTGTGCTATCAGCCGGATGACCTTGGTGTGGGTTCGCTGCTGTCGAACGGGCTCTTCGGTGATGCAATCGGTGCCGCAGTAGTTCGGGGAGAAGGCGGTAGAGGAGTCAGGCTGGAACGAAACGGATCATGGCTGGTTCCGGACACTGAGAGTTGGATATCCTATGCTGTAAAAGACACCGGGTTCCATTTTCAACTCGACAAGCGAGTCCCCCATACGATGAGTATGCTCGCTCCGTCCTTGGCTGCTCTTGCCAGCGAGTTGCAATGGAACGTTTCCGCTCTCGACTTCTACATTATCCACGCGGGCGGACCACGAATACTGGATGACTTGTCAGAGTTGCTCGAAGTCGACGGTTCGTGCTTTCGCCACAGTCGGGCCACACTGACCGAGTACGGAAACATAGCGAGTGTCGTCGTGCTGGATGCCTTGGCACGGAAGTTCGAGGAGAGCCCGGGTGCAGACCTCGACCGCGGAATAATCGCGGGCTTTGGTCCGGGAATAACTGCGGAAATCTCGATGGGGACGTGGGTCTCCGCGGAACCGGAATCCGAAATCGAGCAAAGCTTCGTTCGAGTAGGTCAAGATCTGATAGGGGAGGTAGTTCCATGAGTGAGTACGTCTTCGATCCCGCCGACGGACTCAACGATGAGCACGTGACGTGCCTCGGGGATGTGCTGGATTCGATTACCTTGGCGAGCCTGCGTTCACTCGACGTGCACGCCGGCTGGCACTGTCTCGAGATCGGCGGTGGATCGGGCAGCGTGGCGGCTTGGCTGGGCCGACATGTCGGCGAGCAGGGGCACGTCACTGTCACCGACATCGATACGACGCACCTCGAGTCGGTACCCGAACTCGACTGCGCGAACGTGACCATTGCGCGCCACGATGTGCGGTACGACCCGCTGCCGGTCGAAAGTTTCGATCTCGTGCATGCACGCCTTGTACTCGGTCACCTCGATGAACGAGAGGTTGTGTTGGAAACACTCACCAAGTCGTTGCGGCCTGGTGGATGGATAGTTCTGGATGAGTTTGAAACGGTGCTGCCGCCGGTTGTCATGAAGACGCCTGGGCCGGAGGAAGAAGCTCTGTATCGACGAGTGATCGCCAAGATCACCGAGATCATCAGACATGCAGGGATGGATCATGAGTGGGGGCACCGAGTATATGGCTGCCTGACTGATCTGGGCATGGAAGAAGTCACGGCGGTAGGCGCGTTTCATGCGTGCCCTGGCGGTAGTGCGGGAATGAGACTTCACCACGTGGTCACACGCCGGCTCGAAAAGGTCCTCGTCCACGCTGGTCTGACCTCCGAGGAGCTGATCAATTTCCGCCGCATCATTATGCGGCCGGATTTCGTCGCAACCTCTTATCCAGTTATTTCCACACGAGCTCGTAAACGGTGCCGAGCATCGATAACGCATCAGGCAGCGGTAGGGCAGGGACGATGACTTCAGTGCAACGTGACGATCTGGTTCTGACGCCGACTGGTTTGATGGAACTTGCAACGAATTTTTGGAAGGCAAAGACATTAGCGGCTGCCGTCGAGTTGGGGATATTCACGCTTCTCGCCCGGACCGGGCCGCTGAGTACAGCAGAGATCGCGCACGAGGCCGGTATAAAGATGCGCCCGGCCGACATGTTTTTGGCTTCGTGCGCGGCATTGGGCCTTCTCGTCGAGAAAGATGGTGAGTACGACAACTCCGCGACGGCGGCACAGTTTCTCGTACAAGGCGAGCCCGACTACTTCGGAGGCTTTGTCCGCTTCTGCGATGCGCGTGAGTACCCTGCCTGGGATCGTTTAGTCGATGCCTTACGAACGGATCGACCGATGACGTGGGACCCCGCGACGCAGGATTCGCCATTCGCCCGGGAGGACCGGGTCATGACCGAGATGTTTTGGGAAGCGCTTCATGTCGCCGCCACCTACACGGCGCGTGGCCTGGCGGATGTCTATGACTTCGGTGCGCATAAACACCTACTCGATATCGGCGGCGGGTCAGGGGCCTTCCTGATCGAACTCTGCCGGAGAAATTCAGGGCTGCATGGAACGCTGTATGAATTGGATCACGTTTGTGTCGACGCTGCGGCGCGGGTCGCCCAGGCAGCTCTGGTAAGTCAAATCAGTACCATAGCAGGCGATTTCATTGCAGAACCCACCCTTCCAGAAGGGTTTGACGTGATTCTGATCAGCGGGGTACTCCACAACTGGGATCCAGAAACGAATTGTGCATTGATCCGCAAGAGCTATAACGCCCTTCGTCCAGGTGGAGCACTTTTGGTCTGTGAGCTGATGCTCGATTCTCGGCGTGCAGGTCCAGCCGACGCTGCGTTGATGGGCCTGAACATGGTGATCGAGACCATCGCCGGGAAGAATTACTCCGAGGACGAGTATCGCGAATGGGTGGTCGCGTGCGGGTTCGAAGGTACTGAAATACGGCGACTCGGCGGGCCGGGAGCCAACGCTGTCCTCGTCGCCCGTCGGCCCTGATTGCGCGAATCCGGGTGTGAATACGCACTGACACCGGGGGTCCCTCGCTGATATCGACCGATAGTCAGTTAGTCCGCGCCCGCCGGAGCAGCAGGCCGCTGCTGTGGAGTCAGTTCGAGCCACCCTCGAGTCCTGACGGCGGGTGCAGTTTGTAGTGCGGTGGATGAGTTTCGTACATGCGGACCGCTGCTAATACCGCGGCCGCGGCGCTGACCGTCGCGGCCGCCCAGACCGCGGCGTGTAGGCCCATGAGGTCGGCGACAACACCGCCGAGGACGGCGCCGACTGCGTAGCCGAGATCGCGCCAGACGCGGTAGACGCCGACTGCTCGGCCGCGCCAGATCGGGTGGGCGACATCACCGATCACAGCGAGCAGCGTCGGATAGACCATCGCGGTACCGATGCCGAGCAGCACGGTGCCGAGCGCCCACCCGACGAACCCACGCGAGTAGGCAATAACCGCTAGCGCGGCCGCTTGGATGGCCATCCCACCGACGATCAAATGTCTGCGGCCGATCTGGTCGGACAGTCCGCCGGTGATCAGCTGCCCGACGCCCCAAACACCGGGATAGAGCGCGAACAGGAGGCCGATCTGGCCTACGGGAAGGCTCGCAGTCGCGAACAGCAACGGAAACAGTCCCCACGACAAACCGAAGTTGAGGTTGTTGACCAGGCCTGCGTGGCTGGCCGAAGACATGGCCGGCTCGTTCAGGCTGACTTGGAGTGCGATCTGGCGGTCGGTCAGGTCGGCGTGCAGGTGGTCGTGGAGGCCGTCGGTGCGTGGTTTGTGGAGAGCCGCCTCCAGACGTGCGTAGTCCCGAGTCTCGCGTACGAAAACCGCTGATATTGCCAGCGCCACTGCGGCATAGGCGAATCCGAGCAGGAATGGCACCGGTCGAAGACCGTAATGCTCAGCGAGGTATCCAGCGAGAAGGGAACTCACCGCGACCGCGCCGTACCCGGCTGCTTCGTTGAGTCCCATAGCCAACCCACGGCGGGCGGGACCGACCAGGTCGATCTTCATGACCACCGTGGTCGACCAGGTCAGGCCTTGATTGATGCCCAGGAGCACGTTCGCGGCGACAACCCATCCCCAGTTGGGTGCTGTGATCAGTATCAGCGGTACCGGGAGGGCGAACAGCCAACCCACCAGCAGGATCGGTTTGCGGCCATAGCGGTCGGAGAACGTTCCGGCGAAGTAGTTCGCGATGGCCTTCGTGACTCCGAAGGCCGCGACATAAGTGAAGATGAAGGTGTAGCCGGTGAGGCCGAACTCGGATTGGGCGAGCAGCGGCAGAACCGTCTGTTGCTGACCGACCATACCGCCGACCAGCGCGTTGACCGCGACGAGCAGGATGAACTGGGCTGCGTTCTCTCGCAGACCCAATACCAGCGCCGTGCGCGGCGGATTCACCGTTGGGTTAGCAACTCCTCTCCGCGGACGCGGGCGTAGTCGGCTGGGTGCCCGTCGAGGACTCGCAGTTCGGTTTTGCCCGCGGCCTCGAGAATGCTCGCCGCACCCATCGCCCGTTCGCCGTGCCCGCACATGACGACCATCGGACCGTCCGGTAGCTCAACCGAGTTGTGGGCGAGCTCGCCGAGTTCGATGTGGTAGGCACCACGCACATGACCGGCCGCGAACTCACCGGCTTGTCGGATATCGAGAACGGTGACAGGTGCGTCGGTCTTCAGCTGCTCCGCCTCGAGGAACTGCACTGTCTCGGCGTCGACCGGACCGGTCCATGCATCCATTCCTCCGCCGAGTTCCCCCGAAACAGCGTCGAACCCGACTTTGGCTGCCTCCCAAACGATGTCGGTGGGGTTCTGATCCACGGCGCGGACAATGACCAGTGGCCGGTCCGGGTCGGCGAGCCAGCCCAGCCACGTGGCAAAGACCGGACGCAAGGTGATCGACAGGGCATTGGGTATGTGCGCGGCGGCGAAGTCGGCGGCCGACCGCACGTCGACGATCTGCGCTCCATCGGCGAGTAACTTCTGCACTTCGTCGGCGGTCAATTCGGCGAATTCGAGGGTCTCGCTCAAGACGGCAGGCCCTTCGCGATTGACCTCGCCCAGGCGCAAGAAGTAGTCGGGGAAGGTGCCCAGCGAGCCCAAAAGGGCTTCGACGAACGCGTCCTCACTGTCGACTTGCAACAGGGGATTGGTGGCACGTTCTTTACCGATTGTGGACACTCGGTCTCCACCCACCCCCGAGGAACAGAACGACCCCGCACCATGAGTCGGCCAGACCGGGGTCTCGTCAGGTAGTTCCATCAGCAGTCGCAGGGAGTGGTACTGGGCGCGGGCAAGTGGCACGGTCTGCTCCGGGCTGACCAGATCGGTACGTCCTGCGGTGCCGACCATCAGTGATCCACCAGTGAAAACACCCAGCAGCTGATCGCCGTCGTAGAGGAGATACGACAGGTGCTCGGGGGAATGGCCGGGGGTGGCGAGTGCTTGCAGGGTGAACGAACCTACCGCGAGACGCTGTCCGTCGCTCATTCCCGTCACTGCGAATCCGCGCGGGCCGACCTCGGGTGCGAGGACGGTCGCGCCGTCGGTCTCGGCCAGCTCGCGAACTCCGGAGATGAAATCCGCGTGCATGTGGGTTTCGACGGCGTAGGCGATCCGCAGGCCGCGGCTGCGCGCTTCGGCGAGCACCTGCCGGACGTCACGTTCGGGATCGAGGACAAGGGCTCGACCGTCGCCGAGATCGAGTAGGTAGGTCGAGTTGCCCAGGCCCTCGTCGACGACGGGAACCAGCGTGAAGTCGGACGGCATCGCAGAACTCCTGTGTCATGTGTTCAAGCGAAGTGCTATTCCAATAAAACATGGAATATGAGTAGAGTAGGGCATGCGATTGCGGCAAGCAACCGGGTCGCTGCGAGATGTGTTATGCCACGCGGTTTTTGGAGGAATCATGGGTGATGACCGGCCCTCCGCGAAGTCGGCTCTCTACGAAGCGTTCGCCGCCAGTGGCAAGGCATTGGCGAGCGGCAAACGGCTCTTGCTGCTGGACCTGCTGGCCCAAGGGGAGCGGACGGTGGAAGCGCTTGCCGTCGCCAGCGGTCTGAACCTCACCACCGCATCGGCCCACCTCCAGATACTCAAGCAGACCGGGTTTGCCGTGACCCGCCGCGAGGGTGTCCGGATCTACTACCGGCTTGCCGGTGCCGATGTGGCGCAGTTGTTCGCATTGCTGCGTAAGGTCGCGGAGGCCCACCAGGCCGCCGTCCCTCCGGCCCGCGCGAACTACCTCGGACATCGGGACGGGCAAGAAGTGACGCGCGAGGACTTGCTCGCCCGCGATGCGACCGGCGAGGTCGTCATTCTCGACGTGCGCCCGCTACCCGAATACCAGGCCGGCCACATACCGGGAGCGGTCTGCATTCCCATCGATCAACTGGGCGAGCGTATCGGCGAACTAGCCGGTGACGCTGAGATCGTGGTGTACTGCCGTGGCGAGTATTGCGTGATGGCTTACGACGCCGTCCGCCTCCTCAACGACCGCGGGCGGCGCGCGATCCGCCTCCGCGACGGCATGCTCGAGTGGCGACTCGCCGAACTTCCTGTCGACGTGGTCGAGCTGGTATGACCACAGCGCCGACAAACGAACCGGTTTATCTGGACTACAACGCCACAACCCCGGTCGACAATCGCGTCCTCGAAGCGATGATGCCCTATCTTTCCCACGCGTTCGGGAACCCGTCGAGCGATCATGTGTACGGCCGCCGACCCGTGGCCGCGCTCGAGGCCGCTCGTGCTCAGGTCGCGGGGTTGATCGGTGCCGCGGCACGCGAGATCGTTTTCACCGGCTCGGGCTCGGAAGCCAACCTACTCGCACTGCGTGGCGCAGCCCTGGCTCCCAGCCGCCCCCGAGCCCACCTCATCACTCAGGCCACCGAGCATCCCGCGGTGCTGGAGACCTGCCGTGCGCTTTCTCGATTGCATGGTGTGCGGGTCACTGTTCTGCCTGTCGAATCGGACGGGCGGCTGGATCCCGCCACTCTCGCCGCCGCATTCGATGAGCAGCCAGCGGTGGTCTCTGTGATGGCTGCCAACAACGAAACCGGTGTGCTCCAGCCGATTTCCGAACTGGCCGAGTTGGCCCATCGCCACGGCGCGCTACTGCACTGCGACGCGGCCCAAGCCGCGGGCAAGATCGACCTCGATGTCTCCGAGCTCGGAGTGGACTTGCTCACCGTGGTCGGTCACAAGATGTACGCGCCCAAAGGAATCGGCGCGCTCTATGTGCGCGAAGGCCTCGCGATCGAACCGGCTGTCTACGGCGGCGGACAAGAGCGACAGCTGCGCGCGGGCACCGAAAATGTTGCTTTCGCCGCCGGATTCGGGGTGGCTGCCGAACTGGCCGCCGCGGATCTTGCCAACGGCGCCCTAGCCCGCGTCGAGCGTTTGCGTGACCAGCTGTACCGACAGCTGGCTGAATCGCTTCCCGGGCGGGTTCAGCTGAACGGCAGCTCCCAGCATCGGCTGCCGAACACGCTGAACATCAGTATCGGTGGTGGGCGGGGACACGAAATCCTCACGGCCACACCGCAAATCGCGGCGTCCACCGGTTCGGCCTGCCACTCCGGAACATTCAGCCCATCACCGGTTCTGACCGCGATGGGCTTCGACGCAGATCGTGCGCTCGGCGCGATACGGCTCTCGTTGGGACGTATGAGTACCTCCGAAGACATCGAGATCGCGGTCGCCGCGCTGACCGCGTCGGTAACCGTATGTGAAGGGGCAACTGCCCGCCGCTAGCGCACCTCGCCAGGAGAGCCATGAACTACACGATCTCCCTGCAAGGGATTGTCTCCTTGTCCCTAACGCCGTGCTGGTTGACCAGATCCCTCGCCGCGGTCCGTATGCGACACCCCGTCCCAGCGAGAGGCTGGCATCATCCAAATTGCGGCGCGGATGTGTATGGGGCAACTCTGCTTCCGATGTAGATCCGCAGCTCGTATCCGGCAATCTGGACCCGAGAATTCGAGTATGCGCCTGACTGCCGACATCGAGCGAGCCGAGAACGTGTCATGGCTGCTTTGCTGAGGATTGAACGAACTACTGGTGAGTTGGTGATCGAACCACCGATTTCTACAGCGCGGACATTGCGGGAAATGACTGAGACTGTCGGCAGTGATCGGCCGGACGGCGGAAACCCGCTGCCCTCGTGATGGTTCAAGACGCCGAGCCTTGGCGACCAGTTGGATGTGGCTCGCCCAGCGAGCGTTTCTGTTGTACAGGCGCGGGTTTCGAGGTAGTCGAGCGGGATATGACTGGTCGGTTGTCGAGTCGCAAAGTGCGACACCGTAATTCGGATTTGACCGGCCACTCGAGCCGCCTGACTTATGTGCGGTCTCGGCCCAAACCGCCCGGTCGAGTTCAAATCCGACTACCATCCAAGGCTGAGCAAGCAGCCGTACAACAGATAACTACATGCCCGCGGAACCCCCGGGCTCGGGAAGCTCGCAAGGGGTCTCGAGCCGCAGATTCGGAATGGGAGACAGCCGATGAAGTCGGTGGATCACTCTCGCGCCTACCCGACTACTGAGACCACCGTTGCCGTGTCCGGCGAGTTCATAGAGCACGATCTCGCTGGACCAGCTGGGATCGATAGATATAGCGAATTGCTACCGTTGAAACTGCAAGGCGTGGCAGAGCGTCGAAAACGTCGCGAGGCGGCCGTAGCAGTCGATCGAGCATGATCGAGAGCGCGTACTGCTTGCGGCAACGCCCCGCTGCGCTGGGTAAACGCGTCGGCTAGTCGCCGCCGGGCGAGCGGGATCCTGTTGAATGCACCCACGCCATACAGCTCTTCTGGGGTGAATTGGTCGACCTTTCAGACTGTGCATCGCATTTGATTGTTCGATGCCGTTGACTGCAAGATTCGGGGCTGTATTGATTGGACGCTTCGTGCTACCTTCATCCATTTTCGACCTGATTTGAAAGCATTGATCTCTTGACATATTGCCGAAATCGTCTTCGGCTCACAGCTTTCACCGAGATGAACACTGAATTTGCAATGAGCATGCTAAGATTCGGTTGACCTTTCAATCGGAACCATCTTAGTCGGGGGAGTCCGGCATGCGAACAGACGTGAATCTCGCCCTAATTGCCCAAGTCGGCAGTATGAATGTCCGTACCAGACGATAGTAGCACCCCAGCGTTAGTTCGCACTAACCTTTCGGACATTTATTTTCGGTCCTTCTGTATAAAAGATCTCGTTTCGAATCGGCTTCACCAGGCAGGTTCGTGGAGTTCCTTGTTATATCGCCCGAACTGGTGAGGGGGAAGGTGAAAGATGAAGCAGCAATCCAGCTCCTCGGAGGCCAATTATACCGAATTGGTCGAGGAATATAGCAGTAATCCGCCCAGTAGACTCGAAAGCCTGCTGGTACCGATTGAAACATTACTTCCGGCCGACTCGCCGCGCTTCCATGGCATCAACGAGGATTACTGTCGTTGCCTTTCCGAGGTTGAGACCGCGACGCCCCCTATTCTTGTGCATCGTCGAACCATGCGAGTGATCGACGGAATGCATCGGCTGTACGCAGCCAAATTGGCCGGTGCGGACACGATCCAGGTGAGATTCTTCGACGGTGATGAATCGGAAGCGTTCATCTGTGCCGTAAAGGAGAACAACGCTCACGGCCTGCCGCTCTCGTTGGCCGAGCGGGTGGCGGCCGCTCGTCGGATCATCGAGTCCTCGCCGGCACTGTCGAACCGGGCGATCGCCGGCTATGTCGGACTGTCTGACAAAACCGTGGGTGCAGTCCGTGCGCACGGATCAACCTCGGAACATTCGCAGTTGAGCAGCCGCATCGGCGCGGATGGCAAGGTACGGCCACTCGACCCTGAGACCGGACGGAGGCGGGCTGCGGAGATACTGAACCAGCGTCCGAATGCTTCTCTGCGGGAGATCGCCCTAGGCGCCGGGATCTCTGTCGGGACTGCGCATGACGTCCGCAAGCGGATCCGCAACGGCGAAAGTGCGGTCCCGTCGTATCGGCGACGAGGCGACGCCGAAGATCGAACAGCCTTGCCGGAGGGTGATGTCGCTGACGACAATCCGGCACGCAAGCATGTGTCCCGCGAGATCATGCCGCAAGAGATCGACCTATCGATTCTCCAGCGGCTTGCCAAAGATCCGTCGTTGCGCCACTCCGAGAGCGGGCGGGAGCTCTTGCGGTTCCTGAATACGTACGTGGTCCGCGACAGTCCGATGAAACAAGCAAGGACGGTACCACCGCACTGTGTCGAATCGGTGATCCAGCTAGCTCGCCAGTGCAGCAATGCGTGGCTGAGGTTCGCGCACGACGTCGAAGCAGCGAACAAGATAGCGCACTGAAACGCATTCGGCAATGCTTGACGGCCTGCCATTCGAGTATGTAACCGCTCGATGGTTACTTTGAGGTGAATTCGTAGCGAATCTGCCCGGCGCTCCAAATATCCCTTCAAGGTGCGATTTTTTGGTCCATTGCACGAGCTTCCCTTGACTGTATGCGTTCTGCATTCATCGTAGCAATTTTCCAGCGAAGATAGCGCGATGTTCGACCGTCTGACTTGAATGCTGTTCTCAACCCTCTATCTGGAGAGTTATTATGATACATCGCGTGATGTAGTTTGCTGCAAGGCAATTGTTTGGCAACAATATTGATGATGCTCAGGTCAGTGCTGTCCGAAAGCGTTGATGGGCGAGTACCAGATTTTCCTAGTGACCTAAGAAAGTTGTTCTGATGTAAAACTTCTTCAATTGACTATCGTGCGCAGCGCGCGGTACCGTCCGAATAGATCAATTGCGAATCGGGGAGTGAATACTTTTGAGTTCCCGCTCTCATAGATGATTCCGTCTCCGTGGGGATCGAACCCCGGGTGGCGATGAGGCAAGGGCTCTCAGATAGAGCTTTGCAGGCATATGGAGGCGCAATGACGTTGAAAGTCCGACACGGCTGGGCGAGTGTGTTGACGGCTGTAACGGTTACTATTTTCGTAGGTGTCGTGCCGAAACCGGCGGTCGCTGTGACCGCGGGGGTGACATTCACCGACATCACCCCGGGGTCGAGCCTCAGTGATTATCGGCGGGCGCCCTCACCGGCGGAGTTCGCGCGACGTGAGGGAAATCGGCAACGACCCATGTCCAACGACGCGGACTTCGTTGCCGAGCCGGTGCACGACCGGGGCCTGCCCGGTGTGGTTCTTTTCGACTACGACAACGATGGCGACTCCGACATCTTCGTGACCAACGGCCCCGGCAGGCCCAAGAGCCTCTATCGCAACGACCTGCAGGGCGGACATTCGACCTTTGTCGACGTCGGGTCGGGCGCGGGCGTCGGACTCACGGACATGGACGCCAACGGGGCATGTGCCGGAGACATCGACAACGACGGAAACATGGACCTCTACGTGCTCGGACGCAATCAGCCGAACCATCTGATGAAGAACCTGGGCAACGGAACCTTCCAAGACATCACGGACTCGAGCAACACCGGCCTGGGCAACCTGAACCATACGAGCTGCACGATGGCGGACTTCGACAACGACGGTCTGCTCGATATCGCGATCGCCAACACGTTCTCGATGACTGATGGTCTGGCTATCGTCGGCGTGCCGTACGGCTTGACACAGCAGAATCAGATGTTGCACAACAACGGCGGGTCGACGTTCACGGACGTGTCGGCCAGCTCGGGCTTCGACATGATCAAGCTCGCGGGTGTCGCGCCGGCCCCGCTGGGGGATATCTCCTGGGCCATCGCCGCTGTCGACATCGACCAGGACGGAGACTCGGACCTCGTCGTCGCCAACGACCAGGGCGCCTTCTTCATGAGCAAGTACGGCGGCATCGATCGCGGTTTCAACCGCGTGTATCGCAATGACGGCACGGGGCACTTCACCGACGTCACCTATGACGTCGGTCTCGCCGAGCCAGGGGCGTGGATGGGACTTGCGTTCGGAGACTTCAACTTCGACGGCACGATCGACATCTTCTCCACCAACTTCGGCGACTACGTGATGATGAATCCGCCGGTTCCGATCGTCACCCAGGACCTCGGCGACTGGTCGAGCCGCTGGCTGCTGCAGAAGCCCGACGGCACGTTCGTCGACCCGCGCAGGTCATCGGTCCGCAATCCTGTGGCGACTGCGGCAGATCCGACCCTGGGTGGGCTGAACGCGACACCGTTCGGTTGGGGCGTGTCGACGTTCGACTACGACAATGACGGGTCCCCAGACATCGTTTATCACGGCTCGTTGGACGCGTTGTCCGTCGTGACAGCGGACAACCCGGGGGCTCTGCTGCACAACGAGGGCCCGCAGGCTCTGCGCAACGGCTTCTTTCCGTCCTTCAGTTCCGACGATGCGTTCACCCGGTCGGGCGCTGACCATCGGCATCGGACGGTACTCGGGGTCGCGGTCGCGGACCTGGATCACAACGGATTCGATGACGTTGTCTCCGTAGGCTCGTCTGTCAACGTCGGGGACCTCACGCCGTACCACGATTCCGAACAGTTCAATTTCAACTCACCGTTCGATGATGCGAAATTCCTCGAGGTCTACGCGCCGCTGGGCGGCAACCGGCGCACCACCGTGCTCTACACGCCGACCGGCAAGCACACCGAGGACGGTGACCTGGTTGTCGAAATGAACAACGGCGGCAATGGCAACCGCTCCGCCGCGGTCCGCACAGTTGGGAGCATCGGCCTGACCGAAGGAGCGCGGGTCAATCGGAGCGGTATCGGTGCGGTCGTGAAGTTCACCCCCGCGGGAGGACACACCGCGATCAGGCCGGTGATCGCGGGGTCGAGCTTTGCCTCGCAGGACGAACTCGAAGGCACATTCGGCATGGGCCAAGCGAGTAGCGCCGTAGTCGAGGTGCTGTGGCCGGGTGGCGTGCGGAACAAGCTCTACGACGTCGGGCCCGGTGAACGGATCACCTTCCCCGAAATCCCGTGCAGCTACACCGATCCTGCTGTCTCGGCAGATCAATACCGAGCGTGCGTGAGCAAATCGGTCAGCGACTTGCGTGCTAGCGGGCAAGTGACTCAGCAGCAGGCTGATCGGCTTCTCAGCAGTGCGCTACGAGCATTCGACGAGGCCCACTGATGATGGACAGTAACGGAATTCAGGAATCCGACGTTCTGCGGTTCGCCCGGGTGTTTCCCCGGCTCGCCGATGGTCTGACGAAGACCGCGATGAAACGCCTACTCACCGTAGGACGTTGGGAACACGTCGAGGTCGGCAAGGCCTTAACTCTGCAGAAGCAGCCAGGCAGCGATCTCTATCTGCTGGTGGACGGGACCGTCGACGTGGTTGTGCAGACAGCCGGTAGAACCGAACGCAGGTGGACGGCCGGACCAGGGGCGTGCATCGGTCCCGCTGATCTAGTGGATCCGGGCCCGTCCGAGGCTACGGTCGTCACCGCGGCCCCATGCGTCGTCATCCACTTGGCGCACAACCGATTTACAGCATTGACCGCGAGCGATCCACCGCTCGCCGAAACCCTGCTGGACTATCTCGAGACGGAGCTCAGAGAACTCCAGTCGGAGCAAATCGACCTGTTCACCGGCCTCGCCGGAATGCGCCCGCTGGCCGACGACATAGATCGAGGTACGGAGGGAGGTCCTAGTAGTTCAACCGACGGCGATCCTATTGGGCCCGGTGAGGCTGAGCGAGCACGGTCATTTCTCATCGACTCTGAGGAGTTCGGCTCGACGGTGGCCCCGCAGCTCGAAACGCTGATCCGTGCGTTGCGGATCGAAACAATCGGAGGCGGCCGGACGCTTGTTGGCGCGGACAGCGAAGCGGGCCCGGCCTGGCTTGTACTCGACGGCGAACTCGTCGCCATGTACCGAGGGCGTGAAGTCGGTCGATATCTGCCCGGCGACTGGGTCGCAACAGCGAACCCCGATTCGAACTCTGCTGAAGGACTGACTGTCCGCGCGTTGTTCCCGAGTACGGTAGCGCGACTGAGTGGTTCGACGCGCAAATCGCTGGAAGAGTCCTCGGCGGCGCTGCATAACCAGTTGCGCCGGGCCCTGATTCGGCAGTTGGCGCGTGAGTTCAGGCAAGTGTGCAGCAGAGTGCGCGGTCACCTCGGTGGCGGAGCACGCGGAGCCGATTCACACGGCAACCGGACCGAACACGTCGACGTCGTGGTAGTCGGCGGCGGCCCGATCGGTCTGGCGTACGCGATCTGGCTCAAGCGGGCGCGACCGGAGACCCGCATCGTGGTGATGGATCGGCGAATCCGCCCTGGGTACAAGGTCGGTGAGAGCGCTTTGTCGACCACTGTGCGCAGCCTGCGTTCGCTCGGGCTGTCGCAGACGATGCTGCGCCGGCTCTTCGCGAACAAACTCGGACTCGCGTTCTGGTGGGTCGGACCGGATCAGCCGATGCCGACCACCCACATCGATGTTGTCGAGATCGAGGAGACGTTCCAAGTCGAGCGCCGCGTACTGGAGACGGCGCTGTTGCAATGCGCGACTCGGATGGGCATCGACGTACGCACCGGTTGTCGAGTGGATGTCGCCCGCAGCACCATCGATACACCACGAAGCACGCTTGTCTGTCGTGCGGCCGATGGTGAATACACGATGACGACCTCGATTGTGTGCGACGCGAGTGGGATCGCCTCGGTGATCCCACGATCGCTCGGCAAGGGCCGCAAACCTCGCGACACCATTGACGCGAACACATATTTCGGCTATTTCAAACGGGTCTCACACCCAGATCTTGACCACTGGGACATCGCCGCGACCAGGCATCTCTGCTTCCCAGAAGGATGGTGGTGGTTTATCACCGTATGCAGTTGGGACGCTATGCCGGATGACGCGTTGCGCGACATGGTTGGCACGATGCTCGACGAACTGCCGATCGAGGACAGTGACGATGTCCCGACGCGTGCCGAGTTCGCCAAGCGATTCGGTGGCGAGACCGAGGAAATCGTCAGTATCGGCGTGGTCGTACGGAACGACCGCGACGACAGCAAGCACCTCAACACGCAAGATCGATTCGACTACTGGGTCAAGCGTTACCCCGGTGTCGAGGCGGTGCTCCGCCACTATCAACGGGTCGAGAATCCGTACGGAAAGAATCATCCCATCCTCAGCTTCCAGAACATGGTGCACGACCTCGAGAGTGCAGCCGGAGACGGCTGGCTCGCGATCGGGGACTCCGCGTTCTTCGTCAACCCGCTGTTCTCGCCGGGACTCAACTTCGGCTCCGGCACCGCGTATATGGCGGTGCAAGCCACTATCAGGGCACTGGATACCGCCGACACCAGCCGGGCGAGCTTCGAAACGTACGAAAACTACCGACGGACGATCAGCACAGCGCTGTTTCGCGAGAACGAGATGCTGTATCGGAGCTTCCGTTCCGCGCGTTCGTTCGAACGCGTACTGATGTTGAAGTTCTTCTTCGGTATCACCGACATTCTCCCGAGAGGCGACTACTCGCCGTCGGATCCGTACGTGTACAACCTGCTCGATCCCCACTTCTCGGTGACTGTTCAGCGGGTAGTCGACATCATGCGTGACGGTGAAGCACGCGGCGAACACCCTGACATCACAGCGGAAGCGGTCGCGGCTGTCATCGATGAACTCGTCGAGTGGCTTCGCGACCTGGATGTTGTTCGCGACGCACACATCGGTCGCTACTTCACGCACTACACCGATGATCTGCACCGTGTCGACAACCGGGATCGAGGCCGCGGTGACTTCCGCACCTGGCGGTGCACCGGCTGCCGGTCCTTTGTAGACGAGATGTTCCGGTTCTGTCTCGTATGCGGCGCGGAGGGGCCTGTGTCGACGGCGACGACTCAGAGCTGAGCAAACAGGTTAAGCGCCTGTGCGGCAACGTTATACGCCGACGAAAGCGTTCTCACCGAGGAAGTTGGATATCGAATGAGACATCTTGGTCGCGCCGTCCTGCTCGCTCTCAGCATATTGCTGGCGGTCGCATGCGGCGGCTCGCCGGGCAACCCGCACCACGTCAGCGGAAACGGTATGCTGCGGATCGGGGCGATTCCCGATCAGGATCCGCAAAAGCTCCAACGTACCTACAGCGTGCTGGCCGACTGGCTCGGTGACCAACTCGGGGTCAAGGTCGAATATGTGCCCGTCACGGACTACATGGCGTCGGTCAGCGCCTTTGTCCGCGGGGATCTCGATCTCGTCTTCTTCGGCGGACTGACCGCGGTGCAGGCAACGCACCAGCTGCCGGGCGCTGTGCCGATCGCCCAACGTGATGTGGACGCCGAGTTTCGGAGCGTGTTCGTCGCCAACGTCAGAAGCAACATCAAACCTGTCGGCGACATCGCTGGCCTGAAAACACTTGCCGGACACAGGTATACATTTGGCGCCGACACCTCTACCTCGGGTCGGCTGATGCCGCAATACTTCTTGCAGCAAGCTGGCGTCGGTATCGGTGATTTCGCGGGCGCGGCCGGGTTCTCCGGCTCGCACGATGCAACCTGGAAGCTCGTCCAGGAGGGGACATACGAAGTAGGCGCACTGAACGCCGCGGTGTGGGATGACCGGCTGGCTTCCGGAGCAATCGACACGTCGAAGGTTCGCGAAGTCTTTCGCACACCGTCCTACCACGACTATTGCTGGGTCGCCCGGCCGGATCTCGACAAGAAATTCGGGGACGGTTTCACGCGGAAGGTGACCGATGCGTTCTTATCGATCGACGGCAGCGACGAGCACGAGCGCGAGATCCTCCGAGCGTTCGCGGCCAAGAAATTCATCACGACCGAGGCCGCCAACTATGCTCAGATCGAAGCTGTGGCACGCGATCTGGGCCTGCTGAATTGATCGCGATGGCGGATCGAGTTTTCGAGCTCCAAGATGTGACGGTTCGTTACGGATCGACAGTTGCCCTCGCGGGAATCGACCTCACGGTCGCGCCGGGGGAGCGGATCGCGGTCATCGGGCCGAGCGGTGCGGGCAAGACGACGTTGATCGGGCTGTTGAACGGCACGTCCGTCGCGACGAAAGGTCGGGTGCACGCGCTGGGTTGCGATTACACCGCCGCCGGCGTCCGTGAGGTGCGTGCGGCGCAGCGCCGAATCGGCACGATCTACCAGCAGTTCGATCTCGTCGACCAGCTCCGCACAGTGCACAACGTGAACGCGGGCAGACTGGGCAACTGGCCGTTCTGGAAAGCTGTTCTGTCGTTGGTACGAGCGCAGGATGTGCGGTCGGTGCGCGCCGCGCTCGATCGGGTCGGTATCGGTGACAAGATCAACGAGCGGACCGGTTCGCTGTCCGGAGGTGAGAAGCAACGGGTCGCGATCGCCCGCGTACTGGTGCAACAGCCCGTCGCGATCTTGGCCGACGAGCCGGTCGCAAGTCTGGATCCGGCTCGCGGCAGGCAGATCATCGAGCTGCTGCTCGCGCTCTCGATCGAGGCCGGCGTCACTGTGATCACGAGTCTCCACGACGTGGACCTGGCGTTGAGCCACTTCGAGCGAATCGTCGGCCTGCGGGCTGGTCGGTTGATCTTCGATTGTTCTCGAAAAGACCTGAGCGACACAGAAATTGAATCGCTCTATCTACTCGAACCGGCTGCCGTCCGACGATGATCGTCAAGACCGCCGAGCTCGAATCGAATGGGGTGACCGCAGCGCCCGCCTGCGGTGGTCCTCGGTTGAGGCGCGCGACGGCCAAGGGGGTTCCTGCGCGTCACCGCCATGTGTGGTTGGCACTGATGGGGGTCGCGGTGGCGGGCTCGGCTGTGCTGGGAATCTGGCACAAACCGGTGATTCTGCCCGGAGGCGGGGGAGCGTTCGTCGAGTTCTTCGGAACCGCCGTGCACCCTGAGTTCGATGAGAACTTCCTCGTATTGACGCTCACCGCGGCGTTGACAACGCTCGCATACGCGGTGCTCGGGACCTTGCTGAGCATTGTGATCGGTTTCGTCGGAGGCGTTGTGGCTGCGCAGGCGTGGTGGATGTCCGGTGTTCGAACTCGGCGACGACGTAGCAAGGCGGGTTGGGCGGTTACGCGCGTGGTGCTCGCGGTGCCGCGCGGAATTCACGAGGTGGTCTGGGCACTGTTCCTCCTGCTCGTCTTCGGGCTCAACCCGATGGTCGCGGTGCTCGCCATCGGCGTCCCGTTCGGCGCCATCACCGCAAAGGTGTTCTCCGAGTTGCTGGATGAAGCACCCCGTCGGCCGTATGAGGCCTTGCGAGCCGCCGGGGTCAGGAAGCTGCCCGCGATGTTGTATGGACTTGTCCCGCTCGCGTTGCCGGACTTGGTCTCCTACGGTTTCTACCGCTTCGACTGCGCGATTCGCAGTGCGGCGATCCTGGGCATCGTCGGTGCCGGTGGTCTCGGCTATGAACTCGTGCTGAGCTTTCAGACGCTGCGCTACAACGAAATCTGGACATTGCTATACGCGCTGATCGCGTTGAACGCCGCAGCCGAAGTCTGGAGTGGATGGGTCCGACGACGGCGCAGCGGTCGGCCCCACGATCCGGTGCTGATCGGCTCGTTGCTCGTCGGCATATTGCTTGCCGTGCTGTCGATGTGGTGGATAGGTCTCGACATGCGTGTGCTCGGAGACAGCGCTAACTGGCGCCGTGCAGTCACGGTGCTCGGCGAAGCGTGGCCGCCGGATCTCGGGCCTGGCGGCATCGGCAATCTGCTCGAGCTGACGGCTATCACGCTGGCGATGTCGTTGCTCGCCATGGCGTTTGCCTTCGTCGGCGGTGTGCTGCTCGCGTTTCCCGCGGCCAGATTGTCACAGCTCGGGTGCCGGACCGATGGTGGTCTTGTACGGCGGGTAAGGCGAGCCGCCTCGATGGCCGGTGTCCGGATCATTCTTGTTGTGCTGCGGGCGATTCCACCACCGGTTTGGGCGCTGCTGTTCCTGTTCGTCTGCTACCCGGGGATCGTGCCGGGCGCCTTGGCGCTCGGTGTCTACACCGCAGGTGTGCTGGGACGGTTGATGGCGGAAGCGGCCGAGAACTTGGATGGTCGGCCATTGCGGGCTTTGCGTGCGCAAGGCGCGAACGAGGCGCAGGTTTTCAGTTACGGCGTGGTCCCAGCGGTGACCCCGAGGTTCGTCGCCTTCGGCCTGTACCGCTGGGAGGTGACCATCCGGGAAACCATCGTGGTTGGCGTCGTCGGCGCCGGCGGACTCGGGCTGCTGCTCGATCATCGGCTGCACGCGTTCGACTACCGCGGGGCGCTCACCGCAATGCTTGCCCTTACCGTGCTGACTATCGCCGTCGACTTCGCCAGCGCGTTCGTCCGTCGGTCGGTACGGTGACGGGCGCTTACTCGAGTGTTCAACTGCGGAAAATTCAGGTTGAACACGGTCGGTTGATCAATCCGCCGAGAGCCGTTCGACGAGCCAGCCCAGCGATAAGGGGTAACGGTGGTCAATGCCGTTGTGCTTGCCAGGGAACAGCTCGAAGTGCACGACGTCGGCTGGGACGCGGGCTTGTTCGAGGGCCGCATGGAATGCCTGAGCGCCGATGTCCAGGTAGTGCTCGTCCTGCATGCCGCCATCGACCCAGATGGCCCGCATCGATCGCAACGCGTCGGCGTGCTGGGCCGCCATCCGTACCGGATCCCAATCCAGCCAGCGCTGCCACACCGCGGGTCGGAGCACCCCCGTCGTCGGATCGAACGGAAGCTCGGGCGTGCCGTCCGCACGTGCGGACAAGCACGCGGACATACCGTAGATGATCAGCAGCGAAGGGTCCTCGGGCCGGGTGAAGCTGCCGCGCTGCTGGAAGTCACGCCACCATCGTTCGATGTCCCCGCCGTAACTACGCAGGAAGCGTACGCACATAGGGAACTTGGCGAAACACGTGAACTCGAACAGCGCATCGCCGGCATGGGTTGCTAAACCGCCGAAGAGATCCGGCCGCAACATCGCGGTGACCATGGCGCCGAACCCGCCACTGGATTTCCCGGAGACACCGCGGCACGCGGCCTCGGGATGAGTTCGGTAGTGGGAGTCGACCCAGGGGACAATCTCGTCACAGAGGTACGAGTGGTAACGGCCGGTCCCGGCCGAGTCGACAAACTGGCTGCCGCCATATTTGGTCCAGGTATCCACGAACACGACGATCGCGGGTGGAATCTCGCCGTCGGCCATCCGCTTGTCGATAACCTCGATAAAGGGGCGCTGGAACGGGTAGCGGTTCCACCACATCTCGATCCGACCCAGGTAGCCCTGCAAAACGTAAATTGACGGATACCGCTGGATGCCTTCATCGTAGCCGGGGGGAACGTACACCCATAACGGCCGAGTGTTGGAATCCTGCAAGATATTGTCTTGAAGTGCTTTGCTTTCGATCGAGTGTTCATTCAATTGGCCGACCAGCTCAGGCGACGACGTTGACGACATCTTCAGCTCCTTGGCCAGGATGCGGGCTGTGAATAATTGTCCTCTAGATTGAACGAATATTGCTTCTGTGGCAAGGGTTCACCTGGTTTGCGGCTGTTGCGCAGTTTCATTCTGTGGAAACTGATCACCCGTTGACTGAAAATTTGACAGTGACGTCCGTGGGTAGCGACAATTTTTCGCAGTGGTATCGGGCACCTGTTCTGGTGAATCGCTGCAGTGCGATTCGAACGGAGGATCATATGACTACGACCGATTGGGATGTCATTGTGGTTGGTGGTGGACCGGCTGGATCTACGGCCGCTACCGTCATCGCCCTGGATGGTCATCGCGTCTTGTTGCTCGAGCGAGATAGCTTGCCGCGCTATCAGATTGGTGAATCGCTACTTCCGTCGACGATCCATGGCATCCTCCCGCTGCTCGGCGTCCACGAGGAAGTCGAGGCTGCCGGATTCATCCGAAAGAATGGCGGAACATTCCGTTGGGGTGCCAGCAGCGAGCCGTGGACCTTTGCTTTCGCGGCATCTCCGGACATGATCGAACTCGGTGCCTACGGCTATCAAGTGGAGCGTATGAAGTTCGATGAAATGCTACTTCTCAACGCGAAACGGAAAGGTGTGGATGTCCGCCAGAACCACGGTGTTACCGGCGTGCTCGAAGACGGCGACCGGGTAAGCGGAGTCACGTTTTCCGATGAGAGTGGACAACGCCGAACGGCCACCGCTCGATTCGTCATCGATGCCTCTGGCCACGGGAGTCGCATACATCGAGCAGTGGGCGGAGATCGTGAATACTCGCCATTCTTTCGGAATCTTGCGGTGTTCTCCTACTTCGAAGGCGGGGAGCGGCTGCCGGAGCCGAACAGTGGAAATATTCTGTCGGCGGCCTTCGATGACGGTTGGTTCTGGTATATCCCGTTGAGCGACAAGCTGACCAGCGTCGGCGCCGTTGTCGGTGCGGACAAGGCCGCGCCGATCCAAGCGGATCCCGATGCTGCGCTGCGCTCGTACATCGCTCAGTGCCCGCTCGTCGACCGCTATCTACGCGGTGCCAGACGGTCGACGACCGCGCCCTATGACACGGTCCGGGTGCGCAAGGACTATTCATACGACAGGCCTGTGCTCTGGCGGCCGGGAATGGCCGTTGTCGGCGATGCGGCGATGTTCATCGATCCGGTCTTTTCATCCGGTGTCCACCTGTCGACCTATGGCGCACTGCTCGGCGCGCGCGCAATCAATACTCACCTGGCAGGTAGCGCGGACGAAGCCACCTGCTTCGACGAGTTCGAAGGGCGGTACCGTCGCGAATTCGCGATCTTCCGGGACTTCCTCGTCGCGTTCTACAAGATGAACCTCACCGAGGAGTCGTACTACTGGGAGGCGAAACGCGTCGCCCACCACGATGGCTCGGTGCTTCAGGCATTCCTCGACGTGGTCGGCGGCATGATGGCACGCGACATCGTCCCCCCGGGCGGACTTCCCCCGGAGGCCAGGACCATGCCGATTCCGCCGGCGATGATCGGTGGCTTCGCCAAGGGAATGGAGATGGGCATCCGGGACATGCGGGGGGCCGTCGATCCTGACGCGCCGTCGCCTGCCGGTGCTTCGAAGTTCGTGCCGTCGGCCGACGGGCGGCGGTGGCAGGTCCGAGCGGATCAGGTCGAGCCGGAGGCACGGCATGCCGTCGGCCGCTGATTCGACGGAGGAATCGCGATGACCTATCAACCCATGAACGAGATGGACCCGCGGGCGTACGGCTTCGACAATCTCGATCTCGCCTGGCTTCGGCGGAAGTCGGGAGTCAAGTGGGCGCGGGTCGCGCCTGACGTTCTCTCAGCGTGGATCGCCGACATGGACTTCCCCGTAGCGCCGCCAGTGCTGAACGCGCTGACGGAGACCCTGAATCGGGGCGATCTCGGATATCCCGCGTGGTCGAACTGGATGGGTCCCGATCCGCTCGCCGAAGACTTCACCAAGCGGATGGAGCTGTATCAGTGGGCGGCGGAACCGGATTGGGTACGCAGCTTCAGTGACATCATTCAAGCAATCCAGATAGTCATTCAGACGATGACGAAGCCGGGGGATGGTGTCGTCGTTCAAACGCCGAGTTATCCGCCGTTTTTGAAGACGGTGACCATGATGGGTCGGCGCGCCGTCGCCGATCCGATCGAACGTACCGACGCGGGATGGTCATTCGACCCACAGCGGCTCCGCCGGACGATCGCCAAGGAACGCCCACGCGTGCTGATCATTGTGAATCCGCACAACCCGACCGGGCGAGTGTTCACCAGGGCGGAACTCGAGGAGCTCGCGGAGATCGCGATCGCCAATGACATGGTGGTCGTCGCCGATGAGGTGCTCGCCGATCTCGCGTTCGCGCCGCACCAGCACATCCCGATCGCATCGCTGAGTTCCGAGATCGCCGCGCGGACGATCACGATGACCTCCGCGACCAAAGCCTTCAACTTCGCCGGTCTGCGATGCGCGGTAACCCACATCGGTCCGGCAGAACTTCGCGACGCGATCGACGCCGCGCCGCCAGATGTCTTCGGTGTGGTCAACGTACTCGGAATCGAAGCAACGAAGGCTGCCTGGCGCGACGGCGACGACTGGCTCGGGGCGGTCCGGAGCCAACTCCTACGGAACCGAGACATGGTGTGCGACAGTGTTGTTCATCGGATTCCGATGCTCACGTCTGATCCACCCGAGGCAAACTATCTGCTCTGGCTGGACTGCGGAAAACTGCGAAAAGAAGACCCTGCCTTGTTCTTTCGGGAAGCCGCCCGGGTGGAACTCAGCACAGGAAAGACCTTCGGACCTGGCTGTGCGGACTTCGTCCGCCTGAACTTCGCCACCTCGCCCGACATCCTCGCCGAGATCCTCACCCGTATGGCGGCCGCGGTAGACGACACGATCCGCATCGGCGGCCCCGGGCGCAGCCACGACGCGGAATCCCACTGATCGGCATCGGAGAACGGAAACGCACATGGCTGTCGCGAACGACAAGGTGGCTCGCCGCTGGAGCTCAGGAAAGGCGAGCCAGCGCGTCTACAACTACACCATTCGCCGGCCGCGCCTGTTCCGTCTGATGAGCAGGATCGTCTGGGGCGCTGACGTACGACCGTTCTACTCCGACATCGCGGGACTCGCGGACCTCGCGGCGGGCACACGAGTACTCGATGTGCCCTGCGGGAGCGGCGTGGCGTTCCGCGGTGTCGAGGGAACAGCAGGAATCCGCTTTGTCGCGGCTGACATTTCACCGTTCATGCTCGACACCGCGAGAGCCGAGGCGGTCCGCCGCGGCATCACCGGCATCGAGTTCGTCCACGCCGACGTGGCGCGTATGCCCTTCGCCGAGAGCTCATTCGATGTGTGCGTGAGTTACAACGGGCTGCACTGTTTTCCTGATCCGGTAGCCGCCGTACAGGAAATGGCCAGGGTGCTGCGCGTCGGCGGCGAGCTCCGCGGCACGGTCGTCGTCACCGGTGGAAGCGCTCTGTCCGCCGCGGCAATCGCGAAGTTCCAGCGCACCGATCAGTTCGCGACCGTGGGCTCCTCCGAGGACTTGCGTGAGTGTCTCACCGGCGCGGGATTCATCGATATCCGCCTCGATCGACAGGGGGCCTACGTGGTTTTTCACGCGCTCAAAGCCGGTTGAGCGGCCATGCTTCGGCCGTCGCGGGACGGCCCGAAACGGTTTGGGCGAGGGCCCTTGCACCCTCTCGGTGTATAAGTCTAGTCTAACCGTCAGTGAACACTAACGGAGGTTCACGGTGGACACTTACGGGGGTTCAGCCGCTCTCATGTTGCTCGGTGACCGTAGTAGACGCGCAATTTTCGAGCACCTGGCTCGGGGACCGCGTTCGGTCGGCGAGCTGGCGGAATTGTTACCCATCAGTAGACCGGCGGTGTCCCAGCACCTTTCCGCGCTGCGAATCGGCGGACTTGTCATCTGCGAAGTACACGGCACGCGACACGTCTACCGGCTCAACGTCGAGGGTGTAGCAGGAATACGGGCGTATCTGGATCAAATCCAGGAAGATGCGCTCCGCTCTTTTCGGAGCGCTGCGGAAGCGGCGTTATCTACAGCAGAAAAGGAGTCATCTATGAGTACACCAGCCTCGATCCCTGTGATCAGTGGAACCATCACGGTCGATGTGCCGCAAGAGCACGCGTTCAAGTTCTTCACCGAATCATTTGGAAGCTGGTGGCCGACCGTCTTCCACATCGGTCAAGCGGACATGGCAGACGGTGTCATCGAGCCGCGAGAAGGTGGCCGGTGGTTCGAGAAAGGAGTGGACGGTTCGGAGTGTGACTGGGGTCGGGTGATCGCCTGGGATCCGCCGAACAAGATCGTCTTGACCTGGCAGATCAACGGGATGTTCGCGTACGACGGCGATCCCGAGCACGCCAGCGAGATCGAGATCCGCTTCGCTCCGGAAGGTCCGGACCAGACCAAGGTCGACGTCGAGCACCGGAATATCGAGCGACTTGTCCAGGGGCAGGGCGTCTACGACGGCATCAACCAGGGCGGCGGCTGGCAGGCCAACCTGGATGCCTACGCGGCGGCGCTCGCGAACAAGTAACACCATCTCAGACGTGTGATCGGTCGCCGGCGCGAAGCTTGCTTTCGTGCTGGCGACCGCATCCACGACCGCCGGTTGAACGACTTCACGAGGGAGCCGACATTGGTGACAGCAGTTGATGAGCAGGACATCGCAGGAAGCCGCGCCTGGACCGTCGCGCTCGGCTCGGTCGCATCATTCATGGTCGGCCTAGACGTGCTGATCATGATGACTGCCGTGTCGACGCTGCACCTCGAATTCGGAACGGACGCAGCAGGTATCGGGTGGAGCATCAACGCCTACGAGATCGGTTTCGCCGCGTTGATCCTCACCGGATCGGTGATCGGTGACCGTTACGGGCGCAAGCGGATGTTCATCGTCGGCGTCGCGTGGTTCACTCTGGGATCAGTGCTGTGCGCACTCAGTACCAGCATGGAAATGCTCGTCCTCGCTCGCGGGTTCCAAGGTCTCGGCGGCGGCATCGCGACAGCGCTGGCCCTCGCGGTGATCACGGCGTCGACGCCGTCGGAACGCCGGGGTACCGCGTTCGGCATCTGGGGCGCTGTGATGGGAATGGCGGTCGCGGTCGGCCCGCTGGTCGGCGGAACAATTATCCATTTCCTGTCCTGGGAGTGGTGCTTCTGGTTGAACGTGCCGATCGGCATCGTCGTGATAGTGCTCTCCTGGCGGAAGGTGCCGGAGACCCGAGGTAGTGCGACCGGGATCGACTTTCTGGGCATGATCCTGTCGACGGCCGGTGTGGTCTCGTTGTCCCAAGCGTTGCTGCGCGGTGGTGAGGTCGGCTGGTCCGCACCTTCCATCGTCGGCGGCATCATTCTGGGGTTGCTGCTCCTGATCGCGTTTGTTGCCTGGCAGCGACGCACACCGGCGCCGATGATGCCGTTGAAGATGTTCGAGAACTTGAGCTTCTCGGGTGGCTGCGGAGTCAGTTTTGTTTTGGGCGCCAGCCTTTACGGCAATGCATTCCTTTTCGCTCAGTACCTGCAGCTCGCGCTCGGAAACGACCCGCTGATGGTCGGGATCAAAATGCTGCCGTGGGTGGCGCTGGCGCCTATTGTCGCTCCGATTGCGGGTGTGCTCGCGGACAGGATCGGCGAACGACCGATCGTCATTGTCGCGCTCGTATTGTTCGCTGCCGCGTTCTTCGCCATCGGGCCGCTGGTCAAATTTGGCGCCGGGTACGGGACACTCGTGCTGCCCTTGATCGTGGCCGGCATCGGCGTGGCGGCGCTGTTCCCAGCACTGGCTACCGCGGTGATGCGGGTCGTCGATCCGGATCGACTCGGTGTCGCTTCCGGTGTCAGCAACACCATCAGGCAAGTAGGTGCCGTCTTCGGAGTCGCTATCGCCGTGGCCATATTCACGTCGTTCGGTGGTTACCAGTCACCACAAGATTTCGTTGACGGCTACACGCCGGCCGCAGTGGTACTCGCCGCGATCACTCTCACTGGTTTGATTCCGGCGCTCCTGATCCGGCCGCGCACGGCCAAGGTGGATGCCGTCACGATGAAGTGACAACTCCATAGGAATCTGATCACGTACGGCCGCAGATTATTCTGCGGCCGTTTCAGTGCTCCTTGTTTGACGGCCTGACTTCTCGGCGAGATTATTGTGCTGTAACCATCGTCGGATAGGAATTCGTGAATTCACGTATTTCGAGAAAAGGAGCCGGGATGACTATGGCGCCAGAGATCATGAATCGAATGCGCAGTATGTGGGGCGCAGTCGACTACCACCCAATTGCGGTGCGTGACGTATACGTCGGCGAATTGCTGGTCCGCGCCGTTGACGTTCACCCAGGCCAGCATGTCTTGGATGTCGGCGCCGGATCCGGCAATGCCGCCCTCTCCGCAGCTCGACGCGGCGCAAGCGTTATCGCGACCGACTTGGTGGCGTCGTCACTGGAGACCGCGACCCGTCGCGCCGCGAGCGAAGGCCTGGACCTTCAGGTCGAAACGGCCGACGCGCAGGATCTGCCGTTCGATACTGACACCTTCGACGTGGTCATGTCGACCTTCGGGGCGATGTACGCGCCGAACCACGCGCGCACCGCCGACGAGCTGATTCGGGTCTGCCGGCCTGGTGGACGGATCGGGCTTGCGAGCTGGACGCCGGGCGGACTCGTCGGCCGCCTGCAGGGGATGATGGCGAAGGCGATGGCGCAGCCACCGAAAGCCGGACCGAAGCCGGGAGGCGGTGGCCCGCCCACACTGTGGGGCACCGAAGAGCATTGCCGCGAGCTGTTCGGCGACCGGGTGAAGCTGACGAGTGCGGTTCGCATACACGAATACTGCGCTGCGACCGCGGAAGCGCAGGTCCAGTTGCTGCTCGATCATCTGCCACCTTGGCACACCGCTTTCAAAGCACTGACACCGGAGAAACAGGAAGAGATCTCTGCTGCTGCCATCGCGGAGTTCGAGCGAGCAAACCGCGCCCAGGACGGCACCAATGTCGCTGAGGCTGAGTATCTCGAGGTCATCGCGACCGTTGTATAGAAGGCCCGCGCAGGCGGCCTAAGCAACTCGCCTGCAGTCGCGCGGCATTTCGACCACCAGCCCTGAGTCGGCGGGCCCTAACTCCCGGGCCTGCCGACTCAGGGCTGGTGGTCTTCGCGATTGCCACGACGGGCAAGTCGGCAGCAGCTGACAGAGGCGTATCCGTGTCGAGCGTTTGAACGCATTTCAATTGCGGAATCTCCGAGGTTGAACAGGTCTGAAATCCGACAGTATCCTTCGGCGCGCGGAAACAGTATCGGTCGATCATCGCTTACGGATTGAGTTGATTGTCAGCACGAGAGGCCTCTGCCCATAATGAAACGGTGAAGAATGCGGCGGACAAATGCTCCGTGCCGCGATCGGGATGTCGGTAATTCCGGGATTGGAGAACTGAAAAATGAAGTTCTTGTTTGTGCTTCACGATCCTCCATACGGCACAGAGCGGACGTATAACGGACTCCGCTGGGCGCAGCGGATGCTGGCCGGCCAGTCGAATAACGAGGTGAAAGTATTCTTCATGGGCGACTCGGTGGGTGCGGTCCGGCCCGGACAGAAGACCCCGGACGGCTACTACAACATCGAAACAATGGTCCGCAGCATCGTGGAACACGGCGGAGCCCTCGGTTCCTGTGGAACGTGCCTGGACGCACGCGGGATTCCGGACACCGATCTCGTGAAAGGAACGCATCGCTCGTCGATGCCCGAGCTCGGCCGTTGGACGGAGTGGGCGGACACCGTCATCAACGTCTGATCCACCTTTCACTTTTGGAGGACGCTTCCTCATGTCGCGAACCGTTGTAGTTCTCGGTGCTGGCACTGGCGGGTTGACCACTGCGAGCTTGTTACGAGAGATGCTCGATCCTGATGATCGGATCGTCGTTGTCGACCGCTGTTTGAAGGCGGCGCAGGGACTGTCGCTGCTGTGGATCATGCGCGGCTGGCGTAGCTCTGACCAGGTCATGCATACGCCGGATCGACTCAACAGTCTCGACGTCGATGTGGTCGAGTCCGAAGTCGGGCGAATCGATCTCGCCGGCCGAAGTGTCGTTACGGCGGCCGGCGAGATCGGCTACGACGCTCTGGTGATCGCACTCGGCGCAGAGCTGAGACCGCAAGGGCTCCTTGGATTCCCGGAAGCAGTCAGTGTTGGGCGTGCGGGGGAGTTCTACACCGTGGACGGAGCACTGGCGGTTCACGACCAGTTGAGCCGATTGCGTGGCGGTCGTTTGGCGTTCGTAGTTGCCGCGATGCCCTTCAAGTGTCCCGCTGCGCCCTACGAAGGTGCCCTTCTAGCCGCTGACTTGCTGGCGGAGCGTGGTGTTCGGGCGGACGTGGAAATCGACTTCTACACCCCGGAGCCGCTACCGATGCCGGTTGCCGGTCCAGCCGTGGGCAAACGCTTGGCGGCACTGCTCGCCGAGCGAGATATCGAGTACCACCCGTTGACGCCGATCGAGCGAGTGGATCCGGGGGGCGAGCTGCGGTTCGCGGATGGATCACGCGCCGCGTTCGACTACCTCATTGCCATCCCGCCCCACGGCGCACCACGTCCGGTTGTCGAAGCAGGCTTCAGTGCGGCCGGGTGGATCCCGGTTGATCCGCGAACCCTGACGACCGCCGAGGAGGGCGTGTGGGCGCTTGGTGATGTCGCACTCGTGACGTTGGCGAACGGCAAACCGCTGCCCAAGGCCGCGGTGTTCGCCCGCGGTCAGGCAGCGGCGGTCGCCAGCGGGGTCGCTCGATATCTCGGGATCGACATCGAGACAACCGAATTCAACGGCGATGGCTACTGCTACGTCGAGGCAGGCGGTGGCCTGGCGGCCAAAGGGGCCGGAAATTTCTACACCGAACCCGCGCCGACAGTGACGCTTACCGAGCCGTCCGCGGAGTCGCACGTCGAAAAGGAGGAGGAAGAAATCGGCTGGATCAGTCGATGGTCGGGAGCCGACGTTTAACTCGACGTTCCGCCGAGTTATGCACTGGTGGAACAACTCTCAGTACTAGGCCAGTTCCTGGGCGACGTATGCGCCTGGCTGGCCGGAAACCATTCAAGGAGCTTGGAATGCCGCACGTCACTATTCCCGCAGATCTGCCGCCGGGAACCCCCGGACTTATGCAGTACCGCCAGGAAACTGGCGGTCCGATCAGCCAACTCGCCGAGGTACTCCTCCGCAGCGAGCACAGCATGAGCAGGTCGGATCGCGAGATGATCGCTGCCTACGTATCGCAATTGAACAACTGTGAGTTCTGCGTGAGGACCCACAGTGAGGTCAGCGCCCAGCAGAGCCCAGAGGGTCGCGCCGTCGTGGACAAGGTGCTCGCCGACGTCGACAGCGCCCCGCTGACACCGAAGATGCGTGCGCTGATCACCATCGCGGAAGCCGTCGCGGAGAACGGCAAGCTCGTCAACGACGAGATGGTCGAGGCGGCTCGGACCGCAGGTGCGACAGACACCGAAATCCACGACTCGGTGCTGATATCGGCTGCCTTCTGTATGTACAACCGCTACTGCGACGGCATGGCAGCGGTCGTGCCGGAGGATCCGGCCGCCTATGTGGGCATGGCCGCGCACATCATTCGCGAGGGATACAGCCGCTGCGCTACCGGCTAGGGCGCTAGACCGCGGATCGGTGTCAGACTGTCGACTTCACCAGAACGGAACTTTGTTATGGCTTTTGCACCTGCAGCCGTTGCTGATTGGTCGGTCAGGCCGGCGATCCCGGACGGATGGATCACCCGGGCCCGTGAGGTCGCGGCGATCCTCGCGCTGGACGCTGCGGAGCGGGACCGAGCAGGAACCGCTCCGCACACCGAGATCCAATTGCTCAAGGACGCCGGGCTCGTCACGATCCTCGGCGACCGGTCGCGCGGTGGGGGCGGTCAAACCTGGTCGACAGCGTTGCGGGTATGCCGCGAGGTGTCGAAGGCCGACGGGTCGATAGGTCAGCTGCTCGGCTATCACTATCTGTGGGCTTGGGCGGTTCGCTTCTTCGGCACGTCGGCGCAGATCGACAGGTACGAGGAGCTTTACGTTAGATCGAATCTCTTCTTCGGCGGCGCGATCAACCCGCGGGACAAAGATGTCCGTGTGACAGAGCACGGTGACGAGCTGCGTCTCAACGGTCGTAAAGCGTTCGCGTCAGGTAGTGCCGTCTCCGATCTCACCTGCCTGCTAGGGACCTTCAGCGACGGCCGACCGGTATTTCTGATCGTCGACTCGAAGACGCCCGGCCTCGTCTACAACGACGACTGGGACAACATGGGGCAACGGCAAACCGAGTCGGGGAGCGTCACGATCAGCGACCTCGTCGCCCCACGGCGCGCGGTGCTCGGCGCGGCCGACAACAGCCTTGCCGCAACAGTGTTCTACAGCAGCCTTTCGCTGGTCACACTGCAGTTGATCATGACCAACCTGTACCAGGGCATATCTGAGGGCGCGATGGAGGCCGCTTCGGAGTACACACGGACGATAACCCGTCCCTGGCCCTACGGCGGCGACGACAAAGGGTCCGCGACCGAAGAGTGGTACATCCTCGAGGCCTACGGGGATTTCCGGTCGAAGTTGTGGGCGACCGAAGCCCTGATCAACCAGGTCAATGATGAGCTGTCCGGATTGTTGCACGCGGCAAGAGAATCCGTCACGCTGCCGCAGCGTGGCGAAGTGGCTGTTCGTATCTCTGCGGCCAAACAGCGAATCATCAAGGACGGACTCGAGATCACGACACGCATATTCGACGTGATGGGCGCCCGATCGACCGCTTCCCGGCACGGCTACGACCGATTCTGGCGGAACCTGCGCACGCACAGCCTGCACGACCCGGTCGCTTACAAACAGCGTGAGGTCGGTCGATATCAGTTGCTCGGCGAACTGCCGCAGCCGAGCTTCTACACCTGACGCCGACGTCCCGCTGCGAGGCCAAACCAATGGATCTAGAGGAGAGGCTGAAATGACTCCCTGGTTGCGGCGGATGCGCCGCGCTGCGCTCACCCCCGACACACGCGACGTACTGCTGGAAGTCCGGGGATTTCCCGTCGGATCCCCAGCCGCACAGGCCTGTCTCGAGACCGCGGGGCGGGCATTTCTCGAAGGTTTCGCCGTCGCCGCCGAACGCGCGACTTCCGCCGAAACCGCGACCGCTTTGTCGGAGGTCGAAGGCAACCGGCGGGGATTCGCATTCGAGGGCGCCGCAATGGCTTTAGCGATTCGCGATGCGCTGCCGATCGGGCACCGGCATCACGTCACCGACTTCATCGCGGTGGCGGATGAGCACATCTACATGCTCTACGTCGGTGTCGGCTGGGCGTTGGCGAGACTTCCGCGGCGGTTGCATCGAGCAGCAACAGTGGGCATCACCGATCCAGTTCTGGCTTGGCTGGCTCTGGATGGCTATGGATTTCACCAGGCGTATTTCAAGACCAGCAAGTACGTGGGCGAGCACTACGTGGACGCAGACCCACCGGAACTGTCGATCGCGCACGGCGACTACGCCAGAAATGCGATAGACCAGGGCATCGGTCGAGCGCTGTGGTTCGTGTCGGGTGCGGATCCAGATCTCGCGTGCGTGTTGATCGACGGATTCCCCGCGCATCGGCGCGCGGACCTATTCGCCGGGCTCGGCCTGGCAGCCACCTACGCGGGCGGGGCTACCGAATCCGAACTCACCGGCCTCGCCCAGCGCGCAGTAGACCACCGCCTGTGCCTGGCACAGGGCGCGGTCTTTGCTGCTGAAGCGCGCCGACGGGCCGCCATCACCCAACCCGCGACCACGAGAGCCGTGCGAATTCTCACCGGCCACAGCGTGATCCAAGCAGCGGATATCGCCGTCGCAACGCGTCCCACCGAGTCGACCGTCGATGGGCAGGTCGCCTACGCGGTGTGGCGCGATCGCATCCAGCGGCGATGTGCGAGCGCGGAACTCGAATACGGAACATCGTCCACGACAGCGACAGCGCAGGTCGAATCATGAAATCCCGCATAAGAATTCTCGTCCCGGCGCTCAGCGCGGTGGTGCTGTTGATCTCGGTGTTCCTGATCGGACGCGCCCAGGTCGCCACCGAGGACGCGGCTACCGTCGCGGCTGACTACAAGCTGGAGTCGATGCCGATCGCGATGCCGCCCGGCTACGACCAGGTGCCGATGAAGACTGTGCGCCAAGTGAATCCGGCTTATCAGAACATCCGGTCCTGGATCTCGTCGGTCGGCGCTTCCATCGCGATCAACGACCTCGTCGGACACGGTCGTTCCGACGGGATGTGCATCGTCGACACCCGCACCGACTCGGTGATCGTGACCTACACGCCGACCGCTGCGCCTGCTGATCAGTTCACTCCGTTCGCACTGCGACCTGACCCGCTGGTAGTGGATTCGACGATGGCACCGATGGGTTGTGCGCCTGGCGATTTCACCGGCGACGGCCAGATGGACCTGCTCGTCTACTACTGGGGGCGAACGCCGATCATCTTCCACCACAACGGGAACCAAGGTCAGCTGTCAGCAGCGTCGTACGCGCCGGTCGAGGTCGTGCCCTCGGCAAGCCCTGCCGGTCGTTACAACGGTGAACTATGGAACACCAACGCTGTCTCGATCGCGGACTTCGACGGTGACGGTCATCCCGACATCGTCTTCGGCAACTACTTCCCGAACTCGGCCGTGCTCGACCCGAATGGTCACCCCGACGTCGTCATGAACGACTCGATGTCGAACGCGAAGAACGCCGCCGGTGATCGGGTATACCGCTGGAGCGGCAACGACGCTGCCGGACTCCCGACATACGTCGAAGAAAAACAAGCTATCCCATACGCCGACGCCACCGGGTGGACGTTAGCGCTCGGTGCCGGCGACCTGACCGGCGATTTGATTCCCGAGCTCTACATCGGAAACGACTTCGGACACGATCATCTGCTGTTCAATCAATCCACGCCGGGCGCTATTCGTTTCACCACTGCGACCGGTGATCGAACATGGACCGATCCCAAATCCTTTGTGCTGGGCAATGACTCGTTCAAAGGCATGGGTGTCGATTTCGCCGACCTGTACAACCGCGGGAAATTCGACATGCTGGTCAGCAACATCACCACCCCGTGGGGCATCCAGGAGAGCAACTTCGCCTGGCGCAACGACACCGCCACACCCGACGAGATGCGTGGCGAACTCGCTGCTGGACACGCGCCGTTCTCCCAGCAGGCCCAACAACTCGGACTGGCATGGTCCGGCTGGGGTTGGGACATCAAATCCGCCGACCTACGCAACTCTGGAACTCTCGACGTGCTGCAGACGACAGGGTTCGTCAAAGGCAGTGGCGACAACCGGTGGCCTTGGCTGCAGGAACTGGCGACCAGCAACGACGTCTTGGTCCATGACCCGACGTCCTGGCCGAGGGTAACTCCCGGCGACGACATCGCCGGCGGGCACACCATGGCGTTGTACGCAAAGGGCGACAACGGCAAATACGTCAACATCACCGACCAGGTCGGCACCAACGCACCGATACCCACGCGCGGTGTCGCCCTCGCCGACACTACCGGTACCGGGACGCTCGACTTCGCAGTCGCTCGTCAGTGGGGACCGCCCGCGTTCTTCGCGAACCGGTCGCCCGGTTTGGGAAATCCGTTGGAGCTCAGCCTCTACCGGCCCGCCGAGCAATCCCGCGGTGGACCTGGTGCGGTCATCGGGCAGCCCGCCTACAACGCGACCGTCACACTGCACACCGCCGACGGCCGGACTATGCACAGCCAACTCGACGGCGGCAGCGGCCATGGCGGCAAACGCAGCTTCGACGTTCATTTCGGACTGGGCACGGCCACCGGCCCGGTTACCGCCGAAATCAACTGGATCGACAATGGCGGTGTCCGGCAACACCAGGCAGTTCAGCTGACGCCCGGCACACACGCGCTGATGCTGACCGACACCGCAACAGAGATCGACGAGGGGACCACAACACCATGACTCTGCTCAACCGGAAACCGATCGTCGGCGATCAGGCACCCGCGCCCGCAGTTGGACCTTCCACAACAAACGGCGCCGGCCCGAGCATTCGGCAGAACGCTGATCAACCGCCGGCCAAGGACTTTCGATACCTCGCATTGCGGAACTTCGCGATCTCGCTCACCGTCCTCAACATCATCGGGTACACCATCCTCGGCTTCGAACAACCGCCGCTGTGGCCAATTCTGGCGGTGCTCGCCGCTTATACGATCGACTTCGTTTTCGAGACGATTACCGCGTGGGCCCACGGCACCAAGCCGCGGTTTCTGGGCAGAGGGTTCCGCGGGGTCTACGAGTTCCTGTTGCCGGCCCATATCACCGCCATCGCGGTGAACATGCTGCTCTACGCCAACAATCAGTTCTGGCCGATCCTGTTCGCTGTCGCAGCGGCAGTCACCAGCAAGCACGTACTCCAGGCGCCGTTCGCGGGTCGGATGCGACACTTCATGAATCCCTCCAATTTCGGGATCACGGTGACGCTGCTGTGCTTCAGCGCATGGGTGAGCATCGCCCCACCCTACGAATTCGGCGAGAACCTCAATTCGATGTTCCGGATAGCGGTCCCGCTCGTCCTCCTGGTCGCGGGCACCGTAATCAACGCAACGCTGGTCCGCCGGGTGCCGCTGGTCGTCGGCTGGCTCGGTGCGTTCGTGATCCAGGCGATCGTTCGCCATGAACTGTTCGATGCCGCGCTTGTCGCGGCACTCGGCACGATGACCGGCACGGCGTTCATCCTGTTCACCAACTACATGATCACCGACCCTGGAACCACACCGTTCCCCGCCCGGGCGCAGTTCATGTTCGGTGCCTCTGCGGCGACTGTGTACGGACTTCTGATGGCCGTCGATGTCGTCTACACGCTGTTCTTCGCCGTCACGATCGTGTGTGCGATCCGGGGAAGCTACGCCTGGATCGCCCACTGGGTGCGCGCCGCTCGGCGCCGCCGAGCTGCCGGACCCGAAGTAGACGACTCCGGTCCGACACTGTCGTCCCCGGCCCCGAGTATTCAGCGAGCCTGAGCCATGCCCAGATTGGCGATTGTCGGAATGGCGTGCCGGTATCCGGACGCGGCCTCGCCCGCAGAACTGTGGGAGAACGTGCTCTCCGGACGGCGCGCGTTTCGGCCGATTCCTGATACCCGGCTCAACCGCGCGGACTACTACTCGACCGACGCCGCCGCTCCCGATCGCCACTACGCGACGCACGCCGCCGTGCTCGAAGGTTGGGTGTTCGACCGCCGTAAATATCGGGTTTCCGGCACGGCATTCAAGTCGACCGATATCTCACATTGGCTTGCGCTGGACACCGCGGCGGGCGCGCTGGATGACGCTGGATTTCCGGCCGGCGAAGGCCTGGATCGAGCTCGTACCGGTGTCGTCATCGGCAATACGCTGACCGGCGACATGTCCAGGGCTAACGCGACGCGGTTGCGGTGGCCGTACGTGCGGCGCACACTGGCGAACTCGTTGACGCGCCGGGGCTGGGACGCCGCGGACATCGGTGAATTCCTGCTCGCCTACGAGGCCGATTTCAAAGCGAGTTTCGCGCCGATCTCCGAAGACAGCCTCGCAGGCGGTCTCGCAAACACCATCGCCGGACGGATCTGTAACCACTTCGACCTCGGTGGCGGCGGCTATACCGTGGACGGCGCGTGCTCATCGTCGTTGCTGTCGGTTACCACCGCGGGTAACGCGCTGGCCGCCGGACAACTCGACGCGGTAGTCGTTGGCGGCGTTGACATCTCGATCGATCCGTTCGAATTGGTCGGATTCGCGAAGACCGGAGCGCTCGCAACGTCGGCAATGCGGGTGTACGACGAGGCCTCCAATGGTTTCTGGCCTGGTGAAGGCTGCGGCATGATCGTGCTGCTCCGCGAGGACGACGCGCTCGCGCGCGGATTGCGGAGCTACGCAACCATCGCGGGATGGGGAGTCTCGTCCGACGGTCGAGGAGGCATTACTCGACCAGACATGAACGGTCACCTCCTTGCGGTCGAACGTGCCTATCGCATGGCCGGATTCGCGGCCAACACCGTCGATTACCTCGAGGGCCACGGCACCGGCACGATGGTCGGCGATCGTGCTGAACTCGAGGTCTTCGGTCGCGCCGTGTCCGGCCGGGACAGCCGACGTCAGCGCGTCGGCATCGGTGCGGTGAAAGGGAACGTCGGGCACACCAAGGCGGCGGCAGGCATCGCGGCTTTGATCAAGACGGTCCTTGCCGTGCACCACGCAACCATTCCGCCGATCACCGGAAACCAACGGCCACATCCGCTGCTGACCACAGACTCGTTGCTAGAGCTGCCGCGCGCGGCACTGGCCTGGCCGCGCGGGGACTCTCGGCCTCCCGCCGACGAACCAGCTGGGCCGAGAAGTGGCGCGGTCTCGCCACGCCGAGCCGGTATGTCCGCGCTCGGTTTCGGCGGCATCAACGCTCACGTTGTCGTCGAAAGCAGTCAGCCACCCGTACCGATCGACGCGGAACTCGGCCGGCGACTTGCCCATAGCAAGCAGGACTGTGAACTCTTCGTACTGTCCGAAGCGACGCCGCAACGGCTCGAAACTCGACTACGCGAGATGAGCGCGTTAGCAGCGCAATGCTCGTTCGCTGAACTCGGGGACCTCTCGATCGCACTCGCGCGCAGCGACGCTCACGAACCGTACAAGGCCGCGGTCGTCGCATCGGACCAGGCGCAGGCGGCAGCCCGCATCAGCGAGCTGGCTACCGCGCTCGGTGCCGGACAGACAACGGTATTCATGCCGGAGCGGGGACAATTCCTTGCCGCTCCGCCAAGGACCGCGCCTCGGATCGGCCTGTTGTTCCCAGGACAAGGAGTCGCCAGTCTGGGCGACGGTGGCACTGCCGCGCAGCGGTTCGAGGTGGTCGCAGACCTGTACCGAGCAACCGGGCAACACCCGGCAGGGACAACCACGAAGGACGCTCAACCACGCATCGTCACCGCGTCATTGGCAGGGCTGCGGCTACTGCGTCAGGCAGGGGTCGTGGTGGTCGGCTGTGTCGGGCACAGCCTTGGTGAGCTCACCGCCTTGCACTGGGCCGGCGTATTCAACGAAACACAAGTCGTGACCGCGGCGGCGGTTCGCGGTGCGGCGATGCAATCTGCTGCGGCAGCCAAACCCGGTACTATGGCGTCGATTTCCGCCGCGTCGAGCACCGTGGCAGCACTGTTGAACGGTGGATCCGTCGTGATCGCGGGATACAACGGTCCCCGCCAGACGGTTATCTCCGGTACGGCGTCCGACGTCAATGCGGTGGTGGACCGAGCGCGCGCCGCGGGGCTGCACTGCCAGGAGATCGCGGTCTCGCATGCTTTCCATTCGCCTCTGGTCGGTGCGGCAGCGGAGAAGTTCCGGGCGTATCTCGACAAGGCGGAGATTCGAGATATCGAGCGTGGGGGCGTGTACTCGACCGTAACGGGGGCAGCGCTCAGTGCGAGCTCGAACGTCATCGAGTTGCTGGAGCGCCAGATTCTGGCGCCGGTCCGATTCGCATCGGCGTTGACAAAGCTTGCCGCGAGTTGCGATCTGCTGATCGAGGTGGGGCCCGGTCGCCTATTGTCCGGGCTGGCGACCGACGTCGCACCCAGTGTGCCAGTGGTGGCGATGGACACCGACTCCGACTCGTTGGTCGGCATCCTGCAGACGCTGGCCGCCTGCTACGTGATTGGGGCGAATCCTGATCTCGGCCGTCTCGCCGCAGAGCGCTTCTGCCGGGCAATGCCTTCGAATAAGCAGTTCAGCTTCATCGAAAGCCCTTGTGAGCTAGCACCAGAGGCGGCGTACCTCGTCGATCCGGCGGTGGCCGACACTGCCCCAACCGCTGTCACCAACGATCAAGAACCTCGGGCTACCAAGTCCGCGTTGTACGCACTACGGACTCTGCTCGCTGAACGCACCGAACTTCCCGTCACCGATATAACACCTGATACACACCCGTTGGACGACCTGCACTTGAGCAGTATCACGATCACGCAGGTGGTCGGTGACGCAGTCCGAATGCTGGGTCTTCGAACGCCAGAGCCCACCACGAACGTCGCGACCGCGACCGTCGGACATCTCGCCGAGGCGATTGAGGAAGCCGCGCGCATCGGTGATGTCCATCCTCGCGATGATCTCGCTGGTATCGACGCCTGGACTCGAAGCTTCGTTGTCGAGCACATTGCGCGTCCACGGCGGCGGACACCGCCGACCGGCGAAGGACCTGGCAGGTGGGAAGTGCATGCGGCGCAAGACGATCCGCTCGCTGCTGTACTGCTCGGACAGCTGGAAGCCGCGCCCATCGGCGACGGAGTGCTCCTAGTGTGCGGAAGCTCCGACGACAACATGCAAGTCGAATCGAAGCGGATGCTGATCGCCGGGCAAACAGCGATCCAGCGGGGAAAGCGGTTGGTGGTTATCGACACAGGCCGCGGAGCCAGCGCTCTTGCCAAGACAGTTCACTTGGAAAACTCAACGGTCAGAACGACAGTCGTTCATTTCTCCACTCCGCTGCCGGCGGACACTGCCGCGGAACTTGTGCTGGCGGAGGTGTTGTCGACCACGACGTTCGTCGAGGTCGAATATGACGGCCTCGGCAACCGCGCCGAGCCGGTACTACGCGAACTCGAGACCGGCGAGGAGCCGCTCCCGGTCGGCGGCGGCGACGTCGTCCTCGTTACCGGTGGTGGCCACGGGATCACAGTTGAGTGCGCACTCGCGCTGGCCGGCCGAAGCAGTTGCGCGCTGGCCCTTATCGGTCGACGCGACATCGATGACGCCGAGGTCGCCGCTAACCTGGCGCGGATGCGCGACGCGGGCATCACCACGAACTACTACCGTGCCGACGTCACCGACCGAACAGCGGTCGCGGCTGCGATCGCCGACATTGCGGGTGATCTCGGCCCGGTCACTGGGATCCTGCACGGCGCAGGGGTGAATGCACCAGCCCTGATCTCAGCTCTCACTCCCGAGGAATTCGGCGCTACCGTCGCCGCAAAGGTCGACGGCCTTACGCACGTCATCGAGGCAGTCGACGCTTCGCAGCTGCGTCTGATCGTGGGCTTCGGAAGCATCATCGGCCGAGCCGGACTCCGCGGGGAAGCTCACTACGCTGTTGCGAACGATTGGCTGCGCAACTCCATCGATGTTCTCGATAAACGGCTGCCGAACTGTCGTTGCCTGACAATCGAATGGTCGATCTGGGCCGGAGCCGGCATGGGAGAGCGGCTGGGCGTGCTGAATGCCCTTACCCGCGAAGGCATTGAGGCAATCCCGACCGATGTCGGCGTCGAGATCATGCTCGACCTGCTTCGAACGCCGTCCTGTCCTTCCGCTGTCGTGGTGCTCGGCAGAACCGGCGAGCTGCCGACGATCGCATTCGAGGATGTCGAGTTGCCGCTGCTGCGCTTCCTCGAGCGGCCCAGGCTTCATTTCCCGGGGATCGAACTCGTCGCGGAAGCCGACCTCTCGGTCAGCAGCGACCCTTATCTCGCCGACCATCAGTTGTCCGGCGACATGCTTTTTCCCGCTGTCATGGGGATGGAAGCGATGGCCCAGGCCGCAGTCGCGCTGCTGGGCGACTCGGAGCCGATCGAGCTGCGTGACGTCGAGTTCCTGCGTCCGATCGTGGTTTCCGGCGAAGGCGCGACGACCATTCGGACCGTCGCGCTGCGGCGTGGCGGCGAAGTACGGATCGCGATACGCTCGGCCACGACGGCGTTCCAGACTGACCACTTCCGGGCGATGTGTCGGAATGGAAACGCCGGAACGGACGAGGATGCGGGGGTATCCGTTGAACCGGCCGACTTGGTCGATGACAGTTGTCCACTGATCACCATGGACGTCGAAGCCGAATTCTATGACCGGATCATGTTCCACGGTCCCCGATTCCGCAGTGTCCGTGACTACCGGTATATCGCGGCGCAGCGATGTGTCGCTGATATAGAGGCCGACGAAATGCCTTGGTTCGTGGAAACCCAGCCAGGTCGCTTGGTGCTGGGTGATCCCGCCGCCAGGGATGGGTTCATGCATGCGATCCAGGTATGTGTTCCCGACGCAACGCTGCTTCCGACCCGGATCGGGTCCGTGCGGGAATTCCGCGGGGACAACGAGATTGGGAAGCTCAGGCTTGTCGCCGTCGAGCGGTCGAGCAATGCCGGCAGGTACGTGTACGACGTCGTCGTCCGCGATCAGGAACAGAACCTGGTGGCGGTATGGGAACAACTGGAGCTGACTGCGGTCGCCGCGATCGAACCCGCCGACGGCTGGACTCCGGAACTCGTGGCGCCGATCCTGACTCGCCGCTTGAACAGTCTGCTGTCAGAGCCCTTGCAGATGGCCCTTGTTCGAGACGTAGACCATGATCGGGCGTCGGCGCGGACAGCGATGGGTGTGGGCTCGCGCCGGATCCCCAGTCGGCGTGCGGCGAGTGAACGTGCGCTGGCAGCGGCATCGGGTGGGCTGGTGAACCTGCACCACCGCGCCGATGGCCGGCCCGAAATGCCGGGTAAAAACATCAGTGTCTCGCACGGAACCGGCCTGACACTTGCTGTCATTGCCGAGCGACCTATCGGCTGCGACCTGGAGCCGGTCGACGAACGGACTGCGGAACAGTGGCACGATCTGCTCGGAATGTCGGGCGTCGCGCTCGCCCAGATGTGCGGCGACGTGGGCAACGAAGCATTCGCCACCGCGGCGACACGAGTGTGGAGCGCCCGCGAAGCGGTGTCCAAGCTGGGTGTGACGGTCAATCGGCCACGCCTGACGTTCGAGAGCCGAGACACCCCACCGGGTTGGCTCGCGATGCGGCATGGCCGTGATCTCGTCTGGTCGGTCGTCATCACGCTGGCCATGCCGGCGCCGGTGACGGTTGTCGTCGCCGTCGCCCAGAAGGGGTGAAAAGGATGCTCCGATACGAGATCTCCCACGTCGTCGGTTTCGAGGACACCAACCTTGTCGGAAACGTGTACTTCGCGAACTACTTTCGCTGGCAAGGCAGGTGCCGCGAGATGTTTCTGAAGGAGAAGGCGCCGGACATCGTGCACGAGATCGCCGTCGACCTCAAACTGTTCACGATCAAGTGCGATTGCGAGTACTTTGCCGAGCTCACGGCGTTCGACTGCGTGGCTGTGCGCATGACCTTGATCGACTTGACCCAGACCCAGATCGAGTTCGAGTTCACCTATGTGAAGGTCGACGACGATGGCTCCGAGCGGGTCGTCGCGCGTGGCCGACAGCGAGTGGCGTGTATGCGCAGCGTCGGAGACAGGGTGGAGCCGACCCGCGTTCCTGAGTCATTACGCCACGCGCTCGCACCGTACCGATCAAACCAACTCGCGTCGAGCATCGAAGATGTCGCGCTGAACGGGATCAGAGACTGAGCGGTTGGCTGTTTGCCTTGCGGCACACCAGGATACGTATTGCACTGTGGGTGTCGATGTTCGCGTCCAATCGCAGGTCGGCCGGGCGGAGCAGCGTGCGGAGCTCTGGTTCCGAACGTTCGGCTCCGCCGAGTTCTATGAGCGCTTGTTCGCGCCGATCCGTTGAGCGGAGGCGGTTGCCGCCGAGTCGGGCCTCGTAGGTAATCATCAGGAGGGTACTGGCCTCGTCCATGGCGGTCCCGCAGGCGTTGAACAATCGTGCGACACAGCGGTTGTCGCAGTTACGCAGAACCGAGTTCAAGATGTAGTGGTCAGCACCACGCGGTATCGACGAAAATATGTCACCGACGACTGCTCGGCACCGCTCGCTCAATCCGCCGGAGGCAAACTGCTCTCGTGCTTCTCGGGTAACCTCCGGCCGGTCGAACAGAATGCCTTCGACAAGCGGATAACCCTGGACGATCGCAGTGAGTAGGTGACCATTTCCCCCACCCACGTCGACGACGGTCGTCGCGCGGGTGAAATCGTATCTCTCTGCGACCAGCCGCCCTTCGACGCCAGTGAAAAAACTGTTCGTCATCCTTTCGAACCTTTCACGCGGGGATTCATTTGTAGCGACCTTGAAAGTAGGTCAGTGGGTTATCCGCGTAGGCACTGGCTGCCACGACCTGGCCGATGTGAATCCGATGGTCACCGGCCGGATGCGATGCGCGCAAGTTGCATTCGAGATGCGCTATCGCGCCTTTGAGCAGAGGGCAACCGGTCATCGCGCCAGGTGTCCAATCAACACCGTTGAAGCGATCACCGTGCGAAGCCGGCGACCCGAAGCGTTCAGCGATCGTTCGCTGGTGCTTGCCAAGCATGCTCACTGAAAAAGTGCCCGTCTCGGCAATAGCGCGAGCCGTTTCGGACTGTGTTCGAGCGCAGAACAGTACCAGCGGTGGCGACAGGGAGACTGCGGTGAACGCCTGACAGGTCATACCGATCGGTCCGCCGCGATCGTGCGTGGCCACAACCGTCAATCCGGTGAGGAACTGGCCTAGGGCGGACTTGAACTCCTCGGCGGTCGGACCGCCCGAAAAATCGCCTATGAGCAGGCCACCGACGGCTGGGGAGAAGTCATCGGGCTGTCCGCCTCGCTTGCGCGACAATGCGATCACCTTTCCTGAGTTCAGAAATGGTTGCTCTATCGACCGACGCGGTCGAAGGCAGGATCCACACGCTCGTTTTCGAGTGTGCGCGACAGGCCCGAATATTACCGCGCCCCTGGTGGATTCAGGCTACGGTCGCCTAAGTGCGCTCAAGTTTCGCGAAGGCGCGTGAAATATTGACTGAGGAAAACGATAGTGGTGTAGTGGAGTAGTCAGCAATCAGCTACCGGGTCACCCCGAACTCGACTAAACCTGATGAACGGGATTGCTATGACCGACGTAATCGCCATTCCGAGCTTGGATACTACTGCCCTGCTTGCCGACTATCGGGCCACGGTCGTGCCGGCTGCGGCCGATTTCGTTCGCGGCAACACCTCGGCGCGAGCGCTCCGCGAGAAATGGCTGCCCTATTTCCGTGGCCCGTTTCTGCAGTACGAGATAGCGGTGCAGGACGCGTGGCGAGAGGCGTACGGGCCTGACCAGGGAATCGAGCCGGGGCCGCCGACCGCCGACCCGGCATATGCGGAACAGCTGCGCTACTTCCCGGTCACGATCACACACAACAACCTCGAGCGTTTGGTCGATGTGCTCTCCGTAGAACTGGGCGAAAATACCGCAGGCAGCACCCGCTTGCCGGAGCGAATCATCGACTTCGCCTATGTCATCGACGCTCTCGACAGTTTGTTGGAATCGCTGGCCGCGCAAGGGAATTGACGCTGCCACTCAGGACAAAACAAAACAGTTCACATCCGATCGCGAAACCAAACGGAGTATTTCCATGTCGCGAAGTATCATGAACGAACTACGTGAGGCCGCAGTCGTGGCCGGCGCCGATGGTTCGGCGTTGCACAACGCAGAGGTCGTGAAGGGCCACAATCTCGCCTGGGGCGGGCAGGGCAATCTCTACACGATCCGGCCGTACACGCTCGGCCCGGCCGCGCTCGAGGCCTTCACTGTGCGTGAACGGATCCACGTCAACATCGACGGGCTCGGCGAGGACCTGGTCGATCTCCACGGTATCGGCGTCTACCGCCGGCACGAGCCGCGGATCGGCGTCGAGGGCTCGGCCGAATTGACCTGGCGCACCGCCACAATCGGCGCGCAGTTCTTGTCACTGCAGGTGATCGGACACAGTGATGTGTTCGGGCAAGTTCGGGTCACCAACACGCCGTCGAAGAGCGAGGGCGCCACTGTTTCGCCGAACCTGGTACCAGGGCCGGTCGATCCAGAGGTGACCCCGATGAAGAACTGCGTTACCGCGCTGTACCCGCAGTTCGAGCTCGAAGCACTCGGTGCCACCATCAACACCGGTGACATCAGGGTCGACGTGGAGTCTCGGGTCAACATGGTGCCGCCAATCGGCGATGTGTCCCGGACCTCGAAGGCCTACGCGCTGTTCGACGGCGACCGCAGGGTCGGCACCCTGCTCGCGGCCGACCTCGAGATCGGTGCTCTGCTGCACCACTATCCGATCGCGAACGCGGTGAGCCCCGTCGAATTCGCGACGATCGTTTCCGCCTGATCGAGTAGGAGAGTTCTCTGATGAATAGTCGTGAGCGGGTCGGCGCCAATCTTGATGCCGGCCCGCTCGCGGCCTACACCTTCGCGGTGACGGCCAACGTAGGGCACCGAGAGATGCAATACAGCTTCGCACGAGCGCGAAAGCCGGAAAGCTCGCTCACGATCGTTCACATCGATGTGCCGTCGACACTCTGTGGCACCGAGATCGCGATTTGGGAGCATTTCGATGGCTTCTACAGAGTGCGAACCTACATCCCTACTATGCGCGCTCCCCGTGAGATCGGCCGCCCGCAAGTGTTCGATACTTTGCCTCTGACGGATATCAGCTATCTCGATCTGATGCGTTCGCTCAGTCCGAGTGTGCTCCCGGAGCCGATCGTGACCGCCGCCAGGTCGCCTTACACATCAACGACCACGAATCAGTCGGTCGACACCACCGCGGTGTATCGCACAGATGGCTTGACCGTCACCGAGCAGTACACGGACATGTCTACGACCCCGGTCGCCCGGATCGTCGAACGCTCCGGCAAGTTCGAACGTGCCTGGCACGTCATCGAGATCGGCACCGCCGACGACCACCACATCCCGCTCCGTGTCCAGGTAACCCGCGCTGACAGCCCGAAGGCCACGGTTTTCGAGCGAATTACTCCGATAGTCGCGCTCGATACCAATCCCGGAACCGAGTCGTCCGAGAGGCTCCTGCAATGCGCCCTCGACCAGCTTGCGAGAACATGATGACGTCGACCCGACTTCGCAGACGAGTACTTCTGGCACGTATCGGTGTCGTCGCGCTGATGCTGCTGCGGCTCACAGGGATTGCGGTGCGTGCCCGCGTCGCACACAGAGCTGACTACCCAGACATTGTGGCCGGCGCGCTGGTCGACGGCATCGAGCGACTCGGTGGCGCCTACATCAAGTTCGGGCAGCTGTTGGCAACCCGGCCGGACATCGTTGGGATGCGCATTTCCGACCAGCTGGCCCGGCTACAAGACAGCGTCGCCCCGATGCCAGTCGCAGAAGCGTTGACGGTGCTGGAACATGCGCCTGCGCAGCTGCCGGCCGAAGCTCGCGCCGCAGTCGAAGCGGGGCCGGTAGCCAGCGGTTCGATCGCGTGCGTGTACCGATGCCAGCCGGCAGAGGGGGCGGCGATCGCATTGAAGATCCGACGGCCCAGTGCTGTTCGGACGGTCCGCGCCGACACTGCCATACTGCGCCGGTTCGCGCGAGGCGTCAGCTGGCTTCCGCCGTTTTGGTCGAGCCCGATCGTCACGATCGTCGACCAGTTGAGCAGCGCAATCGAGGCCCAGCTCGACTTGTCCCACGAACGAGTCATGCTGCAGATGTTGGCCGGCGCGCTCGTCGATGAGCCTGACATCATCGTTCCGCGGCCGATCGAACAGTTCTGCGGCGACGATCTTCTGGCCATGGATTTCCTCGAGGACCTTGACCGCGACGGTTTCGCACAGGCGGGTCCGCGGCAACGGCAACAGGGAATTACCACGCTGGTCCGAGGGCTGTACCGGCTGATTTTCGAGCACGGTTTCATTCATGTCGACCTGCACCAGGGCAACGCCTATCTGCTGAGCAACGGGAAAGTTGCGCTACTGGATGTCGGGTTCGCCCACCTCCTGAGCGAGTTCGCACGCGACCGGTTCACTCAGTTCTTCGGCGGAATGGTGAACGGGCATGGTCATCGTTGTGCCGACATCGTGCTGTCGACAACGAGTTCCGCTGGCCGCGGGCGAAACCCCGAACGTTTCCGCGAGGAAGTCATCGAACTCGTCGAAGAATCCGCCGAACAAGATGTTGCGCACTTCTCGGTGCCTAAGTTCGCGGTTCGGCTCTTCCGGATCCAGCAGCGTAATGGCTATTACGCGGACCCCGAAATGACCTTCCCCCTACTGTGTCTCATCGCCCTGGAGGGGACGGTCAACAAGTTTGCGCCCGAGATGGACTTCCAAATCGAAGCGGCACCATACATAATGGCGAATTTGCTCTAAGGTCGGGAGAATTCGAGTGCACAACGCCTTCAGTCCTGCCAGCGTCGAAGTGGTGGAACTCGCTGAACGCCAGGCGCGGCGCTTCAACCACCCCCACGTCGGCACGGAACATCTGCTCCTCGGCGTCGCGGACCATCGGGTCAATCCCGCGGCGGAGGTGCTGGCCGAGTACGGCGTATCCCTGACGTCGCTGCACAAGCAGCTCCATTTCATCCTCGGCGAAGGGCCGCCGCAGCGGCTGGACCGAATTCCCCTCACCGCCACCGCCGCACACGTCCTCGAGGCTGCCGAGGCACACGCGCGTGAGCGCGGCGATGCGATGACTGAGCCGGCGCACATCGTGCTCGCCCTGGTCGCCGAAGACGCGTCCAATCTAGGTGCCGATATCCTGTTGAGCCTCGGTGTGCCGCTTGGTGAACTCGTCAAAGACACGATCGCAGCATTGTCCACGCCTACTGCAGCGGCACCACTGTCCGCACCCTTCCGACCAGCCGGCTCGCAATTGCTGGATCAATTCGGCCGGAACCTGACCCGAGATGCAGCGTTGGATGCACTGGATCCGTTGATCGGCCGCGACCGCGAAATACACCATCTCACGCGTATCTTGTCGCGGCGGAACAAGAACAATCCCGTGCTGATCGGCGACGCGGGCGTCGGGAAGACGGCGATCGTCGAAGGTCTGGCGCGCAAGATCGCTTTCCACGATGTTCCAATGTCGTTGCGGGACAAGCAGGTCTACGCCATCGATATCGCTTCGATGGTTGCCGGATCACGGTATCGGGGCGACTTCGAAGAACGGTTCAAGAAGGTCTTGACCGAGGTGCGCGAGCGCGGGGACATCATCCTGTTCGTCGACGAGGTGCATACGATCGTGGGTGCAGGCGCTGCCGAGGGGTCGATCGATGCCGCGAACATCATGAAGCCGATCCTGAGCCGCGGCGAGATCAAGCTCATCGGTGCCACTACACCATCGGAGTACCGGCAGACGATCGAGAAAGACTCGGCGTTGAGCCGACGGTTCCAGCGAATCGACGTCGAAGAACCGACGCCTGTGCACACACGCATGATCTTGCTCGGACTGCGTCCGCTACTCGAGGCGCACCACCAAGTCAGCATCACGGAGTCGGCCATCGACGCCGCAATCGAACTGTCGTGCCGGTACCTTCCCGCACGGTTCCTGCCCGACAAGGCAATCGACCTCATAGACGAAGCTGCCGCGGATGTCGCTCTGCGACTCGCCGCACCTGATTCTGGCGTCCAATCCGGCGACGTCGCGGCTGTTCTGGCGGAACAGACCGGCATCCCGGTCGCCATCATCGGCGCTGACGAAGCCCACCGCCTGGCGGAAATGCCTGTCTACCTGCATGAGCGCCTGGTCGGGGTCGACCACGCCATCGACGCGGTGACGAAGTCGATCAAGCGGGGCCGCACTGGGATTCGGGATCCGGGCCGACCGGCCGGATCGTTCATCTTCGCGGGTCCGACCGGCGTCGGGAAGACCGAACTCGCGAAAGCGCTGGCCGAGTTCCTGTTCGGCGACGACGGTCACCTGATCCGGCTCGACATGTCGGAGTTCGCCGAAAGCCATTCCATCTCAAGGCTTATCGGATCGCCACCCGGGTACATCGGCTATGACGACGGCGGACAGCTCACTGAAAAGGTGCTCCGGAAGCCATTTTCGGTCGTTCTGTTCGACGAGGTCGAGAAGGCACACATCGACATCTTCAACACCCTGCTGCAGGTCCTGGACGATGGACACCTGAACGACTCGTCCGGGCGGCGGGTGGACTTCACGAACACTGTGATCATCCTGACCACCAACCTCGGGACACGTGCCGCGGCAAAGGGACCGATCGGATTCGCCGGCGACGACGATGGGTATCGGCACCTGACCGCCATGGTCACCTCGGCGATCAAGCAGCACTTTTCCCCGGAGTTCCTCAACCGGCTCGACGACGTCATCGTCTTTCCGCAGCTCACGCGCGAGAACCTTTGTGGCATAGTAGATCTGCAGCTCGTTCGCCTAGCCGAGCGATTGGCGAGAATGAACATCACGCTGACGGTCACCGAGTCGGCCCAGGAGGTTCTCGCTGACTTCGGCGGGGACCAGGCCGAAGGCGCCCGCCCGGTGCGCCGCGCCATCCGTACCTATATCGAGGACCCGCTCAGTGACCTGGTACTCAGTGAGAAGGTCAAGCCCGGGCAGGCGGTCCGGCTCGACACCGACGGCGACCGTGTCGTGCTGCGGACCGTCGCAGACTCCCAAAGGCGCCCTGTAGCGGGTTGAGTTGGCCACCACTACCTTTGGCGATTGTCGATATCCGTTGGTTGAGCAGTCCTTGTCCGACAACGGATCTGGTGGTATTGACTCGGGTCGTCTGGCGTTGTGCGAGCTTGCGAAGATTCTTGAAACCTGGACGAGCCGCAAGCAGAGTGGTTAGTCTGTTTATTATCCAGTACTGCTTGGATCTAAATACTAAACCCCGGCACCAGTTCCGTCGGTCAACGACTTGACGGTCGGAAAAGAGTGCCCGTGGGTTGCGAATGATATGGGGGTACATTGTCGTGGAATCCAATCAATCAGACGCACTCAATTCGGTGATAGATCAAGTAATTCGACCGCAGGCGGAGCAGGTCGACTCGACCGGAAGTTTCCCGCGAGACGGGATACGGGCTCTGGGAGATGCCGGACTACTCGGCCTACTCAGCTCGACCGAAGTCGGCGGTAAAGGTGGCTCCCTCGGCGACGCCGTCGAGGTGATCGAAAGGCTAGCCGGCGTCTGCGGTTCAACAGCGATGGTCCTGTTGATGCACTACGCGGCAACGGCGATCTTGGAAGCACACGGCCCCAAGGATATTCGAGAGGCGATTGGCGCAGGGGAGCACCTGACCACGCTGGCATTCTCCGAGGCGGGCTCGCGTAGTCATTTCTGGGCTCCCACCAGCTCCGCGACCGGTAGCGACAACGGAACGGTCACACTGGACGCGAGCAAGAGCTGGATTACCTCCGCTGGAGAGGCCGACAGCTACGTCTGGTCGAGCCGTCCGCTGGCCGCCGACGGGCCGATGACTCTCTGGTTCGTGCCAAGTAAATCTGCCGGTTTGGCAGTGCAAAAAAGGTTCGATGGCTTTGGGCTGCGCGGGAATTCGTCGAGTCCGGTCACCGGCGAGGGTGTCGAGGTGCCTGAGGATGCCATCCTCGGTGCCGATGGCGCGGGGCTCGATATCGCCCTCCAGACTGCGCTTCCGCAGTTCCTGGTCCTCAATGCCGCATTTTGCGTCGGCCTGATGCAGTCTCTGGTCACGGAAGCTGGAGAGCATCTCAAACGCACTACCCTTGCCCATCTCGGGCAGACGCTTGCCGAACAGCCGAACCAAAGAGCGCAATACGCGTACTTGCTCACTCGGACAGACGAGGTTCGCGCGTTCTTGCAGGACACCTTGTCGGCGTTGGGTTCAGGTCGTGCGGACGCCACCCTGAGAGTGCTACAGGTCAAAGCGGTGGCCGCCGAGGCGGCCGCGGAGGTCTCCGACGGGGTCATGCGGCTGTGCGGTGGTTCGGCGTTCCGCAAGGAGCTGGGCGTGGAGCGACGATTCCGAGATTCGCTGGCAGCCAGGGTAATGGCGCCGACCACCGAAGCGCTGCACGATTTCGTCGGTCGCGCCAGCCTCGGTCTGCCACTGTTCTGAGGGCTCAACGGATTCCGAGGACACCACGATGACATTCCTCATGGGCGCTGTCGCGTACGACCCTAAAGTCGTAACGATCTGGGCTGGTATGCGAGCATGGCTGAGAGCCCACGAATTTCCATTCGACTTTGTGCTGTATTCCCACTACGAACGCCAAGCTGAAGACCTCGCGGCGGGACGTATCGATGCCGCGTGGAATTCACCTCTGGCTTGGATTCGAACGGCACGTCTCGCACGTGCTCTCGGGCATGAGGCAGAAGCGTTGTTCATGCGAGACACCGACCGGGATCTCACGTCGGTCTTTTTGGTGCGCAACGATTCCGCGTACGAAAAGATCTCGGACTTGGAGGACCGGTCAGTCGCGATGGGAGCTGTCGACTCACCGCAAGCTCGGCTCATTCCGAGCGCGTTTCTCCGCGAAGCAGGGCTCACTCCAGGGCAGAACGTCCAGATCCGTCGGTTCGATGTCGGTGTAGGGCTCCATGGGGACCACATCGGCGGCGAGCGGGACGCGATTCGCGCACTGTTGGCCGGTGAGGTCGACGCTGCGGCAGTGATCGATTCGAATCATCTGCTGTTCAGCCGCGAGGGCACCATCCCGAGCGGGCGTGTGCGTGTACTGGCGCAGACGCCAGCGTACGACCATTGCAATATGTCCGTAATCAACACCGCCCCAAAGGATCTCGTCGAGGATTTCAAGAAGTCGATGCTCTCGATGTCCTATGCCGATCCAGAAGTGCGCCCCCTGCTCGATCTCGAAGGTTTGACCAGGTGGCAGGAGGGGCGCACGACCGGGTATTCACTGCTCGAAACCGCGGTGGACCAAGAGTCCTTCTACGACGAGCAGGGGCAGGTCAAAGGTGAGGACTACAGCCCGTGACCATTAGCGAGGCCGGCATTCTGGATCTGGAGGATCTCGGTTTCGAACGAGGCGCCCATCTGCTGATAGAGCGCAGACTGAAACAGTTGGTACCGGGCCAGGACCTGGGTGTCACAGGTGCTGACCCGGCCCTCAGGGTCCACTTGGAGGCCTGGTGTCGGCAACGTGGGCACCAGGTCCGGCCCGCGCTGGACACCGATTTCGGTGTCCGCGTGTGGGTCACTCGTGGTCGGGCCGATCTGGACCGGTGGGCCGACGCTCGCCGGGCTGGGGGACCGCGCAGCGACCAGATCGTGGCCTCACCGCCGAGCGACTGGGGCCTGGCGGCGCGCGGTGCCTTGATCGAAACCGGCGGCCCCCAAACGCCATTCGATATCACGGACCGGGATTTGGTCTGGGCCGAAATCGCGCCGTCCCTGTACGCGAATGCTGCTGCATCCCAATGGGATCCGAACACAGCGGTGCAGTGGGACGCCGAGTTCACCAACCTGCCCGAAGTCGAGCAGGCGGTCAACCAGGTGATGACGTATCTCGTCGAGAACGAGCTCGCCGCGTTGGTTGTACCGTCGAAACTGCTGGCTCGCATCCATCCGCATTTCCGGGAAGTGATGCAACTGCTAGCGGTACAGGCCGCAGACGAGGCTCGTCACATCGAAGTATTCACTCGTCGAGCTCTGCTGCAGGGTGGCGAAATGGGCACCTCGTCTGTGAGTGGCCGTCAGTCCCTCGCCACACTGCTGGATGAACCCGACTTTTCGATGGCGTCGTTCTTGCTGTCGGTACTGGGCGAGGGTAGTTTCCTCAACCTGCTCGAGTTCCTGGACAACAACGCCCCTGATCCGGTGACCCGGCAGGTGACCAGACTCGCGCGACGGGACGAAGCCAGGCATGTCGCCTTCGGCGTGGCACATCTGCAGTATCAAGCTGAGCTCGATCCTGCTGTGCGAGTGCGGTTGCGAGGTGCAGTCGAGCGTCGGTACGAGGCTCTGGTCGACACGTCCGGACTCAACCAGGATGTGTTCGACTCGCTGGTTGTTCTGGCCGCAGGGGATTGGACACCGCGCTCCATCGCCAGGGGGTACGACGCGGTGATGAAATTGCAGTCCGAGATGAACGACGGCCGGCAGCGACGGCTTATCCACCTCGGATTTCCTGCCGACGAGGCAGCTGACCTCTCGGCGCTGCACACGCGAAACTTTATGTAGCGGTAGGTTTCTGGCAGGACCTCGATCGGCAGCGGCTGAATGGCCGCCGTTCTGCGGTGTGCCGAAGTCGATTTCGAGCTTCGAGCACACCGCAGAACGGGTGCGGCGTCAGTCTTGGCGGATCAGTCGTTGTGCAGCAGACGCCGGAGCGAATCAGACTCCGGTAGTACCATTTTCGAGATTTTGCTTGAGCGTCTGCAGGTTGGCCGGCATCTCGTTGCGGGCTTGTCTGCGGACGGCGAGTGGAACGATCAGCTTGCCGATGCCGTGCCCTTCGAAGTCGACGTCGATTGTCAGCCGGGCGCGATTGCGGTCAGCGAGTGGCTCGACGGTTACACCGACGGTGGCGCGGATGGGGCCATCGACTCCGCGCACGCCCCAGGTGCGCGGTGCCTCGAAGTGGGTGACCTTCGAGGTGATGGGGCGTTCGGCGAAGCCGATCTTCCTCGTAGTCATGCATATCTGGCCGACGACGATCGGACCTGTGCCTTCCATATGCCCGCCGACCACACCGCTTTGCCATTCGCTGAAGCGGGTGGGGTCGGTGGCGTACGCGAAGACGACCTCCGGCGTGCGATCGATTTCGACGGTAGTGCTGATCGGCGCCATCTCAGTTCTCCTCGGCGAAAAGGGCGACGTATCCGTTCAGGTACAGCGGCCATCCCTCAGCGGAGCCATCGGCGACGGCCTGCCAGCCCTCGCCGTGCCGATCAATGTTGCGGTGCTCGAGTTCGACGCGGGTGCGCTGATCGGTCTCGGCAATGAAGCGGACCTCGACCTCGCTGGTCTTGTCGTGGTCGGGCTCGATCTGCCACTGCGGGCTGAGGTCCCAGCTGAATAGCACGCGATTCGGGGGTTCGTACTCCAGCACTCGCGCCCATCGGCACTCGCTACCGTCCACCGCGCGGTCGTAAATGTGGCCGCCGACGTGGCGTTCGAAGACGGTCTCGGCGATATCGGCGCCGAGAATGTTGTGCTCTTTCAGCTTGAAATCGCCGAACCGTGCAGTGAAGACATCGAACGCGTGCTCGATCGGGGCGTCGATGACGACCTCTGCGCGTACGGTCGTGTCTTCTATCGGTGTGCTCACCGTGGCACCTTCCTCGTGGTTTTCCGCGGACACTTTGAATGCCGCCAAGGTTTTGGTCCAGAAGTTGTCGAGTTCTGCTTTTAGCGCGGCAGCGCCCGCTGGGTCGACGTGATAGATCCGCCGATTGCCGTCGGGCTCATCGGTAACAAGATTTGCGTCTTTGAGTACCTTCAAGTGCTGAGATACCGCTGACCTGCTCACCGGCAGGACAGCAGCAAGCTCGCCGACCGTCTGTGCACGGTCGGCGAGGAGCTCGAAGATCGTCCGCCGCGTCCGATCGCCGAGCACACCCCAGCCGTCAGGTACGTAAGCTCTCACTGACGGTCAGTCTGCACTTACCGGACCTGCCTGTCAATACTTGTTTGCTGCGGCTTTGTGGACCGGAGAACCTGTGGGTAGATGTGCATCCAGCCGGCCCGCAGAAGCCATGCCGCGATGCTCCACAAAGCGACGTAGACGATCAACCAAGGAAGCCAGAAAAGGCACCTCTTCATTTGGCCCCTATGCCGATGCGGGCCGACTGGGCTGTCAGCTCACAGACCGAGCGCTGCGGAGGTGTGGCCGTCTGTGAACGGGATCCAAGCGATTCCAGCTGTGCGACGGTGTCCCGCGCAGCCGCGTCGTACAGATCGGCGAATGCCTCGTCGGTGATCTGCCCGGCGGCGTGCTCTTGCATGCCTCTTAATAGTGGCGTCGGCCGCGGGATACTTCCAATCGGTTCGGTCGGTAGAGGCATGAGCAGTCGCCCCCTCCCAACTCTGTCGGCCACAATCGTTGTGGGACCGACGGATTGGACGTCCGCTGAATGCAGAACGTCGCGATGCTGATCACGGTAGCAAGGGCAGACAGGGCTAACTACTGCTCAACTGCAGTGGGTTTGCGGACGGTCGGGATTCAATCTTGACAGAGCGGGTTGTCCGCTCAGGGCAGGCGCGGGCGCCGATGCCCCCACGGCTTGTATATGTGTGGTCCGAGTTGGCGATGTCGGGCCGTTGCGCTAACTCGTGTAATGCGAATGCCAGTGCGGCTGCGGTTATTTCGTGCCCGGCCACGAGCATGGTGAGGCATTGGGACCGGATGGCGTTGTCATCGAGCCGTTCACCGGTGATTGGATCTGCGTCGGTGAGCATGAGTGCTGGGTCGGGCGCCGCCGAAGGCGGGCACCGGTCGCCGATATCGACACCCGCCGTTGGCGCCGCTAACAGCGCGCGGAGTTCAGCCTGCGGTCTCGGGGCGATCGGCCAGGCCCAGGCGCAGGTGTTCGCTGTGGTAGATCGCTTCGTCGAGGAGTTGGGCGACGTGGTTGTCGTAGAGGCTGTAGATGACGCTGCGCCCGGCGCGGGTGCCGGTGACCAGGCCGAGGTTGCGCAGCAGTCGTAGTTGGTGCGAGACCAGCGATTGCTCCATACCGACCGCTTCGGCGAGCTCGGTGACCGGGCGGGGGCCCTGGCGCAATTCGGTGAGGATCAGCAGCCGGCTCGGGGTAGCCAGCGCTTGCAAGGTGGTGGCCACATGCGCGGCGGCGTCGGCGTCCAGCCGTACGACCGGGTGGTCGCGGCCTTGCACACCGTGTCCCATGCGTGCAGTGTAGCTCATAGGTATTCATGAAGACATCTTCATATGTTCTGTTATCGTCGGGTGGTTCCTTTCCTGTCTCCGGAGGTGACCCGTGGCTTCGTCCACCGCCACGCCCACACGCCCCACCACCGCACCAGCACTGGTGCCGGTGCGCCGGACCCGGTTGTTCGCTCTGGCTGAGATGCGTTGGGCGGCAGCAGCATTAGCGCTGTTCCTGCTGGGCTTGACGGCACAGTTCGCGGGTGCGCCGTCGTGGTTGTGGTGGGCGCTGTATCTGGCCTGCTATGTCACCGGCGGCTGGGAGCCCGGCGTGGCAGGGCTGCAGGCGTTGCGAGACAAGACCCTCGACGTCGATCTGTTGATGGTCGTCGCCGCGATCGGTGCGGCGGCGATCGGTCAGGTGCTCGACGGTGGCCTGTTGATCGTCATCTTCGCCACGTCCGGCGCGCTGGAAGCACTGGCCACCGCCCGCACCGAGGACTCGGTGCGAGGGCTGCTGGACCTGGCACCCGACACCGCGACCCTGCTCACCCCCGATGGCGGTGAACAGACCGTCGCTGCCGCTGGTCTGGAGATCGGTGGTGTGATCTTGGTCCGGCCCGGCGACCGGATCGCCGCCGACGGCTCCGTCGTAGGCGGGGCGAGCGAAGTCGATCAGGCCACCATCACCGGGGAATCGATGCCGGTGGACAAGGTCGTCGGTGATGAGGTGTTCGCGGGAACGCTCAACGGGACCGGCGCACTGCGGGTGCGGGTGGATCGCCGCGCCGAGGACTCCGTCGTTGCCCGCATCGCCGGCCTGGTCGCCGAAGCCAGCCGCACCAAAGCCACGACGCAGTTGTTCATCGAGAAGGTCGAGCAGCGCTACTCCGTCGGTATGGTCGCGGCCACGATCGCGGTGTTCGTCATCCCGCTGCTATGGGGTGCGGCGTTGCAGGATTCCCTGCCTCGGGCGATGACCTTCATGATCGTCGCCTCACCCTGTGCGGTGGTCCTCGCGACGATGCCGCCGCTGCTGGCCGCGATTGCCAACGCCGGACGCCACGGCGTGCTCGTGAAATCCGCGGTAGTGATGGAACAGCTCGGCACCACAACCCAAGTCGCGTTCGACAAGACCGGCACCCTCACCCGCGGCGTCCCCGAACTCGCCGACATCGCGCCCGTGGGAACACGATTCACCGCGGAACAGATCCTGCGCCTGGCCGCAGCTGCCGAACATCCCAGCGAGCACCTGCTCGCAGCAGCGATCGTGCGTGCCGCACGCCACCGTGATATGGACCTTCCGGTCGCCGAGGAATTCAGCGCCCAACCCGGTCGCGGCGTATCCGCACTGGTCGACCGACATTTCATCCAAGTGGGCTCCCCCGCACGGTTGTTGGAATCAGGGGACAGCACGGCGGCTGCCGCGGTCGAGGCCTTGCAGAGGCGCGGGCGAACGGCCGTGGTCGTGCTCTGTGAACGGGCTCCGATCGCTGTGCTGGGAATTACCGATCAGGTGCGTCCCGAAGCCGCCGCCGCCATCGCCGCGGTCACCGAATTGACCAGCACTGCACCGGTATTGCTGACCGGAGACAACCTCGCCACCGCCGCCCAGCTCGCCCAGCAGGTCGGGATCACCGATGTGCGTGCGGGCCTGTTGCCCGAAGGGAAGGTTTCGGCGGTTCGCGATCTCCAAGCAGGCGGCGCGCGGGTAACGATGGTCGGCGACGGCATCAACGACGCGCCCGCGCTGGCCGCCGCGCACGCCGGGATCGCGATGGGCGGTGCCGGGTCCGACCTCGCCTTGCAGAGCGCCGATGCGGTTGTCGTGCGTGATGACCTCACCACGGTCCCGGCGGTGATCGCGTTGTCACGCCGGGCTCGCCGGGTCGTGGTCGCCAACCTGGTCATCGCCGCGTCCTTCATCACCGTTTTGGTGGTCTGGGACCTGTTCGGGCATCTCCCGCTGCCCCTGGGTGTGGCCGGCCACGAAGGGTCCACCGTCATTGTCGGACTCAACGGGCTGCGCCTGCTGCGCTCGGCGGCGTGGCAGCCGCAAGTTGCTGCTGCCCGATGGCGTACGGCTCGTCAACGAACCGGCGTATCTGCGACGAATGTAACGCCTGATACATTCTTGTTCGTGACTGACAATGCGCCCAGTACCCGATGGATCGTGTTACTGGTGAAGCTGCCATCCGAGCCGTCACGGCACCGAGTGGCGGTCTGGCGGGAGTTACGCAAGGTTGGGGCGCTGTCGTTGGGTCAGGGTGTGTGGGCGGCACCAGATGTGCCGCTCTTCGCCGCTGGCATCGCGCGAGCGTTGGAGCTGACCGAAACGGCAGGCGGCGAAACGATTTCGTTGCGGGCCTCGGGGACCACCGTTGCCGATGCAGCTCGGTTTCAGGCGATGTTCACCGCCGCGCGAGAAGACGAGTGGACCGAATACTTGGCCGACTGCGCCAAATACGAGGCGGAGCTGGACAAGGAGATCCGCAACGCCAAGTTCACCCTCGCCGAGCTCGAGGAAGAAGAACAGAGCCTCGAACGCCTGCGGCGATGGCACCGCGATATCAAGGCACGCGATGTATTTACCGCGCCGACGGCGGCTGAGGCCACCAAGCGGTTGCAGCACTGCGCGGAACGCTTCGCTGACTACACCGAACGAGTCTTCGCCGCACTGCACGCCCCCGACTTCTCCGCAGACCTCCCACGGTGATGACTATTCCGACCGAGAATCGAGCGATCCCGCCTCGATGGCGGATGTGGCCGCTATACGCGGCGGGCTTCACCACCGCCTTCGGTGCGCACGGCATCGCGGCGAACTTGGGGTCGGCGGCCGGGGACCTGCGTGGTTCGCTGTTATATCTGGGCTTGCTGCTGGCACTGTACGACGGTGCCGAGGTGGTACTGAAACCCGTGTTCGGCTCCATCGCGGACCGAGTGGGCGCCCGGCCGGTGTTGATCGGCGGGCTGGTCGCATTCGCCGCCGCATCTGCTGTGTTCGTGGTGGTCGACGACCCTGGTTGGCTGTGGCTGGCCCGCCTCGGGCAGGGCGCTGGAGCGTCCGCGTTCTCGCCCGCCGCTAGCGCGCTGGTCGCCAGAATGCACCCGAAAGCCAAGCAGGGCAAAGCGTTCGGCAGCTACGGATTCTACAAGAGCATCGGCTACAGCCTGGGCCCGCTGCTCGGTGGCGCCGTCGTGTGGGTCGGCGGATTGTCACTGTTGTTCGCGGTCATGGCAGCCCTCGCGGCCACGGTCGCAGTGTGGGCGATATGCGCGGTCCCATCTGTTTCCCCGCTACCGCGCACCAGACAGACCCTCATGGACCTGGCCCGCCGTCTGTCAGAGGGGCCGTTCCTGCGCCCGACCCTCGCGCTCGCCGCCGCGACGGCCGCCCTGTCGGTGGGTGTCGGTTTCCTGCCCGTGTCCGGGGCCGCCGCCGGACTCGGCCCAGTGATCACCGGCGCCGCTGTCTCGGTCCTCGCGGCATGCGCGGCGCTGGTACAGCCCCGCGCCGGACAGGCTTTGGACGCCGGGCGGCTACCTGCACAGACAGGTATCGCTGCCGGACTGATCCTCACCGCGGTCGGACTGGGGTGCGCGACGCTGCCAGGCCTGGCCGGGGTGTTGCTCGCCGCAATCGGAATCGGAATCGGCACCGGGCTGATCACACCGCTGGCCTTCGCCACCCTGGCCGCATCCACGCCCGAGGAACGGATGGGACAGACGATGGGCGCCGCGGAACTCGGCCGCGAACTCGGCGACGCGGGCGGACCCCTGCTCGTCGCCGGTGCCGCCGCAGCCGCCACGCTCACCGTCGGCTACGCCGTCTTGGCCGTACTCATCGCCGCCGCCCCAATCGCGGTGGCCCGGCGACCCCGCCACCGCGTCACCACGACAGAGAGCTGAGACATGACCACACACGCTCATGCGCTGAGCGGATCCGGGATCGACGGCTCCTGGTACCTCGACGCCACCGATTTCGCCCGTGACACACCCTGGCTCAACGGGCTGCTCCTGGACTACAGCAGCTTCGGCATCGCCTTGTTCGTGGTGTTGATCATCGCCGCGTGGTGGATCGCCAGACGCGCCGACGCCGCAACCATGACCGCTGCCCTCGCGGTGCCTGTCGCTGCCGTCGCCGCCTACCTGATCAACGACGGACTGAAATCGCTGATCGCCGAAAAACGCCCCTGTTCCACCTATCCGGACGCATTCCTGATCGAAAAGTGCCCACCCACAACGGATTACTCGTTCCCCAGCAACCATGCGGTCGTGGCTGCCGCGATGGCCGCAGCACTATTTCTGATCAACCGGCGACTCGGGATCGTGGCGGGCGTCGCCGCCACGATCATGGGAATGTCTCGCGTCTACGTCGGCGCCCACTACCCACACGACGTGGCCGCCGCTGTTGCGGTGGGCGTCATCGTCGGGCTCGCGACAGCGCTGGGATTACGCAGATACGCGACTCCACTGATCGAAAGACTCTCCACCGGTCGGCTCCGCCGGGCTCTCACGACCTGAGGTGATGCGCCGCAATGGCATTGGCGCACGTCACCAGAAGTTGCTCGAAAGTCCACATCATGTGCCCCCGAAACTCGGCGCGTGCAGTCGATGCCGCCCGGTCGACCTCGCCATTCAGCCGCAGCGACCTCGACGCCGCCACCCGGAACGTGGTGATTGGACCATCACGGTGCGGAAGTAGCGAGGTAGCGCGCGCCGTCGCTGGCCTTGGTGCGGCAGGTTGTCACGGGGCCGGTTCGTCTACCGGTGGCGCTACTGGAGTAGCCGGTCCGCGGTGATGGGAAGGTCGCGGATACGGGTTCCGGTGGCGTGGTAGATCGCATTCGACACGGCGGCCGCGGCGCCGACGATGCCTATTTCGCCGGCGCCGCGCGAGCCCATGGGATTGGTGTGCTCGTCGACCTCGTCGAGCCAGATCGCTTCGATAGCACCGACATCGGCGTGGGTACTGAAGTGGTAGCCGGCCAGGTCCTGGGTCACCACGTGGCCGAAGCGGGGATCGCGCACGCTTTCCTCGTGCAACGCCATGGACAGTCCCCAGGTCATGCCGCCGATGAGCTGGGAACGCAGCATGCGTGGATTGATGGCGCGGCCGATGGAGAAGACTCCGAGCATTCTGGGCACTCGAATCTCGCCGGTGTCCCGATTCACGTGCGCTTCAACGAAATGCGCGCCGAAGGAGTGCATGGCGAAATCGTTAGTCGCCGGGTTCTCCTCGGCGTCGACGCTGATCTCCGCGCCGACGGCCGGGGCGGTCCCGTGTTTGTCGCGAAAGGCTTGTGCCGCAGTGACTATCGCGGTGCCCCAAGACGTGATGCCCGAGGAACCACCCGCGACGGACGCCGACGGCAGGTCGGTGTCGCCGATCTGGAGCCGGATCGATGCGAAGGGGCAGCGCAGGGCGTCGGCGGCGATCTGGGTGAGGGTGGTCCAGGTGCCGGTCCCGATGTCCGCGGCACCTATTTCGACGACGTATCGGTCCTGCGCCGCGAACTCGATGCGCGCCGCGTTGCCAGGTGATTGGGTCGCCGGATAGGCGGCAGCGGCAACGCCGGTGCCGACGAGCCAATCGCCGTCGCGCCGCCCGCCCGGTGCGGGATCGCGTGCAGCCCAGTCGAATTCGGCGGCACCACGGCGCAGGCATTCGACAAGATGACGGCCGGACCACGGTTTGCCCGACTCCGGATCGACGTCGGGTTCGTTGCGGATCCGCAATTCGATCGGATCGATGGCACAGGCGACGGCGAGTTCGTCCATCGCGACCTCGCCGGCGAACATGCCGGGCGCTTCGCCGGGCGCGCGCATCCAGAACGGCACCGCGACGTCGAGCCGCGCCAGCCGGTGGCTGGTCCGGCGGTTGGGGACCTTGTACATCTTCCGCGATGACACCGCTGTCTGTTCGGCGAACTCCTTGACCCTGGAGGTCTGCTCGATGACGTCATGGGTGAGCGCGGTCAGTGTTCCGTCGGAATCCGCGCCGAGGCGGATGTGCTGGATGGTCGGGGTTCGATAGCCGACCAGGGCGAACATCTGCTGGCGGGTGAGTGCCAGTTTCACCGGCCGTCCGCCGCTGCGTTGTGCCGCGAGCAAGACCAGGACGTTGTGCGCGTGCGGGGCGCCTTTGGATCCGAAGCCGCCGCCGACATGCGGCGCGATGACCCGCAGCTGCCGGGGTTCGAGGCCGAACAGCGGTGCGAGAGTTGTCCGGACGGTGTGTACGCCCTGGGTGGAGTCGTAGAGCGTGACCGAGGGCTCGTCGCCCTCCGGATGCCAGCTGGCGATGCAGGCGTGTGGCTCCATCGGGTTGTTGTGTTCGAGGGGAGTGGTGTACGTCTGGTCGATCGTCACCGCGGCGGTGGCCAGTGCCGCATCCGCGTCGCCGTCGTCGGTATCGGTCGGAAATCCCGAAACATCCTCCGGTGCATACAGAGTCGCGCGGTCTCCGGGGAACTCCAGTTCGGCCTGCTGTTCTCGATAGGAGACGTGCACCAAACCTGCTGCATGCCTGGCGATTTCGGGCGTCTCGGCGATCACCGCGCCGATCAGCTGGCCGCGGAAATGAACGTTGTCGTCTTGCAGGATGGTCAGCTCTCCGTCGTCGGTGTCCGCCAGTTTCGGCGCGTCGAAGACGGTGAGTACGGCGATGACGCCGTCGAGTCGAGTGGTCGCCGTGGTGTCCATCGCGGTGACCCGGCCACGCGCGATGGTGGCTTGTAAGGGATGCAGGTAGGTCGGCCGGTCCACCCGGTGTTCGAAGGCATACGCCGCGGTTCCGGTGACCTTCGCCGGGCCGTCGAGGCGAGTCGGCGAGGTGCCGATCGCAGCGGCTTCGATGAGGGTCATCACCGCACCTGCTCGGTGAGCGAACGCAGCGTCGCGACCAGTGTGCGGCGCGCGAGTTCGACCTTGAAACCATTGTCTGCCAACGGTTGTGCCGCGGCGAGCTCGGCCGCGGCCGCTGCGGCGAAGGTTTCCTCGGTCGCGGGTGCGCCGACCAGCATCGACTCGGACACGTGGGCCCGCCACGGTTTATGCGCCACGCCACCGAATGCGACACGCGCGGAGGTGATTTCCCTCTCATCGGTGCAAACCAGTTCGGCCGCAACCGATACCAGCGCGAACGCGTACGACGCCCGGTCGCGCACCTTCCGATAGGTCGAGCGCGCACCGGTGGGTGGCGCGGGCAGCTCGACCGCGGTAATGAGCTGACCGTGCTCGAGCACGGTGTCGCGGTCGGGCCGGTCGCCGGGCAGACGGTGAAAGTCGACCAGCGGTATGCGTGTCTCGCCGCCGCTGCCGACCACCACGATCTCGGCGTCCAGCGCGGCCATCGCCACGGCCATGTCCGAAGGATGTACGGCGACACAGTGTTCCGACGCACCGAGGATCGCGTGGTAGCGGACGTAACCACCGATCGCGGCGCAACCCGAACCCGGGTCGCGTTTGTTGCATGGCGTGCTGACGTCCTGGAAATACACGCACCTCGTCCGTTGCAGCAGATTCCCGCCGGTCGTCGCCAGATTCCGCAGCTGCCCCGACGCTCCCGAAAGCAACGCCCGTGCGAGCACCGGGTACCGGGTACGGACCAGTGGATGCGCGGCCACCTCGGTATTGCTGACACCGGCCCCGACCCGCAGTCCGCCGTCGGGTAGTTCGCTGATCTCGGTGAGCGGCAGATGCCCGATGTCGATCAGCAACGTCGGACCGGCCACGCCCAGCTTCATGTGATCGACGAGATTCGTGCCGCCTGCGAGGTACGCCGCCGCCGGCCGGTCCGATACCGCCGACACCGCGTCCTCGATCGTGCCCGCCCGGCGATACTCGAACGGGATCATGCCGACGCCTGCCGGATCGCCGCGAGAATGTTGGGGTACGCGGCGCACCGGCACAGATTCCCGCTCATGCGTTCCCGGATTTCGGCGTCGGTCAGCACCGGCCGCGCAGCGAGATCCTCGGTCACGAAGCTGGGTTGCCCGGCCGCTACCTCGTCGAGCATGCCGACTGCCGAACACACCTGACCGGGCGTGCAGTAGCCGCACTGGAAGCCGTCTTGCTCGACGAAAGCCCGCTGCATCTGGTGCAACTCGTCGTCGCCGCCGAGACCCTGCGCCGTAGTCACGGTGGCACCGTCCTGCGCGACCGCGAACGTCAAGCAGGTGGTGGCGCGCCGTCCATCCAACAGCACGGTGCACGACCCGCATTGCCCGTGGTCACACCCCTTCTTCGGTGCGGTCACGCCGAGGTTCTCGCGCAAGGCATCCAGCAGCGTGGTGCGGTTGTCGAGCCGCAGCGTATGCCGCACACCATCGACCTCGAGGCTGATCTCGGAATGACTCCGCACGGGTTCCATGACCGCGGGATAGCCCCGCAGGTCCCGCTCAATCGGATTCGCCCCGAAGTATGGCCGGGCCGGAGCCGGCGATCGTGCCATGCCGGTGCTCAGAGCAAGCGCGCGATCGGGCTGTTCGCGAGCTCGCTGAGCAGGTGGGCGACGTCGTCGCAGACGAACGCCGCACCCTGGTCTTCGAGTTCGGCGCGCGAGATACCGCCGCTGAGCACGCCGACCGTCGGCACGCCGACGGACGCGCAGGCTTGGACGTCCCATACCGTGTCCCCGACAAAAACCGCCCGCTCCGGCGGAACGCCGGCGCGTTCGAGGGCGATCTGCACGATGGCCGGATCGGGTTTGGCGGTCTCTACATCCTCGCCGCCGGTCACCGCATACAGCACGGACTCGCTGTCCAGCAGTTTGCGTAGCACGGACAGCTCGTCCGGCGGGGCGGACGTGGCGAGCAGGACGCGCAGGCCTCGACCGTGCAGCGCCGCCAAGACCGTCTGGGCGCCGGGCAGCAAGGACAGCTCGTCGGCGCTGTCCAGATAGAAGCGACTGTGCAGGTCGTCGGCCAGCTCGGCGGCGGCGTCATCGAGGTCACCGGCCAGGGTCCGGATCAGCGTGTCGCCGTCCATTCCGATGGCACGGTGAATGCGCCACGTCGGCACCACGGCGCCTGCCTCCCGGAACGCCCGATGCCAGGCCCGGGCATGCAGGTAGTTGGAGTCGACGAGGGTGCCGTCGATGTCGAACAGTACTGCGGCGGGATCAGGCAACGAGAACTCCTTCGCTGGGGACCGGTGTCGCACCGGGCCTCTGTTCGAACTACCCGGCATACCTCGATCGAACCGTTTCGCCTGTAGTTCGGGCTTGGTTCGCGCGGTGAACAGCCGCATGGGCTTGCGGGATCAATGGCGTTGCGGCAAAGATGTCCGGTCCAGTGCGGTCTGCTCAGTGCTTGCGTCTGAACGGGTTGGAATGCGATCCGCCGGGTACGCGCTCCATACCCATCAGTCGTCTCTACTGACGTGTCGGAGGAACGCATGTCCGTACTTTCAAGCGGATGCGGTGAGAGTGCCGGGAGCAATTCAGGTGTCGGCATCGAGGGTGAGCAGCACGACAATCGATGGCTTAACCAACACGCTCGCGCCGAGGTCGACGGTGAAATGGTGCTCACCCGGGGCGTCGCGCCGAGGACCGGCACGGAGGGCGAGGCCGCAGCGGTAGCGCAGGTCGTCGGCCAGCACGATCCATGGCGAAAGTATCGGCGCTGGTTCGCCGACTGAGCGGTTCGGCGCGGCCGTCCTCGCCGCCGTCGACCAGCAGCGGCGTTGCGGGTTTGGTGCCCGCCGATCTAGTCGGGCTGGTCCTTGTTTTCCGAGTCGTCGTTCTCCCGGGTGGCCATTCCGCCAGTGCGACCCTGGTCCGTAGGCCCAACCGGGGCGTCGTCGTCGTTGTCGTCCTTATCCGACCTGTGCGGCATCGTGAACTCCCTCGGTGGTAGTTGTCTTGTGGCTCAACCTTGTTGAGGCTCTGGGGGATGGGTCGCCCGGACTGTCCTTACGGTGCGAGTTCGGCCGCCCGGGCCCAGACACGGTGTTCCGGCAGTGCGGTGGCGATCACGTCGAATCCCGCACTGATGCTGTCCGCGGCGTCGACTCCGGCGGAGCCGTCGGCGATTCCGGCGGCGTGTATGGCGTCGCGCCCGGCTGGGGTGTAGGTGATGGCTTTGAGATGACGGTGCGCCTCCTGCAGCAGGATGGTGAGCCGCGGGTCGTCGGCGGTGGCCGCGATCAGCAGCGCGTCGAACTCGATGGACCGGGTGGTATCGAGCGTCCGCGACACGGTGACCTGGTTGGCGCCGGTGCCGAGTTCGCCACCGTGTGCGGCGATGACCAGCGGCGTCATCGCCTGCTCGACGACGGCCTGGACGGTGGCCGCGAGGTCGGTGAGGTCGGACTTCTCGTCGGCGAATATGCCGATGATCCGGCCATCGCACGGCCACGTGCCGCCGAGCTGCGACAGCGCGGCCGACGGGACGACTTCGGCAATCGCATTTCCCTTGCCGCGCAACGGAATTCCTAAACGATCGGCCACGGTCCGGGCGAGTTGCTCGTCGATCTGGCGTAGCACCGTGAGGGCGCGCTGTTTGATGGTCTTCTCGTAGCACTTGCCGAGTTCGAAGCTGTAGGCGTCGGCGACGTGGGCTTGTTCGGTTTCGGTGAGGCTGGCGTAGAAGAGGCGGGCGCTGCTGAAGTGGTCGTCGAAACTCGCGGGCGCCTCCCGCACCTTGGTTCCGGCGACCTGCTCGGGGTATTCGATCAGCGTCTCGCTCGCGCCGGCGATGAACGGGCATCCACCGTCGAGACTGTTGGGTCGATACGGTGCTACACCGGAATGTATTGCGGTCTGGTGCATTCCGTCGCGCAGCATATCGTTGATGTCGACGTGTGGCCGGTTGATCGGCAGCTGCGCGAAGTTGGGTCCGCCCAGTCGGGAGATCTGCGTGTCGAGGTAGGAGAACAACCGGCCTTGCAGCAGCGGATCGTCGGTCAGGTCGATGCCGCGCACCAGGTGCCCGGGATGGAAGGCGACCTGCTCGGTCTGGCTGAAGTAGTTCGTCGGGTTCGCGTCGAGGGTCATCGTGCCGATGATCTGCACCGGCGCCAGCTCCTCGGGCACGAGCTTGGTCGGATCGAGGAGATCTATCCCCTCGAACATCTGGTCTTCGGTGTCGGGGAAGACCTGCACGCCCAGATCCCACTGCGGAAACGCGCCCGATTCGATGGCGTCGGCCAGATCACGACGGTGCATGTCCGGATCGACCCCGGCGGCGATCTGAGCTTCCTCCCACAGCAGCGAGTGCACACCGAGTTTCGGCTTCCAATGGAACTTCACCAGGACCGTCTTGCCCCGCGCGTTGACGAACCGGAACGTATGGACGCCAAAGCCTTCCATCATGCGATAGGAGCGCGGGATCCCCCGATCCGACATGTTCCACAGGGTGTGCGCGGTCGCCTCGGTATGCAGGGAAACGAAGTCCCAGAAGGTGTCGTGGGCGCTTTGCGCCTGCGGGATTTCCCGGTCCGGGTGCGGCTTGGCGGCGTGGATGATGTCGGGGAACTTGATGCCGTCCTGAATGAAGAACACGGGGATGTTGTTGCCGACCAGATCCCAGACGCCGTCGTCGGAGTAGAACTTCACCGCGAAGCCGCGGGTGTCACGCACCGTGTCCGCCGACCCACGTGAGCCGAGGACGGTGGAGAACCGTACGAAAACCGGTGTCTCCTTGCCTTTTTCGAACAACGACGCGCAGGTGATCTTCGTCGCGGCGCCATTGGCGACGAAAACTCCGTGCGCTGCCGCGCCGCGCGCGTGCACCACCCGCTCGGGGATCCGCTCGTGATCGAAGTGGGTGATCTTTTCGCGCAGATGGTGATCTTGGAGCAGGACGGGCCCGCGCGGGCCTGCCTTGAGCGAGTGGTCGGTATCGGGCAGCCGCGCGCCTTGCGCCGTGGTCAGGAACGATCCCTGCTGGCTCGTTGCGTCGGCGGCGAGATCAACGAGGGCTCCGGTAGGAGTCGCCGGTCGCGGCGCGGCCTGATCGGCCTTGGCCGGCAGGGGCCCACGAGGGCGGGTCGGTTCTTTCAGCGCGGCCGGCTCGCCGGCAGGTGCACCAGGAGCGACAGGGGACGGCGCGGACTTCGGCCGGCGAGCGGATGGAGACATTTCGGCGGTACCTCCTGTGATCAGCGGAACAGCACTACGCACCAGGGATCTGAGACGGCGAACGACCCACCGCAGCTGGGCGCCCGTCGAATCCGTCGAGCGACACAGCGGTTACTCGGGTCGAGCGGTACCCGGCGCTGCCGCAACCAAACCGATGCGGCGCCAGGAGCTGTAGCCCGAGTCGTGCCCGCGACGCGACCCTCGGCCCCGCGAGATCGACCATCGACCGGCCACGGGTCGCCGTGTCGTGCGCTGGTGTTTCAGCCGTTCCAAGACGGGAAGCCGGTGCATGAATCCGTTGCCATAGTCAGGAGTCCGATGTCTACCGATGCGATAGTGCTGTTACGCGAGGACCATAAGGCGATTCGAAAGCTGTTCCGCGACTTCAAGAGCGCCGGTCCCGACGCGCATGTGACGAAGGGGCGGCTGGTCGGCAAAATCATCGAAGCGCTCACCGTGCACACCTACCTCGAGAACGAATGCATGTACCCACAGGTCCGCGACCTCCTCCCGGACCTGACCGATGACATTCTCGAATCGTATGAAGAACACCACGTCGCCGATGTACTGGTGATGGAGCTGGCCGGCATGAGCCCGGACGACGAACGGTTCACGGCCAAGGTGACGGTGCTGATCGAGAATGTCGACCACCACATCGATGAGGAAGAGGACGAGTGGTTCCCCAAGGTGCGAGAGCAGTTGGGGCGCAAGCAACTTCAAGAGATCGGAGCGCAGATGGTCGAGTTGCGCAAGAAGGCGCCGACCTCACCCGCGCAACCGTCCGCGCTGAAGAAGACCGTCGATGCGGTGATCGCTTGAGCCCCGGGTCCGAGGCCTTCGGATGGGATCAACTGAGGTCGGCGACCGCCTCGGCGAGAGTGCCCACTCGGATCGCCGGTGTGGGCAGGATCAGGTTGTCCCAGCCGGGACCGGCTACGAACACCTTGGCGCCCAGGTCGTCGCAGCCACGGATGACGGAGGTCAGCGCCGTCGCTTCGTCCTGAGACCACAGCATCACGGTGACCGGTTTGTCGGACCGGCCGAGTGCATCGCGCAGGGCTGCGGTCGGTACATCGGCGCCGAGCATCTGAGCCGCGACGCCACGTTCGGCGAGCGCTGCGCACAGTACTTCCAGTGGTAGCGAATGAGTTTCGCCGCTGGTACAGGCAAGAACGATCGACGCGCGAGCCGAGGTCGGCGGCGGAGCCACACGGTGCAGCGTGGCGATGATGCACCAGGAGAGCAGGTGCTCGACGTCGATGCAGCCTTCGCCACCGAGCTGGCGCTCGACGATGTCGGCGAATGCCGGGCGGCACAGTCGATCCCAGGTTTCCACCACGCCGTAGCTGCGCAGGTGGGCTGTCAACAACTCGATGACTGGACTTGCTTCAAGCGCGAACGCGGCGGTGAGCAACGCGGACCGGTCGCCGAGAGACGGCACCGGCCTGCGGGCGGTCGCCGCGGCACTCGACGGTGTCGCACCAGCCTTGATCAGATCCAGCATCCGGCTGAGCAGCGCCACGTCGGCCTCCGTGTACAACCGATGACGACCAGGCCGGTCCTGCGCTGGACCTATCCGGTAGCGGCGGTTCCAGCTGCGCAAGGTCGCCGTCGGAATGCCGAGGCGCTCGGCCACTGTGCGGACTGAATAGGCGGGCGCATCGACTGCAAGAAACGAACCGTCGGGCATGTCACGATTGTGCACGTCGAGTACCGGCAGCACTTTCGACCCGGCCAGTACGGGGGTGATCTCCTCGGCCAATTGCGCCTTGCCGCCGGGGAAGTGGCGATAGATCGAGCCGCGGGGCGCCCCGGCGTGATCTGTCAGCGCGGTCGCGTCTACGCCATGCCGCCGACCGCAGTGCCCCCATAGCGGGTGTCTGTATCTGGACCGGTGAATGTGGGATGCTGATTGGTTCGGAATTCGGCGAGAGGTATGCAGTTGAGCGAGGAGCCTGCGGTAGACGACGTTCGGTTGCGGGCGTTTTTCCAGGCGCAACGCGACCCGGATTGGCGGGCCTGGCTAGCCGCGATGAGCGAGAAACTCGAGCGGTTGTTCGGTGCGATGGTGGGTGTCGACGCGCAACAGTGGTGGACATCGGCAGGCCTCGATCATGCCGAAAGTGTTGCGCTGGAGATCTTTCCGACGCCTGAATCGTGGTTGCTGCCGCAGCACATGTTTGTCGCCGACCAATTCCACCGGTACATCGGTGAGGTATTCCGTCGAGCCTACGGTGGCAGATGGGTCAACAAACCTCGATACGACGACGCCGACGCGGTGCTGGGTTACGCGCCGGTCATCGATCGCCCCTACGACGATGAGTATTTTGATCCGATGGCGTTGCTGAACGTCGCGCTGACGCTGCGCACGGGTACCGAATTGTCGGACCGGTTCCGTGACGAGGCCGATTATGTCGAATGGTGTCTGGCGGGCAGGCCCGAATTGACGGCATGGTTCGACGTAATCGAGGACGCGCGGCACGACGGGCCGTAAAGCCGAAGCGCCTCGAACGGCTGCGGCGCGCACAATCGATACCGGTGTATCTGTGCATCAATTATGCATCGCTACTACGATGAGGGTATGCAGCAGCCGAGGATGGCTCGATGACGGCGATCGCCGGCTGTCCAGCACGTCCCCGAGGCGTCCTGTTCCATGATCCGGCGTCGGCGACACCGCTGCCGGTGAGCCGGTGTGACCCCCGGTGACTGGCAGCGCGAGTAGCGGGTGAGCGGCCATGGCGATTTCGATGACACGGCGGCCGAGTTCACGGTCGGTGCCGTGGCCCGCGAGCTCGGTATTCCGCTGGCGACGTTGCGGAGCTGGAATCGGCGCTACGGGCTAGGGCCGTCGGGGCATCAGCGTGGCCGGCATCGGCATTACGCGCAGGCAGACCTCGTGTTGATCAGGCGAATGGTCGAGTTGGTTCGTGCGGGCGCGAGTCCGGCAAGCGCGGCGCGGGCCGCGGGGGTGGTGGTCGCTCCGGTACTCGGTGATGTCGCCGCGGTGCTGCAGGCGGCCCTGCGTCTCGACTCGGCCGAGCTGCTGGCCGCGGTCTCCGCGCACTTCGCCCGTTTCGGTGTGGTCGTGACGTGGAACCGGCTGTGCCGTCCGGCTTTTGCCGAGATCGTCGGCCGCCAGGAACGTGGCGACCGGTTCATCGACGTCGAGCATTTGCTGTCGTGGGCGGTCGCGACCAGTCTGCATCGGACGGTTCCGTTGCCGCCTCCTCGGGCTGAGCAAACGCCGATCGTGCTGGTCTGCACGGCAGCGGAGAATCATGTGCTGCCGCTCGAGGTGCTGCGCGCCGCTCTGGCGGAGCGAGGCGTACTCGCCGTCTTCCTGGGGCCGTCGGTGCCGGATGACGCGCTGGCCGATGCCTTGTCGAGGCATGATCGGCCTCCGTATGTCGTGTTGTGGTCGCAGGCTGTCGCTACCGCGCGGGTGTCGGCGATCCACGCTGTGTGCGCTGGTTCGAGCGGGGTATTGCTGGCAGGACCGGGCTGGTTCGGCGGTGACCTGCCAGCCGGGGTACGGCACGTGAACGTGCTCGAGGACGCGGTCGAATACCTGGTGCGTGCGACCGTCGTCGGCTAGCGAATCAACTCTCGGGCGGAATCCTACGTCTGAGCCGGGTCGCCCACGTCTTGTCGATTTGTTAAGTTTCTGAGAGAGTTGACGCGAAGCTGTGCACCGTTAGTGCGTCGTTTCGCGTATCATGGTCGGTAACCGCGCTCGGAAGGAGTCGAAGTGGGTTTGCCCCGCAGAGGTGTTCCCGTCCGAGTGCGTTCTGCGCAACCGGTGGTGGCACGTCGCGAGTGCGCTCGACCGCGCGACCGAAGCGGCATGGCCGGTCGGCGCGGCGCTGTGGGTGCGCGTGGCAAGCGCGGTCCGCGGCAGACCCGTTGCCAGCGCGTTGTCGGTACCGAGCCCGCGGCGACAGAACAGCGAAGGACTCTGAGGATGGGTCGATACTTGGTGGCCGCGAGCCCGATACCCGGGCACGTCGCGCCGATGGTCACCGTGGCAAGCGAGCTACGCCGACGTGGACATCAGGTTCTTGTGCTCACCGGGGCGGCGTTTCGGAAGCACGTCCAAGAGCTCGGTCTCGCGTTGTCGATACTGCCGGACAGTGCCGAGATCGCTCCGATAGCACCAGGGTATGGTCCAACACTGTTGCGGCGCTGGAGAATTGGCCGAGCCGAGCTGCGGTCTGCGTTCTTGGCGCCACTCGGTGCGCAGTACGCGGCGTTGGACAACGAGCTGGCGCGCTCGGATTTCGATGCGGTGCTGGTGGATTCGATGTTCACCGGCGCGATTCCGCTGCTGGTGTCCGGCCGCCGACGGCCGCCGGTTCTAGTGTGCGGCGTCGGCCCGTTGATGCTGTCCAGCACCGACTGCGCGCCGTTCGGCATCGGTTGGCAACCGCATCCAGGGCGTGACTACACAAGGATGAACAGGTTTGTGCGACAAGTGCTTTTCCGTGCGGACCAGCGACGACTAGACGCTATCCTGCGCGGACAGGGCCTCGGTTCGGCGCCGGTCTTCCTGCTCGACTGGCCGGTGCTGGCCGAAAGGCTGTTGCAGTTCACCGTGCCCGGCTTCGAGTACCCCCGGCGCGACCTGCCGCCGTCGCTGGTGTTCACCGGACCGATACCGAGTCCAAGCACCGCCGATCCACAACTGCCGCCCTGGTGGCACGCACTGCACGGACCAGAACGGGTCGTGCATGTGACGCAAGGAACCTGGGACAACGACGATTTCGATCAGTTGCTCAGGCCCGCCCTGTCCGCGTTGGGTGATCGCTCGGACGTGCTGATCGTGGCCAGTACCGGCGGCTCGACCGCGTCGCTCGGGCCGATACCCGCGAACGCTCGCGTCTGCGACTTCGTGCCGTACTCCTGGTTACTGCCGCACGTCGACGTCATGATCACCAACGGAGGCTACGGCGGGGTGCAACAGGCCCTCGGTCACGGCGTCCCGCTGATCGTGGCGGGCGACACCGCCGACAAACCGGAAGTGGCTGCGCGGGTTGCTTATACCGGCGCAGGTATCGATCTTGGTGCCCGGCCACGACCAGCGGCGGTGGCAGCTGCGGTCGATCGGGTGTTGCGTGACAACAGTTTCCGAGACGCGGCGAGCAAACTCGCCGACGAGATGGCACAGCGATCACCGTTCGAGACCATCGCCGCCGTGCTCGACGAGATCGGCCGGTCGCCGTCGGAGTTCCCCCGCGGGGTGTCGTCGAATGGTGGTGTCCGCATTGGACAGCAGGGGGATTCGAGATGAGCACGGTGTTTTTCGATCCACGCCCGTCCTCGTGGCAGGGCGCAACCGGTCCTGGTCTCGGCGCGGAATTCGAGACCTGGTACGCGGATATCCGAGCCGAGATGCTGCACGAACTCGACACGTTTCTGCAAAAGGTGGACATCGAGGAGCTGCGTGACACGGGCGTCGACGCGATCCTGCGCCAGTACGCCATCGGCGGAAAATGCGTGCGATCGACGTTCATGTACCTGGGCTGGCTGTGCGGTGCCGAGCCGGACCCGGCGGCATTGCGCGCGGCCGCCTCGCTCGAGCTGCTGCACGGGTTCGCACTGCTGCAAGACGACGTGATGGATGACGGTGTACTGCGCCGCGGCGCACCCGCCGCGCACGTGCGGCTCACCGACCAGCACCGCCGGCGCGGCCTGCCCGGATCCGCGTCCCGCTTCGGCAGGTCGGCCGCCACGTTGCTCGGTGATATGTGTCTGGTGTGGGCCGAGCAGATGCTGCGCGACAGTGGCGTCGCGGCCAGCGCCCTGGCGCGAGTGTGGTCCAGATATGACGCCATGCGGATCGAGCTCGCGGTCGGCCAATTCGCCGACCTGACCAATGATGTCCGCACCGCGCCGACGATGGATTCGGTGCTGGCCATCGCGCGCGCGAAGTCGGGCAACTACACCGTGCTGCGACCGCTGGAGCTGGGCGCGGCCATGGCCGGGTGTCCGGAACGGACGCTGATGATGCTGGCCCGCTACGGAACTCGAATCGGCGAAGCGTTCCAGTTACGCGACGACCTGCTCGGGATCTTCGGGTCGGCCGCGCTCACCGGAAAGCTCGAGGACGACGACCTGGCACAGCACAAGGCCACCAGTGTGGTGGTCGCCGCGTTGGCGACCGCGGATACCGCAATCCGCCAGGAATTGACCGAACTGCTCGGCCTGCCCGAGTTGAGCGCCGCGGCGATCGTCCGATGCCGGGCGTTGATCGCGGAATCCGGTGCACCACAACGAATCGAAGCGATGATCGCGCAGCGCGTGGTCGAGGCGCGCGACGCGCTCGACGCCGCTGGGCTCGACCAGGACCGGTATTCGGCACTGGAGCAGATGGCGCTGCTGTGCACCGCACGGCAGCTGTGACGAGGAGGACGCAATGCGCACAGTGACCGGACGTAGTGACCACGTCGTGGTGGTGGGCGCCGGACTGGCGGGCCTCGCCACCGCTGTCCACCTCGCGGGACGGGGCCGCCGGGTCACGGTGGTGGAACGGGAAGAAGTGCCGGGTGGCCGGATGGGCCGACTCGACCTGAACGGCTATCGACTCGACACCGGCCCGACCGTGCTGACGATGCCGGAGCTGCTCGACGATGTCTTCGACGCCGTGGGGGAGCGCACCGCGGATCGGCTCGAGCTGTCCTCGGTCACACCCGCGTACCACGCGTTCTACGCCGACGGTCGTGCCCTCGAGGTGCACAGCGACGAAGACGCGATGGTGCGCTCGGTCACCGAATTCGCGGGCGCCGCGCAGGCCGCCGGGTATCGGCGGCTGCGTGCCTGGCTCGCGCGGTTGTATCGAGCCGAATTCGACCGGTTCATCGCGGCGAACTTCGAGTCACCCCTGTCGATGCTGACCCCGGCGCTGGCCCGGTTGACCGCACTCGGCGGCTTCCGCCGCTGGGATCACAAAGTCGCCCAGTTCATCTCGGATCCCGACCTGCGCCGAGCGTTCACCTTCCAGTCGCTCTACGCCGGAGTAGCGCCGGATCGTGCGCTCGCGGCCTACGCGGTCATCGCGCATATGGACACGATGTCGGGGGTCTACTTTCCGCGCGGCGGCATGCGCGCGGTACCGGATGCGCTGGCCGCCGCGGCGACCGCGGCCGGCGTGCAGTTCCGTTACCAGAGCACGGTCACCGAATTGGAAAGCTCCGGCAGCCGCGTGACAGCCGTCCGCACCGATCAGGATGAGCGAATCGATTGTGACGCCGTAGTTTTGACCACCGAGCTGCATCGGACATACGCGTTGCTCGGCCACCGAACGCGACGTCCGGTCCGGCTCCGAGCCGCCCCGTCCGCTGTCGTTCTGCACATCGGCTGTGACCGGGTCCAGCCGGAACTGCCGCATCATGCGCTGCTGTTCGGTACCGAGTGGGAGAGCTCCTTCCGGGAGATCATCGACGGCGGACAGGTCATGTCCGATCCGTCGCTGCTGCTGACCAGGGCGACCGCGGGCGACCCGAGCCTCGCCCCGGCCGGACGGGATCTGCTCTATCTGCTGGCGCCGGCGCCGAATCTAGAACGCGGGCACATTGATTGGCCGAAGTTCGGGACAACCTACGCCGAGCAGATCCTCGACCTCGCGCAGCGCCGGATGGGTGCTCGCTGGGCTGACCTCGATCTGTTGCAGATCGTCACCCCGGCCGACTGGGCGCGCAAAGACATGCTCGCGGGCAGTCCGTTCGCCTTGGCGCACACGTTCGCACAGACCGGGCCTTTCCGGCCGGCCAACATGATTCGCGGCATCGACAATGTGGTGCTCGCGGGCGGGTCGACGGTACCGGGGGTCGGCATCCCGCCGGTGCTGATCTCCGGCAGGCTCGCCGCCGACCGCATCACCGGGCACACCCATGCACGGCGCGGCGCCGCGTCGTCCGCCCCCACCGCATTCTGATCGGAGGACCATGACGCGCACGGAACTGATCGCCGCGGGCATCACCGATCCGCTACTCCGCGAATCGTATCGGTGCTGCCGCGAACTCAACGCCCGGCACGGCAAGACGTTCTTCCTCGCCACCAGACTGCTCGCCCCCGATCAGCGGCCCGCCGTGCATGCCCTCTACGGATTCGCCCGCCGCGCGGACGACATCCTCGACGACGTGGACCCGGCACGCACGATGGCCGACCGCGCGGCCCGATTGGCTTCGCTGGCGCAGCAATTCGCCGCCGGAGACAGCGGCGGCGATCCGGTGCTCGCGGCCGTGCTGCACACGGCGGATCGCTACGCCATCGGTGCGGAGCTGTTCGACGCGTTCCTCGCCTCGATGCGGATGGACCTGACCGTCACCGACTATCCGGATCGCGCCGCACTCGACCGTTACGTCTACGGCTCGGCCGAAGTGATCGGCCTGCAGTTGCTGCCGATCCTCGGCGCGACCGAAACCGTCGCCGCCGCGGCTCCTTACGCGGCGGCGTTGGGTAAAGCGTTCCAGCTGACCAACTTTCTGCGCGATGTCGATGAGGACCTGGCGCGTGACCGGGTCTATCTGCCCGCCGATGAGCTGGCGGCACATGGCGTCGATCGTGAGTTGCTGTCCTGGTGCAGCAGCCGCCGGCGATCTGAGCCGCGGGTGCGCCGGGCACTGGCGGCTCAGCACGAGATCACCAGGGAAATCTACGATTACGCGCGCGGCGGGATCGACCGGCTCGCACCGCGCTCGCGGCCTTGCGTAGCGACCGCGCTGACGCTGTACTCGGAAATTCTGGATCGCATCGAGGACAACGACTTCGAGGTCTTCGGTCATCGAGCCAGGGTCGGCACCGGTCGTCGGATGCGTGTCGGCGCCTCCGGCCTTGTCCGTGCGTGGCTGGCCCGCCGCGGTCCCTCGCGGATATCGGAAACCGCTCGGGCGTCGGGTATTTCGCAACAGTGCGAGCGGACCTAGGAGCCGACATGGACCATTGGCGGTATCTGCTCGTCCTGCTCGCCTGTCTGGCGCTGACCGCACCCCTGGAATTCCTCGGAGCCGGCGTATATCGGCGCCCGCGCCTGCTGCTCGCGGCAGTGTTGCCCGTCGTGGTCGTTTTCGTGGTGTGGGATCTGCTCGCCATCGCGGGCGGGGTCTGGAGCTTCGATCAGCGATACGTCCTCGGCGTTCGGCTCCCCGGGGCGATGCCCTTGGAGGAGTTTCTGTTCTTCCTTGTGGTCCCCGTGTGCGGACTGTTGACGTTCGTCGCGGTGGAGACGTTGCTCGGCCGGAGCGGGCGCGATCGGGTCGGTAGGCCTGCGGACAGGGGCAGCCGATGAGTATCGACGGGATCGGATACACAGTGCCCGCCGCGGCCGCGGTCGTCGGCGTGTGCCTGCTCGAGATCTCGGTGTTGCGTACCGGCCTGCTGCGTAAGCCTGCGTACTGGTTGTCGATGGTCATTGTGCTGGGGTTCCAGATCCCGGTGGACGGGTGGTTGACCAGACGTGCCGCACCGATCGTTCGCTACAACCCGAATCACATTCTCGGGCTTCGCTTTCCGTTCAATATTCCGATCGAGGACTTCATGTTCGGCTTCGCGCTGGTGACGGCGGTGCTGCTCTGCTGGGAACGTGCCGGGCAGCGCCAGGAAGGCCTGCGGCGATGATCCGCTCGGCAACGCCACTGGGCCGAGACCGGCGCCGGACGCGGTATCCGGCGCGGCCGGGCCGGCTGGATGTCGGGGACGACGGGCACCGGCCGACCGCTGTCGTGGTCGGCGCCGGAATCGCGGGGTTGGCCGCCGCCACCGGCCTGGCCGAGCGCGGCTTCCGCGTCGAGGTGGTCGAGCGCGAGCAGTACCTCGGCGGGCGGGTGGGTGGCTGGACCGAACAACTGGCCGACGGCACCCCGGTCGGCATGAACCGCGGCTTCCACGCCTTCTTCGCCCAGTACTACAACCTGCGGAAGTTGTTGTCCCGCAGTGACCCCACGCTGTCGAGCCTGCGAAGACTCGATGACTACCCGCTCATCGACGCCGACGGCCACCGCGACACCTTCCGCAACTTGCCGCGCACCCCACCATGGAACGCCCTGGCTTTCGCGCTGCGTAGTCCGACCTTCCGGATGCGCGACCTGGTCCGGATGGACGCACGCGCCGCCGCGCCGCTGGCGGCGGTGTCGGTGCCACGGATCTATCACCAGCTCGACCACCTCGACGCGGATACGTTCTTGCGCCGCATCAACTTCCCGGAAGCCGCCCGGCACCTGGCGTTCGAGGTGTTCTCCCGCAGCTTCTTCGTCGAACCGCGGCAGATGTCCGCCGCCGAGCTGGCCGCCATGTTCCACATCTATTTCCTCGGCTCCAGCGAGGGGCTGGTGTTCGACGTGGCGCGGGACAATTTCGATGTCAGTCTGTGGACCCCACTCGCCGGCCACCTCACCGGTCCGCCGAGTCCTGAGCGCCCCGGCAGCGTCGAATTCCACACCGGGACAACTGTTACCGAGATTCGATCGAACGGCGCCGACTTCGTGCTGATCGATGACACCGGCGCCACGCTCCCGGCCGATGCCGTCGTGCTCGCCGTCGAGGTACCGGCGTTACGCGCGATCATCGCGCGCTCGCCAACCCTCGGCGACATCGAATGGCGCACGCGAATAACAGAATTGGGCAGTGCGCCGGCCTTCGCGGTGCTCCGGCTATGGCTGGACCGGCCCATGCACCCCGACCGGCCGAGCTTTCTCGGCACCGGCAACCTGGACCCGCTGGACAACATCAGCATCCTCGATCGGTACGAGCGCAAGGCGGCGGGCTGGGCCCGCGAACACCGCGGCAGCGTCGTCGAATTGCATGCTTACGCGGCGGCCGAGGCCATTCCCGGCGTTGCCGCCCAACGGGTCCTGCGCGGCAGCCTGCTGGCCCGGCTGCACGAGATCTACCCCGAATCCGCCGACGCCACCATCGTCGGCGAGCACATGCTGTGGCGGCAGGACTGCCCGCGTTTCGCGCCGGGGGACTTCGCCCGGCGCCCGGGTGTCGAGACACCGAACGCGCGTCTGATGCTCGCGGGCGACGGAATTCGGGTCGATCTGCCGGTCGCGTTGATGGAGCGCGCCGCGACCACCGGCTGGCTCGCCGCCGACCTGCTGTCGCGCGAATGGCGCGGCGCCGGACACGCATTGCAGACCGTACCCAGCCGAGGCCGATCGGCCCTGCTGCGCACCTTCGCGACCCGCGAGAGGCCAACCGATGACTAACAGGATACCGCTGCAACGGTTTTCGCCGGAGAAGTGGTCGCGGCAGCGGCCGACCCATCAGGATGCGGATCCCCGGGTGATCGGGGCCGCGTTGCGCTGGTCCCAGGAGCTGCCGAGCGGCAACTGGTACGCGTTCGCCGCGAGCCGCGACATTCGCGGCGATCGACCGTTCGGCACGACGATCGGCGGCGTCGAGGTCGTCGCGTGGCGAGATCGACAAGGCGCGCTGCACGTCGGCCCGGGTGCCTGTCCACATCTAGGCGCACCACTGGCCATCGGACAGGTCGATGATGCCGGACTGATCTGCCGCTGGCACGGATTACGCGTCGGTGGCAGCGAGGCCACCACCCGCTGGTGCCCGTTTCCGAGCTATGACGACGGGGTGCTGGCCTGGGTTCGGCTGGACGCTGTCGGCGGTGAAATGGCAACGGAAGCACCAATTCTCGGCTTCCGTCCAGCCGACACCACCGTGCACTCGGTGACCAGGCTGGTCGGCACCTGCGAACCTCGCGACATCATGGCGAATCGACTCGACCCGTGGCATGGGGCGTGGTTCCACCCGTACTCCTTCGCGCGCCTGGACGTCACGCAGGCGCCGCCGCGTGAGGGCATCACCGAGGAAAACCACCGCTTCCTGCTCACCGTCACCTTCCGCCTGACCCGCCGGCTCGGCATCCCCGTCGAAGCGGAATTCCGCTGCCCGGACCCGCGCACCATCGTGATGCGCATCGTCGCCGGCGAGGGCGCCGGCAGCGTCGTCGAAACCCATGCCACCCCACTGGGTCCCGGGCCGGACGGACAGGCCCGCACCGCGGTGGTCGAGGCCGTGATCGCGACTTCGGACCGCTCCGGGTTCCGATTCACCCACCACACCCTTCCGCTGCTGCGCCCGCTGATGAACCGCGCCGCTACCCGCTTGTGGCGCGACGACCTCGCCTATGCCGAGCGCCGCTATCAGCTGCGCACCCGGCATCGATAGCCGGGCAACGTTTCCCCGAGAGGGGAGCAGATCGCCGGTGCCGACGAAGCCACCGGCGACCTGTTCTCGCTGATCAGCCGAGCGACAAGCAACCCTGGAAGGTCTGGAAGTCGCCGGCGAAGCCGACCCCGCCGCTGCAGGTCGGGCCGGTGACTCCGGTGACGGTCACGGTCGCACCTGGTCCGGCGATGCCGATGGCCAGGCCTGGGCGCACACCCTCGGCGTTAACTGTCGCTCCTGGTCCGACAGCGATCGCGGCCGGACCCGACAGCTGGGTCGACCGTGATGACGCCGAGCCGCCGTTCTGTGCGATGGCCAGCGACAGACTCGTCGGTCCCGCGTCGGCGGAGGCATATCCGCCGAGACCGTATGCCGCGGCGGCGGCGCCACCGGTACTGGTCGCAGAGCATTGCGCGCCCGCGGCGGTCACCGAAGAGGCGCTGGCACCCGGCGCTGGGCAAGCGGTATCGGCGGCTGTAGCGCTCGGCGCGGACAGACACAGTGCGCACACTGCTGAGCCTGCGCCGATCAGTACCGCCGCGCCGCGGCGAGTGAGAGAGATGTTCATAGCGTTCTCCTGTGCGTGACCGCCAGGTTCTATGGGACTGATACGGGCTTGCGGCCCGACGGCCACGACGAAATCGGTTGTGCGGTTATCGGATTGCCGCTCCGGCGCATCCCGGCGCGGTACACCTATCACCGTAGCGAACAAATGATGCAAAAGCGATGCATTCGATCGAAGGTTCCTTCTCATCGGTGCGCGGAAATCGGATCGGTCCGAGGACGGCCGTGCGAGGGCCGCGCGCGGTTCGAATCCGCCTGTGCGTCCAAGCGGCTCGGCCACCAGACACGCGCCCCGAGCAGACCGAACAACGCCGGGATGATGACGGTGCGTACTACAAAGGTGTCCAACAGGATCCCCAGCGCCACCACGATGCCCAGCTGGGTGAGGGTGATCAGGGGCAGCACGCCGAGCACGCAGAAGACCGCGGCGAGCACGACACCGGCGCTGGTGATGACCGCGCCCGTCGTCGCGACCGCGCGCACCATGCCGTCGGTGGTGCCGTGTTCCGGAGTCTCTTCGCGCGCTCGAGTAACCAGGAAGATGGTGTAGTCGACGCCGAGCGCGACCAGGAACAGCAGCGCGAACAACGGCACGTTGGTATCGATCGCAGGGAAGCCGAAGACATGGATGCTCACCCAACTGCCCAGTCCCAGTGCGGCTATCGCGCTGAGGGCGGTCACGGCAACCAGCAGCAGTGCGGCAGGCAGAGCGCGTAACAATACGAGCAGAACCACCAGGACGATAGCCAGGATCAGTGGGATGATGATCGCTCTGTCGTGAGCCGCTGCGGTCCGCGTGTCCAACGCTTCCGCATCGCTACCGCCCACCAGTGCGTCCGCATCGGGGATTTGAGCCACGCGGTCGCGGATCGTGTCGATCGTGTCGAATGCCCGGCCCGAGCCGGGTGGTGCGTCGATCACCACCGACCAGCGCATCGATCCCGACGGCGTGGTGCCGGTCTTGGTCGTGCGCACCACGCCCGGGGTATTCGACAACGCCTCGTCGATCCGGGAGGTAGCGGACTCCCGTGCGATAACGACCGTAGGGTCGGCCGTGCCCGACGGGAAATGCGTTGCCAGAGTATCGAATCCGTCCACCGACTCGGCGCGGACACGGAACTGCTCGGTCTGTGAAAGGCCGACATCGACGGCGAACAGCCCGGTCGCGCAGACCGCAAGCAAGCCGATCGCGGCGAGCGCGACCACGGTCGGGCGGCGGACGGCCCGGCTAGCGATCGCATGCCAGACGCCCTGCGTGGCGGCATCTCGATCGTCGGGACGTGGCACGAAGGGCCAGAACACATTTCGCCCGCACAGCGCCAACGCGGCAGGCAATCCGAGCAGTACGAACACCAACGCGACCACCAGCCCGGCCGCGGCGAGCACGCCCAGGCTGCGGGTGCTCGGCACCGACGCCAAGACCAGGACCAGCAGGGCCGCGACCACGGTGAGGTTGCTCGCCAGAATCGCGGGCCCGGCTCTACGCACCGCACGGCGCAGCGCCTGGCGGTGGTCCGATTCGCGGTGCAACTCATCGCGATAACGCGACACCAGCAGCAACGCGTAATTGGTGCCCGCGCCGAACACCAGCACGCTGGTGATGCCCGAAGTGGAGCCGTCGAAGCTGAGCCCGGTCAGCTTCGCGAGCCCGGTGCCGACGCTGGTCGCGGTCTGGTCGGCGGATCCGATGATCAGCAGCGGAAGCAGCCACAGCACCGGAGATCGGTAGGTCGCTATCAACAGCACCGCCACCACCAGGGCGGTGACGGCGAGCAGTGTCGTGTTCGCGCCAGAGAACGAGTTTGCGATATCGCCGCCGAAGGCTGGGCCGCCGGTCACCTGAACCCGCAGATCCGTTGGTAATCCATCCCTGGCTGCCTGCCGTAGTCGGTCGATCTGTTCGCTCAGCTCGAATCCACTCAACTCGGCTGGCACCGGCACCGGCCCGATTACCGCCTTGTGATCAGGGGCCTCGACCATCGCGCCCGCGCTCGCACCATTCGGGTTCCCGGCCGCGGTCGCGGTACGTGCCAGGGTGGCCGCAGCGGCCGTGCGATCGGATGTGCTGAGGTCTGCGCCATCGGTGCGGGTCAGCACCACGATCGCCGAGCTGGCACCGGCATCCGGAAACTGCGTCAGCGCTTGCTTCACCCGAGCTGACTGTGCCGAGTCGGGCAGGGTCGCCGGGGACTCGCCCGCCGTGTCGTTCCCGCCGACTCCGCCGATCACGCCGCCCGCGACCACTGCGAGTAGCAGCAATAGCAGCCATGACGTGCGTGCGGTGACAGCGGAGGCGTATCTCTCCCAGATGCTCACTCAGCCAACTCTCTCAGAATCTTAACTATTAAGCAACGGAGATAGTTGGCCGGGATATTCTTCTCGATGTGACAGAACCCGACCGGACAGTGCGTGCGCCTGCTTCGACCTCGGCCGACGAGCGCGAATCGCTCGAAACGGAGATCGCGGCCGACATCCGTGCGCTCACCGCCATCTCCGACCAGCTCGGTCATGTCTTCGCCCGCTCGAACAGCCTGCGTCCCAACGACTTCCGTGCGTTGCTGCACATCGCCACCGCCGAGTTCGCCGGACGACCGCTCACCCCCGGCCAGCTGGGCGGGTTGATGGGCATGTCCTCCGCCGCGGTGACCTACCTGGTGGAGCGGATGATCCAGTCCGGTCACCTGCGCCGCGAAGTCGACGCGACAGATCGTCGCCGGGTCATGCTCTACCACGACGACCAGGGCATGACCGCCGCGCGCGACTTCTTCCTCCCGGTGGGCGCGAGCACCCGGGCGGCAATGGCCGAGCTCCCCGACGAGGATCTGCAGGCCGCCCACCGCGTGCTCGTGCAGGTGATCGCGGGACTCCGTGCGCATTTCGACCAGGTGACCGCGCCTCGCTAGCTGATGTGCGAGCGAACGCGGCGATGTCGCCTGATTGTCAATTGGTTAAGTTTCTGAGAGAGTCGGTTCGTTGTACGTCGCTCAGGAAGGATCTTCATGCAGCTGGGTCAGCCGAGCCGGACCGCGCTGGGTGCCGCGCGGGCGCGGGCGTTCCATCAGTACGCGGACGAGCCGCGGATCTTCGATGATCCCCTCGCGGCCCTGATCGCCAAGGCCGTCGACGCGGCGGTCGACGACAGTGCCGCCGACGACGGAATACCCGCGGAGGCAAGGCTTTTCCTTGCTATCCGCCATCGTTTCGCCGAGGACGCGTTGTCGGCTCGTGTCGGCACGGTCCACCAGGTGGTGGTGCTCGGTGCTGGATTGGATACCTTCGGCCTGCGCAACCCTTACCCTGGGATAACTGTCTTCGAGGTCGACCACCCCGACACTCAGGCGTGGAAGCGCGAACGTGTCGCCGATGCGGGCATCCCGGTACCGCCGTCGCTACGGTTCGTGCCGGTGGATTTCGAAACCGATCGCCTGGGTGAACGACTCCGCGACGCCGGCTTCGACGACTCCGCACCGACCTTCTTTCTCTGGCTCGGTGTGGTGCAGTATCTCACCGCGGCCGCTGTCGACACCACGTTGCGTTTCATTGCCGAGCTGCCCGCGCCCGCACAGGTGATCTTCGACTACAGCGAGCCGATATCGGCGCTGCCGCCACAGAACAGGGCGATTCTGGAAGTGCTGGCAGGCGTCATGGAGCGGCTGGGTGAGCCATGGTTGTCGCTGTTCACCGCCGACGAAATCGGTGAGAAACTCACCGAATTCGGCTTCGACGACATCGAAGACCTGGACTGGGCGCGGATGATCGCCCGTTTCGCACCCCTGAGCACCGCCGCCGATCGGGTCGGCGGCCACGTGCTGCGGGCCGCTCACCGTGGGCATCTCCGCGCTGCGCCGATCGATCGGCAATAACCCGGCGTTGTCAGCGATCGTCCGGCGCGGCGGTCGCTGACCGTTCGCCGAAGTCAACCGAGATTATTCGGCCACCAATCCGCTCCGGGATACGGCGCGAATCCCTGTGCGTCACCCTGGGAGAGGGTGACGATCGAAGTGGTGCAGGTGTCGCCGGAGGCGTGTTCTCCGGCGACATCACCAAATACACGCGGACGCCGCAAGCATGGGCGACCGCGCCGGTCCGACTCCGCTGAGCGGGATCATCATGAGCCCGAGAGGATTTGGGCTTCGGGCGCGGCCCCGACGTGGGCGACGGCGCTTCGGGCGGTTTGCGCGTCGGTGAGTGGTGCGTCGGGCGGGTAGTAGTCGGCCGATCGGGTACCGGTGAAGTAGTCGCCGATCCAGCCGAGGGTGAGCGTGCGCAGGGTGGTGATGTTGACCGATTCCGGTGTGCCGCAGAGCAGGCTGCCGAGGGTGTCGACGCTGGTTCCTTCGGCGTCGGTGTGTACGCCAGTGCTGATGCGGATGCCGACATAGGAGCGATGCAAGCGGGTCCGCAGGGCGTCGGTGCCGGTGCCGAAGGCGTTGCACAGCGAAGGGGGGCCGGAGACGGCGAGAATGGGCAGCGCGGTGTTGTCCAGGTCGGCGAGAGCTCGGTCGGTGTTGTCGCCGACGAAGGACTTGACGGGATCGAGTACCACGAGCCCGCGCAGTCCACCCCACGTGCCGGGATGGTCGGCATGCAACCGGTGGGCGACATATTCGACGGCTTCGCCGCCCGCCGAGTGGCCGACGAAGGCGTACTGCTCGGGTAAGCGGAGTTCAGGTCGGCCCGCGTGCGCGGCCGCGGCGGAAAGGCTTTGGGCGAGTACGCTGTCCGGGCTTTCGGCAGTGGCGAAGAGTGTCGCGATCGCGCCGAGGAACCCGGTGTTGCCGGTGAGGTTTTGCAGCGTGCAGCCGGCGAGGTCGATGAACGGCAGGCTCGGCGCGAAGACCAGATAGCCCGCTTCGGCGAAGGCGGTTCCGAGGCCGGCGATATTGGCGTTGCTGCGGGCGAAACCGTGTTGGAGCCAGATCATGCCCTTGGGGGTGCCGACGGGCAGATGCCAGTCGACCGATATCGGCAAATATGTTCCAGCGCAAGGGATCGGGATGGTCTCGTGCATCGTCGCGGGTTCGGCGCGGGCCGTGGGCCCGGCGGCGAGGGCGAGACACAGGGCGATGGCGGCGGTGGCCGGACCTCGGAGGTTCATCGTGACTCCAGTGACGAGCACGCTGTTTCCTGATGCGAAATAGCGTTTCTTACTTGGCGTCAATTAGCGCTCGAGATCGGCTTGCTGTCAACTGTTTCTTCTGAGGAAACGCTGTTGCCAAATTGGTGATCCCGTGGGTACCGTCGGGTCAGCGTGAGGTGTATGCCCAACGGGGAAAGGTGTTTTGGTGAGGTCGGCGTTGTACGTGCCGGGCAGTCGCCCCGAACTCTTCGACAAGGCGATGTCGAGTCGCGCCGACGTGGTCCTGCTCGATCTCGAGGACTCTGTTCCGTTGGCTGCGAAAGATCGAGCCAGGAACGAGGTTTCCGCCTGGTTGGGCCAGGTTCGTGCGGACGGACCACAGATCTGGGTGCGAGTGAACCCGGGTTCCATCGGCGAGGCCGATCTGGCGGCGGTGGCGGTCGCGAGGGTCGCCGCGGTATGTCTGGCCAAGACCGAATCGGCCGCACAGGTCAACACGGCAGGCGCGGTGTTGCGCGAGTTCGAGCCACGGCCCGGCGCCATCCGGATATGCCCGCTGCTGGAAAGCGCGGCTGCTGTGCTGGCATCCCGCGAGATCGCCGCCGCGCCCCGCGTCGCGCGACTACAACTCGGCGAAACAGATCTATGCGCCGACATCGGCGTCGACCCGAGCCCAGACGATCGAGAGCTATGGGCCGCACGCGCACAGGTGGTCCTGGCCAGCGCCGCTGCGCGGATCGCACCGCCGCTCGGCCCGGTCCGCACCGACTTCAATGACCTCGACGCACTCCGTATTTCGACGATATCGCTGGCGCGCATGGGCTTTCGCGGCCGTGCCTGCATCCACCCCGCCCAGGTCGCGATCGTGAACGAGGTGTTCACGCCGAACGTGGCCGAGCTCGAGAAGGCTCGCGACCTGGTAGCCCGATTCGACGCCGCAGGCGGGGAAGTACTGGACGAGGCGGGCAGAATGGTGGACCTGGCAGTGGTCCGGCGGGCGCGGCGCTTGCTGGAAAACACGGTCGGCCCGGCATAGAACCGGCCGCACCGCACGCACCGAATCCGTGCTGCGGCCAAGTCGATTCGGAACGCCGTAGCTGGATATGCTGGTCGGCCGATGTGATGAGCCCGGCCAACCCGGCGGGTGCCCTAGATTTTCGGGCGGGGGACAGAGCTGGCCGCAGGTATCGCGAGATCTGATGGGCGAGGGTGACGTAGGTAACTGATCGGATGATTTCAGGTGGCAGGGTGTTAGCTTGGCGTTAGCCATACTTGCGCTACGCGTGAGGTCGCCGTTCGGTCAGTACCGGCGGTAGGTCTCGTTGCCGATGTAAGGGCGGGTATCACGATGACCCAGAGCTCGTCTTTTCGATCCCGGTGGCAGTACCGGGTCGATTATCGCTGGGTGGTCGAGTTCCTCGAATCGCACGGCATAGCCGGGCGGATCAAGGTCGTGATCGGCGCGGGTGGCGCGATGATGCTCGTGAACGCCACGCTGATGGCGATCTCACCGGCAGGCGTACGCGGCGCACTAGGCACCTCGGTGAATATGCTCGCCGCGGTGTTGGGCGGGTTGTGGGCGTCGCGCTGGTGGGTGTTGCCGTGGCCGCGCGAGTCCGAGTCGGTCGCCTGGATCGCCGTGATCAATGTCGTTATCACAGTCGACAGCATGCTGGTTCAAGACCGTGTCCTCGGCGCGCTCGGGATCATCATGCTGGCCGCGACCGGGGCGTATGTGGCGGTCTTCCACAGTCCGTTGATCCTGGCCCTGTGCGTCGGCTGGTCACTGCTTTCGATCGTGGTGCTGTCGGTGACGATGGTCGTCGGTAGCGGGCGATGGCAAGGCGATGGTGCGCTCGGCATCGCGGTCGTGGTGGCCAATCTTGCCGTCATCGGCGTCATACTGCCGACGATGCAGCTCTCGCACTGGCTCCTGCGGATGGACGCGCTGTCCGATCCGCTCACCAGATTGCTGAACCGGCGCGGTCTCGACTCCTACTGGGCGGAGTACTCCGGATGGGCTGGGCGCTCCACGGGTTATGCGATCACCCTGGACCTGGACCGATTCAAAATCGTGAACGATACCTTCGGGCATTCGATCGGCGACGAGGTGCTGAAACGGACGGCGGATCGGCTGCGGTCGGCCGCCGACTCCGATGCGCTCATCGCACGCACCGGCGGTGAGGAATTCGTGGTCGTCGGTTGTGTGCGGGACGATCGGGCCGGTGTGGTCGCTGAGCGGTTGCGGCGTGCGATCGAGACGATGCCCAGTCCTCCGACAGCGATCACCGTCAGCGTTGGTGTCGCACTGTTCGCGGCCCGGGATGCTGCCGAACAACCGACCCGCTACCAGGTGCTGCGCGCCTCCGATGACGCGATGTATCGAGCGAAACGCTTGGGCGGCAACACCATTGTGATCGCCGAGGGGCGGCCGGACTCGATCGGTCATCGCTCAGTGATCTCGCAGTAGCGACCCGGCGCCCTCGATCTGATCGTGGATACCGTTGTCGCGCAGCGCCATCCACCAGGTGGCCGCGTTGATCGCGATGACCGGCTTGTCGAGCCAGCGCTCGGCCGCATCGGCCAGGCCGACCATGGAAAGGTTGGTGCCACACTGCACGAGCGCATCGATGTGGTCGCCGTCGACCTCGCGCAGCGCCGCACGCAACTGTGGCTCGGTGACATGGGCGATGGAAACTGCGGTGGGGCAACGCAATCCTTTGATCGCGGCCACTTCGAAGCCCAGTTCGCCGAAGAACCGCACCACGTTCTCGTCGCCGATCGGCTGGTATGGCGTCACGACGCCGATCCGTTGCGCGCCACTCGATGTCAGTGCTCGACGGCAGGCCTCGGCCCCGGTGGCGACCTGCAGCCCGGTCGCATCCTGGATCTGCCGCACGAACCTCTGGTTGCCCTCGACCCCGCCCCAGAATGTCTCGGCGGACATGCCCATGACCATGTAGTCGGGCTCGCAGGTGAGCACACGGGCGCAGGTCTCGTCCATTTCTGCGCGGATCTGGTCGAGCAGGCGGTCCATACCCGCGTCATCGCTCATGTTCTGGTCGCGGATGTGGATGCGGCCGAAGTGGGTGGTCACGCCCGGCACGCCCATGCGTGCGAAGTCGGGTTCCACCACAGTATTCGTCGACGGAGCGAGCACGCCGAACTTTGCGCGCCAGCCCAATACGTCAGGCATTGATCATCTCCCGGTTGTCCTGACTATCTCGGATTCCATCACGGCAGCCGGTGCCGCGGTTTTCATTGGGTGAAGAGGTCGCGCCGCCGCAACGGGGCAGCGACGAAGCGGCCGATGACCTTCGGCGTGGTCAGCCAACGGACATGTGCGCCGTTGCGCGGGTGCGCGACGGCGCGCTCGGCCAGCCAAGGCGCGACGGTATCGACGCGGTCGGCGAGGATGTTGAATATCTTGCGCGCCTTGGCCAATTCCGCTGGGTCAGCGTAGCCATGGGTCAGCAGATCGGTGACGACCATGCCAGGACTGAGCAGGCCGACGGAGACGCCCGGCGGGACTTCTTTGGCCAACGCCTCGGTCAAGTAGGTCAGCGCGCGCTTGCTCGCGCCGTAGATCGCCAGCCCGGGGACTGTGCGGCCGTCGCTGCCGAGACCTTCCATGTTCCAGACGTGGCCGCGGCCCTGTTCCGCCATGCCCGCGATCGCCACAGCGGAGCCGTTGATCGCACCGAGGAGATTGGTCGCGACGACGCGGCGAGCCTCCTCGGCGGGCAGCTCCCAGACCGGGGTGCGGGTGTGGGTGATGCCTGCGTTGTTGATCCAGACATCGATCCGGCCGAAGCGGGCTGCGGCGGCATCCCAGAGTGCTTGCAGCTGAGCGCGATCGGTGACGTCGGCGGGAACCAGCAGGGCATCGGGGAGTTCGGTGCGCAGCTTGTCGATCCGCTCGGTATCGGTGCCGCACACTGCGACGCGATGACCACGGGCGAGTAGCGCGTGGGTGATACCGAGTCCGATGCCACGGGTGCCGCCGGTCACGACAACTGTTCGATTCGCCTGTTCGGTCATGTGCGCACCAGCACCCCGTGCAGGACAGCGCTGAGGCTGTTGTGCTCGAAAAGTTCGTAGACCACGGCGATTTCGGTGCCCGCACCCATCCCTGGTGCAGCATCCAGCATGAATTCTCTTCCGGTGATTCTGCCGCCGTCGAGCAGGTGTAGTACTGGGTAGTTGGCGCGGCCGTAAGCAGTGGCATTGCCCCACGCGCCCGGTCCTTCATGAAACGAGCGGACACCATCGCGGCGTACCGTTGCCTCATAATCGCGTTCGAGTGCGCCGCGCCAGGTGACGCGATGCTCGGCGGTCAACAGGCTCAGCGGGGTGCTCTCGAGGTCGATGTGCACGGTGCCACGGTGCTGCTGGTCGGCGCCCCACAGCTCGCAGTCGCCGGAATAGCGGCAGTCGTCTTTCGTCGGCAGGACGAAGGGTGTTGCACCACAACGGGTTTCATGATCGATCAGTTCATCGGTCAGATCTGGGTCGCGGGTATAGATACCGTTGAACACGCCGACTATCGCCGGTCCCTGATAGAGCACCGAGGAGTAGATCTGCCTGTCGCCGAGTGTTTGGTTCCAGGTGTTCAAACCTACTTGCCAGCCGGGGCCGTAATAGTGCGCGTCGACGAAGCCGCCGTAAGGTCTACCCGCACCGTAGAAATCGGGACCGGTATAGAGCCGATCACGGTCGGAGTCGACCACGCCGAAGGCGAACGGCGCGCCGAGCGCGAACCGCCCAGCGAGCTCACCACCGCCGGTGAGCCCGCCGTCCATGTAGTAAGTCGTTGTGCCGTCGGCGAATACCGAAGAACGGCGAATGTCCTCGAAACCACGCCACACCCCGTCGGCGGCGAACAGCGATGGCCTGCCGACCCATTCCCCGGCGATCCGCTGCTGCCATCGGCTCGGTGCTGCCGCGGTCATCCGAGCAACTCCGCGCGCACCCGCTCGGTCTGCTCGTCGCCGAGCAACCGGCCCACCTGGGCCCACACCGGGTCCACCGCCGGGCTGAACAGGTTCGCGCGATTGGCGCGGTCGCGGGCCGCGGTGTCCCCGGTGACCGGGGGAACTCCCTTGTCCACCAACGCAAGCCAATGCTGCAGGTAGGCGTCAACGGTGCCGCTCAGTGTCCGGAAAGCGGAGTCGGTGGCTCGGCACACGACCATCCACGGCGACATCATCGCCCGCTGCCGAGGGCCGACCGCCGCCGCCGACACGCCCTCGATCTGCCAGGCCGCCTCCAGCAGCGGGGTCAGCGGCAGGAACGCGGCGTCGAGATAGGCGAGGTCGACCGCGAGATCGGCCCGCGGGATGAGGTCGAGGTGCATGGCGTGGTACTCCGCCGACCGCACCGAGTCCAGGGTGAAGTGCGGGATCGCGGAGTGTGCCGGGGTGAAGGCGAAGATCATGTGGCTGTCCAGGCCGATCGCCGGGACCACCAGATCGACGGTGACGAGCTTGTCGATCGGATCACCGCGTAACACCCGCAGCCTCCCGACGGGATCCGGTGACATCGCGCCGGCCAACGAGATATCCTCGGCTGGAACGAGTTCCAGGGCTGTGCTCAGGTGACCGAGGACGCGTTCGCTGAGCTCGATGGGCAGGCTCATTGTGGTGTTCCTCCGTTGCGGGCCTTGTGCACCCAGGCCTGGTCGAGTTCGGGATTGTCGCGGCGGGCGGGTGAGGCGATGACGGTGGCGGTGCGGCGCGGCCCGTCGCCGGTGATGATGTCGTCGTCGCCGAGCCACCAGCCGTCTTTGATCAGCTGGGTACGCCTGCGCCGGTAGGCGATCTGCAGTGCGTCGCTGCGCACATGCAGCTCATCGGCGAGGTCGAACGGCAGCAGCTCGGGTCGCTGCGATTCGACCACCGGTTTGTCCTGCAGCAGAATATCTTTGATTCTTTTGCGGGCGTCGGCGTCGGCCCAGCGGCCGGTGAAGAAGTTGCGGTAGCCGAGGATCTTGATCAGGGTGCGGTCCTGCGAGAGCGGGATGTTGAAGTCGTAGAGCAGCAGATCGCCGATGGGCAGCCGGATATGCAGCTTGACCACATTGGGCAGGTACCAGCCGTTGGTGACCGTCACGAACTCGGGGCGGGGCTTGTTCCGGGACAGCAATCCCCACAGTCCGCTCGGCGGCGGTGGACTGAGCTGGATATCGGCCTCCGCGGACCAATCATCCTTGCGAACAGTGAAATTCGGGATCTCGGGTTTGTCCGGGTTGCCGAACCTGGTGCCGTGCACGAAGGGCGTATGCGAGGCGTCGACGACGTTCTCGAAGGTCCGTTCATAGTTGGCCTCGACCTCCATCTCGAACTGCACCACCCGGAAGGCCGGATCGTTGTGCACCGGGATGTCCGGTATCGGTGGCCGTTGCGGTTCGGGCAGGTCGCCGAGGAAGGCCCAGACCATGCCGTAACGCTCCTGCGTGGGATAGGCGTCGACGCGGGCCTTCTTCGGAATGAGCCGGTCCTCGGAGTTGGCGGGGATCCGAACGCACGCGCCCTCGGCGTCGTACTGCCAGCCGTGGTACGGACAGGCGATACAGTCGCCGGTGACCGTGCCCATCGACAGCGCGCCACCACGGTGCACGCACAGATCCGACAGGCACACCACCGCGCCCGCGGTCGTGCGATACAGGACGAAGTCCTGGCCGAGACAGGTGACCTGCTTCGGCGTCCGTCCGACCTGGTCGGCGAATTCCAGTGCGTACCAGAAGTTTTTCAGCATTGCTCGTGCTCCGATAGTTGAGGTCGCAGCACACCCGCGTCGATGAATTCGGCGATCTCAGCGCGGGCCGATGCCGAGCTACACAAGTGGGTGCGCAGGAACGCAGAGCTCAGTCGAGCGAACGGCGCGAGTGCGTCCGCATCGTCCGGGCCGTCGAGGAAGGCGCGCGCCGCGGTCGGATCGGCGTCGGCGATCCCGAAGTGGTTGGCCTCCGGGATGACCGCGAGCAGATGCTCGCCCGGCGGCAGTGCTTCGGCGAACGTCCTGGCCACCGGGTCCGGGCGGTTGTCGCCGTCTTCGCCGTAACGGTCGGCACTGCCTTTGATCACGCCGTCGTTGGTGCCGACACCGAGCAGCACCGGGCAGTCGACCTGCGCGGGTAGCACCGTGCCCGCGGGCCAGCCGAGCATGGTCGCCACCATCGTGTGTGCGCCCCAAGCGAAAACCGCGCGGACCGACGGGAAGAAGCGAGCGGACTGGAGCACCACGGTGCCGCCCGCCGAGTGTCCGCCGAGCGCGACGCGGTTCAGGTCGAGCACACCGCTGAGCGGACCCTCGCTGTTCAATTCGACGAGAGTGCCGAGGATCGCGCCGATGGTCGGGCAGGTCGGGCGGGTGCCGTAGGCGTCGGGCCGGGCCGCGTCCAAGTCGACGCCGACCGTCAATCCCCGCCTGCCGCCGAACAATTCGGCGACCCGATCGAAAGTCACCACCACGAAACCGGTTGCGGCGATGGCGGTGGCAAACCGGCGATAGGAATCCTGGCCGACATTGACACCGGACAGGAAAACCACGACCGGATACGGTGCGGCCGCCGGATCGGCCGCGAAGACGCCGGACAGCCGTTCGTCGTCGGAGCCGGTGCTGATCGCGGGGTAGTACACCTTCAGATGCGCGGTATCGAAGGGCGCGTCGCCCGCGGTGCGCGCCGACCACCAGAGCGAGCGCACGATGCTCACGACACACCGCCGACCGGCCTGGCCAGGACGCGGTCGCCACCCCAGAGGCCACGCACCAAACGCTGGGTGAGCTCGGCTCCGAACATCCGCTCGCCCATGACATTCGCGGGATCGCGCTCGGCGATATTGCGCCGGACGGCCAGATCACGCTCCGCCAACCCGGCCTGCTCGTCGGCGGGTACCGGTGTCGCGTTGTCGACCCAGCCGAGCCACTGTTCGACCCGCGCGGTGAGCAGTTCGGCGACGCTATCGCGATTGGCCCGGTCGGGTGGGAAGGAGTAGCAGTACGCGGTGGGGGACAGGCTGGACCGGATGAAGCCGGTACGGCTGGTGAACCAGACGAAATCGGGATGTTCTTCCTTGAACGCCAACCACGGCACGTCGTTCTCGGCGTAGAAGCTGTCGAAGTAGGCGCCGTCGCCGACCAGATCACCGCGCGGGATCGCGTCGACGTAGAACCAGCCCTGCGGCCACAAGAGCAACGCGATGCCCAGATGCGGGACATTGATCTGCGGCCCGAGCCACACGGTCAGGTGCAGATTGACGAAACCCGTTGCGGGGTCACCGATCCAGGAATGCACCAGCCAGTCGACCTCGGGTCCGGTGTAGGCGGCCAGACTGCCGGATGCGCCTGCGGCCGGGTCCCCGTAGTTTTCCAGGTCCGCTGTCGACGGGTCTCTGGTGAGTTCGAATCGCTGGGCGATCCGGGTTTTCAGCCCGCTCAACAACTCTCGCCATTCCTGGAACGTCTCGGTGACGTCGGTCCTGGCTGTGGTGTCGACCATCTGCTCGACATGTTGCACGGTTTCACTCATCGTCGCTCCGGGTTCTGTTGTCACTGTGCCTCTGTCGTCATGGCATCCAGCGGCCGGTGCGGGCGGCCACCCACCAGGTCGGTGCCTCTGGATACGCTGCGGTTGCTGGCCTGTGCGGGCCGCACGGTTGCCCGCACGGTCCGTGCACCGGGTGGGGTAGCGGTGACGATCGGGTGGCTGATCAGGCCGGTGAACGGCCCGCTCCATGTGGTCCACAGCGTGAAGTCGGGGCTGAGCGCATAGATCGCGCCGAGCAGGCCACCGTGTTCGTCGCTGCCCGCGGCCAGGACGTTGAGCCGGTTCTCCGCTGCTCGTTCGGCCAGGCCGAGCGACAGTTCCCATGGTTCGGCAGGGGAGCAGGGCACAGCGGCCACGTCGACGTCCTGAATCGCGGCCAGCCGGAAGCTCTCCGGGAACACCGCGTCGTCGCCGACCACGATGGCCATTCGACCCCAGGGCATATCGAAGACGGTCAGCTTGTCGCCCGGTTCGGTCAACCATGGATGGCGTTCGGTCGGATGCAGTTGCGGCTGATAGCCGACTACTCCGTCGGCATCGACGAGCACGCCGTGATGGGCGCCGCCGGATCGCACGCTCAGCACCGCATGCGCGGTCGTATTGTGCAGCGCCCGAATGACTTCCGGAATCGGTATGGCCGCCAGTTCGGGCAGCACGATGAGATCGACGCCATCGGCCGCGAGCTCGGACAGCATCGCGGTGTCGGCGACCGAGAGCGCGGTCGACAGCGTCGGGGCTCCGGCGGGCGCGCGTCGTTCGCGTGGTGCGCCGGCCAACGGACCGTAGAGCCGGGGTCTGCGGGCGGCCAGGATGTCGGTGCCGTCGGGGCGGCGTTTGTCATCGGCCAGCGCGACGTCGATATCGGCGATCACGATCGCCTCGCCGGTGACCGGCGCCTTCGCGACCGCGACGCCGTCCGGGCCGACGATCTGGCTCTCGCCCGCGCCGTGCAAGCGATCCGCGGGCACGCCGAGCCGCGCGGCGACGGCCGGCAGCTGCTCGGCGGGCAACAGCGGACCGACCTTGTTCGCGGCTACCACCCACACCTTGTTCTCCGCGGCCCGCACCGGGATGTGCAGGCTCGCCTCATCGATGGCGAACGAATTGAGGCTGTTGAGCAGCAGCTGTGCTCCACGCACGACCAGCGACCGGGCCACCTCGTTGATGACGCCTTCCATGCAGGCGTACATGCCGATCCGGCCCAAAGATGTTGCGATGACCGGTGAATCGGTCAGGCCCGCATCGAGGTAGTCGTTCTCGGCGCCCATCAGGATCTGCTTGTCGGATTCCCCGAGCAGGTCGCCGCCGGGCCCGAACAGCAGGCCGGTGCCGGTGGTGCGACCGCGGGCGCGGGCGAGCGTGACGCCGATCTTCACGTAGATCCGGTGCCGTCGCGCCCGCTGCCCGATCGCGGTGAGGAACGTATCGCCGATGGTGCATGCCATTCGGTGCGCGTGCACACGGTCCTCGTACCAAGATAGATGGTTACAGAACTCGGGAAGAACGACCAGCTCGGCCCCCACCGAGGCGGCCGCGTCGATCATCCGGAGACAGGCGTCGAGGTTGACCGCGACATCGGTTCCCGCGGCGAGCTGCGCGGCCGCGACTCGGGTCATGATGCGGACCCTTCCCACTCATCGTGTTTCGTATGAAGAAACACCGTTTCCAAGATGATGTCGATTCTGTACCCGGACAAAGGATCTGTCCAGGGGCGGCTTGACATTTCACGCAGCCGTAATCGGTGGCAGCGTCGCCGGTTCCGTCCGCCTTGACACTGGTCGGTGCCGCGGGTTCAATATGGCAATCGTGAAACTGCGTTTCCCTCAGTGGAACGCGAGCGGAGGTTGTGGATGACGAGACATCGCTCATCCCTCGATCGCGCGGGAGGCGGATCCTGGTGGACCACACCGACCCGCAACGACGGCGCAACGTGCCGAACGCGACCACATAGGCGCCGGATCGCGGCAACCGCGGCGGTGGCACTCTGCGCTGCTACGGCCGGGCCGGTGGCAGGCGGGCAGTTGGTCTTGCTCGGCAAGCCGTTCGGTGGCGTGGTCGGCGTGCCCGGTTCGGTGCTCGGTTATCTGGCGCTCGCCGCTGCGGTACTCGGCACGGCGACTGCGTTGCTGTGCGTATGGCGAATCCGACTGTCGCTCCAAATAGCCAGTGCGAGTGGAGTTCTCGCAGGACTCGCAATTCTCGTCGCCGGTGTGGCAGATACGGTCGCGGTGTTCACCATCGCGATACTGCTGGCCGGCGCGGCGGTCGGTCCGCTGCTGGTCGCCGGTCGGGCACTCGCTGCCGATCTCGGGGGTGCGAGCTCGGTATTCGGAAACGCCGCGGCCGTGACAGGTGTGGCCGCAGCCGCGTGGCTTGGTGGCCGCTACTACGAGGAACCGGGCACGGGTTTGATCATCGCCGGTGTGCTGACCGCCTTCTTCGGTGCGAGTGCCGGGCTGCTCGGACGTCGCGGCGTCGACTCGAACTCGCCTGCCCAGCCCATGAGGTTCGGCATCCCGGCTCGCACGATCCTCGCGGGATACGCCGAAACGGGACTCGCGGTCGGCGGGACTGTGCTGCCCGCGCTGCACCTACTGCTGTTCCGGTGGAACGAATTCGGGGTCGAGCAACTCACCTGGTTACTCTTCGCGGCCGCACCCGCCGCAGTAGCGGTCGTGTTCCCAGGGCGTAAGCAGGCCGGAGTCCCTGTGCTGGTAGTTCTGGCGGCTGGTGGGGCGCTGCTCGTCGCGACCGCACCGGGTCCGGTGACGTTGACGATCGGGTTGGCGGTGATCATGCTGGCCGCGGCCCGTGCGGTGGCGGCACTCGACGAGGCGATATGGGCGTCCGTACCGCATAGAGATAAGGGTGTAACCGCCGCCGTTGGCGCCATTGTCGTGGCCATCACCGGCATCGCCGGACTGGGGTTGGTCGATCTGCTCGGCCGTCTCGTCGGCACCGGGTCGGCGCTGAGCGTACTCGCCGGATGCGTACTGATCGCGGTATTGCTGTTCAGCAGGCCTGGCCGACAACCGCGGCCGGACGCCGGCGGCTCATCGATCGAAAGAGGCAGACAGTGAGAAGCTTCCGCGCATTCGCTCGGGTTGTGGCGACTGTGGTCCTGGCCTGCTGCCTATTGAGTTGTCCGGCAGCGGCTTTTGCGGATGAGCCCGCGGTGCTGCAGGTCGGCGCCACGACCGAGCTCACCGATGGTCAGCGAGTCACCGTTAGTGGTAGCGGCTTTCGAGCGGGGCTCGCCGCTGTCGCGGTCGGCATGTGCAGGCAGGGCTTCAGCAACGGGCTGAAGGACTGCGACCTGGACGGTGGTGCCACCTTCGTCAATATCGGCGCGGACGGTACCTTCGGCCCGCTGACCTTGGTCGCGCACCACCGATTCCACAACATCGACTGCACCGAGCGGCAGTGTGTGATTGCCGCCGCGCCGCTGCCCGGCACCGAACCGCCCGCGGTGATCGCGGCGAATTCCGCAGCGGTGCAGATAGTTTTCACGGGCTCGCGGCTGCCTGCGGCCGGTGCGCCAGCAGCACCGGTCATCGCGACGCGTTCGGACACTGATACCGAAGGGCCGTCGACTGTGCTGTGGGCGGCAACCTTCGGACTGCTCGTATTCGTCGCCGGAGTCACCTTCGTCGACCGGCGGCGGTTGAGAAACCCAACAGGAGAAAAGATATGAAGCACATCGCTATTCAGCTCGGGATATGCGGGGCCGTCGCGGTCGCCGCGGTGTCGGGCGCGGGGACGGCGGCGGCCGCGCCGAACCTGCAACTCAGCCAGACGAGCGGAGTTGTTGCCGGGCAGGCCATTTCGGTGACACTGGACGGATTGGGCGCCGACCTCGGTTCGGTCGCCGTGGGGCAGTGCAAGGCTCAGATCGCCGGCCCAACGGACTGCAATCTGCCCGGCAGCTTGCTCGGCCGGGCCGATGCGCAGGGCACGTGGCGATCCAGTGGTGGCGGCACTGCGATCACCCTGGTCGGTTCGATCGGCGGGGCGGACTGCACCGCGGCGGCCGGCGCCTGCGTCATCGCCGTGACCAGCCTGAACGACCCGGGCAATGTCCTGCTCGCCACTCCACTGGCATTCGGGTAAGCACAATGAGATTATTCGGAACACGCGCGGCGGTCCTCGTGGCATTCGGCATGGTCGGACTCCTCGGGGCAGCGCCCGCAGCATCAGCCGCACCTGCCCTGCAAGTCAGCCAGTCCACGGGACTTACTGTGGGACAAACAATTACGGTAACCTTGACCGGTTTGCCCGCAAATATGCCAGCAGTAGCCATCGGCCAGTGCAAGCCCCAGATCACGGGTCCGGCGGACTGCAACCTGCCCGGTTCGATGCTCGGCGCCGCCGACGGTGCGGGGAGTTGGCAACCCAACGGGGACAAACGGGCTATCACCCTGGTTGCCGACGTCGGCGGCAGCGACTGCACCGCGGCACCCGGCGCCTGCACGATCAGCGTCACCAGCCTGACCAACGCGACCGAGATCATCGCCTCGGTACCGTTGACCTTCGGTCCCGCCGCGACAACCCCGAAACCCGCAGCCGCCGCTAGCAATTCAGCCGACACCGCCGACTCCGACAACAACAACACCTTCGCTATCGTCGGTATCGGCGTGGTTGCCGTAGGCCTCGTCGCGGCCGCACTCTTCGTCGCGTTGCGTCGCCGCGCCCGAAACCGTTGAGAGCGTGGACGGCTCGGGATGCGCGGCCTCCCGAGCCGTCCGGCTGATCGGAGATTCTCGATGACCACCCCGGAACGCGTACTCACCCATGTCGTCTTGATGAAGTTCCACGAGCAAGCCGATGCGAAACAAGCCCGCGAACTACTGTCCGCGCTTGACCGGGCAATGCCACACATCCCCGCCCTCACGGTGGCACTGGACGAACTCGACCCGTTGGTCTCCTATGGCACGTACCGGACGCCACGCGGTCTTTCCCAGTGGACCAGTATCGGTGTCGCTGGCGTTGGGCGCGCTGTTCGCAGGTGAAGGACAGCGTTGGCAAGCAATGACATTCGACCCCGACACCAACCGGTACGTGCACCTTTCATAGCAGTCGGGCGCTTATGGGTGTAGGTGGTGTCGGCGTCGGCCGCGGCCAGCAGGAACTGTCAACTGGCGGTGGTCGCCAGCGATCAAGTGGCGGTGAGACCTGTAGTCAGGCCGCTCAGTTCTGTGTGCTGCAAACCGATACAGTGAACGCGTGAACTTCTCCTCCAGGAAGGGCGTCATTCGCCTATGCCGGTGAACCCCGGTACCGGGCGGGTCCCCGACAGCAGCGACGACCAGCCCGAGCTGGATCAACATGCGGCCTCCGACGGCACGAGCACCGTACGTGTGGTGCTAGCCAACAGCGACTCCTCTGGGCCCGTCTTTCCTCGATGGCCGAGAGGGGAGGTCGAGCCAGGGCCGGAGGATCCGATATTCTCTGACCTCATATTCGAGCCGTTCCGCCGGTGGGCTATTGCTGTCGCCGAGAATTTCGTCTTCCTTGCGAAGCAGCCACATTCGCAAATCACGGTCGACGAGTGCTGGATCGACACTGAATTGGCGCTGTGCGTACGGTACAGCACTGCCAGGGGAAAATTCGGAGGGCGGTGGGCCGACCTCTACAACTCCCACGTCTCTTGGCTGCCGCCACTAAATCCGATGCCGACCGGCTTTGCGACGTCTGCTCGATGGCAGGCGTCGAACTTCCTCGATATAGACCTCGACGGTGGCGAGCCTGAAGGTTGCCAATGGACCGAAGATGACGGTCGCAAATGGTGCGGGCCGCCGCCGGCTGCGGGTTGGCTCGGCCTGGGCGATCCAACGAGTCGTGTGGTCACGATCCAGCCGCCGAACCGGTGAACGGCCACAGCGGTTCTATGCCAGATCCCAAACACAACTGCGCCAGGATCGTGCGCCGGACGCTTATGTCGAAACGCGTTGGAGATCGCTGATCAGCCAGCGGCCGTCGGGCTGCTCTTCCGCGGTCACGATGGTGGCGATTACGGAAACACCTGGGGCGGTGATGAGTTCGCTGGTTGCGGATTGTTTGACATATCCGATGCCGAGGGCGGTCGTGCCGGTGATGGCCCGCAATCCGCAGTTGAATTCGAGCACTTCGCTACGGCTTTTGGTCACGAGTAGATAATCGCGGGTCGCCTGTTGGGTGTCGATCAACTGCTGACGATATGCGCCGGTCGTCGACGCGATTGCGCCAGAGAAATAGTCGTCCAGAGACTGCGGATCGTAGGTCCACGCGTGATGTATGTACAGGTGGATAGAGTGTAGGGCGGCGATGTGGCGGCTGCCGATCCGGGCTATTTCCGGGGCGAGGTCGGCCGCTGGTTTGCTCTGGGTGGTGATTGTGCCGGCGGTGGTGGCGGTGGCGGTTGTCGTGCTCGTTGTGGTTGCCTGAGCCGCGGCGGATTGGGCGTCTCCGGCGTTGCGGAGGAAATTGGTCGAGCCGATAGCGACAGCACCGAGCGGCAGCGCGCCTGCGATAGCGGCCAACTTGCGGCGTCCGATTCGTCGTCTAGCGGGCTGAACGTCCGGGAATGGTGGCGGTGTAGCCGGGGCGAAAGATGGTGGCTCGTTCTCAGATCCGGTCACAGAGTGTTCCTCGCTGTCGGTTGGCCGACGCGAGACGCTACCTGGAGGAGTAGCGGTTGGCAGCCGAATTCATAGAGTTCCAGTTGCCCCGACCCAATTCGGTCGGGAATGCGAATTATGCCTTGTTAGTGGGACTTTGTTCGGATCGTGGTGTTCGGCACGGAACGCCCACGCGTCGGAAATTACTGTGACGCAACAGGATATGAACCGGCTGCTGATCCGGCGCCACCTGCGCGGAAGACACCGGGCGCGTGGGTCACTGTCGTTTGGACGTATTCGAGCAAGCCTTCATCGGCGAATTCGCGGCCGAAGCCGCTGTTCTTGATTCCGCCGAAGGGGGCGTCGAGCGACATGCCGGTGCGGTTGTGGGTGTTGATGAAGGTGAAGCCCGCTTCGAGGCGTGCGGCGACGGCGAACGCGCGATCCTCGTCGGCCGACCAGACCGAGGCTGCCAGACCGAGCTCGGAATCATTTGCGCGAGTTAGTACTTCGTACTCATCGCGATAGGTCGAAATCGGCACGGCCGGGCCGAACTGTTCCCTGCGGACCAGGTCGGCGTCGTCGGGCACATTGAGCGCGAGTATCGGGTCGAGAAAGTAGCCATCGCTGGTCGGGGCGGCGGCGAGCGGGATGATCAGCGCGCCCCGGTCCCTCGCGTCGGTGACGAGTCCTGCTATACGTTCGGCGGCGGCGCGGGTGACCACCGGGCCCATGGTGACTGTCTCGTCCAGTGGTTCGCCGACGATCAGGATGCGTTGTGCGGCAGCGATATACGCGTCGACGAACTCGGTGAGCCGATGCTCGGGCACGTACAGCCGCTTCGCGGCCATGCACACCTGTCCGGACGTAGCGAAGGACGCGAGAACCAGCCGCTCGAAATCAGTGGGCGACAATGCGAAGTCGTCGAGGAATATGGCCGGGTCGTTACCGCCGAGCTCGAGCAGGACCGGCGTGCGGGCTTCGCCTGCGGCTGCGGCGATCGCGCCGCCCGCTTGTTCGCCACCGGTGAAGGCGACCTTGCGCACCAGCGGGTGCGTGACGAGCGCGCGCACGGTATCCGGGCCGCCGTGCATCACCGTGGTGGCAGGGAGCAACTCGGCCGCCGCGGATACGGTAAGCGGTGCCAGCGGTGAGGGTTTGAGCACGACCGCGTTCCCGGCGGCGAGCGCGGGACCTAGCTTGAGCATGGCGAGAATGATCGGCGCGTTCCACGGAGTGATCGCGGCGACCACGCCGAAAGGTCGCGGCGACAGCGTGATTCGTCCGTGTGCGTTGTCGGTGCTGTGTCCGCGCAATACTTCTGCCGCGTGCCCGCGGACCCAGCGCAGGTATGTCGCGGCGAAGCCGATCTCGCCGCGGCAGTCGGTGACCGGCTTGCCGGTCTCTCGTGCCAGTAGCGCCGCCAACTCGGCAACACGGGCATCGAGCGCGTCCGCAGCACGAGCGAGCGCGGTGAGCCGGGTTTCGATCGGCTGTTGTGACCACTCGTGAAAGTCTCGGTGCGCGTTGCGCACGACGGCGTCGACCGCATCAGGTGGTGTTGCGGTCACCGCACCGACGATGTCCTGCGGATGGGCCGGGTTCTCGCGTTCGATTCTCACGGCCGGATCTCCAGTGAGTCGAGCAGGCAGGCACGGCGCAGGTACGCGCGGGCCGCGACTGGGTCGGCGGCCAGTCGGCGTAGCCGCTCGCGGCGGCCTGGATCGTGACCGCGCAGGCGGTTCCAGTTGTCGTGGCTGGTTCGTTGCACGTGCTCGACGGCGACGACACGCCGGTGCGCCACGACCTCGTCGAGTCGTGAATCGGGGCCGCCCTCGAGCACATCGGCCAACGCGGTCGCGATTTGGACGGCATCGTGCATGCCGCTGTTCATGCCCATCCCACCGAGCGGGTTGTTGACGTGTGCGGCGTCGCCCATGAGCAGCACCCGGCCGCAGCGGAATCGGTCGGCGACCCGCTGGTGCACCCGGTACAGCGAAGCGTGTGCCACCCGCCATGGTCTGCCCAGATCGGCGACCGCCACCAAACGGTCTGGCAGCCTGCGTATTTCGTCGTCGTCTTCGGTCTCGGTGGGGGTCGGCAGCAGCACCCGCCAGTGCTCGGGTGTGCGGAGTAGCACCAGCCATTCGTCAGGATCGAAGATGTAGTTGATCGGTGCGATGCCGGGCAATTCGGCGGCGAGATCTTCCTCGACCGAGGCGACGAGGAAACGTTCCGGATAGGTGCTGCCGCCGAATTCGAGGCCGAGGCCGCGCCGGACGGCAGAGTGCGCGCCGTCGGCGCCGATCACCCAATTCGCCCGTATCGGACCCTTGGGGGTGTTCAGCACCACCGCGTCGCCGGTGCTGAGCAATCCGTCGACTCGGTAGCCGAAACGCACATCGGCGGCGCCGAGGGCGTCGAGCAGGATCGGGGTGAGCTTGCTCTGCTCGCATTGCACCCGGAACGGGAACGGGGTGTCCTCCGCCAGTACGGCGAGGTCGAGCGTGGCGATCTCGCCGCCGCCACGGTCGCGGTACTGGAAGGTCGAGGCGACGATTCCCTTGTGCAGCAACGGATCCAGGACACCGAGGTCGCGCAGCATTTCCAGGGTCGGCGGATGAAAGGTGGAGGCCCGCGATTCAGTGGCCAGTTCGTCGCCCTGCTCCAGCACGGTGACCGAGATGCCGCGGCGCGCCAGTGTCAGCGCGGCGGTGAGCCCGACCGGTCCGGCACCGGCCACGATGACGGTCGGCGCGCTCATGACGTGTGCAGGGCGAAGCGTCCTTCGACGCCGACGACGCGCGCCCCGGTGAAGAACCGCAGCGTCTCCGCTGTCCCTTCTTCGCCGAGACCGGATAGACCCCACGCGGGGCGCGGTGTCATCAGGTGCAGGCTCATGATCGAGGAACCGTTCACCTTGACTTCGCCGGCGCGGATCTGACGAGCGACGCCGAGCGCCCGCTGGTCGTCGGCGCCGCAGACGTAGGCCTCCAGGCCGTAGGGGACGGCATTGGCCAGCGTGACTGCCTCCTCGATGTGGCGGTAGCGGGCAATTCCTGCCACCGGCCCGAACACTTCGTCACGTAGATCGCCGTCGAGGAGTACCGGGGCGAGATAGTTTCCGGTCTCCGGCACTTCGGTGCAGCGACGCACATCGCGGCCCGCGAAGGAAGATCGCACGTGCTGAACGTGATTCGAGTGCACCAGCGGACCGAACTCGGTCAGCGGATCGAGCGGTGGCCCGACCCGCAATGCGGCGAGTCGCTTTCCGATCGCCTCGATGAGTTCGGCTGCCCGGTCCTCGGGCAGGATCAATCTGCCGAGTGCCCGGCACCATTGGCCGTTCAAGGTGGTCAGCAGTTCGGCGGCCATCCGTGCGGCGGTGTCGGTGTCGGCATCGGGCAGCACCACGAGCGGATTGTTCCCGCCCAGCTCGAGCTGGCACGGGCGGAACATCGCGGCCGACGCGGTGGCGACGGATCGCCCGCCGGCGAGACCTCCGGTGAACGAGACCGCCTTGATCCGCGACGCGGCGACAAGTTGCGCACCGACTTTCGCGCCGCCCTGGACCAGCTGAAACATCCCGTCCGGTACGTGTTCGGCGATCGCCTCGGCCAGCACCACCGAGCTGTAGGGGGCCAATTCGCTGACCTTCAGGATCACTGGACAACCCGCTGCGAGCGCGTTGGCCACCTTGTGCGCGGCCATCGGGGCGGGCGCGTTCCACGGAACCAGGCACAGCGCGGGGCCGAGCGGGAGCCGATGCACCTCGACACCGTCCTGGTCTCGAAGCAGTGCTCCGGCTCGGATCTGTTCGGCCGCGAGGCGGAACGAGCCCGCGACGATCGCGCCGAGCAAGGCGGTCTGGACGATCGGGACACCGGTCGCACGGGCATCCAGCTCCGCGATCCATGGCAACCGCGCGTCCAGGTCGGTGGCGATCGCGTCGAGCATCGCGGGTTCGATCCGGCCGGATGCGCTGTCGGCGACCGTGAGTGCCCGCTCGACGCGGGCGCTACTGGTGGCGACAGCTCTGGCCACGGGCCGCCCGGTGGCCGGATCCTCCAGTGCGACACCGAGATCCACCGTCGGCATGCCCCATTCGCCGTCGATCAGGTCGGTGCTGGCAGGTAGTTCGGTGCTCATCGGCCCGCCTGCGCCGGTGCGGTGGCGAACAATTCGTTCGCCTTGGCGTCGGTGACGATGCGGGCCACCTCGAGCATGCCGCGTTCGGCGGGGAACGTCATCACCAGGCCCATCGCCAGATCGCGCAGCGCGCGCCCCGCCACTCCGCTCATCGCCGCGGCCGAGGTGCCGCCCGCCTTGAAGGCGCCGAGCGCGACCTGGAAGCAGGCCTCGGTCACCGCACCCTTGCCGAGGCGCCACTGGGTGAACACCTCCGGCTTGGGTTTGAACGGCGGCTCTGCGGTCTCCACGGTCAGCTGATAACGCAACCAGAGGTAGGCGGTCTGCAATTGCCTGGTCATCTCGCCGATGAGCACCTGGTGGACGGGCGAGGACGCGATCGGATCGCCGGTGTCGGCGAAGGTTTTCGCGGTGGTGGTCGCCAGCATCTCGTCGTAGACGTTCTGTGCGCAGCCGGTGTAGACCGCCGCGATGGCGAGTTGGTTGCCAACGAAACTGCCTCTGCTCATGGTGAGCATCTTCGTGAACGCGCCGGGCACTGCCAAGGCTTCGTCCTGTGGGATGAAGACCTCGTCCAACCGGATGCCGTTGTTGGCGGTGGCGCGCATGCCGAGTCCGTCCCATGGAGCGCGCACGCTGACGCCGGGCGCGTCCCTGGGGACGAAGAAGGTCGCCAAACCTTCTGCGGTGTCGTAACCCGCTAGCTTGGCCGAGGTGAGGTAGTAGTCGGCCACACCGGTCGCGCAGCCGAAAGACTTCTCGCCCTGCAGGATCCAGCCGCCGTCGACCCTGCGGGCGGTGGTGGCGATGGTGATGTTCGCTGCGGCGGTCTTGATCGCTTCGGAGGCGAAGTTCGCCAGCCAGCTGCCTTCGGCCATCCGGGTGAGGACCTTCTCGGCGAAGGCCCGCACGATGGGGATCTCCTCGGCGGTGAACAGACCCGCGTCGATCGCTTCCAGCGGAAGCAGGCCGCGCGAGGCGCTGGTGTTGTGGAAGAAGAACGCCAGCGCGGTGGAGGGACACGCGGTGCCCATGGCATAGGTGGCCGCCGCGAGATCCCGGAGCGTCCCGCCGAGGCCACCGAACTTCTCGGGCACCACCAACCCCAGCAGCCCTGCCTCCCGCAGCAGTTCGACGTGGGTGGGTGGAAAGACGCCCAGCCGATCGGCTTCTTCGGCGGCGGCACGGAGGTCGGGTAGTACGGCATCGACCCGTTGCGCGCGTTCGCGTTCGGCCTCGGTCATATCTTCGACGAGCCGTTCACCGATCATCGGACTGTCCCCTCGTGGTATGCGCGGTCGTGGTAGATGAGCGGCGCGATGGGCCGCGGGGTGGCGGCGGCGCGCACCGCGCCGACGACGATGGTGTGGTCGCCCGCCGGGTAGCAGGCGGTGAGTGCGCAATCGAGCCACGCGACGGCGTCGGTCAGCACCGCGGCGCCGGTGCTCGCGGTGTCCCAGTGTCCGGCGGCGAAGCGATCTGTCGCCGCGTTCCACACGGTGGACGCGAAGCGCCTGCCGATGGCCTGCTGATCGTGCCCGAGCATGTTGGCCGCGAAAACACCGCTCGCGCAGATCATTCGGCACGTCGTGCTGACGGAGAGCAGGCATACCGAGATCAGCGGTGGCTCCAGGGACACACTGGTGAACGAACTGGCCGTCATGCCGTGCCTGCCGCCATCGGCCCGGAGGGTGGTGACGACCACGACTCCGCTGGCCCATTGGGCGAGCACCGCTCGGAGCTGGTTGGGTTCCACCGCAAGTCCGTTTCGATAGTGGAAACACTGTTACGCACAAGGTAACGCTTGGTGGCGGCGCGGCGCAAGCGGAACAAGGATGGGGATGGTGTTTCCCATCGGGAAATCCACCGCATACACTCTGGGCGTGTCCGAAATCGAATCCGACAGCCAGAGCCGGTCGATCGCCGCGGTGGAGCGGGCCATGGATGTGCTGTTGCTGTTCGGCCGCAGCGGCAGGGCCGATCTGGGCGTCACCGAGATCGCCACCGAGCTCGGCATCACCAAGGCCGCGGTGCACCGTATCCTCACCGCCCTGCGCAACCGCGACCTCATCGCTTTCGAACCCGCTACTCGCCGTTACGCGCTCGGGCATGCCGCCATCGCGCTCGGCCGGGCCTATCTGGCGCGCACCGACCTTCGGGTGATGGCCGCGCCGGAGCTGCGCAGGCTGGCGGCGGTGACGGGGGAGACGGCCACGCTGTCGATCCGGCGCGGTGACACCCGAATGTATGTGGATCAGGTTGTGCCGGAACAGGAATTGCGGATGGAGGTCGCCCTCGGCCTGCCGTACCCGCTGTACGCGGGCAGCTCCTCCAAAGTGATCCTGGCGCAACTGCCCAAGGCGCAGATCGATGAGTACCTGAGCAGGCACGAGCTGACCGCGTTCACCGACGCGACGATCACTTCCGTGCGTAAGCTGCGCATCGAGCTGAACGCGACCAAGAAGCGCGGCTATGCGATCTCGATGGGGGAGCGGCAGATCGGGGCGGCCTCCATCGCCGCGCCGATCCTGGACCACGACGGCGGGGTGGTTGCCGCGATCAGCGTGTGCGGTCCGTTGTCGCGCTTCCAGCCGCGGATGGACGCGTGTGTGCCGATGCTGGTGAAGGCGGCCGGGGCGGTATCGGCCCAGTTGGGCTACACGCCGTAACCGCGACTCACAACCGGGCACCGGGTTTGAGCACGCCCAGCGTGGCCGCGGCGAGCACGCTGCCCCAGATCAGCCATACGTACGGGAGGCATCCGTCGACACTGCGTCGTAGCGTGCGTTCGACGGACTCGCTGGAACCTTCGGCCATCAGCGTGCCGAATGCGAGGCCGAAGGGGCGCAACGTCATTCGGATGCCGAGGCCGGCCGCGATGGCGAGGGTGTACAGCAGAATCTTGGCGCCGAGCCAGCGCGGGTTGGTCGTCACGCCGAACGGATCGGGTACGAGCAAGGTGTAGCCGCCTGCCCCGGCCATGGCGGCGATGACCGCGAATCGAATGATCAGGTCGGCCTGCCGCACCGCAACGAGCCGACCATGCGTGCGGTGCGCGAGCACGGTCAGCGTCAGCCAGGCCGCGCCGAAGAGCCACACCAGCACGACGAACCACCAAGGGAACAAAGCGATTCCGAACAGGGTGGCCCCGTGCGGCTCCAATGCCATCAGGGTGACGCCGCTGGGCAGGAACAGGACGAGGCAGACCTTCGGCCCCAGGTCCAGGCCGCTCATGATCGCCAGCGCCGTCGCACGCGCCGGGGGACTGAGCTCGGGATCGATGACGAACCGGCTCGAGTAGAAGACGCCGAGGTCGCCGCCCAGCCAGAATACGAACAGGACCAGATGTAGCACGATCCACCAACCGTGCGGGTGTTGACCCATGAATCCTCTTGTCCGCTATGCCAGTTCCGCGCGGGCGGCGGTCTGGGGTGTCGTTAATAGCTGGTTGCCGACGCCGGCTGAACGCAATACCGCGAGCGCCTCGTCCTGGTTGAGCACGTCGGCGTACTTGATATCCAGATCGAGCAGATTCGCCTCGTGCAACGCGGCGTCACGATCCCCGCACGCGTCGGCGACGATCAGCGGCCGGAACCCGTGCTGCAGCGCATCCGTCGCGGAGGCACGCACACACCCGCTGGTAGTGAGGCCGACGATGACGAGGGTGTCGATGCGCCGGGCGGTCAGCAGCGCGGCCAGGGGGGTGGCGTGAAAAGCACTGGCGTACTGCTTGGTGATCACCGTTTCACCTGGCGCGGGTGCGGGATCGTCGAGGAAGTCGCCGAGCGGATTGCCCGCCTCGAACACCCGCAGTGCCGGCACCTTCTGGCGGAAGAGGCCGCCGTCGGGGCCGCCCGGCTCGAAGCGCACTCGGGTGAAGATCACGGGCAAGCCGGAACACCTTGCCTGCGTGACGATTTCGGTGGCGCGGCGCACCGCGTCCGCAACCGGTGCGCGCAATGGTGAGCCGTCGGTGAGGTAAGCGGCGCAGATGTCGACCACGAGCACGGCGGGCGAACTGCCCGCGCCGAGGCGTGCGCTGTAGCCGGAGCGGCGGTAGTCGCCTGCTCGCTCGGTCATCGGTGCTCTCCCCTCAGATGACGCCATCGGCGGTGAGCTGTCCGATGATGTCCGGATCGAGGCCGAGCAGACCGCCGTAGACGTCGTGGTTGTGCTCGCCCAGCCCGGGCCCCGGATGGCGGACCGATCCCGGTGTCTCGCTCAACTTCGGGAAGGCGTTGTGCATCGGTAGCTCGCCGAACTCCGGGTGGGCAAGTCGCACGATCGCCTCGCGTGCGGCGAAGTGCGGGTCGGCGAACATGTCACGGGCGGTGAAGATGCGGCCCGCGGGGACGCCCGCCGCGTGCAGCTGGTCGAGCAGGTCGCCGGTCTCGATCGTCGCCGTCCATCCGGCGATCAGGTCGTCCAGTTCGGCCATCCGCGCGCCGCGGGCGATATGTGTGGAATACCTTGTGTCGGTAGCGAGTTCGGGACGGCCCATGGTCTTTACCAGCCGGGCGAACACGGTGTCCTGATTCGCGGCGACCAGAATCATCTCGCCGCCTGCGGTGGGATAGACGTTGCTCGGGGCGACATTCGGCAGCACCGGTCCGGTGCGCTCGCGCTGATAGCCGGTGACCGCCCATTCGGGCAACAGTGATTCCATCATCGCGAGAACCGCTTCGTAGATGGCCGAGTCGACCATTTGACCGCGTCCGGTATTCGTGCGGTGATGCACCGCGGCGAGGGTGCCGATGGTCGCGAAGACCGCGGCGAGCGAGTCGCCCAGGGAGATACCGGTTCTGGCCGGCGGGTGGTCGGGATCGCCTGTGACATAACGAATGCCACCCATCGCCTCGCCGATCGAGCCGTAGCCCGCGCGCGGAGCGTACGGCCCGGTCTGGCCGTAACCGGTGACCCGCGTCATGATCAGTTCCGGATGCTTTTCTCGTAGCTGGTCGAATCCGAGGTGCCAGCGCTCCATGGTGCCGGGCCGGAAGTTCTCGACGACGATGTCGGCCCGATCGATCAACCGGCGCGCGAGCCGCTGGCCGGCGGCATCGCGAAGATTGCACGTGACCGACTTCTTGTTCCGCGCGACGACCGGCCACCACAGCGATTTTCCTTGCGACTGTTCGCGCCCCCACTGCCGCATCGGATCGCCGGTGCCGGGAGCTTCCAGCTTGATCACCTCGGCGCCGAGATCGCCGAGCAGTTGACCGCAGAACGGCCCGGCGAGCAGCTGCCCCATCTCGATCACCCGCAGATCGGCAAGCGGCCCTGTTGATTTCGTCGCCTCGGCACTCATACGGCCGTCTCCATTCTGTCGGGCATCCGATGTCCTCATCGATCGCGCAGTTGGCGAACCGGGATCCTCGAAATTGGATACAATGTATCCCTGAGTGAAACGACGTGGCAAGGCTGGAGGGTCGGTGAACGTCACATTGGTCGAGGTCTCCCCGAGGGACGGCCTGCAGAACGAGCCGGAAATCCTTGCTGTCGAGGACAAGGTTCGGCTGGTGCGACGCAGCGTCGATGCGGGCCTTCGCCGCATCGAGGCGGTGAGCTTCGTCGACCCGCGGCGAGTGCCGCAGATGGCGGACGCGGAAGCGGTCATGGCCGGGGTCCCGCGCGTTGACGGAGTGTCCTATGCCGGACTGGTATTCAATGAACGCGGCTTGGATCGAGCGATCGCGGCCGACGTCGACGAGATCAATGTCGTTGTTGTTGCCACGGATTCGTTCAGCCAGCGCAATCAGGGGTGTTCGACAGGGCAGGGGATCGAGCGGTGGGCGAAGCTGGCGGCCAGGGCGCGGCAGGCGGGGCTACTGCGCACTGTGACGATCGCCGCGGCCTTCGGGTGCCCGTTCGACGGGGAAGTGCCGGAAAAGGTTGTGCTGGAACTGATCCGCCGCGTCGCCGACGCGGAGCCCGATGAGATCGCGCTGGCCGACACCATCGGCGTCGGCACGCCGGATCAGGTGCGGGCATTAGCTGTCGGCTCGGCGGCGATCGCGCCGGGGATGGCGCTGCGATGCCATTTCCACAACACGCGTAATACCGGTTACGCCAACGCCGTTGCGGCGCTGGATGCCGGGGTTCGGGTATTGGATGTCAGCACCGGTGGCATCGGCGGATGCCCGTTCGCCCCGGCGGCGACCGGCAACATCGCCACCGAGGACCTGCTGTACGCGTTGGATCGAATGGGGATCGAGACCGGCGTGCGGATCGAGCCGGTGATCGAAACCGGCAGGTGGCTGGGCGAACTGCTCGGCAAGCCGGTGCCTGCCCTGCTCGGCCGGGCGGGGTTCTTCCCGATGTCATGACCGAGCAACGACAGATGGCGCTCGTCGATATCACGTCCGTAGCAGTGACGTGAGTTCGTCGACGCTACGTCGACCGCGGAGATCGGCAACCGCGTCGATGATCTTGTCGGCGCGATCTGCATACTGCGTGTGCTCGATGTTCATCCGGAACTTGGCGGCGAGCTCCGCCTCGGACAACGGGTTGCCGGGACCGCCCCGATTCACTTCGACTCGCTCGGTGCGGACGCTGCCGTCGCGCAGCCACGCGGTGAGTACCGCGGGAAACTGGTAGGGAAAAACGGCATCGCAGCGCTGGTCCGCGACGCAGGTGACTCGGGCCGCGAGCGCCAGCCGGTGCACGTCGGCAGCGGCTTCGTCGGTGAAGTCCTGATGGAAGACGCCGAGACCGCCGCCGCCGAGTAACGCGGCGGCCACCGTGTACGGACCGGAGAAGGCTGCGTGGTACCCGGATTGCGGGCGGATCTTGTCCGCATGCGGTTCACCGATGGTGCGCAGCGCCGCCGTAGCTGTCCCGAGTTCGAGGCGCACGATCGCGTCGGGAGCGATGCCCGCCGCGCGCAGCCGCAGCGCCGCGTCGATACCCGCGTGCGTGAAGTGGTTGCAGGGATAGGGTTTGAAGAACACCTTCGGCAATTCCCAGATCTTGCCGAGGTCGTCGAGAATCGCGGCCGGATTGCTCTGGTCGCCGCAAAACGCTTGTAGCAGACCGAATCTGCCCTCGAAGACGGTCGGTGGGCCGGTCAGCCCGGCGCACGCGAGCTCGGCCGCGGTGACCGCGGCATGCGCGGCCCACCCGCAGTGCACCCGTTTCACGGTTCCGCCGGTTCGGTTGGCCTCCAGCAGCCCCGAACCCATGCTCGCGGCGATGCCGATCGCATGGCCGATCACGTCGGCATCCGCGCCCGCGAGCATGGCGGCGGCCGCGGCGCCGCCGAGCGTGCCGCAGATGGCGGTCGCGTGCAGCCCCCGCTCGAAGAAGATCGAATTGCCCAGTGCCGCATCAAAACCCGCCATACCGACGCGAACCGCGATCTCTACCCCCACCGCGACGGCGTCGAGCAGGGCGACACCGCCGGCGTCGCGGGATTCGGCGACAGCGAGTGCGGTGGGAACCACCGTCGCCGAGGGGTGCAGCACCGACGGCAGATGTGTGTCGTCGAAATCCAGGGCATGTGAGAGGGTTCCGCCGAGTAGCGCGGCGCTCGCGGCGGGCCGTCGACCTGGCAACCCGAGTGCCGTCGATCGTGGCGTGCCGCCCCATCCCTCGATCAGGGTGGTCACCGCGCGGGCGGCAGGTGTGTCCGATGCGGCGATGCTGTTGCCCAGCACGTCGAGTACTCGATGTGCGGCGTTCGCGCGGAGATCGTCGTCGATACCGTGGTCGCGCGCGGCTGCGGCGAAGGTGGCGAGTCGCTGCACGATCGTTGCCTCGCTCATCGGCTCACCGCCGCGAGCGGCCGGACGGGGGAGCCGGTGCCACCGACTATGCGCAACGGTGCGAGCAGGAAGGCGAATTCGGTGATCCCGCTCGCGGCGAGGTCGTCGAGTGCGAGGTGTTCGATGATGTAGATGCCGAATTCGACGAGCAGCACTCGGTGCACGGGCAATACGCTGTGCCCCGCTCCCGGGTGAATGCACTCGTAGGCCGTGGTATCCGACCCGGTCGCCACCACGTCGCGGACGGCGAGCCAATGTGCCGCTTGGACACCGAGACCCGGGACGCCCGTTTCGAGGCCGAGATACGCATTCGGTTCGTCGAACAGTCGCGACCAGCCTGTTCGTATGAGTACCACGTCGCCTGTTCCGACCCTGAGCCGCGCCTGCCTGGCAGCTGCTTCGAGATCGTGTGGCGTGATCTCGTAACCGCCGGGGAGGGTGTCGATTTCGTGCAACCGGGCGATGTCGAGCAACACGCCACGACGTAGCATGCCCGGCAGGTTTTCGGCACCGTGGGCGTTGAACCGGCCACCGCGCTGGGCCTCGTGCGCGTCGACCCCGCCGTGCAGCGCCCCGTTCTGGCTGACGTGGCTGAGTGCGTCGATGTGGGTGCCCACATGCCCACCGGTGACGATGATCTCGCTCGCGGCCGAACCGCCATCCGGGCGCACCAGGTCGCCATGCCTGCGGGCCAGCGTCATCCGGAAGCCGGGGTGGTTCGGCGAGCACGGCATACCGGTGAAGAACGGCTGCCCCAACTCGATCAAGTGGAGGTCGCCGCGAACGGCGGCGAGCAATGGATCGCACCGGTCAACCGGGCCCGTCGATTCCGATTCCGGCTCGCCGGTGGTCATCGAATCACCCCGGCGACCCGTAGCTCGGCCAGCTCGGCCCGGCCGACGCCGTAGCGCGCGAGTACCTCATCGGTATGTGCACCCAATGGTGGTCCGGTCCAGCGTATTTCGCCGGGCGTCGCCGACAGCCGGAACAGGATGTTCTGCATGCGCACCTGGCCGAGTTCCGCGTCGGGCAGCGCGATGATCGAGCCGAGGGCCAGGAACTGGGGATCGGTGAAGATGTCGGCGGCCGTGTAGATCGGTGCCACGGCGGCCTCTGCCTTCTCGAACGCGCGCACCACCGCCTCGGTGCTGTGCCGGCCGATCCAGCTGCCCACCGCCTCGTCCAGTTCGTCCGCGTGCCCTGCTCGTTCGGTGCCGGTGGCGAACCAGGGCTGTTCGATCAGGTCGGGGCGGCCCACCAGCCACAGCACCCGCTCGGCCACCGACTGCGCGCTGGTCGAGACCGCGACCCAGCCGCCGTCGGCGGTGCGATAGGTGTTGCGGGGGGCATTGTTCGAGGAGCGGTTGCCCATGCGCGCCTGCAGCTCACCGAGCTGGTCGTAGGCGATGAGCTGCGGGCCGAGCAGGGTGAGAATCGGTTCGATGATGGCCAGGTCGACCTGTTGTCCTTCGCCATCGCGCTCGCGTGCGCGCAATGCCGTCATGATCGCGAAAGCTGTTGTCAGGGCCGCGATTCCGTCGGCGAGTCCAAAGGGCGGCAGGGTCGGCGGACCGTCGGCCTCGCCGGTCACGGCCGCGAAACCGCTCATCGCCTCGGCGAGGGTGCCGAAGCCGGGGCGCCGCGCGTACGGCCCGAACTGGCCGAAACCGGTGACCCTGGCCAGGACCAGCCGCGGATTGAGCGCGCGCAGTTCGGGATAGCCGAGTCCCCACCGTTCCAGGGTGCCCGGCCGAAAGTTTTCGATCACGACATCGGCGTCGGCGACCATGCGCCGGAAGATCTCTTGGCCGCGTGGCTCGCCGAGATACAGCGTCACCGACTTCTTGCCGCGGCCGAGTAGCTTCCACCACAGCCCGACTCCGGCGCGCTGGGCGCCGTGGCCGCGTACCGGGTCACCATTCGGGTGCTCGATCTTGACGACGTCGGCGCCGAAGTCGGCGAGCAAGGTAGCCGCCAGCGGTCCTGCGAACAGTGTCGCGATGTCGAGTACTCGGATTCCGGCCAGCGGCTGCTGTGCCATTGGTCCTCCTCTGCGCCGCGATCTGTTTCCCGCACCGAAACATTGGTGCGCGGCAACGGCGTTGACTACCAGCGAATCGTACTGCGATGATCGCCAGATTGGAAACACCGTTTCGTATAGAGAAACTGGAGACCAGCGTGTCCGCCATTGAACTGCTGATCCGCAACGCCCGTGTCGTCCGTGCGAGCGACCTCGCATCGGATAGCCCCGAACCACTCGACATCGCGATCTCGGCAGGCACGATCCGGGAGATCGGCCCTGATCTGCCCGCCGATGATCGGACGCGGGTGGTTGACGCGCACGGCCTGCTCGCCTTCCCCGGCGTGATCGATGCTCATCAGCACTGGGGCATCTACCGTGACCTCGCCGCCGACACCGAGACCGAAAGCCGGGCGTGCGCGCAGGGCGGTGTCACCACCTCGTTGAGCTACCTGCGGACCGGCCGCTACTACCTCAACCGGGGCGGTTCGTACCGTGATTTCGTGCCCGAGGCCCTGGACCGGATGGCGGGGCGTTCTGTGGTGGACTACGGCCTGCATCTAGCGCCGATGACCGCCGAGCACATCGGCGAAATCCCGTACCTTGTTGAGGAATTCGGTATTACCTCGTTCAAGATCTTCATGTTCTACGGCGGCCACGGCCTGCACGGCCGATCGTCGGATCAGTCCGAGTTCCTGATGATCCCGCCGACCGAACGCTACGACCTGGCCCATTTCGAGTTCGTGATGCGCGCGATCCAGCGGGCCCGCCAGCGATTCGGGGACCACCTCTCGCTGTCGCTGCACTGCGAGACCGCCGAGATCATGGCCGCCTACACCGCGTTTGTCGAACAGGACGGCACGCAATCCGGTCTGCGCGCCTACAGTGCCTCGCGCCCGGCGCATTCCGAGGGCCTGGCGATCACGATCGCGTCCTATCTCGCGCACGAGACGGGCCTCGCCGACATCAACCTGCTGCACCTGTCCTCCGCGAAAGCGGTCGAGGCGGCGTTGACTATGGCAAAAGCTTTCCCGCACGTGAACTTTCGCCGCGAGGTGACCATCGGGCATCTGCTCGCCGATGTCGACACCGCGCACGGTATCGGCGGCAAGGTGAACCCACCTCTGCGTGAGCGCGCCGATGTCGAGGCGCTGTGGCGGCACCTGCTGGCCGGTGACATCGATTGGGTGGTCAGCGATCACGCGTGCTGCCGGGACGAGGAGAAGTTCGGTGCCGATCGTGCGGATGTCTTTCTCGCCAAATCCGGTTTCGGCGGCGCCGAGTATCTGTTGCCCGGCCTGATCGGGGAGGGACTGAAACGTGGGCTGTCCCTAGGGCGTATCGCCGAGCTGACCGCCGCGAATCCCGCCCGGCGTTACGGACTGCCCCAGAAGGGAAACCTGGCGGCAGGGTACGACGCCGATATCGTCCTGGTCGACCCCACGGCGCAGTGGACGGTTCGGGCCGCCGACTCCGAGTCCGCCCAGGAATACACGCCGTTCGAGGGCTTCGAGATGAGCGCGAAGGTCACCGATGTCTTCCTCCGGGGCCGGCACATCGTCCGCGACGGCCAGCTGCGCGACGGTGCCACCGGCCGCTACCTCCACCGGGGCGCGGCCCCCAGACCCTGATACCCGCACGCGCCCCGGCGGTGATTCGGCGTGCGGGAATCAAGACGGACGCGGTTACTGGTAGGTCGGATCAGCCCACCGTCCGATGGAACGGGAGCGGACCGGCTCGACCGGGCGCGGTGCGAGGCTGTGCGGCAGGTCCGGGCCCCAGTTCGTCGGGTCGCCGGAGACCTCGATCTTGGCGTTGTCGGTGTACCAGTCCACGAGATCGGCATCGGAGCGGACAATCCACGTGCAGCCGTGCTCAGCGTGCGCGGTGAAATCGCCGTGGCGAATGAGCGCGGGCCGCCAGAAATACGTTCCGGGCCACATCTTTCCGAAGTTGTAGTCGAACCCGCCGTCCAGGCAGTACGCCTCTTCGCTGCACGGGTGGTGAGCCAAGGGTTGCTCGCGCCAGCCCGGCTTGGCCTTGATGAGGCGGGTGTAGAAGCCGGTCGTCGCGTCGCGGTGCAGGAGCTTGATGTAGAGCCCGGGGACTGGTGTGCCGCCAAGGTCGAAACGCATTGGGCTGCCGTCTTTTACGTCGATCCACGGCATTGCCGCGGTGTCGAGGACAACCAGTTTCTGGTCCTCGCGCACGAAGTCGCGATCTTTGTCGGCGAGTTCGAATGCCCAGTCGCCACCCTCGCGGAACAGCAGTATCTCCGTGCCTGCGGTCGCGGAGATCGGCGGTGTCAGAACGCCTTTCGGTGCAATCCAGAAGCCCACCTCGCCGAGCTCGGTGTCGCCGATGGTGACCGAGCCGGACAGGACGAACCACTCGGTGTCGGCGTGGTGCACGCCGGCGGGGCGCGACCAATCACTGGTGAAGTGGACCTTGAGCGAGGCGGAGCCGTTCTCCTCGTCATAGCTGAGATTGCGCTGTTCGGCGCTGCCGGTGGCGTGCTGGAATTCGGCGACGTGTGAGATCAGGTCGCGTTCGTCGATGAGTTCGACATGTGGACGCATGGGCCCTCCTAGGGCGAGCAATAATTCCGATACAGAATGTACTGGTTATGAATAACCAAAACAAGATGTATCGTTAATGCCGTGAGCAAGCCAGGACGCCCCGCGGGCCCCGCGGCCGATACCGAGCGGATCGTGCTGACCGCCGCCTTGGATCTGCTACTGCGCGAAGGGAACTCGGCGTTGACGCCGCAACGGCTGCACACCGTCACCGGAGTCGCGCGGACCACGATCTACCGGCACTGGCCGACGCCGCGGGACTTCCTCGCGGCCCTGATCGCCGTCGCACCGCATCCGGGCGCGGAGCCGACCGGAGATCCGATCGCGGATCTGCACGCGGAAGTGGATCTGCTCTGTGATCGCCTGCGCGACAAGCCCGTTGCTGCCTTCTTGCGGGCACTGGTTACCGCGTCGACGACGGATCCGGAATGCGTTCCGTTGCGCCAGCGCTATGTGCTGGATCTGCTGGCGCCGGTGCATCGGTCGATCCGCGCCATCGGTGTCGACGACGAACGCGACGCCGAGGGGGCTGCGGCGGCGATCGTCTCGCCGCTGCTCGTGGACGCGCTGTTGTTGGACCGCACCGCTGATCGGAACCGGGCGCACCGCGCCATCGACGATGTACTGACCCGGATCGCCGATCCTGCTCTGTAAGGAAACCCCTGCACACCATGGGAATACGTAGATGACCAATGCCGTCGGCCAGCGAGCCGTCTTCGGTGTGATCGTGCCGAGTACGAATACCGTTGTGGAACACGACTATTGGCGTGCCGCGCTGCCTGGCATCGCCTACCGTGCCGGATCGATGTACATCCCCAATCCTGTGATGGGCAACGACGACGACTTCCAAGCCCTGCTCGGGCAGATCCGCTCGTCCATCGACACCGCGGTGCGCGACGTGCTCACCGCCGAACCCGACCGGATGGTCATGGGCATGTCCGCCGAGACGTTCTGGGGTGGGATCACGGGCAATGCCGCCTTTGAGCAACGCCTCCGTGATCGCACCGGCCTGCCCGTGACCACCGGTGCCAGTTCCTGCCGCGCCGCCCTGCGTGAACTCGGCTGCCGTCGCATCGCGGTGTTCTCGCCCTATCAGCCGATCGCCGACATCGAGGTGGGCCGGTTCTTCACCGAGGCGGGCTTCGACGTGGCCGCTATCACCGGGCTGCGCTGCCCGACCGCGATGGACATCGCCCGGGTCGGCAGTGACCGGCTGCGCGAGATCGTCGCCGACATCGATGGACCAGACATACAGGCGATCGTCCAGGTCGGCACCAATCTGTCTTTCGTCACACTGGCCGACCAGCTGGAAAGCGAACTCGGCAAACCGGTTATCGCGATCAACGCCGCCACGCTCTGGCACGCGCTGCGCGAGCACGGGCTCGACGATCGGGTCGAGGGGGCCGGACAGCTGCTGAGTGCGCATTGACCGCGCACGGCAACGGCCACCGGAAATCCGATGGCCGCCACGTATCTGGGTGATCAAGGCAGAGTTTGCACGGTTCCGGCGGAACGCTGCGTTTCGTAATACGCGCCGCCGGGGTAGTAGTCGGCGCTGGTCGTTCCGGAGACGAAGTCACCGGCCCAGGCGACCGAGAGCGTTTGTAGTGCGGAGACATTCTTCGCCTGAGGTGTACCGCAGGCGACCTTGTCCGGGGCGGGTGCGCTGGCGGCTTCGACATCGATATGCGATCCGGTGGTGAGCCGGACGCCGAGGAACGGCCGGGAGATCTGCCCGATCAGTTCGGTTGTGCCGCTGCCATTTCCGTTGCAGAGGTAGGGCGGGGAAGAGATGGCCAGAATCGGCAGCGCGGTATTGCTGAGGTGGTTGAGCGCGCTGCCGAGGTTGTTGCCGACAAAGCTTTTCACGGGATCGAACAGGAGGAGGCCGCGTACCGAGGCGAACGCCGCGGCGTAGTCGGAGCGCAGCACCTGAGTGACGTAGGGAACCGCTTCGCCGGCCGCCGAATGCCCGGCGAAGACCATGGCTTTCGGGAGGGCCAGGTCCGGTCGTCGCGCCTTGTTCTTCGCATCGGCGAAGCTGCGGCCGAGTTTGTCACCGGGGTCGGCGGCCTTTCCGAACAAATCGGCCACGTTGTGCAGGAAGTTGGTGTTGTTGCCGAGGTTCTCCAGGGTGCAGCCGAGAGCGTTCGCTGTCGGAAGGGTGGGTGCGAATACCAGAAAGCCTTGTGCCGAGAACTTTCTCGCGGTGTCATCGACGGAGTCGTTGGCGCTGGCGAAGCCGTGTTGCAGCCACAGCAGCGCCTTGGGTGTCCCCACGGGAAAATACCAGTCGCTGCTCTGGTGCAATGTGGTGAACGCACAGCGGATTTCGACGGTGTTCTCGACCTTGGTGACCGCGGAATCGGCGGTCGCGGTCGGCATGGTGAATGCGGTGGCGACGGCGATGAAGCCGATGGCGACCAGCAGGCGTCGGATGTTCAACGTAATTCCTGTGTTTCTCTGTGAGAAACGATGTTTCGTTTCTCGGGAAACAAATCTGCGACCGGCGGGCCTGCGGCGTCAAGGTCGCGACTGGGGAAGGCGTGCTTCGCCGTGTCCCGGTGATGGATTGCGGCACCTGTATGCGTTGTTGCGATCGACGATGAACTACGCAGGGCAGCAACGGAATTGCTGGGCTGAGCGAAGGGCAGGGTGCGAGCCGGACGCGGTACGTCGTTGGCATAACCCGACGGTGGGTCTGCTCTCCCCAGTCGACTGCGATAGCGACAGCCGTACTACTTCTGATGTGCCGCAGGCCGACTCGCTGCACTGACAGGCGTGTGGATGTCGGAACCTGTGCGGCTGTAGCTAGGAGATGAGGGTGCTACCTGCTCGGTGGCGACTCTGCGCGGACTGCGGTGAGAAACGGTCGTCCGGCGATGCGAGGCGCGCCTTTGCTCGCTCATGTGTTTCGACATCGCGCATACCTGGGTGGTTCGGTCGTAGTTTCCGCCGTCGTCAGCGGCGGTAGGAAGTTGGGCGGGGGTAGACCGAACGTGCTCGGCCCACCCCCGCGACGAAGGAAGAGTGACGTGACTTTCACCAGGTGCTGCGGGGGCGGCGTTCACCGCCACCGCATTTCATTCCATTGATTCGGATACGGGCATCACCTCGCCTCTACTCGGGTTGTGTCAGGCGTCGATAGCCTGGCGCTTGCCGTCGCGGTGTTCGATCTCGATCTTGCGGGGTTTGGCCTTTTCCGCGACCGGAATCGCCAGGCGCAGTACGCCATCGGTGTAATCAGCGCGAATGTGGTCGGTATCGAGGCCCTCGCCGAGGAACAGCTGGCGGCTGAACACTCCGCGCGGGCGTTCCGCGGCGATCATCGACCGTCCCGAATCCAGTTCCGGGCGGGTCGCTTTCACGGTCACCACATTGCGTTCGATGTCCAGATCCAGCGTCTTCGGATCGATCCCGGGCAGATCGAACTCCACCAGGAACTCGTCACCGTCACGCCAGGCGTCCATCGGCATCACCGTCGGCCGGGCTGCCGTGCCGAACACCTGCTGCGTGAACCGGTCCAGATCACGGAACGGATCGGTACGCATCAGCATGGTCGCCACCTCCAACACACTCCATTCTTCATCTCAGGGACCAGATAACCTGTGCCATCTGGCATAGATATTTTTTAGCACTCGCGACAGGGGAGTGCAAGTACTGGACGCCGGGAATCTGACGGCATCACCTCTGAAGTGACCCGCCCGCGTGGCCGCGCGCCGTCTCGCTCAGCCGGCGGCGACCGGCGCCTGGGTCGCCGCGCCCTCGATCGGCTTCGCGGAATCGTCTGCCCGGCACAATGATCCAGTGACGACACTGCCGCATGGCGAGCATCGGGCGCGCTCGAGGCCTGCGGTCGTCGAGATCCGAACCGGTCTGACCAGGTGAACTAACCGGCTGCGGCCGCAGCCAAAAATCTGTTGTGGCGGATGTAGACATTCCTCTGAAGCTGCTATACAGTCTCTGTTGTTCGAACAGAAGGTCCAGAGGCCGGGCAGGTGAACTGCCCGGAACGTTGAAAGTTCCACCCGTCCCCTCCGGCGGAGAAGAGAATCCGGTGCAGTTGGCCGGACCGCCGGAGGGGGACGAACACCAGAAGATCGACACATACGTCCGGGCTAGACCGGCAATTCAGGAGGTGGTCACTGAGTAGTCATATATCGGGTCCGCGTCCCGGCATATACCGGATGCGGTGTGGAGTAACGGCCTTCATGGCCGGTGAGAATTGAAGTCAACCCCCTCTTCCTAGATCTAAGGCCCCGGCGCACCCGCGCCGGGGCCTTCCGAGCGTTGAATTACGAGAGGTGCTGTGCAGCAACCGAACACCGACCCCGCCGACGGCCCCAGCGCCGCCGACAAACTCGACGACGACACCTACCCTGCCTACAGCATGGGACGCGCCGCGGAAATCCTCGGCGTCACCCAAGCCTTCCTCCGCGGACTCGACGCCGCCCACCTGCTGACCCCGCAACGATCCACCGGCGGGCACCGCCGCTACTCCCGCTACCAACTACGCATCGCCGGGCGCGTCCGTGAACTCGTCGACGCCGGGAACACCCTCGAGGCGGCCTGTCGCATAGTTATCCTCGAAGACCAGCTGGCCGAAGCCCTGCGCCTCAACGCCGATCTCCAGCACACCCTCGATCAGCGCGCCGACTCCGACTGAAACAGCGAAAGCGAACGAGACCCAAACCCGCACATCGCGGACAACGTGGTCTTCGGCGCACGGTGATCAGCGTGCGCCGAACATCTGGGTCCACCACGGCCCCTGGTCGAGCAGGGAATTGCCGCGTCCGGAGTCGCCTTTCAACGCTCCGATTCCGACGGACTTCCAAGAGCAGTTGAGCAGTTCCTCTCGGTGACCCGAGCTACTCATCCAGCCCTGCATGGCCTCCCGGGGTGAGGTCGCCCCCAGGGCGATGATCTCCGTGACGTCATCCTGGTAACCCTGCGCTTTCGCTCGGTGCTCGGGGTAGGGGTGACTGGGGTCGGGGCTGATGTGGTTGAAGTACCGGCGGTCTCGCATTTCCTGGTTGTGCAGGCGCGCGGCCCGGGTCAGCCGTTCATCCAGTCGTAGTGGCTGACAACCCTTCTTGCGCCGTTCGGTATTGGTGAGGTCGAGGACCTGCTTTTCCCACGCCGTCGCGCCGGTACCTGCATCCGGTTCCGGCTTAGTCGGCGAGTCCGGATCCGCTGGCTCGGCTGGTTCCGATGGCTTGGGTCCACTGCCCGAGCAGTCGGGTGCCGCCGGCTCGTTGGTTCCGGTGTCGACGAACGCGTCGCTGATCCACCGATCGCCGTCGAGCTTGTCCCACACGTCGGTGGCACCCCATTTGCCGTTGACGCGCTCGCCACGAGCCGTGCACACGATGGTCACCTGATTCAGGTGACGAACCCTGCCGACCTTCGGACTCCGTAGGCTCGGACCGGATCGCACGTTGACCGGCCAGCGGCCGTTCGGCGACTGGACAGTGCCGATGACCGGCTCGTCCGATTCGGCGACGGACGATCCGGCCAACGCGGTTCCTGCGACGACAACTATCCCGCACACCATCCCGAGCGCGGCCCTTGACCGCCGACCAGCCGAGGGCCGCACTGTATTCCACATCCTCGATAGTGCATCTTCCGGCGACGCTGCATTCATCGAAGCCGCCCCTTCCTTTCAGAATTGGGCAACTCGATGGAGATAACTACCACTGCGATTCTCCGTACTCGTTCTGGTCCGATTCCGATCAGTGTCGAAATCACCTCGATCCGACGCTGATCAGTACCGAAGGGTAGAGCTCGGTCACGGGCCGGTCGAGTTGCGTTAGCCCTGCTCAATCCAGTCAAGATCGGCCTGAAGACGCTGATGTTCTTCGGCTGCAACGTGTTTCGGTGCCAATAGCGAGGATGGCGTCCCGGAGTTCACGGCGCGAGCTCGACGAATTTCTCCGTTGTCGAATCGGACCGGATGGCGATTGCGAGGCGATGACGTGGGGTACGCCGAACGTCGTTGTCGGCCGCGCACGCAGCAGATCTGAACGACACGGACCGCGCCCTGTGTAGGTCGTCGTTGGCGGGGTACCGCAAGAAGGCAAGAACGATGCACGAATGATGCGCCCGCATCGAAGTCGTGTCATCTAAGAGCCGAAAACCAGGAGGTAGCGATGAGCACCATCACCGAGTCGGTCGACGTCGACGTTCCCATCACGCACGTGTACAACCAATGGACCCAGTTCGAGACGTTCCCCGAGTTCATGCAGGGCGTCGAGGAAATCCGGCAGGTCGATGACACCCACACCCACTGGGTGACCGAGATCGCCGGTGTCACCAGGGAATTCGATGCCACCATCACCGAGCAGCATCCGGAGGAAAGGGTAGCGTGGAAGTCCGACAACGGTCCCGAACATTCCGGAGTGATCACCTTTCACCGCCTCGACGACAACACCACCCGGGTCACCGCGCAGATGGATATCGACCCCGAGGGTTTCGTCGAGCACGCCGCCGACAAGCTCGGCCTGCTGAACCACCGGGTGAAGGGTGACATGCAGCGTTTCAAGAAATTCATCGAGCAGCGTTCCCGGGAAACCGGGGCTTGGCGCGGCGATGTCGCCCGTCCGGACGCCTGAGCGGATACGCGGGTAGTCAAGGCTCGTGTGGGGGCGTAGCGGTAGCGATCATGGGACCGCCGCCGCTGCGTTCCCGCCCCGGATCAGCTCACGGGCCTGCATTCGAGCCAAACGACGCGCCCAGCACCGCCGCACGCTCGGTTTCGCCGCACGGGCTGCGGGTAGTCGCGGCACGATACCCGCGAGCGACCCAGGAGCTGACATGAAAGCTGTGACATGGCAAGGCAGGCGCAAGATCGGTGTCGACACGGTGCCCGACCCGACGATCGAAGCACCGACTGATGCGATCATCCGGGTGACCTCGTCCGGGATCTGCGGATCCGATCTGCATTTGTACGAGGTGCTCGGCGCGTTCATGAGCGAAGATGACGTGCTCGGGCACGAACCGATCGGCGTGGTCGAAGAGGTAGGTGCCGGTCTGCAGAATCTGTCGGTGGGTGACCGGGTGGTCATCCCGTTCCAGATCGCCTGCGGTCGTTGCTTCATGTGCGACCAGGGACTGAGCACTCAATGCGAGACCACTCAGGTGCGTGAACAAGGCAGCGGTGCAGCGCTTTTCGGCTACTCCAAGCTCTACGGCCAGGTGCCCGGCGGCCAAGCCGAGTATCTGCGGGTGCCGCACGCGGACTTCACCCACATCAAGGTGCCGGACGGGCCGCCCGACAGCCGGTTCCTCTACCTGTCCGATGTGCTGCCGACGGCGTGGCAGGCCGTCGAATACGCGGGGGCGCCGAAGGGAGGGTCGCTCACCGTGCTCGGGTTGGGGCCGATCGGCGATATGGCGTGCCGGGTGGCCGCGCAGCGTGGTCTGCGGGTGATCGGGGTCGACCTCGTGCCGGAACGTGTACGCCGGGTGGCCGATCGGGGCATGGAAACCGTCGACCTGTCGGCGATCGATCAGCCGATCGGCGATGTCATCCGCGAGCTGACCCAGGGGCGTGGCACCGATGCCGTGATCGATGCGGTCGGCATGGAGGCGCATGGTTCACCGATCGCCTCGATCGCGCAGCGATCCGCGGCGTTCCTGCCGAATGCGTTGGCGGAGAAGGTGATCGGCACCGCAGGGATCGACCGGCTGTCCGCCTTGCACAGCGCCATCGACATCGTCCGCCGCGGTGGCACGGTCTCGCTGATCGGAGTGTACGGCGGTATGCTCGATCCGATGCCGATGCGCATCATGTTCGACAAGCAGATCCAGCTCCGCATGGGCCAGGCCAACGTCAAGCGGTGGGTCGACGACATCATGCCGCTGCTCGGTGACGATGACCCGTTGGGCGTGGAAACCTTTGCCACTCATCGGCTTCCACTCGACGCCGCACCCGAAGCGTACGACATGTTCCAGCGCAAGACCGACGGTGCGGTGAAAATCGTGCTGGACCCCACGATCCGCTCGAACTGATCGGGGTTGCGGATCGTCCCGGCGTCACCATCGCCCGGGGAGTTCGCTGCGGTGATCGGCGCGATCCTGGGTGTGGTTGCGTCTGCGGTGATTCCGCAGGTCCGGTTTACTGTCGAGAACGGAGATATTCGGCGAGGTCGGCGAGATGGTCGGTGGAGAGGCGGTCTACGCCCGCGGCGTACTGCGCGTCCCACAGCGCCTGCCGGGCAGCACCGGGCTGGTCGGGAGTGGCCCAGAACCGCACCCGCTTGCCTTCTCGATGCGCGCGGTCGATCAGTTCGGTCAGCGCTCGCCGCTGCGCGTCCGGCATCGGGCCGACGCCCTTCCAACTGAACAGCCTCGTCCAGTCGGCGTTGATTTCGGGCATCAGCTCGGTCGGCATGCCGGTGCCGAGGTCTTCGGGGGCACCGACCCGGAAGGCGCTGCGGGTGGTCTGCGCGGCCATGGTCGATTGGAGTTCGGCGGCGCTGGTAAAGGCCGTTAGCAGGCTGACGGTCACCGGGCCGCGTACCACCTGCCCGTTTATGTAACGGGTGAACAGCCCCGCGTAGGCCGGTTCGCGCAGCAGTGCGTCCAGTGCCCGATAGGTCGTGGGTGCGTCCCATTTGATCTCGATCAGCAGCTGGAATTCGCCGGGATAGCCGGGGATGACCGTGCCGCCGTTCGAGGTGACCAGTTGCCGCAGCGGATCCAGATACAGCGAGCGCAACGTCCGCTCCGGGCGAATCTCGAAGGGGGTGTGGGCAACCGGCAACTCGCTCGACCCCGGCCACGGATACACATCCGCCTCCACGCTGGTGAAGCCTTCCGCCACAGCGTCATACAGTGGTCGTTGATGCAGATAGTCGTTGTGCGCGTGCGCGCGTGGCAAGGGCTGTGTCTGAGCGGTCGGCTGTGCCACGGCGGCAGGCGGTGCGCCGATCAATCCGCCGATCAGCCCCGCCAGCACCAACCACACCCATGCTGCCCGCCCGAACGGCGGAACACCGAAACCTGACGATGAAGGCCGACCGAAGCTGCGCATCCAGTGAGCTAACAGTGGACCGCCGACTCTCCACAATCCCACGGTTGCGACCTTCACCGGAAATTCATGCGGACGCTTCGGGCCGGGCCGGAATGTCGCACGCTGCTGCGTCGCCGCAAGCTCGCCGCGACGCCAAGGCATCGGCTCGTCATCCCTAGCCGTACCGGGCGAAGGCGGCCTGCAAGTAGGGTGATGTCGGTGACTGAAAAGTAGTGCCCAGCAGCTCTTTTCAGCATGAGGCCCCACACCGGAGACATCTGGTGCGGGGCGTCGTTCATTACTGGTAGCCGTTGCGTGGAAGGGCCTGATACTGTGCGCCGAGGCCGGGGGGATATGCCTACGGCGGCGATCGAAATCGAGGCGGGCACAGCATGTTCGGGAAGCTGATCGGGGCCGGATCGCGATCAGGGCGAATCATCGCGGTCATGGGGGCCGTGGTCGCCGGGTGTTGCTCGTGTGGCGGCTCGACCGGGCCGCAGTACGCGTCCGGATACGCGGCACTACCCCCATCGTGCGCTGCGGTCGGGACCGCGGCGGGGGATGCGCTGCACCAGTTCGCGGGCGCTCTGCCGGCGGCGGATGCGCGGCCTGTCACCACGTTCAAGCTCGACAACGCCGCCGGGCAGGCGCTCACCTGCGCGATCACCTACGAAGATCCGATTCCGCACTCCGACAAGGTGTCCACGCCCGAGCCTCTCTCGCGCACGGCGCGGATCCAACTCTGGGTGTCGACAACCCCGACCTGGATCGAGCAGACCACGACTTCCCTCTCGGCAAGTGGAGCCCCGACACCAGTACCGGGTATCGGCGATCAGGCCGACATCGCGACCTCACCCGTGGGGAAGAACCAGGTTGCGGTGACCGTGCGGACCAGGCTCGACAACCTCGCCGTCAGTGTCGACACCCAAGGCCTGAACTGGTCCGGGGCAAGTGGCACTGTGCCCACCGGCGATTCACCGGGATTGCGCAATGATCTCGGCTCCGGCGCCGAATCCATCGCGGCCGCACTCATCCACAGTCTTTCGGCGAGCCTGCCGCGCAAGACGTTGCGGCCCGAGTTTGCGACCACCACCGCTCCTGTCACCACCACGGACCCTCCCATCACTCCTGCGCCCCAACCGGTCTGGGATCCGTGCACGATCCCCGACGCCGACGTCACCGCGGCCGGCCTGAACCCGCAATCCAAGAAGCCCGGCACCCGGGACCCGAAGCATCAGCAGTGCCAGTGGATCGGCCCGTCCTACGATGTGGCCGTGTTCACATCGGACAGTCGGTTCACAGACTGGGCCTACGAAATCTTCACTCGGCCACAGCCGGTCACGGTAGGCGATCGGCGCGCCCTGCTCGCCCTACGCAGCAGCGCATTCGATGAACCGTCCTGCACCCTGCTGTTCGACATCCCCCAGGGCACACACGACGGCATCAAGACCGGCGTCATCGAGGTGGACGCATCGATCAACGCTTCGGGCGACCGAGACGCCCTATGCGCCGAACTCACCCACCTGGCAGTCCCCCTGACCCAGCACTTCCCCACCAGCCGCTGACCCGAGCGCCGCGTGTGAGCCCGCGCGCCCGTTGCGACGCGGTTGTTGTCGGAGGGCTGCAGGGCAAGTGACTAGTCGGCTGGTTTCCGAGTCGGTGCCTACTTGTGGCAGGCCTTGCGGTAGTCGTGGATGGCTGTGCGGGCGGTCTTGAAGTCTTGTACGTCCTGCGGGTGGGCCTGGCGGTAGGACTTCCACTCCGCCTTGCGCTGATCCTTGGGCAGGGCCTTGACTTTCGCGACTTCCGCGGCGAAGTCCGGGTGGCCGGCCAGGAATGCGGCGACCTTCGCGGCGCTGTCGGCCTTCGCCTGGGCCGCGGCTACGGGGTTGCATTGTGGTCCAGGGTCGGCGGAGGCGGCCGCGGGCAGGGCGATGGCCAGGCCGACGAGGCCGGTGAGGGTAGCGGCGAGGACAGTGCGCTTCATTGCTTGCTCCGGTGGGGCGTAGGGATATTTCCCCATCGAATCTGCCGACCCGGCCTGCCGAGTGCCCGTGCCGGGCCGCAATCTTCAGGCGATCTTCAGTCGCAGCACGAATACAGCGCCGTGCCGTCCGGGCGGCGGGTCGATGCAGACCAGGTCGCCGCCATGGGCTCTGGCGATGCCGCGGGCGATGGCAAGTCCGAGGCCGGAACCGTCCGCGCGGCGATCGCGTGCCTGGTCCAACCGCACCAGCCGATAGAAGATTCGCTCGTGCTCGCCGACGGGTACGCCAGGGCCGGTGTCGCTGATCCGCACCTCGGCCGAGTCGGCGGTGGCGCCGACCGACACGGTCACCGTGCCGCCGTCGGGCATGGCTTGGCAGGCGTTCTCGAGCAGGTTCACCAGCACCTGACCGATGCGTTCCGGATCGATGGCCGCGGCGGTGTGGTCACCGGTGAGTTCGAACTCGATATCGCTGTGCAGCAGTCGCATTCGAGTCAGTTGCGTGTCGGCGAGGTCGTAAAGATCGGTGGGGGTGTGCCGCAGCCGCAGTCCGGCGTCGATGCGCGCCAGATCGACGAGATCGTCGACGAGTCGGCCCGCGCGCTTGGCCTCACGGATCAACAGCAACTGCATCTGCAGGATGGCGTCGGGATCGGCGTCGGGTGGCTGCTGCAGGACGGCTTCGGCGGTCGCGCGGATCCCGGCGATCGGGGTGCGCAACTCGTGCGCGGCGTCGGCGACGAAGGTGCGGATCTGTTCCTCCGAGGCCTGTGCGCGCGCCTCGGCGCCTTCGAGGGTATCGAGCATTTCATCGAAAGCCGTTGCGGTTCTGCCTAGTTCGGTGTCTGGCCGGGACGGTGACAGCCGCCGCCCGCGTCGGCCGCGGGCGATCTCGCGCGCCAGCCCGGTCATCGAATCCAGGGGTGCGAGGGCGCGCCGGATACCGAACGGCAACCCGATGACGATCACGAGCAGCGCGGCGGCGGTGGTGCCGGCGAGCACGCGCACCAGCGTGGACTGCGCCCCCGCCAGCAGTTTGGTATCGAGCTGCAGGGTCATCCGCGCGTGGTCCACTTCGCCTCGGCCATTCAGCAGCACATGTCTGGTCTTGACCGTGGACTGGTCCTCGTGCCGGGCGTTCAGGCTGCCGAAGGTGCGTCCGTCGGCGAGGACCAGTCGCGCCCGCACCGAGCGCGCATCGACGCGGCTGAGCAGCTCGGTGGGCGAGGCGCCCTGCTCGGCGAGTTGTTGCGCCAGTAGCACGCGGTCGGCGAGCACCGCGTTCTGACCGCGATTCAGCACCACGGCGAACAATCCGTGCACCACAAGGGAAACGACGATCAGCACCGCGCCGAGCACCACGGCGGTGGTGAGCGTCACGCGCCTGCGTAGCGACACTGTCTTCATCGCACTCCGGCCAGCCGGTGGCGGTCACTCGCGCAGCGCGGCCGCATCACTGGTCGTCGATCCGCAAGGTGTAGCCGAGGCCGCGCACGGTATGCAGCAGCCGCGGTCCGTGTGCCTCGAGCTTGCGTCGAACCGCACTGACATTGACCTCGACGAGGTTGGCGTCGTAGTCCTCGTATCCCCATACGGCGGTGAGGATTTGGGTTTTGGTGCGTACTCGATCGCGGTGTGCGGCGAGATAGCCGAGCAGCTTGAACTCGGTGCGGGTCAGTGCGATGGTCGCGCCGCCACGGTGCACCGCACCGGATTCCAGGTCGATGACGAGATCGCCGATCGTGGTCGTGGTCTGCAGTCGGCCCATCCGCCGCAGCAGCGCATCGACCCGGGCCACCAGCTCGGCCAGGTCGAACGGCTTGACCACATAGTCGTCCGAGCCCGCGCGCAGCCCGCGCAGCCGGTCCTCGATACCGTCGCGGGCGGTCAGGATCACGACACCGGCGGCCGATCTGGCGCGCACGGTGTCGAGCAGCGTGAATCCATCGCGTCCTGGCAGCATGAGGTCGAGCACGACCACGTCCGGGCGGAACTGCGCGAGATCGCGCTCCAAATGTAGGCCGCACTCGCGGCTGAGCACCTCGTGTCCGGCCGTGGTCAGTCCCGATCCCACCGCGACCCGGATGGCCTCGGCGTCTTCGATGACAAGTATTCGGCCCGACTGCACAGCTGCCATTGTCGCGCCTGGAAGCTGAAGATCGCCTGAAAGGTCGCGAAGACCGCCCGATGACGCCTTGGCCCGGCGCGATACTCGGACCATGGGGAGCCAATCGCCGCAGTGGATGCGCACCGCGCGCGTGCTTCGCCGGGCCGGATTCGGTGCGACCGGCGCCGAGATCGATGCCGCGCGAGCCCAGCAGCCCGCCGACTATCTGCGAGCGGCATTGACGGCCGATCCGGACGCTGATGCGGGTGCGCGGGCGACGCCGCTGCCGGTGTTCGCCGAGACCGCCGAACCGGATAAGAACGCGACGGCTGAGCTGCGCCGACGGTACAACGGTGAACGCAACAACGACCTGTCGATGTTGACCGCGTGGTGGTTACGGCGCATGGTCGCCGTACATCAGCCGATCCATGAGAAGCTGACCTTGTTGTGGCACAACCACTTCGCGACATCGGCGGCCAAGGTTCGCGACGCGGCCACCATGGCCGCGCAGAATCAGCGGCTGCGCACGCTCGGCACCGGCGATTTCGGCGCGCTGGCCTACGCGATGCTCACCGACGCGGCTATGCTCAAATGGCTTGACGGAACGAGTAATTCGGCGAAGGCGCCCAACGAGAATCTGTCGCGCGAGTTCCTGGAACTGTTCGCGCTCGGGCACGGCAGCGGCTACACCGAGACCGATGTGCGCGAGGGCGCTCGCGCGCTGACCGGGTGGACGATCGAGGGCAGCGGTGTCGCCACCCTGAATTCTCGACGGCACGATCACGGCAGCAAAACCCTGCTCGGGGTGATAGGTCCGCTCGGCGCCCGCGAATTCTGCGATATCGTGCTCGGCCGGCCCGAGTCGGCGCGCTATGTGGCCGGGCGGATGTGGCAGCAGCTCGGCTCCGACACACCGCCCGTGCAACCCGCGATAGATCGTGCCGTGGCCGCCTACGGACCGAACCGCGACGTCGCCGCGATGGTGTGCGCGATCCTCACCGACGACGAATTCACCACCAGGGCTGGCACAATCGTGCACGGCCCGGTCGAATGGCTGATCGGCACGGTGCGGGCACTGTCGGTGCCGATGGACAACGACGCGGACGTCGCGAAACTGGCGGGGGTGCTGCGCAATCTCGGACAGCTGCCGTTCTACCCGCCGTCCGTCGGTGGCTGGCCGCACGGCCAGGCGTGGATGTCGACGGCCGCGGCGCAGACTCGGCTCACCGCGGCCGCTGAGATCGCGAAAAGGGCGGACCTGAGCGGGATTTCGTCCGCCGCGCCGGGCGATCGTGTCGATGCCGTCGGCTATCAGCTCGGCATCGGCGCCTGGTCGGACCGCAGCGCCGCGGTGCTCGCGACGGTGCGCGACGATCCCGTCCGGCTCGCCACGATCGCGGTGAACACGCCCGAGTATTTGACCAGCTGAGCGGAAAGCGTCGAATGATGGCTCGATTCAATCGGAGACAGTTCCTTGTGGGCAGCAGCGTGCTCGGGGCGCTCGGGCTGGCCGGTGGCTCGGTGATCACCTGGGATGACATACGCCGCCACGCCGTCGCAACACCGCTGGCGCCGAGCACCGGAATCCTGGTTTTGGTGACGATGTACGGCGGCAACGACGGCATCAACACCGTAATTCCGTACGCGGACAACGCTTATCACGACGCACGACCGGAGCTGTCGTATCAGCCGCAAGAGGTGCTGCACCTGGACGGGCAGCTCGGACTGAATCCGGCGATGACCGGCTTCGCGGAGCTGTGGGGCCGCCACCACCTCGCGATCGTGCGCGGAGTCGGCTACCCGCAACCGGATCACAGCCACTTCCGCTCGATGGACATCTGGCAGACGGCCGCGCCGGATCACCCGATCAACACCGGATGGATCGGGCGCTGGCTCGACGCGACCGGCGACGATCCGGTGCGCGCGGTGAACATCGGCCCGGTCTTGCCGCAGCTGGTGCTGGGGGAGAAGCACACCGCGGCCGCACTGGATCCTGCCTCGGTTCCGCTGTCACCGGAGCTGTCCGCAGCCGTGGCCGGGCTCGCCGCCGGTGATCCGCGCGACAGTGTTGCCGAAACGCTCGTCTGCGCGGGCTATCAAGCTGAACAGGCTGTGACGCAAAGGTTTTCCGGGATCGGCGGGAAACCCGGCAAACCGAGTGGCAATCCGCTCGCAGCCCAACTAACACTCGTCGGACAGTGCATCAAAGCCGGTGCGCCCACCCAGGTGTATTCGGTGAGCCTGGGCGGATTCGACACGCACGCCGATGAACGCCGCACCCAGCAGCAACTGCTCGGACGGCTCGACAGCGCGGTATCGGGCTTCTTGACAGACATGGCAGGCCATCCTCGCGGCCACGACGTAGTCCTCATGGCCTACAGCGAGTTCGGCCGTCGCGTCGCCGCCAACGCTTCCCAGGGCACCGACCACGGCACGGCCGGGCCGGTATTCGTGGCGGGAGCGCGGGTCAAGGGTGGCTTCTATGGTGACGAACCCAGCCTCACCGACCTAGACAACGGTGATCTGAAGTCCACCGTCGACTTCCGTGACATCTACTCCGAACTGTTGCACCGCGTCGTCGCGACCGACCCCGGTCCCGCTGTCGGGACCGCTCGCCACGAGCTCGGTGTGATCGCCGGGTGACCCCTCAGCGCTCGGCCAGCTGTCGTGACGCAGTAACCGGTGCTGTTCGCGGCCGCCGCTGACCGGATGTGTGCCAAGGTGGCTTGGGTGTTCAGTATGCGAACAGCGAGGGTGCGGTGGCGGCCGGAATCAGGGCGACTGGTGACGGTGATGGCCGTCGGTTTCGGGTTGACCGTGGTGATCACCAGGCTGTATCTGATGGCGTCGGGATATCCGAAGATCGGTGGCAGCACCTATCACATCGCACACGCGCTGTTCGGCGGCGTGCTCCTGGTGATCGCCGTGCTGACCCTGCTGCTCTCGGCCGGACGAACCGCGTTGCACACCGCGGCCGTGCTGGCCGGAATCGGGCTGGGGCTGTTCATCGATGAGGTCGGCAAATTCATCACCACCGACAACGACTACTTCTTCCCGCTGGCGGCGCCGATCATCTACCTCGCCTTCGTGCTGATCGTGCTGATCGCCCGGTACGCCGCCCGCGCCCGGGTCCGGGCGCCGGTGCTGGTCGTGGCCGATATCACCGAGCAGGTCGGACAGCAGATCGGGGCGCGGCTGAGCCGGCAGCGGCGCGACGACCTGCTCGCGCAGCTGCAACACCTGGACCGCAGCCCGCTCGGGCCCGACGTGATCGAACTCTGCGACGCGTTGGGCGACTATCTCAACACTGCGCACGATGACGACCGACCCACGCTGTCCACCCGAATCGCCCGCACCGCAACTCGTGTCGAGGCCGCGGTCCTACCGTTGCCGGTGCTGCGGATCGTGCTGATGGTGGTGATGATCGGTCATGCGGTGTGGACACTGATGCACCTGTTGCTGGCCGGTGTGGTGGTCTACGGATGGCGGCTGCCGTGGAACCAACTGGACAGGATGCTCGATGTATCCCAGCATCACGGGTGGAAGTCCCTGGTGGGACTCGCGATCGCCGCCGGTGCGGAGCTGCTGGTCGGCATCGGTTACGCGGTCGGATCCGTGGCGTGGCTGCGGGGGCGCGACGAGCTCGCCGTGCGGCTGGGCATCTGGTCGAGCATCGTCTCCTTGGCCGTCGTCAACGTGCTCGCGAGCTACTTCAGCCAGTTCCTCACGGTGTTCACCGCGATCGCTGAGGCTGTTCTGCTATGGCTGTTGATCCGCTACCGCACGCGCGAGCGTTTCGCGTGATCGCGTTTCGTGCCGGCCTGGCGTCGGTGGCGGCACCTAGCGAGGTGCCTAACGGGGCCGATCATGGGTGGCCGGCTTCGCCGATGTCAAGTGCGCATCGGAAACAGTGATGTCAGAGGTGCCGACGGCCGCGTCCGGCAGTGCGAGATCGGGCCGGGCAACGAAAATGGTTGAGCTGCAAAGATTCCGCGAGTTTGCGGCGAACCGACTGGCCTCGACTTGACTTTCGGTGGTTACCGGCACAGCATTACCGGGTCAGCACCTCGCTAGGCGAGGCTCCTGTTCGAACACAGGCCACTGATCCGACGACGTCGAGAGACGCCCAGGGTTAGGACAGATCTCCCCGGATTAAGGGGCGATCCAAAGTGGCTTCCCCGTCCCGGGGATACGTCGTTCAGTGCCGAAGCTCTGACGAGAGGGGTGCCTACCACGTCATTTGCGGCGTTGGTTCTCCCCTTGGGTTCGCGTGGCCTGACACGATCGGTAGCGACGCCCGCGTGCGTCTTTGCGGCAAGGAGGTGAAGGGACGAATGAAGTCCGGCGATAGTCCGTATCCGAGTACGGATTCGACATCCCTTACGTTCCCAGCTTGCTGCGGCTCGACTACTGCCTGACCCCGGACCTTCCATCGGCACGCCCGGCGATCGATTCGCCGTATGAGGGGGCCGATGTGCGGCTTCGGTGTCTTTGTGGTGCCCGAAATCGGTTGTAGCGGCTGGACTTTCCCCAAAGGAGGTCGCCATGGCGATCGTTGTGATGCCCCGCGACTATCGAACCCCTCAACTACCCCGGCTGCTGTCGGCCCTGGGTGATTCGGCCCGGCGATTCTGGGCCCGGCGCAAGATGACCCCGCAAGAACGGGCATACCTGCACGCCGGTCACACCCCACCGGCAATCTTCACCGCCGCGCTGGGCAGCCACCCCTACCTCCGGTAGCCGCTCTCGATTGCGTCACACTCCTTACTTTCCATCACTGCTGTTGTGCGACAACACGTTTCAGAAAGCGAGGGAATGGCAATGGCCTTCTTCTCGAACGGCGGCACCCGCCGGACCGGCACCGTGACCGCGGCGCCCTCGAATGCCGCACCGGCGGCGTTGGATTCGGCGCATGCCGGTGACATCGTCGGCGCTCTGGGCACCATCGGCCAGCACGACACCACCGAGGGGCGAAGCCGCTGGCAGCGGTTCCGGATGCTGCTGGCGATCATGGGTCCTGGCCTGATCGTCATGGTCGGTGACAACGACGCGGGCGGCGTGGCCACCTACGCCCAGGCCGGTCAGAACTACGGTATGGCGCTGGTGTGGACGCTGCTGCTGCTGATCCCGGTGCTGTATGTCAACCAGGAGATGGTGGTGCGCCTGGGCGCTGTCGCCGGAGTCGGGCACGCCCGGCTGATCTTCGCGCGTTTCGGCAAGTTCTGGGGCTCGTTCAGCGTGGGTGATCTGTTCATCGTCAACGCACTCACCCTGGTGACCGAATTCATCGGTGTCGCTATGGCATTGGGCTACTTCGGGCTGCCGAAACCGATCGCGGTACCGCTGGCCGCGGTGCTGCTGTTCGCGGTCGTCGCGGGCGGATCGTTCCGCCGCTGGGAGCGGTTCCTGTTCGCGTTGATCGCGGCCAACATCGTGATGTTCCCGCTGGCGTTCATGGTGCGCCCGAGTGTGTCCGAGACCGCGAAGGGCATCATTCCGTCGTTCCCCGGTGGCCTGAATTCGACGCTGCTGCTGCTGATCGTGGCCATCGTCGGCACCACCGTCGCACCCTGGCAGCTGTTCTTTCAGCAGTCCAATGTCGTCGACAAGCGCATTACCCCGCGTTGGATCCGTTACGAGCGTGTCGATCTGGTGATCGGCATCGTCGTGGTCATGCTCGGCGCGGTCGCGATCATGGCCGCCGCCGCGTTCGGACTGGCCGGTGCTGATCTCGGCAACTTCACCGACGCGGGCGCGGTCGCACACGGCCTGTCGGCCAACATGGGCCAGGGGGTCGGCGCGCTGTTCGCGATCCTGCTGCTCGACGCCTCGCTGATCGGAGCCAACGCGGTCGGTCTTGCCACCACCTACACCCTGGGTGACACCCTCGGTAAGCGGCATTCGCTGCATTGGAAGATCTCCGAGGCGCCGATGTTCTACCTCGGCTATGCGGCATTGCTCGGCGTCGCTGGCGCCATTTCGTTCAGCCCCGACAATGTACTCGGACTGCTCACCCAGGGCGTGCAAGCGCTGGCCGGGGTGCTGCTGCCCTCGGCGACGGTGTTCCTGGTGCTGCTGTGCAACGACAAGGCCGTCCTCGGTCCGTGGGTGAACACCACCCGGCAGAACATCGTCGCCGGTGTCATCGTGTGGTCACTGGTACTGCTCTCCCTGGCACTGACCGCGGCGACGTTCTTCCCCGACTTGTCCACCGCCACACTGGAAATCGGCTTCGGAGTGGGTGCCGCCGTCGGTGTGCTCGGCGGTGTCGGTATTGTGTACACCCGTCGGCGCGCGCAGCGTTGGGCAACCGAACAGACCGCCGCGGAACTGGGCGGCCTCGACCCGGACGAGGTCGAGGAGATCGACTCGGTCGAACTCACCCGCGCCGAGCGCACACTGATCCGCACGCACGACCGCGACGCCTGGCGCACCCCCGCACTCGACACCCTGGAACGCCCGGCGTTCTCGCCACTGCGCATGGCCGGAATGCTCGCCCTACGCGGTTACCTGCTGGTCGCCGTCGTCCTCGTCGGCGTGAAGATCGTCCAGGCGATCACCGGCTGAAACATCCCTGATGGCATGACCGGCGGGATTCGTGCACCCGCCGGTCATTGCGGGACGGGTTCAGCGTTGGTGGAGTTCGACTGCCGCCCGGACGGCGCTTTCCAGCGCGCCTTCGATCCAGGCGGGTTTGAGGCTGGTGTGATCTCCGGCGAAATGTAGCCGGCCTTCGATCGAGCTGGTCGCCGCGTGATGCTCGTGTAGCTGGCCTGGCGTGGGAATCACCGCCTCGCCCAGGGCATACCGGGCGCGCTGCCAACTCTGCGACAGGCCGATGCCGGTGAATTCGGTATCGACCACTGGGCCGAACATGTCCCGCATGCCCGCGAGCGCGAAGTGGACGCGTTCGCTGTCGGTGAGCGAATCCCAGCGCATGGCGTCGTCGGACCAGGTGTATGCGGCCAGTACGACGCCGCCATCGGAACCGGTTGTGTGCGAGGGGAAGTAGGTGAAGCGGTTCGCGGTATCGGAGACGCAGCCGCCACCACGGAAACCGTTCGGGCCTTGCTCCCAGAAGCGATTGCGGAATTCGAGCAGCACTTTGGTGGCCGCATCGTGATGCATCTCGACGATCGCGCGACGCTTGGGATAGGACAGGATCGGCTCGAAGGTGCAGAATCGTATGGAGGTCAACGGAATCGCGATGATCGCGTAGTCGGCGTCGAAGGTTTGGACCGGTTCGCAGGGCGCGCCGTCGGTCGATTCGTTGCCGGTTTCGGCGGTGGTCCAGATCCGCACCCCGCGATCGGTCTGTTCGACTCGGGTCATCCGCCTGCCGTGTTGAATCGCCGGACCCAGCCTGCGGGTCAGCGCATCGGTGAGGCTCGCGGTGCCACCTTCCAGCTCCCAGTACGTCGCGTCGGGCCGGATCAGGGCATGGTCGACCATGGCCGAGACGACACCGTAGTGCAGACGGGAGGTCAGGTTCTCCAGCGTGCCGACCGCCTCGATCTGCGGCAGCGTCCAGCCTTGCGCCATCAGGTACCGATGCAGCGAATAGTCCTCATATTTGTTGAAAACATTTGTCCAGCCGTCGATCTGGCGCTCGATGGACTGATCGGCGGACACCTGGGTGCGGCTCATGGCTTGGTCGAGCAGGATGCGGGCCGGTGTGGCGAGATCCGCCCCGAACCCACGGTGCACGGCACTCGGATCGCGGGCATAGCCGGCTCGGTCGACTACCGTCCCGTTGACCTTGATCATTGTTCGACCGGCCGGCGCGGGGTGAACCTGCGGTGCGCCCGCCGGGCCGTTCGACCATTGCGCACCGGTGAAGGACCGATAAACCACGGGCTCGGGCTCCGCGGATCGCGCGTCGGGCCGGACATCGACATTGTGGAACTGCCGTCGCCGCACACCCAGCTTGTCCGACAACGCCAGCACCATCGGGTGCGCACTGGGCAGGCGCATCGCGCCCGCTTCGGCATAGAGGGCGGGATCGGAAAACACGCCACGGAAGGTTTTGACCCGGCCACCCGTGCGATTACCGTTGGCTTCGAGCACGGTGACTTGATGTCCGGCATCGGCGAGCAGATTCGCCGCGGTCAGTCCGGCCGGCCCGGCACCGACTACGAGTACCCGTTTGGGCGCGGAAGTCTTCGGCAGACCGGTATCGATGAGGGTCTTCAGCTGCGCGAGTTTCAGATCGTTACCGCCGGCGTCGACCTGCAACATCTCACGCGCCAACTCCAGGCTTCGCTCCCGAGAACGTTCGGCCTCGATATTCGTCGACGGCGCCCCACACGAGCTGACCGCCGCAGATCCGGCGACGCCTACCGCACCTGCCGCCAGTGCGGTCCTCAGGAGTGCGCGACGCTCGATCCCACTGTCCGACATGCCTGATCCTCCGTTCCGAGGGACGGTCGATCCACTGCAATGGTGCGGGCCACACGCTAGCAAAGACAGACCGGTTTATTCGATGGCGGCGAGGTTGTCGGGCGATTCATCTCGATAACCTGTCTCGCAGTCTTTGCTGACGGTTTTCTCGTGTAATAGTTGAATTGTCATCAGCAGTTGCGTTAACTGTGAGACGCACCATCGAATTATCGGTCTTGGCTCGATCGACAAGATGACGACGATCAGATGGAGGCAAGAATGGACGCTGTCGTGCGGCGCGGCATGATCGCCGCTGAACCGCTCGGCCCGGGGTGTATGGCCTGGAGGTTGGCGGCCGATCGGACCGTAGTCCTGCAAGGCGCGGCGAGTCTGCTGATGCAGACCGCGCATCCGATCATCGCCGCGGCGGTACTGGATCATTCGACGCCTGGCGCCGATTTGGTCGGCCGGTTGAACCGGACCATCGAATCGATCTGGCGGCTCATCTACGGCGGGCAGACAGCCCTCGACGAATCGCAACGACTGTTCGAGATGCACAAGGCGATGAAAGGTATCGACGCCGACGGCAACCGCTACCACGCGTTGCGTCCGGAGGCCTACGCGTGGGTGCTGGCAACCTTATTCGACGGGTTGTGCCGCTATCGCGTGGCGATAAACGCGCCGATCCCCGAACCCGATCGAGAGCGGTTGTATCAGGATTGGCGCCAACTAGGCGGGGTGCTGGGACTGCGGCCCTCGCATATGCCGGCCGACCTCGCCGAATTCGAGGTGTACTACGAAACGATGATCGCCGAGCGGCTGCACACCGGCCGCGTATTCCACACGATGTTCAAATCGCTGATCCTCAACTACATGACGGCCTCGCCGGTGCCGCACCTGCCCGACCGTGTCTGGAATCAGGTGCGCCCGCCTGCCGGGTCGTTGGTGCGGCTGTTCGCGGTCGGCCTGTTGCGACCCAGCGCACGGGAGTCGTTCGATCTGACGTGGACGCACAAAGACCAGCGACGCCTCAACAGAGTCGGGACCGGTATCCGTACCGTCAACGCGGTATTGCCCGCACGGGTCCGCCACAGCGGCCTCGCCGCAGCCGCGCTGCGCTCGGACAACGGGAACAGCGACGACTAGGACTGTTGGTCAACAGCGGGGCCTCTTCCGTGTTCCCCTGGTCCTCGGCGACCAGGTGGGTTGACAAGCTGGCGGGCTGTCATAACAGTGGTGGCGGCTTCACGCGTCGTGGATGCCGTTCCGTCGCAATCAGATCGAGGATTAGATGAACCTTCGCAGGCTCGTTGTTCTCGCCGCTGTAGGGCCTATGCTCCTCGCGGCACCAGCCGCGCTGGCCGACCCCGTCACCGGTTCTTCGGGGACCGGCTCGTCGGCGGTGGACTCGGGTTCTGCCGCGGTCGGGTCGGCCGGGATCAATCAAACCGGTTCGGCATCAGGTGCGTTCGACACCTGCGATCAGGCTCGCGCCGCGGGGCGTGCGCCGTTGTTCCGCGGTGAACCCGGCTACAGTCCGCGCCTGGATCCCGACGACTCCGGGATGGCCTGCCCGACAGTCTGACCTCGAGACGCCGAGTAGGAAGGGCCTCGTTCGGCGTCAATTCCCGGGCAGCAACGGGCCACACGGGCGTAGCCTGAGGGCCATGAGGGCTGTGCTCATCGGTTTAGGTTTGGCCGCAGTACTTTTCATTACCAGTGCCCCGGCTGGGGCGAGTATCCCGATCGGTCCAGGGCCGTCGGGGCACTACCGGGTGGAGCCCCAGCCGCAGGGCTGCCACTACCGCACCGCCGCCGACGGAGCCACACTGCCCGACCCGGCCTGCACCCCTGGAGCACTCAATCCCCGTGCTACGCAAGAGACCTTGACGACGACGATCTGTAAATCGGGGTACACCACATCGATTCGCCCTCCGGCATCGATCACCGAACCGGAGAAGAAGGACAGCGCTCGGGGCTATAGCTACACCGGGTCGCTGGCCGACGCCGAATTCGATCATCTGGTGCCGCTCGAGCTCGGCGGCGACCCGAACGATCCGCGCAATCTGTGGATCGAGCCGGGGCGCTCGACCAATCCCAAGGATCGCGTGGAAAACACCTTGCACGAGCGGGTCTGCTCCGGTGCGGTCGCCCTGGCCAAGGCCCAAGAGGCAATCGCCACCGACTGGACCACCGCCCTGCAGGTAGCACAGTGACCGCCGGTTGCCGCTGAGCGTTACCGGCCGCTGGCCGGTCATCGCCCAGATCCTGGGCGTGCGCGTGGTCGTACAGTGGGAACCGAAGGCGTCGACAGGGAGGCCCGGAGTTGTCCGCATTAGTGAAGGGGCAGAACGGTCCCCTGCCCGTCAATGACGTGGTGGTCTCGATCAAATTCAGTGCGGCTGCGGATCTGTCGGCCCTGCTGGTGACCGAGGCGAGCAAGGTCCGCTCCGACGCTGATTTCGTCTTCTTCAACCAGCCGAGCGGGCCCGGGGTGCAGCTGCGGCCGGCACCGCCCGGTCAGCCTGCGGCGCTGCAGGTTTCACTCAACAAGATACCCGGCGATATCGCCCAGATTCGTGCGGTGATCACGCTGGACGATGCCTCCAGCACATTCGGCCGGTACCCGGCGCCGACCGCGATCGTGTCGGACGCGAGCGGTAACCCGTTGTACGAGTACCGGATCGAGGGCCTCGACAGTGAGTCGGTCGTTATCGCCGTCGAACTCTATCGACGGCACAACGCTTGGAAGGTGCGTGCCGTCGGGCAGGGCTATGCCGGGGGATTCGCGGCACTGGTCACCGACCACGGCGTCAGTGTCGATGACGGCCCGCCGCCTCGGCCCGCGCCTAACGATGCCACTCAGCAGACACTCAACTATCGGCAATCGAATGTGTCGGGCTATCCGGCGCCGGTGAACTCACCGTCGCCGGTACTGGGTTACCCCGCTCAGGGATCGGGTTATCCGCCGCCGGTCACGCCGGGACCCGCGTATCCGCAGCCGGCCCGGCCCGACCCGCAGCAGCCCCGTGAGGTCACGCTGGCCAAGGGGCATCCGGTCAGTCTGGCGAAGGGCCAGCGGGTCACCCTGCGTAAGGACGGCGGAGTGGCGCTGAGTTTCATACGAATGGGTTTGGGATGGGATCCGGTGAAGAAGGGCGGATTGTTCGGTGGCCGGGCCATCAATGTCGACCTCGACGCGTCGGTCGTGCTGTTCGCCGGCGCGAATCCGGTCGACGCCGTCTACTACGGGCAGCTGACCTCCAAGGATGGCTCGATCCGCCACCAGGGTGACAATCTGACCGGTGCGGGCGAGGGCGACGACGAAGTGATTCTGGTCGACCTCACCCGCGTCCCGGCTCATGTCACGCTGCTGTTGTTCATCGTCACGTCCTACCAGGGACACACCTTCGCGCAGATCCAGAATGCGTTCTGCCGCTTGGTCGATAACTCGAACAACGCGGAACTGGCCCGGTACTCGTTGCGTGGGGGAGATATGGCGTTCACGGCGATGGCGATGGCCAAGGTCTTTCGCGTGGGCGATGACTGGAAGATGCAGGCCATCGGTGAGGGTTTTCACGCCAAACACCCCGGGCAGGCGATTCCCCAACTGGGTCGATTCGTCGCGACCAGGTGAACTGACCCACCGCCGGCACCCGGTCATGATCAGCGCTATTCGAAACCTGGCACGCGGGGTAGACCGGTGCCAAGGACAGGGCAAAGTGTATGCACGTCAAAAGGTTTCGTGAGGAGACTGTCCCGAGATCCAGCCTGGACACGAGGTGAATAACCGGGGATCAGGGCCCGGAATGCGTTCGGCAGCTACAGGTTTGGCTGTCCGAGCAGAACGGGGCGGCAGCCGAACGCCTGCGTCGGGCAAATACCTGACCGAGTTGCCTCCGGACCGGCGTTACGCTGAGGACCACATGCCACGGTGCTGCCGATATCGCAAGGCGCGGCAGCCCCGTCGGCCCGTCCGAGTTGTTCAGCAAGTGAAGGGAAATCGCAGGATGCTGTTGCCATCGACCGAGCGGGCGTTGTTGCACCGGGTCGCCGTCGAGCAAGCGGAGTACCGGGTGCCCTCGCTGATCGCCGCGGTGGTGCGGGACGGACAACTGGCGTGGTCGGGGGCCCGGGGCCGGGTCGACGGGAGCAGGCCGACCATCGACACGCAGTACCGCATCGGCTCGATCACCAAGTCGATGGTGGCCGTCGTGGTGCTGCGGTTGCGCGACGAGGGCAAACTCGACCTGGCCGATCCACTGGACAAGCACGTGCCCGGCGCACCACTGGGCGATCGGACTGTCGCCCAGCTGCTCTCGCACACCGCCGGCCTGCGCGCGGAGTCGCCCGGCGACTGGTGGGAGCGTACCGAGGGCGGTGACTGGGCCGAGCTCGCCGACAGCCTGGACACTGACGCGGGCAGCAAAGCGCTGTTGCATCGAGCGGGTCGGCGGTTCCACTATTCCAACCTCGGCTTCGCTGCGCTCGGCGAGTTGGTCGCCCAGCTGCGCGGCCAAAGTTGGTTCGCGGCACTGCGTTCCGAGGTGCTCGCCCCGCTCGGCATGGACCGCACCACAGTGCTGCCCGCCGCCCCGCACGCCACCGGCCGGGCGGTGCACCCGTGGGCGGACGTGACGCTGCCGGAGCCATCGCACGACAACGGGGCGATGGGCGCGGCAGGCCAGCTGTGGTCCACGGTCGCCGACCTGGCCCGCTGGACGGCGTTCGTCGGCGGTGACGGCGGCGGTGTGCTCGCCGCCGACACCTTGGCGGAGATGCGTGAGCCTGCCACGGTCCAGGATGGCGACGAGTGGCAGTCCGGGTACGGACTCGGCCTGCAGCTGCTGCGCCGCAAGGGCCGTCGGCTGGCCGGCCACACCGGCGCCATGCCCGGCTTCATCGCCACCGCCTGGGCCGACCCCAAGGACCGCACCGGCGTGCTGTTCCTGTCCAACACCACCTACGGTGGCATCCAGGGCAAACTGGGCGGCGCGCTGCTCGACATTCTGGCCGAGCACGAGCCGGCCATGCCCGAAGAATGGCTGCCCGCGGCCACCGTGGACCCAGAGTTGTTGGCGCTCACCGGAACTTGGTATTGGGGCACCGCCTCGATCGCGCTGCACCTGCGGGCCGATGGCCTGCTGGAGCTCAAGGCCCTCGCGCATGGCGGGCGGGAGTCCCGGTTCCGCCCTGAGGCCGACGGCTCTTGGACCGGACTCGATGGCTACTACGCCGGTGAGCGCATGGAGGTCGTGCGTGGCCCCGGCAATGCGGCACAGCGTCTCGAACTCGTGAGCTATGTGTTCACCCGCGCACCCTACGAACCGGCAGAACCCATTCCCGGTGGTGTCGACCCGGCGGGCTTCGGTCAACGGTGCTGACCTTTGAGTCCCCGCACCGGAGACCCGGTTCGAGGTGATCATCGCGTCAAGGCCTTCGCGCTGGCGGTGGTCTACACGGCACGGTGTGCGGGCCGATCGGCGCGTATCGGCTCGGTGGAGGTCGATGACTCGCGGCCGGTGGGATCCACGCCTGCGGGTGCGCTTGGCCCCGACCGCGAGGTGGCGGTACGTCGGATCGGTTCGCGCAGGCGGCCTCGGTTGCGGCGCATGACCGCGTGTGTGGTCGTCCGCGAGGATCGAGAACGTCCGGCCCTGGTACGTTTCGGCAAGATGCTCAACCACCTTTGCGCGTAATGCGTTAGGCGACAAGGAATTCCCCTGGTCAGCGGCGGTCGACCGGGAGGATTGCCGTCCGCGCCGGGGTCTGCGGAATGCCGATCGACTACCCTGGGCGCTGCACTGGAGATTGTCGGATGTGAGGAAGATTTATGGGAAGCGTTGTCCTCGACGTTGTCGCGTTGCTCGCCAATCGTGCGGCGATGTTCTGGAATTGGATGGCGACCGGGTCGTCCGGATTTCCACCGCTGTAATTTCGCGATGAACGGTTTGTTCGGCGAACGCCCTGGTCTCGCGGCCGGGGCGTTCGCGTATTCGCCGGGCTTGTCGCACTTTCCAGCGCGGGTGGGCTTCGGTGGCTACCGTGGTGAATCGACAGCGATTTGTCTGATTGTTAGGAAAATCGATGGGAAGCACTGCCCTCGACGTCGTCAACCTGATCATTCTGCGGGCCGCGGCCTTCTGGAACTGGATGTACACCGGTTCCGCCGGGTTCCCGCCACTCTGATCCGTCCGTCGCGGCCCGGCGGCTCCTGATCGCAGTCGGGTTGGGGGTTTTCCGCGTCCATCGGGGTATGTCCCCCGTATGTTGAGCACCGTGAAGACCGCTGGCACGACGCGCCGCACCCCTGGCTGGTTCGTACTCTGGATGGGGCTACTGACCGCCCTGATCGTGCTGTGCTGCCTAATCTTGTTCTGGCAGTTGGCCGCCGAAGGCACCTTCCCGATCAAGGTCATCCTGTGGGTGGCCATCGGCGTGCTCGGCGCGATCGCACTGCTCTTCGGCCTACTCGGCCTGTTCCGCTACCACTCCTTCTTCTACAGCCTCATCGCCCTGGTCGTGATCGGCGCCTTCGTCACCCTCGTCTGGCAGAACGTCCCCGAAACCACCGGCTGGAAACTCTCCCGCAACATCCTGCAAAACCAAGCCGCCGACTGCGCCAACCCCGGCCACCGCACCCGCCTGGGCGTCTACACCATCACCTACATCACCCGCCGAGACGGCGGCTGCCTCTTCTACACCGAAGGCGAAGAATCCAACTCCTCCCGCGGCTTCGCCTACTTCCCCGACGCCGCCCCGCCCTACATCGGCACCCCGACCTCCGGCATCGGCTACGAACCCTTCCAAGGCAACTGGTACCGCTTCACCGAAGAGTCCTGACCAACCGCGCCATCCACAATCGCCCCGCCCACTTGACGCAAGTTGCATGCTCTTGACTGATGCTGCAACTTGCGTCAAGAGCGTGGTTTGTATGTCAAGTGGCCACCCGGGAGTGTCCGATTAACGGTGGATCTGCCCTGGCATCGGCTAGTTACTACTCGGGGTGATGCGGCCTCAGGTGACGCTGGCGCTTCTTGACGATCTGCGGATCGAACGAAGCATCGGTGTCGCGTGGCACCTCGATCTGCACCGGCCCGATCTCGGTGAGCACCGTCTTGGACCGTGTGCCGTTGCGAGAATTCCCGCCCGTTCGCCTGGCCGCATCGTGCTTGTCATAGCCCAGGTGCTCGCTCATCTCGTCCTCGAGGGCGAGCTCGAGCACGTTCTTGGTCAACCCGTTGAGCAGCCCGTCCGGGCCGATCAACTACGACTTTCTCGGCCTTGGCCTTGGCCTGGGCCGCCAGCTGCTCGGCCAGCGCCCGCTGATCCTCGATAGCTGTCATGGGATCCAGTGTTTCGCTCATCATCGATCCTTCCCGCCAAGCAACGCTCGGCGTGTCAGACCAAGATCAAATCCACCGTTTTTCGGACACTCCCCGCCGACTTGACGCAAGTTGCATGCTCTTGACTGATGCTGCAACTTGCGTCAAGAGCGTGGTTTGTACGTCAAGTGGGCCGCTCGGCTTGCCGGGGGGCGGTTCAAAGTGTGGGGTGTTCACATGTTGGCAGGTGGGGGTGGTTTTTGGTGGGAGGGCGGGGTGGGATGGGGGGATGGGGTCATTGATCTTTCGGAAGGATGTTCGGCGGGAAGGGGTTTCGGATGGGGAGTTGCGGGCCGGGCGGCGGCGCGGGGAGTTGGCGCGGGTTCAGCGAGGGGTTTACGTCGAGCGGGTGGAACTTGAACGGCTGGATGCCGGGGCGCGGCATGGCTTAGCTGTGCGGGCTGCTGTCAGTGGGCTCGGCGGGGACGTCGTGGTGAGTCATCAGTCGGCGGCGGTCGTGCTGGGGTTGCCGGTGTGGAATGTGGAATTGGGGCGAGTGCACGTGACTACTTGCCGGCGCGGGCGTGCGCGCAGAGCGAACCATGTTCATGTGCACAGTTCGCCGTTCGATGAAACCGAGTTGACGATTGTCGACGGTATGCGGGTGTTGTCGTCGGCCCGCACTGTGGCGGATCTGGCCCGGGCCTTGCCGTTCGAAGAAGCTGTCGTGGTCGGCGACGCTGCGATGCGCGAGTATCGGCTCACGACTGAAGACCTGCTGGCAGCCCTGGACCACTGGCCGCGCAGGCCCGGAGCGGCCAAGGCGAGAAGGGCGATCGCCTTCATGGACGCCCGCAGCGAAAGCCCCGGCGAATCACGCAGCCGAGTCCGCATGCACTGGGCGGGCCTCCCCAAACCAGAACTCCAACACGTGGTAACCGACGCCGCCACCAATTTCCTCGCCCGCGTAGATTTCGCCCTCCCCGAATTGGCCATAATCGGCGAATTCGACGGCCGAGCCAAATACGACCGCCTCCTCCGCCCCCACACCACCCCCGCCCAAGCGGTCTACGAAGAAAAACGCCGCGAAGACGCCATCCGAGCCCAAAACCTCCAAGTCCTCCGCTGGACCTGGCCCGACCTCCACCCCTTCCACCCCACCGCCACCCGCTGGCGTCACGCCATCAACCGAGCCAAGCACTTGACGTAGGAAGCATGCTCTTGACGCAGGTTGCAACCTACGTCAAGAACATGGAACGTACGTCAAGTGCGCTGTGGGAGTGGGGGTTTGGCGTTAGGCGACGAGGCGGCCGCCGTCTATGACGATGATTTCGCCGGAGATCCAGGAGCTGGTGGGTTCGGCTAGGCGGGTGATCCAGGGGGTTATGTCGGAGACTTCGCCTATGCGGCCGGTGGGGGCTCGGTCGGCGTAGCCGGAGCGCCAGGTGGTGACTGTTTCGTCGGAGAGGCCGCCGGTGGTGAGGATGGGGGTGCGGACGTTGCCGGGGGCTACGCCGTTGACGCGGATGCCCTTGGGGCCGAGTTCTACTGCCCAGCTGCGGATCAGGCTGTCTACGGCGGCTTTGCTTGCGGAGTAGACCGACTGTTCGGGGGAGGCGAGGCGGGCGGAGATGCTGGAGACCACGACGATGTTGCCGCCGGGGGAGCGGAGTAGGGGAAGTAGCTTGGCGGTCAACAGGATTGGGGCGAAGACGTTGACCTCGAACTGGTGGCGGACGTCGGCGGGGTCGAGGTCGTCGAGTGGGGTGAGGCCGAAGACGCCTGCGTTGTGGACGAGTACGTCGAGCGTGCCGCCGCGCGCTTGGACGGCTGCGGCGATCGCGTCGGTGCCTGCTTCGGTCGCGACGTCGGCGACCACCGGGATGACCGCGGGATGCAGTGCGGCGACCTCATCGAGTGGCTCGCTGCGGCGACCGGTGATGGTCACGCTGGCCGCACCCTGCTCGGCGAACGCGAGTGCCGCGGCCCGGCCGATGCCGGTCCCGCCGCCGGTGACGACAATATGCTGCTCCGCGAACGTCTTTTCGGACAATGCCGTGCCTCTCTGTCGTCGGCCGGCCATGCGTGCCGACCTTCGTTGTCGGCAACACGGCGAAATTGCCGCGCATTCCGAGAGCCCGATACGCCCTGGCCGGGGGCTGTCGAGGAGCAGGTGGATGCGGCGCCAGGTCCGGGAGAGCGTCCGGGTGGACGGCCACGTCGTGGTCGATCATGAACGAGCCCAGGCCGACCGGTGGGTCCTACGCGTTGAGTCGGACATGATTCGAGGCGTGTGGGTCGCCGCCTGAGGGCCTGGTCCAGCGGGGTTGGAATTCCCCCGTCGGCCGATGTGCTGGCACGAGGTGTGACGAAAGCCCGAATGAACGTACTTGTCGCGTACGCGCCCCGGCTCGACTCGCAACGTTTCGAACAAGTCGCCGGCGACCTGCGCGAACGCCTGTCGAAGCTGGCCAAGATCGAGCCGATCCGGTATCGACCGCAGGGTGGTGGTGATTATGACCGCAGCCTGCGGCTGGAGCCAGGCCTGGAATCCGTGGACGCGACGGGCTTCGGGCTGCACGTGAGCTGATCAGGGCAGGGGGGCGGCGCCGAGTTGGGTGAGTAGCATCCCCATCACTCCCGCCTCTTGTCCCTGAGCCTGGATCATCGAACGTGCGGTCTCCTTCACCGGGCCGGACGGCAGTAGTTCATCGGCGGCCTGCGCCATCGCGATCCCGCCCTGATGGTGCCGAAACATCAACTGCAGGAACAGGATTTCGGCGTCGCGGCCGTGTGCGGCGGAGAGGGCGTCGAGTTCGGCCATTGTCGCCATTCCGGGCATCATGTTGTCCGGCCGCTTCTTGTCCGACATCGCGACCGGTGCCGAATGCTGATGTGGCGCAGCATCGTCGGTGTGCATCCAGGCCATCGGATGGGTCGGCACCGGAGACGCGCCGGCCAGCCGCAGCCAGCCGAGCATGGTGCCGATCTCCAGCCGCTGTGTGTCGTCCAGCTGGTCGGCCAGGCGCACGACCACGGGATCGATGGTGCGGTCGAGGCGTTGCACCATGATCAGCGCTTGCTGATGGTGCGCGGTCATGTCCTGCACGAAGCCGATCTCGACGGAGTTGAGAATCGGTGCGGCCGTGTGTGTTTCCGGCAGCACGAGCGGTCGCAGCGCCGCGCCGAGCACTAGCAGGACGAAGGCGAGTGAGGTGAGCGCGGCGCCGCGGATCCAGCGTGGCATCGTTTATGACCCGACGATCGATTCTTGGTCCGCCGGAGGCGAATACACGTCGTTGTCGAGCTGCAGCACCATGAATCCGTTGTCGGAGCACGTGACATACAGTTGCGAGCCACGCCATTCCGGCGGCGAGAGGCACCAGTCGGTGGAGACGTCACCGAAGGCCAGCCTGCCGGTGCGCGGGGTGAGCGCGTCCAACGGATTGAACTGTCCTTCGAGCACCGCGCGAATTGCGGGCGGCGCGCTCATCAACGGCACACCGATGATCGACGCGAGCGCGTGCGGCGAATTCCACAGGCTCAAGTTCTGGCCTGTGCGGGCGGGCGGGTTGTAGTAGGCGATCTCGTGGATGTTGAACGGGTCACGCACATCGAAAACCCTGATGCCGGAAGAGATCCAGCCGCACGCGAGGGCCGTCGGGTTGTCCCTGCGGTCGGCCGTGCAGTAGTGCGATTCGTAGGCGAAGGCCGAACCGCCCATGGACGAACCGATATTGCTGTCGATGTTCTGCGGCAGGTTGATTTCCAGCTTGATCTTCGCGGCGACCTTCGGGTTGGTGTCGTCGGCGATATCGATGAGTTTCACACCGCCGGAACCACCTTCGTCGACGGTGTAGAGATAAGGCTTGCCGTTGTAGGTCACCGGGATGCTGTGCTGGGTGGCCCAGCCGTCGGTCCAGAAGACCCGTCCGATGTGCAGCACCTGCGGATTCGGGTCGCGGCGCTGCACCGCGCTGATGTCGAGCACGGTGAAGCCGCCGAGCGCGGACAGGTACATCCGGTTGCCGTCGGCACTCACGCCGAAGCCGTGCGCCTCGATGCCGGTGAGGCCCTGCCAGACGACGTGCGGGTTGGTCGGGTCGGTGAGGTCGACGGCGCTGACGAAACCGGGCGCGATGCCCGAGGCCCAGTAGGTGTTGCCGTCGGGAGAGAAGCCGCCCTCGTGCGTCGTAATCGGCAGGGGCATCAGCACATTCGTGCCGGGGCCGGGATTGAGCAGTCGCGGATGCGCGCAGTCGGAGATGTCGTACACCGAGAGGTAGCCGACGCCGGTGCCGATCGGGACGCCGGTGCCGACCAGCAGCTTGCGCGCGGTGTTGACCTTCAGGCTCTCCCAGGTGCCCGCGAGCATCGCGGGTTCGGTGAGCGTGGCGGTCGGTCGCGGGTTCGCCGGGTCCGACACGTCGAGGACCTGGACGCCACGGCCCTCGCTGATCAGGTCGCCGGGGAAGAAGGAGCCCATGTAGGAGCAGTGTTCGAAGCTGGTCGAGGTGATGCCCGCGCCGCGACCGGCGAAGCCGCCGACGAACGACATATTGCAGCGGTAGCCCTGAGTGCTGCGGCCACTGTCTCGGTCGGCGGCGGTGACGTCGCCCTGCATGCCGTTCTCCGGCAGCGAGCCGGGCCCGCAGTCGGCGCGCGGGACCGAAGTGCGGCCGACGTCCAGGAATTCCTGCACGGCGTTCTGGAGGTCGGACTGTAGATCCGCCGATGCGCTGCTCGGCAGCATCAGCACGGCGGCAAGACCGACCGTGACCAGGGCCAGCGGTTTGAAACGGCGCAAGCTCGTCAGTGAGCGCATCGTCGGGTTCCCCAACCTTCATCAGTTGATCCGTTATCCCTCTGCTGACTGGGACAGCTAAGGGAACTGACTGAATGGTAGTAACTGCCGTTAACTTATGTGGCAGGTTTCGCGGAAATCCGATGAAGTGGCTGGTCGGGAACGTCCGCCGGTGCCGATGTCGGCAACAGCCGCACCAGCTCTCGGGATCGGCACTCGGAATAGGGCCCTAAAGTCAGTGCCGATCCCGAGTCAGGGTGCGGATTTCGCCACGGAGCCCTGGGCTCAGGGGCCGCGTCGGATGCGGGGGTGGCGCGCGGTGCTCGCTGGCAGGCATGGTGGGCGGCGAGCGTTCAGTCGGTGGTGAGCTGGGCCAGGTCGTAGGCGAGGAGGTCGTCGCAGGCTGCCAGCAGAGTCCGGCGTAACTGTGCCGAGCGTTCGGCCAGTGCGGACTGGGATCGCACGTACTCCGCACGCCCGGAAGGTGTTTCGATTCGGACCGGTTCGTATCCGTACTCGGACAGGTCGTAGGGACTGGCTCGCATGTCGAGTTCGCGTGCCGCGCAGGCGAGTTCGAAGCAGTCCAGGACCAGGGAGGACGAGATCAGTGGGACGAGTTTGAAACCCCACTTGTAGAGGTCCATGTTCGCGTGCAGGCAGCCGGGTTGTTCCCGGCTGACCTGGTCCGCGCGGGTCAGTGGCTCGATATTGCGGCCGACCGCGTCCGGCGTGAAGAAGCGAAACGCGTCGAAGTGGGTGCAGCGCAGCGGCATCGATTCGACGACCTCGTCGGTACCCGCTCGGCCCAGACGCAACGGCACCTGTTGATGCCGGACGTCTTCGGTCCGGTACACCATCGCCCATTCGTGCAACCCGAAACAGGACAGCTGCGCGGGCCTTGATGCGGTGGCGCGCAACAGTTTCGCGACGAACTCGACGGTGTCGCGGCGGCGGGCCAGGTAAGCGGGGTCCGCCGCAAGGACCGACTGCGGTGCAACAGAATCCGCACCGGTCGAGATTCGGTGGTACCCCCGCGCACCCTCGTATTCGCGACCACCGGCCAGCCCGACGCCGAACCCCGGATGCCAGCGCCGCAACTGGGCGGGCTTGTGCCCGTAGTAGGTGAACAGAAAATCGATCACCGGATGCGACGAACCCGCCGCTCGCCGTTCGACATACGGCCCGACGAGCCGATCCACTCTAACGAGATGCTCGGCCACCTGGGTACGCCACTGCTCTTCGGCCAGCACCGCCACGGCCCCACTCATGCCGCCGCCCGAGACTCGGCGCGCACCCGGTTGCCCCACCCACTCATTCGATGATCCGGTGCGTCCCGTCGCGGACAGTGCCGACGAACTCTTCCACCAGATCTTCCAGCGCCACAATGCCCGTCGTGTTGCCCCGAGCATCCACGACCCGGCCGAGGTGACTGTTGGTGCGGCGCAGCCTGGCCAGCGCCTCGTACAGCGGCGTGTGCAGGCTGACCGTCGGCAACGGGCGAATGTCGGTGCGCGGGATGGGGGTTCCCGGCCCGGCGCTCTCGTCGGCGACCTTGTCCAGCACGTCCTTGACGTGCAGGTAGCCGACCAGCGAGCCGTCGCCGGCCTGTACCGGATAGCGGGAGAAACCCGTTTCGGCGACGGCGGTTTCGATGTCACCGAGGGTGGTTCCGTTGCCGCGCAACGGAACTGTCCTTGTGGTAGCCAGTGCCACCATCACGTCGGCGACCACCCGGTCGCTGGTGCCGAGGGCCTGGGTGAGCCTGCGGTGTTCCTCCTCGTCGAGCAGGCCCTCCGAGCGCGACTCGCCGATCATCTCGGCGAGTTCCACCGAGGAGACGGTCGCCTGCAGCTCGTCTTTCGGCTCGATCCGCAGCAGTCGCAGCGTGAGATTCGCGGCCAGGTTGTAGAGGGCGATGAGCGGCCGGGCCAGGCGCAGCCACATGAGGTGCACCGGAACCAGCAGCAGCGCACTGCGTTCCGGGCCGGCCAGCGCGATGTTCTTCGGGATCATCTCGCCGAACAGGATGTGCAGGATCACCACGATGGCCAGCGCGAGCGCGAAAGACACGGGGTGCAGCAGTTGTTCGGGCAGGCCGAGGAAATCGAACGGCCCCTCCAGCAGGTGGGCCACCGCGGGTTCGCCGACGCGACCGAGCAGGATCGAGCAGATGGTGATGCCGAGCTGGGCGGCGGCGAGCATCATCGACAGGTTCTCGCCCGCCCGAATCACGATGTCGGCGTTGCGCTTTCCCTGTGCGGCCAGCGCTTCCAGGCGGTCGCGGCGGGCCGAGATCAAGGCGAACTCGGCCGCGACGAAGAACGCGTTGCTCGCCAGCAGGACCGCGGTGAGCAGGACGGCGAGGAGGTCACCCATGGCTGTGCTCCTGCTCTGGCTCGGCTTGCAGCTGACGGAACGCGAGGTCGTCGGGGGCGACCGGAATCAACCGAACCCGGTCGATCCGGCGTCCGTCCATCCGTTCCACCCGGGCGATCCACCCGCCTGTGGTCGGCTGGTCGCTCGAAGACCATTGCTGCGAGCGCGGATTCGGCAACACGACCTCGTCACCGGCGACCGGGATGCGACCGAGCCGGGTCAGCACGAGACCGCCGAGCGTTTCGTATTCGCCTTCGGGAGCGTCGTATCCGGTGGCGCGGGACACCTCGTCGATGCGGAGCAGGCCGGAGCAGTCCCAGCCGTCCGACACCCGGCGCACGTCGAGTTCTTCCTCGTCGTGCTCGTCGCGGACGTCGCCGAGGATCTCCTCGATGATGTCCTCCATGGTGACGATGCCCGCGGTGCCGCCGTATTCGTCGACGACCAGCGCGACCTGCATGCCGTCGGCCCGGATCCGTTCCAGCACCTCGTCGCCGTCCAGGCTGGCGGGCACGATCGGGACCGGATGGGCCAGCATCTGCAGCGGGATGGTGCGGCGCACGTTCGTCGGATGGGTGAACGCCTGCTTGATGTGCACCACGCCGAGGGTGTTGTCGAGGTCGCCGTCGATTACCGGGAACCGGGAGTAGCCGGTGCGGCGGGCGGCGTCGATCAGGTCGGCGATGGTGTCGAGCTTATCCAGCGCCTCGATCTTCACCCGCGGGGTCATCAGTTCCTCGGCACTACGCTCGCCGAACTGCAGCGACCGATCGATCACCAAGGCGGTGCGCTGGTCGAGCGCGCCGCGCAACGCGGACGTGCGGACCAGCGAGCCGAGTTCCTGCGGCGATCGCGCGGAACGCAATTCCTCGGCCGGTTCTACGCCGAGCCTGCGGACAACCCAGTTCGCGGTGTTGTTGAGGAAGTGGATCAGCCATTTGAAGATGACGGAGAAGGCGACCATCGGCGGAGCCGTGGTGCGCGCGGTTGCTAGGGGCTTGGCGATCGCGATGTTCTTCGGCACCAGTTCGCCGTAGATCATCGACAGCGACGTGGCCAGCACCAGCGCGAGGGCCAGCGAGATGCCGTGCGCGGCGCCGTCGCTCAGTCCGATGCCGCTGAACAGCGGATCCAGCAGCCGGGCCAGCACGGGCTCGGCGATGTAACCGGTGATCAGCGTGGTGATGGTGATGCCGAGCTGGGCGCCGGACAGCTGGAACGACAGCGTCCGATGCGCTTGGCGGACCATTCTGGCGCGGACATCACCGTCGCGCGCGTGCGCTTCTACGGTGCTGCGTTCCAGCGCGGTGAGGGAGAATTCGGCGGCGACGAAGAGGGCGGTGCCTGCCGTGAGAGCGACGAATCCCAGCAGGCTGAGCACCGTGAGTGTGACGGACATCGTCAGCACCCGCCGAACGGTACTGGGAACTGGCCGGTGGGACGTGGGGCTGGGAGTAGGAGGACGCCGGGTTTGTCACCCGGCTCGGTAGAGGAGCCCTCCTGTGCTGCGCCCTCGGACGCGGGTGACAACTGGATCCTTTCGCAAGCCGGAGATGTTGGGCCGGAGACCGGCAACCACTATGTTACCGGCCCACACGTCGGGTCGCGTGGGCCGGTGGTCGTGCCGTCGTTGGCGTGTCGCAAGACGATCACTGTGCGCGAGGCCGCCGCGGGTCGTGCGCGGGATGGCACATCGAGCAGGGCCGCGTGACCGAGGCGGAGGTGTGCGCCTCGGTCACCGGCGGAGTACCGCGAACTTACCAGCGCTGCAGCTAGTTACAGCTCACCAGCCGCTGGGCAGCGGGCGCCCCTCGGCGAAACCGGCCGCCGACTGCACGCCGAGCACGGCCTTCTCGTGCAACTCGGCCAGGCTGCGCGCACCCGCGTAGGTGCAGGCGCTGCGCACGCCGGAGCAGATGTGGTCGATGAGGTCCTCGACGCCGGGGCGCTCCGGATCGAGCCGCATGCGCGAGCTGGAGATGCCCTCCTCGAACAGGGCCTTGCGGGCCCGGTCGAACGCGCTGTCGGTGGCGGTGCGGGCGGCGACGGCTCGCTTGGACGCCATGCCGAAGCTTTCCTTGTAGGCGTTGCCGTCGCGGTCGGTGCGCAGGTCGCCGGGGGATTCGTAGGTGCCGGCGAACCACGAGCCGATCATCACGTTGGACGCGCCGGCGGCCAGCGCGAGTGCGACGTCGCGCGGATGCCGCACACCGCCGTCGGCCCAGATGTGCACGCCGAGTTCCTTGGCGGCGGCGGCGCATTCGGCGACCGCGGAGAACTGCGGGCGGCCGACGCCGGTCATCATCCGGGTGGTGCACATGGCGCCGGGGCCGACGCCGACCTTGATGATGTCGGCGCCCGCGGCGGCCAGGTCGCGGGTGCCCTGCGCGGACACCACATTGCCCGCTACCAGCGGCAGGCCGAGTCCGAGATCGCGGACGGCGCTGAGGGATTCGAGCATCTTGGCCTGGTGGCCGTGCGCGGTGTCCATCACGAGGACGTCGGCGCCCGCGTCCGCCAGCGCCTTGGCCTTGGCGACGACGTCACCGTTGATGCCGACCGCGGCGGCGACGCGCAGCTGGTTCTGATTGTCGACGGCGGGCTGGTAGATCCCGGCGCGGACCGAGCCGGTGCGGGTCATCACCCCGGCCAGGGTGCCGTCCTCGGCGGTGAGCACCGCGAGCTGGGTGTGCTTGGCCTCGAGCAGTTCGAAGATGTCGCGCGGCGAGGTGCTGGCCGGGGCCTGCACGAAATCGGTGATCGCGACGTCGCGCAGCCGGGCGAACCGGTCCACATCGGTGCACGACGCTTCGGTGACGACACCGATCGGGCGTCCGGTCTCGTCCACCACGACGACGGCGCCGTGGGCGCGCTTGTGCATCAGGGCGACGGCCTCGGACACCGAATGTTCCGGGCCGAGGATGACCGGGGTGTCGGCGGTGAGCGAGCGGCTCTTGACGAACGCGATGGTGTCGGCGGCCGCGCTGATCGGCAGATCCTGCGGTAGCACCACGAGGCCTCCACGACGGGCGACCGTCTCGGCCATCCGGCGACCCGCGACCGCGGTCATATTGGCCACGACGATGGGAATGGTGGTGCCGGACCCGTCGACGGTGGAAAGGTCGACGTCGAACCTCGAGGCGACATCCGTCCGATTAGGGACGAGGAAGAGGTCGTCGTAGGTCAGGTCATACGGCGGCTGATGGCCAGGGAGAAACTGCACTTAACCGATGATAACCAAGTCCGCCCGGTACCGCGCAATTCTCCAGCACCCCGCGGAGACGAACCTCACAGCGAACAGCATCCGCCGACTGCGCCAACACCGTCACCAACTCGCCCCACCGCCCACAACGAGCCCGTGCGCCCCACAGCGCACCGCCCGCCGCGCATGAATTCACCCGCCGCGCGCAAACCTTCCGGCAATCTCATGCGCAGCGAACAATTCGGCGCGCAGGCGGGCAGCAAACCAGGACAGGCTGCTCCGCCTGCGGGCACCACGCAACACATTTCTGCCTGCCGCGTCTGCATGCCGCGCACAGTTCTGGCCGCCCACCCAGGTCTCCCTGCGGCGCACAGATCGGCCTGCCGCCCACGAATCTGCCCGCAATTTCCTGCGCAGCGCGCGAGAAGATGCGCGGCGGTAGCAAACCGCCCGGTCTGCTCGCCAGGCGTGGCGGCGCTGTCTATTGGGTGCCGCGCACAGACTGGCCTGCCGCGCACGAATCTGCCAGCAATCTCGTGCGCGGCGGGCAATTAAGTACGCAGCATGGCAACCGCGCGGTGTGCCCGCCAGCGCGTCGCCACTGGCCGCTGCGGCGCACGGATCGGCTTGCCGCGCATGGATCGGCCTGCCGCGCATAGATTTGCCTGCCGCGCACGAATCTGCCAGCAATCTCGTGCGCGGCGGGCAATTAAGTGCGCAGCATGGCAACCGCGCGGTGTGCCCGCCAGCGCGTCGCCACTGGCCGCTGCGGCGCACGGATCGGCTTGCCGCACACGGATCGGCTTGCCGCACACGGATCGGCTTGCCGCACACGGATCGGCTTGCCGCGTACGGATCGGCTTGCCGCGCACGAATCTGCCAGCAATTTCGTGCGCGGCGGGCAATTAAGTGCGCAGCGTGGCAACCGCAGTCTGCCCGCCGGCGCGTCGCCGGTGGCCGCCGCGGCGCGCAGATTTGCCTGCCGCGCACGAATCTGCTGGCAATTTCGTGCGCGGCGGGCGGGAAGGTGCGCGGGGGTGGTTAGGTGGCGGCTTGGGCGCGGGAGAGGCGGATTGTGGTGGCGCACATGATGATTACGGCGAGGGCTGTTATTGCTAGGCCGATGGTGTTGGTGCGGAAGCGTTCGTCTAGGACGGTTACGCCGATGAAGGCTGCGGCGAGGGGTTCGGCGATGGTGACTGCGGGGAGGGAAGCCGAGAGCGGGCCTGCTTGGAAGGCTCGTTGTTGCAGGTAGACGCCGGTTGTTCCGGCGGCTACCAGTGCCCAGGTTTGCCAGCTGCTCAGTACTTCGCCGATGCCGTGGTCGAAGAGTGAGGTGACGTAGGAGGTTAGGGCGGCGGCCAGTCCGTAGAGGGAGCCGCTTGCGGTGCCGAGGAGTAGGGCTCGTCGGCCGGGGTCGGCGCTGCTGAGGCCGATGATCGTGGCCGCGCCGATGAGGGCGACCAGGATGGTCAGGGGGAGTAGCCAATCATGTAGTGGCGCATTGGTATTGCCCTCGGAGGGGTTGCCGACGACGAGGAAGCAGACGAGGGCGGCGGTGAGTGCGAGTGCGGTGGCCCAGGTGCGGGCGGTGATGCTGCGGCCGTTCAGTCTGGCGGCGAGTGGTAGTGCGAATACCAAGGCGCTCACCAGGATTGGTTGCACCAGTAGGACCGCGCCCAGTGCGAGCGCGGCGACCTGCATCGCGTATCCGCCGATATCGCCGACGATGCCTGCCCACCAGCGCGGGTTGCGCAGTAGTGCGCGGACGAGCGAATCACCCTTGGGGACTGCGGCGGCCGCGCGCTGCTGCGCGACGGCCGCTACCGCGAAGAACAGCGCTGCCAGCAGTGCGCAGGCAATAGCGCCCACTGGATGATTGGACACAACCGTCAGTTTGCCCCACGATTGCGGGTCCCCGGCGCGTGCTCCGGGCGTACGGCGCGTCGCCGGGTACTCCCGGGCGTGTCGCCGCTGGTGGAACCGGTTGAGCGACCGGAGAATCCCGATGCGCCGCCGGTGTTGCGGCCAGCACTGGCCGACCCGCGAGCGCCACCTGTCCCGACCTTAGCCGCGCCCGATCCGCGCGCACCGCCAGCCCCTGGACCAGCAGTCGCCGCGCTCGCGCCGCGTGCGCCGCCGTTCGACGCGCCCGATCCTCGAGCGCTACTCGACCCTGCGTCGGCTGCTGCCGTGCCCGATCCGCGAGTGCCGCCTTTTGCCGCGCCCGATCCGCGTGCAACGCCAGCACCCGCGCCCGATCCGCGACCACCGGCCCGGCTCGACGAACCCGTATCGCGCGATGATCCCTTGATGGACCCGTCTTTCCGTCGTTCACTCGCCGACGCCTCGGCCCGTACCGGAGCGCCCCCACCCCGAGTCTCCGTCGTCCGCCGCCCCGATCCACCACGTCGCCGACCGGTCCCCGCCTTCGAGGCCCCTTCCGCGACAGGCTGTTCGGGCGGTGCGGGCGCCGCGACCGGAATCCCGGACGGCTGCCGCGCCCCGGTGATCTCGATCAACCGCCGATCCCCGGGCCGCACCTCGATACCCACGATCTCGACGCCCGCCTTACGCGTCATCGCCTCGACCTCGCGCCGCTCCTCGTCCATCACCAGCGTGACGACGACACCGTCCTCGCCCGCCCGCGCGGTCCGCCCGGCGCGATGCAGATACGCCTTCGACTCGGCAGGCGGATCAACGTGCACCACAAGGGAAATGTTGTCGACGTGAATACCGCGCGCCGCGACGTCGGTGGTCACCAGCACCGGAATCGAACCATCCGCGAACGCCGCCAACGTCCGCGTCCGGTTGTTCTGCGCCTTCCCGCCATGCAACGCCCCGGTCGCGATTCCGGCCCCGCGCAACTGCTTGGCCAACCGATCGGCCCCATGCTTGGTGCGGACGAACATGATGGTCAGCCCGTCCCGCGCGGCGATCTCCGCGGCGACGGTCCGCTTCGCCATCTTGTCGCGCACGAACAGCAGATGGTGTGTCATCGTCGCGACCGCCGCGGACGCGGGCGCGGTGGAGTGCGTGACGGGGGAGCGCAAATAGCGCTTGACGAGCTTGTCCACCTCCCCGTCCAGCGTGGCCGAGAACAGCAGTCGCTGACCATCTTTCGGCGTTTGATCGAGCAGCTTGGTGACCTGCGGCAGGAACCCCATGTCGGCCATGTGATCGGCCTCGTCCAACGCGGTGATCCGCACGTCACCCAGTCCCGCCGACCCCTGCGCGATCAGATCGGCGAGTCGCCCCGGCGTGGCGATCAACAGATCGACGCCACGCGCGAGCCGCTCGGCCTGCCGCCGGATCGGCGCGCCGCCGACCACGGACGCGACCCGCAGCCCGACCGCCAGCGCGGGTGCGTCCAGTGCGCGTTCGATCTGCGCGGCCAGCTCGCGGGTCGGCACCAGCACCAGACCACGCGGCCGGCCCGGCTTGGTCGACCCGCTGGCCAGCCGGGTGAGCATGGGCAGCCCGAAGGCCAGCGTCTTGCCGGAACCCGTCGGCCCGCGGCCGAGTACATCCTTACCCGCCAGCACATCAGGAATGGTCGCGGCCTGGATCGGGAACGGTGCCTCGATGCCGTCGTTCCGCAGCGCTTGCACGAGCACGGCGGGCAGGCCGAGGTCCATGAAGGTCACGGGCGCAGCGGCGACTGGCGTCGAGGAGGTCACGGGTGGTGTGTGCCTTTCGTAAGACGACGCGCTCGGGCTGGGCTGCGCGCTGTTCGGTGGATCGGGGTGGAGACCGGTTCGGTGCACCGCGCGCTGCGACCAAAGGGGTGCAGCGCCAAAACAGGCCGACCGGGTGGCAGGCCAAGTGTTCAGGATACGTCCTACGACTGTCTAGCCGCGGAAGAGTCGCCCCAGCTCAACCAGCCACGGTACCGCGACGGCCATCGTCGGAACGACAAGGATCGCGGCCGAGCCCAGGTAGGCGGCGCTGGCGATCCGAACATCACCGATCCGCCCGGTGAGGCGCTGGATGCGAATCAGAGTGGTCGGCCCGCCCGCGGCGAGCGCACCCTGGGGCGCGGTGGATTTCGAGCACGCGACGAGCGCGCGGGCCAGCGGCTTCGGCCCGGTGACCTTCACCGCGGAATCGTCGGCGAGCAATTCGATGAGCAGTTTCACCGAGCCGAGCGCGGCCTTGCTGCGGACGAACCGCGGAAACGCTTCGTGCACAGCGGTAAACGCCTCGAGCACCAGATCGTGCCTGGCGCGCAGGTGCGAGCGTTCATGGCTGACGATCGCGGTGATCTCGGCATCGTCGAGGTTGGTCAGCGTCCCCTCGCTGATCACCACGCGCTGCCGCAGGCCGGGTAGGCAGTAGGCGATGGGCTCGGTCGCGGCGAGCACCCGGATGTCGGAGGCGCGCCGGCGCGGCCCGCTTTGATCGAGCAGGTCGACCAGCATCCGATGCCTGGCCCGGCGCCGCCGCGTGTGCACCCCGACCCGGACGATCGCGTAACACAGTCGCGCGCCGACCAGCAGCGTCAGCGCGAACACGAAGACGTAGGCCAGCCACAGCGGTAGCCCGAGCGCGTCGATCTCGCGGGTGGGTTGCGTGGTGGGCCGGCCGTCGAGACCGGGCACCAGCAGTTCGGCGGCGATGGCCAGTCCGGACCCGAACGCACTGAGCACGGCGGCCAGCGCGATAGCCTGCCACAGCACCAATGCTGCGCGGGGCGTCCGGTATGTCCAGGTCGCCCGGCTGAGCAGGGCCGGGGCGGGCCCCGCGAGAAGCAATGCGAGTCCGGCGAATACCGGCGCGGTTGCGTTCATCGACTCAGCTCACTGCGTTGGGGGCAAGGTCGCGAGGAGTCTACTGCGGGGGCGGTGTGTCCTCGGTTGCTTCGAGCTTAGCGAGTGCCTCCCGCAGCGCGTCAGCCTCATCCTTACCGACCTGTTCCACGAAGTGCACCAGCGCGGCGGCGCGGCTGCCCGCGGCGTCGGCCTGTTGCAGTGCGTCCACCATCAGACTGGCGACCAATTCGTCCCGGGTGTGCACCGGCGCGTAGCGATGAGCACGGTCGTCGCGCTGCTGGACCACGAGGTTCTTCTTCGCGAGTCGTTGCAGCACCGTCATCACCGTGGTGTACGCGAGCTCGCGGCGTGCGGCCAATGCCTCGTGCACCTGCCGGACTGTCTGCGGTTCATCGGTCGACCACAACTGGTCCATGACCGCTTTCTCGAGTTCACCAAGTCCTGCCATCCCACAATTTTACGGACTCAACGACGCGCATGCGTACTACAGGGTGTCGTAACTATGGAATAGCTGGTGTGTTAATTGTCATACGGCGGTGGATTCGGGCATGACGGGCCCGCCTGCCTTGCCGACAACGTGCCGCGTTCCGATGGGAACGACCATCGGCCGGCCGGAGACCGGATCCTCCAACACCGAGGCGTCGAGGTCGAAAACCTCGCGCAGCAGCTCGACGGTGATGATGTCGGCGGGCCGGCCCTGCGCGACGATGCGTCCCGCGCGCATGACGATCAGTTCGTCGCTGTAGCGGATCGCCAGATTGAGGTCGTGCAGCACCATCACCACGGTGCGGCCGAGCTCGGCGTGCAGCCGGTCGACCAGGTCGAGCACATCCACCGCGTGCGCGAGGTCGAGATAGGTGGTCGGCTCGTCGAGCAGCAGGATGTCGGTGCCCTGCGCCAGCGCCATGGAGATCCAGGCCCGCTGGCGTTGCCCGCCGGACAGTTCGTCGAGCGCGCGGTCGGCCAGGTCGGCGATGCCGGTCTGGCCGAGCGCGGCCAGCACCTCGTCCTCGTCGGACGCCGACCACTGCCGGAACCAGGTCTGATGCGGATGACGCCCGCGCGCAACGAGATCGGCGACGGTGAGCCCCTCCGGCGCGACCGGCGACTGCGGCAGCATGCCGATCACCCTGGCCACGTCCTTGGTCTTCATCGTCGAAATGGCCTTGCCGTCCAACAGCACTCGCCCCTGCTGCGGGCGCAGCAGCCGGCCGAGTGAGCGCAGCAGCGTGGATTTGCCGCAGCCGTTCGGGCCGATCACCGTGGTGATCACGCCGGGCGCGATGTCGAGGGTGAGTCTGTCGATGATCACCCGGTCGCCGTAGGCGAGCGTGACGTCGTCGGCGGCGAGCCGGGTGGGCTCCGCGCTGGTCGTAGCGTCAGCGGTCATCACAGCGTCGCCTTTCGATTCATGCGGATGAGCAGGTAGAGCAGGAACGGTCCGCCGAACGCCGCGGTGACGATGCCCACCGGCAGGTCCGCCGGAAACACCGTGCGCGACGCGACATCCGCGCCGACCACCAGGATGGCGCCGACCAGCGCCGACCCGATCAGCGGTTCGCCGGGGGTGCGCAGCAATCGTCGCGCGATCTGCGGTGCGGCCAGCGCGACGAAACTCACCGGACCGACGGCCGCGGTCGCCACCGAGGCGCCGACCACCGCCGCGCCGATCAAGATCGCCTGCTGGCTCTGGATCCGCACGCCGAGTGAGCGGGTGGTGTCGGCGCCGAGCCGCAGCGCGGCCAGCGTGCGTGCCGAACCGAGCGCGACCACCACCACGACGGCCAGCGCGAGGGTGGCAGGCAGCAAACCGGAGCGATCGGCGGCGTTGAGAGATCCGTTGAGCCACAACTGCGCTCGCTGCGCGTCCTGCAGGGTCGCCCGGGTGAGCAGCCAGCTGATGCCTGCGATCAGCACCGAGTTCAAGCCGACGCCGATCAAGACCAGCCGCACCCCGGTGACGCCCCGGTCCCCGGTCGGGCTGCGGCCCCAGGCCAGCAGGTAGATCGCCGCGGCCGTGAGCAGACCACCCACCAGCGCGGCCAGTGGCGCGCCGAATGTCGCGAGCAGGCCGGTCCCGCCGCCGCCGACGACCACCGCGACAGCGCCGAGGCTGGCACCGGAGGTGATGCCGAGCATGTCCGGCGCGGCCAGCGGGTTGTGCAGGATGGATTGCGTAATAGCGCCCGAGAGCCCGAGCGCCGCGCCGACCACCAGCGCGGTGAGCGCCCGCGGCAGCCGGGAGTCGAGCACGATGAACCGCTGCGATCGCGTTCCGCCGCCGGTCAGCACGTCGATCACGCGCCCGAGCGGTATATGCGTTTCCCCGGTGGCGATGTCCAGACAGAAGCACAGCAGCATCAACGCGACCAAGCCAATCACGATGAACACCATCGCGGGCCGCAACACCACCGAGACGGGCCCGACCCGCAGCGCGGGCCGCACGTTGTCGGTCTTCAGCGAAACAGTCACAGGCTCACCAACTTTCGACGCCGGACGAACGCGATGAAGAACGGCGCACCGACCACCGCAAGCATCACCCCCACCTGCAGCTCGCCGGGCTTGGCCACGACGCGGCCGACGATGTCGGCGATCAGCAGCAGCACCGCGCCGATCAAGCCGGAATACGGCACCAGCCAGCGATAGTCCGGTCCGGTGATGACGCGCGCGAGATGCGGCACCACGAGACCGATGAACGCGATCGGCCCGACCGCCGCGGTCGCCGCGCCGGACAGCAACACGATCGCGGCCAGTCCGAGTGCGCGGCTGCGTCCGATGTTCACGCCGAGCCCGCGCGCCACGTCGTCACCGAGACTGAGCAGGTTCAAACCGGGAGAAGCGATGAGCGCGAGCAGCACTCCGAACGCCAGGAATGGCAGTACCTGCCAAAACACCGTGATATCGCGTCCGGCGACGGTGCCGACCACCCAGAACCGGTAGGTGTCCAGCGACGCCGGATCCAGCAGCACAATGGCATTCGTCATCGCCTGCAAAAATGCGGTGACTGCCGCGCCGGCCAGCACCAGGCTCAGCGGACTCGCCTTGCCGCCGCCGATCGACGACGCCGCGAACACCACGATGCCCGCGATCAACGCACCCGCGAACGCGAACCAGATGTACTGCTCCGGCGTCGTGAACGCGAACAGGTACATGCTCAGCGCCGCAAGGAAAGCCGCACCCGCGTTCAAGCCGAGCAGCCCCGCGTCGGCGAGCGGATTGCGGGTGTAGCCCTGGATCAGCGCGCCCGCGATGCCGAGGGCGAGTCCGGTGACCAACGCCAGTGCCGTGCGCGGTAGCCGAAGTCCACGTACGATCTCCTCGGCGGTGGATCCGGCCGGGCAGCTGAACGGACCGCCTCGACAGGTGATCCCGTGGTGCAGGGCGTCGTAGACGGCGCCGGGCGACAGCGACCTGGTACCGATCGCGACACTGGCGAGCACGGTGAGCAGGAGCAGAACGGTCAGCACGAACAGGCCGGAAAGGCGCCGCCGCCGTGTGTTGCCGAGCGTGGTCACGGTGACGAACTACTCCTGGGATTCGTTGTAGCAGAGAACCGGTTGGTCTGGTAAGCCTAACCTATCTTGCGGTTCGCACCGCTATGGCCAATCCTCGAGGAGGTTCAATGCCCGAGCTCATGACCACCTGCCCGCCGCGTCATGCCCACATGGCGTTCGATCGCACATGTGACAGGTTGCGTGCGCTGCAACCTGAGCATCCGCGTGTGTACGCGGTGGCGGCGATGGTCGAGCAGGGCAAGCGGCGCTGGTGGCGGTTGGCCGACGGGGTGCGTGAGGGTCGCATCGAACGGATGTATCGCAGGCATGCCGCGGAGATGATCCGCGCCGACGTCGCGGCCGAGGTGGTGGCGACCGCGCTGATCCACGCGGTGATCGGCCGGGTGATCGCGCTGCTGGTGGCCGAGGGGCGGGCCTGGGATCCCGGCCTGGAGAACCTGTGGATCCACACCGACAACGACGGCGGCATCGACTGGGCGGGCTTGGGCGACACCACCATTCGCGTGCTCGAGGGCGACCCGCTGGCCGAGGAGGCCGGCGCGGTGAGCCTGCCGTGTGAGGGCGCGATGTATGTGTGGCTCGCGCATCGCTGCGAGCCCTCGCTGACGCTGATCCAGTCGAGCATGGCCCGCTACTCGGGTTTGAGCGCCCGCCGATTCTGGTTGCTGGTCGGTGAATCCATCGCTGGTGCTTCGACCTACGTGCCGGAGCTCGCCGGCACCGACGCGGTGGCCGGTACCCGCCGTGGTCAAGGGCTCTTGGCTGCCTTGGAGCAGCGCGGATTACCGGTTCGTCGCGCGACGGCCTTGCTTAGTTAGGTAAGCCTGACCTATACTCATAACCGGCGTAAGGATTGGTCGAGAGTCCCGAGGGCTGCGGTGACCCCCGATCCATTGCCGCGATGGGCTCCACGTCTAGCCGTGGAGCCCATCGCTTATTTTCCGGCGGTGCGACAGGCGAGCCAGCGGTAATCGGGTCGCGGTCGCTGTGCAAAAGTGGACCGCATGACAGATCAGGAGACCCGGGCGGCGGATTGGCTCGCGACCATCACGCCGGAGCAGATGACGAAGGTCAGCGAAGGCACGTTCACCGATCTGATCGGCCTGCGCTACACGGAAACAACCCCGGACCGGGTGCGCGGTGAGTGGACCGTCAAGCCGCACCTGTACCAGCCCGCGGGTATCCAGAACGGTGGCGTCTACAGCACCGTCATCGAAACGCTCGCCAGCGTCGCGGGCGGAATCTGGTACGGCGCAAAGGGCACGGTCGTCGGGGTGAACAACAACACCGACTTCCTGCGGGCGGTCCGCGACGGCAACCTCGTCGGCGAGGCGACCCCGATCCACCGCGGCAGGCTGCAGCAGTTGTGGCAGGTGGTGATCACCGACGAGCAGGGACGAGTGGTCGCGCGCGGCCAGGTTCGGCTGCAGAACCTGCCCGGCTAGGGACTCGCGCAGCCTCCGGTCAGGGACGCCACGACCCCTCGGCCGGAGCAGCCGCAGCCGCTCGGCGGGGCGCTCGTCCCGCGTCGCCGGAACGGGCGTGCCAGAATGACCGTCACCCATAAACCGACCCGGTGAGGAGCCCGGATGCGACTGTCGCCGCATGAGCAGGAACGGCTGCTGCTGAGCTACGCGGCCGAGCTGGCCCGGCGCAGGCAGGCGCGCGGGCTCAAGCTCAACCATCCGGAGGCCGTCGCGCTGATCAGCGACCACGTGCTCGAAGGAGCGCGGGACGGGCGTTCGGTCGCCGAGCTGATGTCTTCTGGCCGAACGGTTCTCACGCGCGCCGACGTGATGGCGGGCGTGCCGGAGATGATCCATGATGTCCAGGTCGAGGCCACCTTTCCGGATGGCACCAAGCTGGTCACCGTCCATCATCCGATCGGTTAGGGGACCCGATGACAGATAACTCCGAGTTGCTTGTCGGCACCGAAACGTCTCAGGCGGACCGGCCTCGAGCGGATGTGCCCGGCATGATCCCCGGTGAATACATCTGTGCTGAGGGCACTATCGAGCTCAACGCGGGTGCGGAGCGGATCGAACTCGACGTCGTGAACACCGGTGACCGTCCCGTACAGGTCGGCAGCCACGTGCACTTCCCGCAGTCGAATGCCGCACTGCGCTTCGACCGCGCCGCCGCGCACGGCCACCGCCTCGACATCCCCGCGGGCACTGCGGTTCGCTTCGAACCTGGCCTGGGCCAACGTGTTTCGCTGGTCCCGCTGGGCGGCACGCGCGAGGTACACGGCATCAGTCTGACGCCGCCCGGCCACCTGGACGACACGCAGTGAGCAAGCACCGCCGCACCACCTCCGATCAACAGTGTTGCGCGGCCATTCTGGAGGGGCACCATGACTGAGTTGAGCCGCGCCCGGTACGCGGAACTGTTCGGACCGACGACCGGTGACCGAATTCGCCTGGCCGACACCGATCTTTTCGTCGAGATCACCGAAGACCGCAGCGGCGGACCGGGTCTCGCGGGCGACGAGGCGGTCTTCGGCGGCGGCAAGGTGCTGCGCGAATCGATGGGCCAGTCCCGCGCGACCCGCGCCGACGGCGCCCCGGACACCGTGATCACCGGCGCGGTGATCATCGACCACTGGGGCATCATCAAGGCCGACATCGGCATTCGCGACGGCCGCATCTGCGCCATCGGCAAGGCGGGCAACCCCGACACCATGAACGGGGTGCATCCCGACCTGGTGGTCGGCCCGTCCACCGAGATCATCGCGGGCAACGGCCGCATCCTCACCGCGGGCGCCATCGACTGTCACGTGCACTTCATCTGTCCGCAGTTGATGGACGAGGCGCTCGGCGGCGGCATCACCACGCTGATCGGCGGCGGCACCGGTCCGGCCGAGGGCAGCAAGGCGACCACGGTCACCCCGGGCTCCTGGCATCTGGCCCGGATGCTCGAGGCCACCGACGGCTGGCCGCTGAACATCGTGCTGCTCGGCAAGGGCAACACCGTCAGCGCCGAGGCGATGTGGGAGCAATTGCGTGGCGGCGCAGCGGGTTTCAAGCTGCACGAGGACTGGGGCTCCACCCCGGCCGCGATCGACGCCTGCCTCACCGTCGCGGACGCGGCGGGTGTCCAGGTGGCTCTGCACTCGGACACGTTGAACGAGGCCGGTTTCGTCGAGGACACCCTCGGCGCCATCGCGGGCCGCGGCATCCACGCCTATCACACCGAGGGCGCGGGCGGCGGCCACGCGCCCGACATCATCACCGTCGCAGCACATCTCAACGTGCTGCCCAGTTCCACCAACCCGACCCGCCCGCACACCGTCAATACCCTCGACGAGCACCTCGACATGCTCATGGTGTGCCACCACCTGAGCGCCTCCATCCCGGAGGATCTCGCGTTCGCGGAGAGCCGGATCCGCCCGTCCACCATCGCGGCCGAGGATCTGCTGCACGACCTCGGCGCGATCTCGATGATCGGCAGCGACTCCCAGGCCATGGGCCGGATCGGCGAGGTGGTCATTCGCACCTGGCAGACCGCGCACGTGATGAAGCGCCGCCGCGGCGCGCTGCCCGGCGACGGCGCGGCCGACAACGCCAGGGTGCGGCGCTACATCGCGAAATACACCATCTGCCCGGCCGTCGCGCACGGCCTCGACCACGAGATCGGCTCCGTCGAGGTCGGCAAGCTCGCCGACCTGGTGCTGTGGGAGCCCGCCTTCTTCGGCGTCCGCCCGCACGCGGTGCTGAAGGGCGGCGCCATCGCCTGGGCCGCGATGGGCGACGCCAACGCGTCCATCCCGACCCCGCAGCCGGTGCTGCCCCGCCCGATGTTCGGCGCGGCTCCGCTCGTCGCGGCCGCCACCTCACTGCATTTCGTCTCCGAGCAGGCCATCGACGACGGCCTCGTCGACCGCCTGCGGATCAATCGAAAACTGGCCCCGGTCAAGAACGTTCGCGATCGCCAGAAGACCGACATGCCGCACAACGACGCCATGCCGCGCATCGAAGTCGATCCGGACACCTTCACCGTGCGCATCGACGGCGAGGTCTGGACCGAGCAGCCCGCCACCGAACTCCCGATGGCCCAGCGGTATTTCCTGTTCTGACGGCTACGGCGACAGGTCGACCATCATGGTGGCCAGGTCGAGCGCGGCCGCGCAGGGGTCGAGTGCTGTTGCCTGCGAACGGTTCTGGACCCGCCAGGTGATGGCGCCGTTGGCGGCGGCGGTGACCGCGCAGTCGCCGGGGTCGTGCGGGTTGCGGATGTAGAACGCGGTCGCGGTGACCGTGCCGAGGACGTGCTTGGTGATCACCATGTGCTCGGTCTGGAAACCGTCGGCTCGGGCGCGGTCCCACAGCTGCTGCAGCGAGTCCTGCGCGGAGTAGGTGAAGCTGACGGTCGCGTCGCCGTCGCCGACCTGCGCCTCCCAGTAGCAGACCTGCGGTGAGTGGTGCGTGGTCAGGCCTGCCGCGTGCACGGCGTCGCTGATCTGCTGGTTGGTCAGCGGCGCGCAATCGGCGAACGGGTTCGCGGGCGCCGCGGGGGCGGCGTCCGGCGTGCTCGCGCTGCTACATCCCGTCACCAATCCGGCCAGGGCAATAACGGCAAGTCCGACATTACGGACAGAGAACGGGTTCATCACCGCTCCCTTTCTGGATCATTAACGGGTCAGACCAGGTCACGGTACCCAGCGGCCCGCCGGAACGCGACCTGAGCAGGGGCGATCTTGCTCTCAGTCGCCCAGGCCCGGCGGCAGCTGCCCGCCGTGCAGTCGGTGGTGCCGGAAGGCGAGGCGGACGATGTCGGCGATGCCGGGATCGGCGATCACGTAGACGTTGCGCCGGCCCTCTTTGCGCATGTGCACCAGACCGGCCAGTTTGAGCTTCGCGAGGTGCTGGCTGACCGCAGGCACGGTTTGACCGATCTCGGCGGCCAGCGAGCCCACGTCGCGTTCGCCCTGACCGAGCAGCCAGAGGATCTGCAGCCGGGCGGTGGCCGCGAGCATGCCGAAAACCGCTGCCGCGTCATGGAGTTGAGCCGCCGGGAGGGGGCCCGGCTCGCCGTGCTCGGTCACGTCCGCCTCCAGCAAGGAGCGCTTGCGAGCCGCGAATGCGCGGGGCCGCATGTCCGTAGCGTGGCATGGAGTCGAATACTTGCGCAACTGATTGACGAACGTACGACGGCGGGTTTCTAATAATGGGTGCGCAATTCTGCGTAGTGAGCAACCAACCGAAGCGGGGTGAGCGGCTGATGCCGGTTGACAGTATCGACGTCTCTAGCCGGACCGCCTTAGCGAAACGGGTTGTGCCGGTTCGTCGTTGATCTGCCCGCGCGATCCGCGGCCGAGCTGAGCGGCCGGCCGATCGCCTGACGCGGCACCAATTCTCAACATTCTTCGACCCGACGGGTCCGGCGCGTACGGCGTCGGCCTGCGTAGTCGGTGTGACCGTCCCGGACGGCCGCACCGGCATCCGGGCGCGGCTGCCTGCTGTCCGCGCCCGGCCCGCGGCAGGCGGGCGTGTCACCACCAGACGTTGTCACCATCAGACGCTACGAAGCATTGGAGTTCCGCCATGGCGATCATGTTCAAGAGGGCCGAAACACCGCACCGCGCACCGAATTTGGAGCGACAGTCGATCTGGTTCACGGTCGGCCTCTATCTGCTCATCAGTGCGGGACTGCTGACGATGCATTACGCCCACCCGCAGGCACCCGTCGGCTCGTCGTCCGTCTCGCCCGCCCACTCGTCCTACGGTCAGTAGCGATGCGTGCCCTTACCAGCGCCGTGACCACCGACCGGTTCGACACCGAAGTCCTGCAACAACATTGGATTCCGCTGGCGGCGGCCGACGCCGATACCGCCGCGGTACTGCGCGAACGGCTCGGCGTAGACTTCGCCGCCGCGCGCAACCGGGTCTGGGAGACCGACAACTTCCTCTACTTACCGGTCGTCGCCAACTACAAGCGCGGCGACGCCATCGAACGCGAAACCATTGTCTTCGCACTGGGTTCGGAGTTCTTGGTGACGCTGCAACCGGACGAGCACTTCGTCCCGTTCGACAAGGCGATCGCGAAGATGCGCCGCAACCCGACCCTCACCGGTTCCTCGCACGGCGTCATGTACGCGCTGTTGTGGGCGCTGAACGAGGCGTCCGAGCGGGTGATCTACTACGCCAGCGACGCGCTGGAGGCGATGAACGACGAGATCGAGATGGCCACCAACGGTTACGACCAGCGCGGCCGCGAGATCGGCGTCGCCGACATGCGCGGCACCATGTCGCGGATGAACGCGGCCGAGGAGATCGTCTCGCGCACCCAGGAGACCCAGCTCCAATTGGCCCGCGCCGCACGACATCTGATGGCCGACATCACCGTGCACAGCGCCGAGCTGGAGAGCCTGCTCGCCATCCTGATCGCCGACGTCGACGGGGTGAAGCAGCACGCGGGCTTTGAGCATGACAAGGTGCGCTACCTGCAGCAGTCGGTGATGACCTGGCTCGACGTCAAACAGAACCAGATCGTCAAGGTGTTCACCATCATCACCGCGGTCTTCCTGCCGCCCACCCTGATCGCCACCTTCTACGGCATGAACTTCACCTGGATGCCCGAACTCGAATGGCAGCACGGTTTTCTCGCGACCACCCTCATGACACTGGTGGCCGCCGTGATCCCGCTCGCCTACATCAAGCGAAAGGGCTGGCTGCGCTGACCTTGTCGTGGCCCGAAGCGCGTGCCCGCGGCCGGCATTCAATATCATGACAAGCATGACGGCCGCCGGTAGCAGCTCGCCCGACGCGCCGCGTCCGGATGCCAGGACCGAACGATGGCGCGCGCATCGGGAGCAGGTGCGTGGCGAATTCGTCGACGCCGCCTTCCGGGCGCTCGCCGAACACGGGCCCGACGTGAGCATGGACGACATCGCGCGGGCGGCGGGCTGCGCCAAGCCGAAGCTGTATCGGCACTTCGCGGACAAGACCGACCTGTACCTGGCGATCCTGGAACGGGTGCAGAGCATGCTGTGGGAGCGGGTGCTCGCGAAGATCAGCCTGACCACCGATTCGGTGGCCGAGCTGATTCGCACCGCGATAGCCGAGTATGTCGCGGTGGTGGAGGCGCAGCCCGACGTGTTCCGCTTCCTGGTGCACAGTCGGCTGGCGCAGCAGGCCGAACAGCCCGAACGCGCCATCGAGGTGGCGCAGCGGTCGGCGCTGCTGGCGGCCCAGATGATCGAGGAGCGGCTCGAAGGGCAGAACGTCGATACCGGCAGCCTGGAGTTGACCGCCTACGCCATCTTCGGCGCGGTCGGCTCGGCCACCGACTGGTGGCTCGGCGCCAACCGGGCCAAAGCCGAGGTGATGTCGACCGAGCGGTTCGCCCAGCATGTGAGCATCATCGCCAGGAACATGCTGGACGGGGTCGCCGAGCTCAACAACCTACCGCTCGACGTGGCGAAACCGGCGCATCTGGCGTTCGAGCCGGAGTGAGTTACTGGTCGAAGGCGATGTGCACCCGGGGTGACTCCGGGAGGGTTTGGCAGGCGAGGGTCAGTCCGAGGGCGAGTTCGTCATCGATGAGGGCCTCGTTTTGCCGCATCCGGGTGCGCCCCTGTTTGACCGAGCAGACGCAAGTGCCGCAAGCGGATTCGCGGCAGACGTAGGGCGCGTCGATTCCGTTGTCCAGCAACACATCCAGTAGGGGAGTGTGCTTGGGCCAGTCCAGGACGTGGGTTTCACCGTCGATGTCCACCTCGACAACGGCTACGTCACCGAGTGGCGTGCTTCCGTTGCTGCGGACGGGTTCATCGAACGGATTCGATTGCAGGGAGCGGTATTCCTCGGTGTGGATGCGGGTCGTCGGCACGCGCAGCGCGGCGGCCGCGGTACCGACCACGGTCATGAATCCGGCAGGCCCGCAGAGGAACCAGTCGCGGCCAGCGTGCGGTCGTACCAGTTCCGCGACGGCCGCGACGGTGGGCAGCCCGCGCTCGGATTCGAGCCAATGCAGTACCTTCAGCCGACCTCGGTAACGGTGTGTCAAGTCGTCCAGCACGTCCGCGAAGATCACCGACTGCCGATCACGATTGGCATACAGCACAACAACATTCCCCTCCCCGCCGACCATCATGGATTTGATGATCGAGAGGACCGGCGTGATGCCGCTGCCCGCCGCGCACAGCAGCACATCGGCATCCAGCTCGCGCGGCCCGAACGCACCGGACGGCTCCAGCACCGTGATCAGGTCGCCGACCGCGACGGTGTCACAGATCAGGTTCGAGGCATAGCCGTCCGCGATCCGCTTGACCGTCACCGCGATCCGATCATCGCAGTGCGGGCTGCTGCACAGTGAATAACACCTCGCCACCGAGCCGGTACGCGCACTCGGCACCCGCACAGTGAGGAACTGACCCGGGCGATACCGGAACCGCTCACTGAGCTCGTCGGGCACCTCGAAGACCAAGGTGCGGGCATCGGCCGTCTCCTCGACCACCGCACTGACCTTCAGCTCATGGACACCTTTGTCCGCGGTCATCGTGCTACCTCGGCACCTCGACCGGCGCGGAATCAGGCTGTGCCGCTGAGGAAGTCACGGATACCGGATCGATGAACCGGAGCATCCGCCGCCCGATCCGTTCGATCCGCTCGACGTCCAACGGCTGGGTGATCCGCCGATTCACCCCCGGCGCGATCCGCAGCATGAAGTACCCCAACCACGCCTCCGTCCGCACCGGAACGACGGCGAGGTCGTACCGCACCGCGCGTTGCGCCGCCCGCGCCACCAGATCCGGACTCATCGGCGAGAACGGCAGTTTCGCCGCCATCTCCTGCACCCGCCGCGCCAGTTCCTTGCCGCGCGCGATCAACTCTTGGTCGACACCGACGGTGACGGCATGCTCGCCGATGTTGGTGTTGATCACACCGGGACAGATGGCACTGACCCCGATTCCCTTGGGCCCGAACTCGAGTCGCAGGCACTCGGTGAGCATCTTCACCCCGGCCTTGGATACCGAATACGCCGACATCACTGGCGTCGGTGTAAATGCCGCCGCCGACGCGATATTCACGATGTGCCCGCGCTTGCGGTCGTCGATCATCTGCTGTCCGAACACCCGGCAGCCGTGCACCACGCCGAGCAGATTCACGCTCAGCTGGCGATCCCAGTCGGCGGGCGTCAGATCCACGAACGCGCCGCTCACCAGCATGCCCGCGTTGTTGACCAGCACATCCGGCACACCGTGGTCCGCGAGCACGTCCCGGCCGAACGCTTCCCACGCCTTCGGATCGGTGACGTCGAGCCGGGCCGCGGAGGCCCGCCGCCCGTGCGCGTGGATCATCGCCTCGGTCGCCAAGGCGGAGTCCAGGTCCAGATCGGAAACCACCACGTGCGCACCGGCTTTGGCGAACCGGATCGCGATGGCCCGGCCGATGCCGCTGCCCGCACCGGTCACCACCACCAGTTCGGGGTGGATGTTGGTGATTCTCATACGGATTCCTCGAGGATCGCGCCGGTCCGCGGTGCGGGCACGGACTGCCGGTAGTGGTAGTCGTCGAGGTCGAAATGCCGGTTCTGCCAGTACATCTCGCCGTGCGTGGACGGACGGAACGGCGAATCGCCGTGGCTGTTGATGTAGTAGGTGTTCGACCCGTCGCAGGCGGAGGTGAACAGGAAGTTCTTCTCTTGGCGGCGCAGGCATTTGGCGAAGTACTCGTCGTGCGCGTGCTGACTGATCTCACACACGGTCGCACCGCGCCGCTTGGTCTCGGCGATGGCCCGGCTCAGGTGTGCGGCCGTGGCCTCGATCATCCAGATGTAGGAGCCGAGCACGAAGCCGTAAGGCCCGGTGATGGTGAACATATTCGGGAACCCGGGCACCGAGACACCGTGATAGGCCTGGAACCGATGGCGGTCCCAGAACTCCCCGAGGTCGAGCCCGTTGCGACCGGTCACCGGGAACGGCGGGATCGAATCCTTTTCCCACAGTTTGAATCCCGTGGCGCAGATCAGCACGTCGACCGGATGCTCCACCCCGTCCTCGGTGGTGATGCCGCGTTCGCCGATGAAGCCGATCGGCTCGGTGACCAGGCTGACATCCGCCCGATTGAACGTCGACAGGTAGTCGTTCGACATCGACGGGCGTTTACAACCGAGCCCGTATGCCGGAATCAGCTTCTCGCGGATGACCGGATCGTGCACCTGCGCCCGCATCCACCGGCGCGCCGGGATCTCGGCCAGCCGGCGGCCCGCGTCGCCGAGCCAGGTCGGGCCGGCCACCATGCCGCCCATGCCGATCTCGGTCGCGATGGTGCCGAACATGCGGATACCGGAATGCACCCAGGGACGTTCGAGGATCGCGCGGCCGATCGAACCGACGGCCGCATCGGATTTCGGGAACACCCAGATCGGTGTCCGCTGGAAGACGCTCAGGTGCGCCACCTTGTCGACGATGGCGGGCACCAGCTGCAGCGCGGTCGCGCCGGTCCCGATCACCGCGACCCGCTTGCCGGTCAGCGCGACATCGTCGTCCCACAGCGCCGTGTGCATCAGCGTGCCCGCGAAGTCGTGCAGGCCCGGAATGTCAGGCATCTTCGGCCGTTCCAGTCCGCCGATCGCCATTACGACGTAGCGCGCGGTGAGCGTGCGGCCGCCGTCGGTGCCGAGCAGCCACAGGCTGTCCTCGGCGTCGAACACCGCCGAGACGATCGTCGTGTTCAACCGCAGTTTCGGCCGCAGGCCGTACTTGTCGACCATGCCCTCGGCGTAGTCGCGCAACTCGGTGCCCGGCGCGAAGATTCGTGACCAGTCTCCGCGCTGCTCATAGGAGAAGCTGTAGATGAACGACGGGATATCCACGGCGACACCGGGATAGGTGTTGGCGTGCCACGTTCCACCGACCCGATCCCACTTGTCGACGATGACGAAGTCGTGGATGCCTTTGCGTTGCAGAGCGATCGCGGCTCCGATACCGCCGAACCCCGCGCCGACCACGATCGCCTCGTGGTCGGGCCGCACCGCGCTCATCGGACGCGATCCACGAGCGCGCCTTCGGCGCCGAACAATTCGGTCTGCCACTGCTGGAGCAGGGCCCCGGTGTCCACGTCGTCCGGGTGGAAACCCGGTTTCAGATACACCTGGATCTCGCTGAGCAGCCCGCGCACGATCGGTCCTCGAATCAGTCGGTAGGACTGCCGGGCGACCGTGATCGGCTGCCAGGCAGGGGGATCGGCGAGGATCGACGCGAGCACGCCCAGCCCGACCACCGGAATCGTGAAGGCGTACAGCACCGACATGACCGCGATCCGCAGCCACTCCGGCCCGTCGACCGAGCGATAGACGTCGAACGCCACCGACTTGTGTTCCAGTTCTTCGAGCGCGTGCCAGTTGAGCAGGTTGCGCACCTCGGGATCGCCCGCGAGTTCCTGGATTTCGGGACTGGACAGCACCCGCGCCGCCAGTACCGCGGTGTAGTGCTCGGCGGCGGCCGTGATGGCGAGGTGGGCGGCGGGCGGTGCCAGCCGCTCGGCCCGCCGCAGGAGTTCGCCACGCCCGCTGACGAAATGCGGCAGGGGATAGCCGAGCGCGAACAGCTGCTCGTTCAATCGGCCGTGCTGCTGGCCGTGCACCGCCTCCTGGCCGATGAACGCCGCGACCCGCTTCTTGAGCACCGGATCGGTGATCTGCTCGGTGAATCGGCGCACCGATCGGATGAACGATTCCTCGCCGGGCGGGAAGGCGGCCGAGAGCAGCGCGACGAGGTGGCTCAGCACGATGTCGTCGCCCGCGTAGTACTTGGTCATGGGTTCCGGTTCGCCGAACCGGAATTTCATCCGGCGCACCTTCGGGTAGCCGCCCGCGCCGTTTTTCCGCACGCTGGTAGTCATGTGAATCTCCGTTGATTCCAGGATTATTCGATTGCGATGAGTAACTACTTCAGGTGATCGACGAGGCTGCCTTCAGTGCCGAAGAGCTCTTTCTGCCAGTGCTCCAGCAACTCTCGCGAATCGATGTCGTCGGGATGGAAGTTGGGCCGCAGATACAGCACCAGCTCGCGGCCGATGCCGCGGAACACCGGCCCGCGGAACAGCGTGAGAGCTTCCCGGGCCAGGCTCAGCGGGTACTGCCGCGCGTCGGGGTCGCGGCTGAGCGACACGGTGAGCGTGACGGCGGTGAGCGGGAGAGTGAGCGCGACCAACGTCGCCATCGTGAGGATGCGCATCATCTCCGTGCCGCCGACCGCGCGGTACACGTCGAACGCCACCGACTTGTGCTCGAGTTCCTCGAAAGCGTGCCAGTTCAACAGGTTTCGCACTTCTTCGTCACCGGCCAGCGCCTGGATCTCCGGACTGGACAGCACGCGTTCGGCCAGCACCGCCGTGTAGTGCTCGGCCGCCGCGGTCGCCGCGAGATGCAGCCGCGCCGGGATGCGCTGCTCGAAACGCTTCTGCCGTTCGACGACCTCCGGTGCGTCCAGCCATTCGATGGCATAACCCATCTCGATCAGCTTCTCGTTGAGCCGCCGGTGTTCCTGGCCGTGCATCGCCTCCTGGCCGATGAACCCGGCCACCCGCTTCTTGAGCACCGGATCCGTGATCTGGTCCGCGAATCGGCGCACCGACCGGATGAACGATTCCTCGCCGGGCGGGAACCCCGCGGACAGTCCGGCGATGAAGTGGCTGAACACCATGTCGCCGCCCGCGTAGTACTTCGACATCGGCACCGGCTCGCCGAAGCGAAATCTGATCCGCCGCGCCTTCGGGTATCCGCTGCCCGTGCGTTCCCTGGCTCGCACACTTTGCTCGGTCATCTCGCACCTCATTGAGCTCGGTACCGTCAGTATGCGGTACTACTAGTACGATACCGTCCCAGACGGATAGAGCAAGAGGCGTTCACGATGACGCAGGTAGACGGAATTCTGTTGGGACCGTGCGTCAGCCGTGTCTGGTAACGCTGCGCGCCAAGTCGGTCAGACGATGGGCGCGGGCGTTCTCGGCCGGGGTGAAGGGTTCGTCAGCGCGGACGAAGATGAGCGGGCGATCGGGCTGCCACGGCACGACCAGAGTGGTGCCGTCGAACGTGAGGTCGCGGTGGGCGAAGGTGCCGGGGGTGAGATAGCGGGCGCCGAGCAGTTCGGCGATGGCGAGCGGGAGTTCCTCGGGATCGGCCGCCACCCGGCTTGCGATGCCCAGCGCCTTGGTCTGACCGTCGATCAGGGCGAACGCCGAGGCGGGCCAGATGCGGACCCCGGATCCGCCGGCGTGTACGACCGTCGACGACAGCGCGTCCGGGCTGATGCCGGTCGGTGCCGCGATGACCAGTTCGTTGAGAACGCCCGATTCGAGTTGGTGCACATGGACATTGAGGATGTTGGCGCCGCGACGGGCCAGGTGCCTGGCCAGTGCCTCGAGCTGGCCCGGACGGTCGTCGACGCGGACGCGGATGCGCCACAGGGTGGGCGCGCGGTCGACGTCGTCGCGGCTACGGAGTTCGGGGCCGTGCAGCCATGCGCCGAGCATGCGCGTTGCGGAGGGCTCGACGACCCAGATGATGAGCGTTGTGGTGCTGATCGTCAGCAAGGCCACGGTGAGTAAATAAGGTGGGTCGAAGTGGACGACCAGCGCATGCAGCGCGAGCTCGACCGGAAATACGGCGGCCAATTTGGCCAGCGTCAAGCGCGCTCGGCGTGGGTGCGGCAAACGGCCGCAAACATCGCACGCCAGCACATGTACACGATGTCGAGATCGCATCGGACGCATGCGCACAGCGTCCGGTCAGAACATTTCCGATCGCGTGCCGAATGTGTAACGCAGCGGTGAAATCGGGCGGGAAAGCCGTTGAGCGGCAGGGGTTTACGTGGTGATGCTCAACACAGGGTCGGTGGTAGGTGTCGGAGCGCACATTGACTGGAAAAGTCGGTGGCAATCGTGGTGTGTCGCCGTTGATGTGCCCGACCTTCGCTTGGTCCGAATAGTGCTGAATGTCCATGTATTTCGCGAATCGGCGGAATGGCGCGCTTTGGGTGTCAAAACCATTTCGACGATATGGACATGAATCTTTACGTCGGGATCGCCGGATTGCTGAAACTGGATTTGCCGGAGGTTTGTATCGGCGCATTCGCCACGGCGTAGATGATCGCCGCCGTGGCGATTAATCCGATTGCCGGTTCGCCCGGCCTGGCCCTCGATCCCGGCGAGTGGGTGGCGTCGCTGTGGGGATCGCCAGTGGGGGACCTTCGTCGGACGTGACTTCTGAACTGCGGAGAAGCCCCGCCCTCGCTGGTTTCGAGGTTCGGGGCTTCCCGCTGGTTACCTGCGTGTCAACCCTCTCGTGACGAAATGTTTGCTCAAATGTTGCGGAGTTGCGCGTGTCGGGCTACGTTCATAGCGAACGGATAGTCGTAAGTGCCCTGCCTGTTGAGTAATACCGGGAGTATCCGATGCGGAACCGACTTGTAGCTGCAACATTGCCTGTGCTGGGTCGTGCGTGACATGACCATGATGATCACCCCAGATGACGACCTGCTGGCCACGAACGAGTTCCTCCGGGACGGCGTCCGAATGAGCGTCCTGATCGGCCGCCCCCAGCCCTATGCCACCGGCGGGGGCTGGCGCTGCCGAGTCCGGGTCGAATGCGGTACCACGCGCCTCGAACAGTCCCAGGTGGTAGCCCCGACCGCCCAGGAAGTCCTCCGGCTGGCGCTCGAGCTGGTAACCACCCGCCTCGGCATGACCGAATCGGAGTTCTTCGAGGGCGCCACGATGAGTCCCGCCGCCTAACTCCTTGCGGCCCAGCCGAATTCGATCACGGGACAAGTACGAGCTTGCCCGGGGCGTGTCCGCTGATCCCGGCCTGATGCGCCTTCGCCGCCTCCGCGAGGGGGTAGACGTTGTCGATCAGTACCCGCAGCTCACCCGCGCCCGCGCGGGCCGCCAGCTCGGCCCGCGCAGCCTGCCGGAACTCGGTGCCCGCGTCCTCGCCCGGCCCATAGCCGAGCACCTTGATCCCGGCGGCCAAGCGGCCGTCACCGCCGGTGATCGAGACGATGCGCTGCGGGTCGGCCACCAACTCGAGGGATGTTTCGAGCGCTTCCTCGCTGCCCGCGCAGTCCACCGCGGCGGTGATGCCATCGGGCGCAGCAGCCCGCACACGGTCGAGCAACCCGCTGCCATAAGTCACCGGGACGGCGCCGAGGCCGTGCAGCACTTCGTGATTGCGTTCGGCGGCGGTGGCGATCACCGTCGCGCCCAGCGCGGTGGCCAATTGCACGGCCAGCAAACCGACTCCGCCGGCGGCGCCATGGATGAGGACGGTATCGCCCGCACCCACACCGGCGGCGTGCAGGGCGTGCGTCGCCGTGAGGCCCGCGAGCATCAACGCCCCGGCCTCGGGCCAGCCGAGCTCGGCGGGCTTGGGGATCAGCGCGGTGACGGGTGCGGCGACGTAATCGGCATAGGCGCCGGAGGCCGGGTAGACGATGACCTCATCGCCGACCTGGACCCCGGTGACGTCCGCACCGACGGCCGTGACAACGCCCGCGCACTCCATGCCGAGCCGAGGCAGGTCCGACGCGACCCCGGCGGCATCCTTGTGTTCGTCGTCCACGGTGTGGAAGGCGCCGCTGTAGACCTTCCAGTCGATCGGGTTGACCCCGGCTGCGCGGACTTCCACGACGACTCCGTCGACGGCAGGCTGCGGGACGGGTGTCTCGACGATCTCGAGGACCTCCGGTGTGCCATAAGCCGTCGGTCGTACGGTCCTCGCCATAGTGCTCACTCCTGTATTGGTTCGTCGGTCACTGCGCACGCAGCGGCCAGGTGGATGCATGTTGTCTCGTAATGCGATGTCGCTGAACGGAACCCGAATCCCCTGCTTATCGGGGCGGCCGGAAAGCTACGTTCGCTATGAACACAGTCTCTGTCGCCGGTGGCATGATGTCCAGTGCATAGTTTGCACAGTCATATTGCGTTGAACGCAACAATCGACGGAGGGGTCGGCGCCAACGCCGGTTGGTAGGCGACGGTACGGCGTCGATTGGTTGTGCCCGTGGTGAACACGGTGCGCCCAGGGCGTCGTGCGGGCATGCTGGAGGGGTTGGTGCAAACGTGTAATCAGGGGTGGTGGTCGACGTGGACGATGACGCCGCGATGGATGCCTATTCGCGCACGGTGACCAGGGTTGCCGCGTCGGTCACGCCGCACGTGGCCAGCGTGCGGACCAGACGGGGGAGCGGCTCGGCGGTCGTGTTCACCGATGACGGTTTCATGCTGACGAACGCGCACGTCATCGGGTCGGCCAGCGGCGGCGAGGTGGTGTTCGCCGACGGGGTGGAAGCCAAGTTCGATGTCGTCGGCATCGATCCGCTGTCGGATCTCGCGGTGCTGCGCTCCCGCAACGGCGCACCCGGGGCGGTCACGCTGGGCGACGCGGACGAACTCGTCGTCGGCCAGCTGGTGGTTGCCGTCGGCAGCCCACTCGGTCTCGCCGGTTCGGTCACCGCCGGAGTGGTGAGCGCGCTGGGCCGGGCGGTCCCGGTCGCCTCACGCCGTGCGGGACGAGTGATCGAAGACGTGATCCAAACCGATGCCGCGCTCAATCCCGGCAATTCCGGTGGGGCACTGTCGGATTCGGCGGGCCGCGTAGTCGGTATCAACACCGCCGTCGCCGGAATCGGCCTCGGCCTGGCGATTCCGATCAACGCCACCACTCGACGCATCATCGGGACTCTGCACACCGAAGGCCGGGTCCGCCGCGCCTACCTCGGCCTGGTCGGCATGCCCGCACCGCTGCCCGCCGCTGTCGCCGCGCGTACCGGTCAAGCCGCCGGTGTCCGCATCATGGAGGTAGTCCGCGGCGGCCCCGCGGAAGCGGCGGGCCTGCGCCGCGGCGACTTGGTCCTCAGTGTCGCCCGCGCCGAAGTCCGTGACGCCCAAGGCATTCAGCGTCAGCTCTTCGCCGACGCGATCGGTGTCAAACTGCCTGTCACGGTCCTGCGCAACGGTGCGATGGTCGACGTCATCGCAGTGCCGATCGAATTGACCGTCGACTGACGGCGCCACCCGCTGCCTGACCCGCCGCATGCGATTTCGTGTGCGGCCGATCGGCTATTCGGCGACGGCGGTCGGTGTGGGCTCGACGGTGACCGGGGCCGGTTCGTCGGCCTGATAGCCCCAGCGTGTGTCTATGACCAGTCCGATCAAGCCGACCGCGATCAGCACTGCGGAGAACACGATCAGCGCTGGGTGCGTAGTACCGGTGAGGGCGTCGCCGAGGATGACGGTCCCGATGGTGCCGGGGAGGACGCCGATCAGCGTGGCGATCATGTACGGCCAGAAGCGGATCGAGGAGAGCCCGCAGCAATAGTTGATCACTGAGAAGGGCACCGCGGCGATCAGGCGCAGCGAGCCGACGGCCAGCCAGCCGCGGCGCTGTAGCCGATCGTCGACGGCGCGCACGGCCGGATGGGTGAGTCGGGACGCGACCTGCTCGCGATCGAGCGCACGCACCAGCAGGATGGCAAGCGCGGCACTGATCGTCGTCGCGCCGACGGCGAGGGCGATGCCGAGCACGGGACCGAACAGCAGTCCGGCACTGACCGTGAACACGGTGCGCGGGATCGGCGCGACCGTCACCAGCGCGTGCACCACGAAGAACAGCACCGGAAAGATCGGACCGACCGAGGTCGCCCAGTCTTGGATCTGCCGCGGACTGGGGAGCGGGACCAGCATCGCCGCCACGAACAACGCGACGACACCGACGATCAACGCGAGCACGCGCGGGTCACGGATCAGCCTGGTCACCGGGGCCAGATTACCGGGTGGTAGTGGTACTAGGGGACAACGCGTTGCGGAGTTCCCGCTAGCATCAGAAGAAACGGGACGAATGCTCGTTAACCAAAGTAGTCGCTGAACTGGGCGAATACGGCGGTTTCGGCACACAATCACGGGTGCGCCTGCAGTCGAGTGGAAGAGGAACAGCAAGCTATGCCGATTGCTTCAGAGCCCGGACCGGGATCGGCGCCCACGGGCGCGGATCCGGTGCCGCAGTTCGCCGCGTGGCGCAAGGGCGTGGCCGGGGTGCTGGCGAAGGTCCGGCGGGTCGAGATCGCCGAACTGCCGGACGAACCAGAGCATCTGCTCGATGAGACGACCTACGACGGGCTGACCATCGCCCCGCTGTACACGCGCAAGGACGAGCTGCCCGAGCAGCCGCTGCCCGGCACGTATCCGTTCGTCCGGGGCGGCGACGCCACCCGCGACGTGCACCGCGGCTGGCACGTCAGCGCATATTTCGGCGGCGCCGACGCCGCCGCGGTGAACCGGGAGATCATGGCCGGTCTCGGCAACGGCATCAGCGCCGTATGGCTCGGTGCCGGCGAGCGCGGTGTGCCGGTCGCCGATCTGCCCGCCGCGCTGTCCGGTTTGCTGTTCGACCTCGCACCGGTGACCCTGGACGCGGGCACCGCGACCGCCGATGCGGCCGAGCACCTGTACACCGCGCTCGACGGCTATGACGCGGCCTCCCGCAAGGACATTCACGTCTCGCTCGGCGCGGCACCGCTCACGAGTAGGTTCGCAGGAGTCGACGATACTTCGCTCGCGGAGACATTGGCATTGGCCGCCACCGCCGTCGCGCGCGCCGAGACGGTGCGCGCGATCACCGTGGACGGCACGGTGTTCCACAAGGCGGGCGCCTCCGATGCCCAGGAGCTCGGTGCCGCCGTCGCCGCGGGCCTGACCTACCTGCGCGCCCTCACCGAAGGCCTGGACATCGCGGATGCGTTGGAGCAGCTGACCTTCCGTTTCGCCGCCACCGATGACCAGTTCGCCACGGTCGCCAAATTCCGTGCCGCCCGCCAACTCTGGGCCCGCGTCGCGCACGCCTGCGGCGCACCGAATTTCGGTGGCGCACCGCAGCACGCGGTGACCTCCGCGGCCATGATGACCCAGCGCGACCCGTGGGTGAACCTGCTGCGCACCACCCTCGCGGCGTTCGGCGCCGGCGTCGGCGGCGCGGACGCGGTCACCGTGCTGACCTTCGATTCGGCGCTGCCCGCCGGTGAGCTCGGCGTCTCGAAGTCGTTCGCGGACCGGATGGCTCGCAACACCCAGTTGCTGCTGCTCGAGGAATCCCACCTCGGCTTCGTGCAGGACCCGGGCGCGGGCTCCTGGTACGTCGAGGACCTGACCGGCGCGCTCGCCGCGAAGGCGTGGGAGTTCATGCAGGAAATCGAGGCGGCGGGTGGTTATCTCGCCGCACTCGATTCCGGGCTGCTCGCCGAGCGCATCGCCGAGACCAAGGCGGCGCGCGATGCTGATGTCGCACACCGGAAGACGTCCGTCACCGGGGTGAACGAATTCCCGAACCTGGCCGAGCGCCCGCTGTCCGAAGCGGCGCGCCACGACGATAGGGTGGCCCGCTACGGTGCCACCTTCGAGGCGCTGCGCAACCGCTCCGACGCCTATCTGGCCGAGCATGGCGCGCGGCCGAAAGCGCTGCTGGTGCCGCTCGGTTCGGTCGCCGAACACAACGTTCGGGTGACTTTCATCGCGAACCTGCTGGCCTCCGGCGGTATCGAGTCGATCAATCCCGGGCCGCTGGCGATAGACGAGATCGCCACGGCGGCAACCGAGGCCGGTGCGCCGATCGCGGTGCTGTGTGGTTCGGACAAGCGTTACGGCGCGGAAGCCGGTGCGGCAGTGGAGCAGTTGCGTGCCGCCGGAGTGGAGACAGTGTTGCTGGCCGGTGCCGCGAAGGCGGTCGCCGAGCTCGAGGACGCGCAGCGCCCGGACGGATATCTCGCGGCGAAGATCGATGCGGTCGCCGCGCTGTCCGCCCTGCTGGAGAAGGTGGGAGCCTGATGACTACTCGTCAAATCAAACACGTGATCGGCAGTTTCGCCGAGGTGCCGCTCACCGAGCACGCGCCCGAGCCCGCCGCTGTGGACTCCGCGCAGGTCGAGGCCTTCATCGGCGAGGCCGCGAAGGCCAACCACTACGCGCCCGAACAGCTGGTGTGGTCCACGCCCGAAGGCATCGACGTGCCACCGGTGTTCACCAAGGCCGACCGGGACGGCGTTGTCGCCGAGGGCTATCCGCTCGACAGTGTGCCCGGGGTCGCGCCGTTCGTGCGCGGGCCTTACCCGACGATGTACGTCAACCAGCCGTGGACCATCCGTCAGTACGCGGGCTTCTCCACCGCCGCGGACTCGAATGCCTTCTACCGCCGCAATCTGCAGGCCGGGCAGAAGGGTCTGTCGGTCGCCTTCGACCTGGCCACCCATCGCGGTTACGACTCCGACCATCCGCGCGTGCAGGGTGACGTCGGCATGGCCGGTGTCGCCATCGATTCGATTCTCGACATGCGCCAGCTCTTCGATCACATCCCGCTCGACCAGGTCAGCGTGTCGATGACGATGAACGGCGCGGTGCTGCCCATCCTGGCGCTGTATGTCGTTGCGGCAGAAGAACAAGGCGTCGGACCGGAGCTGCTGGCCGGAACCATTCAGAACGACATTCTGAAGGAGTTCATGGTCCGCAACACCTACATCTACCCGCCGAAGCCGTCGATGCGGATCATCTCCGACATCTTCGCCTTCACCAGCGCCAAGATGCCGAAGTTCAACTCGATCTCCATCTCCGGCTACCACATTCAGGAAGCGGGTGCGACGGCCGACCTGGAGCTCGCCTACACCCTCGCCGACGGTGTCGAGTACATCCGGGCCGGTATCGACGCAGGCATGGCGGTGGACAAGTTCGCGCCGCGGCTGTCATTCTTCTGGGCGATCGGCATGAACTTCTTCATGGAGGTCGCCAAGCTGCGGGCCGGGCGGCTGCTGTGGAGCGAGCTGGTCGCGAAGTTCGAGCCGAAAAGTTCGAAATCGCTGTCGCTGCGCACACATTCGCAGACTTCGGGGTGGTCGCTGACCGCGCAGGATGCCTACAACAACGTCGCGCGGACCTGCATTGAGGCGATGGCCGCGACCCAGGGGCACACCCAGTCGCTGCACACCAACGCGCTCGACGAGGCGCTCGCGCTGCCGACGGACTTCTCCGCGCGCATCGCTCGTAATACTCAGCTGGTGATCCAGCAGGAGTCCAAAACCACGCGCCCCGTAGATCCTTGGGGCGGTTCGTATTACGTCGAGTGGCTGACCCATCAGCTGGCCAACCGGGCTCGCGCGCACATCGCCGAGGTCGAGGCCCACGGAGGGATGGCGCAGGCGATCGGTGAGGGCATCCCGAAGCTGCGCATCGAGGAAGCCGCCGCGCGCACGCAGGCGCGGATCGACACCGGTCAGCAGCCGGTGATCGGCATCAACAAGTATCAGGCGGAGGAGGACCAGCAGGTCGAGGTCCTCAAGGTCGAGAACTCGCGGGTGCGCGCCGAGCAGATCGAGAAGCTGCGGCAGTTGCGCGCCGATCGTGATTCGGCCGAGGTCGAACGGGCGCTGGCCGAATTGACCCGTGCGGCAGCCTCTTCGGAGGGTGGCATGGAGAACAACCTGCTGGCGCTGGCCATCAACGCGGCGCGCGCCAAGGCCACCGTCGGCGAGATCTCCGACGCGCTGGAGAAGGTATACGGCCGGCATCAAGCCGAGATCCGTACCCTCTCCGGTGTGTACCGCGACGAGGCAGGGAAGGTCAGCAACATCACCAAGGCGAGCGATCTCGTCGAGGCGTTCGCCGAGGCGGAAGGTCGCCGCCCGCGTATCCTCGTCGCGAAAATGGGGCAGGACGGCCACGACCGCGGCCAGAAGGTGATCGCCACCGCCTTCGCCGACCTCGGCTTCGACGTCGACGTGGGCCCGCTGTTCCAGACGCCTGAAGAGGTGGCCCAGCAGGCGGCGGACAACGACGTGCACGTCGTCGGCGTCTCCTCGCTGGCGGCCGGCCATCTCACGCTGGTGCCCGCCCTGCGGCAGGCACTGGCCGACGCGGGCCGCCCCGACATCATGGTCATCGTCGGCGGCGTCATCCCGCCCGGCGACTTCGACGCGCTCTACGAGGCCGGTGCCGCGGCGATCTTCCCGCCCGGCACCGTCATCGCCGACGCCGCCATCGACCTACTGAAGAAGCTCGCCACCGAACTCGGCCACCCGGACCTGTCTTCCGAAAACGGCAGCGGCGCCGAGGGTTCCGCCGAGGCCGAATGAGCGAGCATTCCGTTGCTCCAGCGAAAGCGGAGCGGAGTCGGGCCATCGATGTCGATGCGATGGCCAAGGCGGTGCGGGCGGGGGAGCGGGCCGCCCTCGCGCGGGCGATCACGTTGGTGGAGTCGACACGTGCGGACCATCGGGATCTGGCGCAGCGGTTGCTGCTGCAGCTGACGCCGGACAAGCACAGCTCTGCGGATGCCGTGGTCTCGAATCGTGTTGGCATCACCGGTGTTCCGGGTGTCGGCAAGTCGACGTTCATCGATGCGCTCGGGATGGATCTGATCGGGAAGGGGCATCGGGTCGCGGTGCTCGCGGTCGATCCGTCCTCTACTCGGACCGGCGGCTCGATTCTCGGCGACAAGACGCGGATGGCGCGATTGTCGGTGGAGCGCAACGCCTATATTCGCCCGTCGCCGACGGCGGGCACTCTCGGTGGGGTGGCCAAGGCGACCCGGGAGACCATCGTGTTGCTCGAAGCCGCCGGGTACGACGTGATCCTGGTGGAGACCGTCGGCGTCGGCCAATCCGAGGTCACCGTCGCCAATATGGTCGACGTCTTCTGCTTCCTCACCCTGGCGCGTACCGGAGATCAGTTGCAGGGCATCAAGAAAGGTGTGCTGGAACTCGCCGATCTGGTCGCGGTCAACAAGGCCGATGGCAAGCATGAGCTGGAGGCCAAGTCGGCCGCCCGCGAGCTCGCGGGCGCGCTGCGGTTGATCCACCCGCACGACGCCCTGTGGCGCCCACCGGTGCTCACCATGAGCGGCCTGGAAGGCATTGGCCTGGACAAGTTCTGGGCCACCGTCCTCGAACACCGCCGCGTCCTCACCGACGCAGGCGAATTCGACGAGAAGCGCCGCCGTCAGCAAATCAACTGGACCTGGACCATGGTGCACGACCAGCTCCTGCGCCGCCTGGCCGACAACCCCAACGTGAAAGCCATTCGCGCCCAGGTAGAAAAGCAAGTCCGCGACGGCACCCTCACCGCCGCCTTGGCCGCCGAAGAACTCCTCCGTGCCTTCGACACCCACTGACCCTCACCCGAGGGGGTTGACGACCAGTGGACAGGTGTTGCGGGGCGTGAGATGCTGCGAATGTTCCGCAGCCGCGGGACTATCCAGGAATATCGTCAGCGCCAGGTAGGTCGGTGGAGCGCGTTGGCGTGCTCGTCGGTGGCGGGCACGGCCGACTCTCTGCTGTGTGGGGTTGTGCTGTGTTTCGAGACCGGCGATGTCTCGAAAGGACGCAGTATGAACACCGACCGCTTCGGTCTTGCCGGAGACGATTATGTGCCCGATGTGGCGGGCGACTCGGCGGCGATCGTCGAGGCCTTTTTCGACCATCTCGCGGGGAGTTTGCGAGATGCGGATCTGCCCGATGAGCTGTTCGCCGCTATGCGTGCGTCGCTCGTCGAACTGTGCGCCGCTGAGGAGTGGCGTTGCGTGGATGAGCCCGCGCGCTACAACCTGCAGATGACGCTCGCGTTGGTGGTCGCCTATCGGGCGTTGCGACCTCGGCTCGGAGGGGAGGTCACCATTGCCGCGCTCCGGTCGGCCTTCGTCGAACCGCTCGGGGAGCCCGTTCAGGCGGGTACGAGGGCGATGCTCGACGCCGCCGATGATCCGTTCGCCGCGCTGGTAGCGGTGTCGAAGACGCGCGAAAAGTATGCCTTCGGTGCCGGATTCGACTTCGCCCGCACCGTGGACGACGAAGAGAGCTACCACTTGGATATCGTGCGCTGCTTCTATCACGATGTGCTGGTTGCGCACTCGGCATCCGAGCTGACGCCGGTGATGTGTGAGTTCGACGCGAACTGGATCGGCGCCATCGATCCGGCGAAGCACGGTTTCCGGTTCGAGCGCGCCACCACGATCGGGCTCGGCGGGACGCACTGTCCGTTCCATTGGGATCGTGCCGAGAGCTGATCGTCGCTACGGCCGGGGCGGTGGCCTGCCCGCCGCCTCGGCCGGTCGGTCTACCTGCGTAAACATCGCGTCCGATGGATATTTGCTGAAGGTCTGCTAGTTGTCGAGCCATATTGACGAGTAGTAGATTGGAAGGTTCCTCAGCTGGCGACGATGCGGCGACGAGGACTCGCCAGCCGACGTGTGCGGGGGGATCCCTCCCTCCGCTGGGCTAAGGAGGTGCTGGCGATGTCCGATGAAGCGATTGCCCGGCCGTCCGAATCGGGGCTGGTTCGGCCGCAGTGGACTTCCGGTCCGGAACCGCCTCCGCCGCAGTGGAATTCGTTCACTCCGGCGCCGGTACTGGTGACTGTCGGTGATATCGGGTGTACCGCGACTCAGGTCATGACGCCCTCCGGGCAGCATCCGCTGGCCGGGACCACGTGGATTGTCACCAACCAGACCAGCGTCAACCAGCGCATTCCGTCGTACGCGATCGTGCTGGCCGTGCTGCTGATGGTCTTCTGCCTGCTCGGCCTGTTGTTCCTGGCCGTCAAGGAGGACAAGATCCAGGGCTTCGTGCAGGTCAGCGTCCAGGGCCCCGGCTTCTACTACGCGACCCAAGTCAAGATCACCGACCGCGCGCAGGTCTTCGACACCGAGCAGCGCGTCAACTACATCCGCGCACTTGCCGCCGCACTGCCCGCCGCCTGACCGGGCCTCGCGCGCATTGATCAGCGTCATGCGCACCGTTCAGCGCGACGCGTACGGTTCGACTGGCGATTTCGTGCGCATCGGTCGAACTGATGCGCGGCGGCACGGCATCGACTTAGGTTGCGTCGCCTAGGGATTCGAGCAATGTGCGCAACGCGTCGGCGAGTGCGGCGCGTTGCTTCGGGTTCAGTGGAGCGAGCAGGCGCTCTTCGGTGGCGACGTGATCGGGCAGCGCGTCGTCGATAAGCGTGCGTCCGCTGTCGGTGAGGTCGACGCGGATGCCGCGACCGTCGGATTCGCTGCGGGACCGGCGCACCAGGCCGCGGTCCTCGAGGCGATCCAGGCGCTGGGTGATCGCGCCGGAGGTGACCATCGCCGAATGCATCAGCTCGGTGGGGGTCAGGCTGTGCGGCGGTTCGCTGCGCCGCAGCGTGGCGAGGACGTCGAAGGATGCGGGGTCGAGACCGTGTGCGGTGAAGGTTTTGCGCAGCTCGGCACCGGTGAGCTGGGAGAGTCTGGACAGTCGCCCGAGCACGGCCATGGGGGAGACGTCCAGGTCTGGGCGTTGGTCCTGCCACTGCGCGAGAACATGGTCGACGTGATCGGTCACCACCGCACTCTAGCGAATATCTCAATGGTGAGGTATCTCATGTGGGAATTGCTGAGCGCTAAGGTAAGTTACTTAGAGCTAAGCAATCGAAATGAGTGGAGGTTGATCATGCGGATCACGGTGTTCGGCGCGACGGGTGAGGTGGGCAGCCGGGTGGTGGCCGAGGCGTTGGCGCGCGGTCACGAGGTCGTCGCGGTCATGCGCAACCCGGCCGGTGCGGCCGCGGTGCCGGCCGCGGCGGAGGTCAGAATCGGTGATGCGATGAATCTCGACGATGTCGTAACGCTCAGTGCCGGACAGGATCTCGTGATCACCGCGACCCGTCCGGCAAGCGGACTGGAGCACGAATTGCCTGAGATCACCTCGGTGCTTCTGAAGGCATTGGCGCACAACGGTGTCCGCCTACTGGTCGTCGGCGGCGCGTCGACGCTGCTGGTGCCGGACGCGGATGGCCTGATGCTGCGCGAAACACCGGACTTTCCAAGGGAATTGCAACCGATCGCGCAAGCCTGCGCCGACCAGCTCGCGCTGTGCCGAACCGAAACCGTCGCGGACTGGACCTATCTGAGCCCGCCGGCCCAGCTGGTACCGGGCGGGCGCACCGGCAGTTACCAGACGGGCGCCGACGAACTACTCACCTGCTCCAACGGCGAATCGACCATCTCGATGGAGGACTTCGCGGTCGCCCTGCTCGACGAAGCCGAGCACCCCGCGCACCGCCGCACCAGGTTCACGGTCGCGGCAGCCTGATTGCGCGTCAACTGCCCCGATCTTAGGGGGATGGGCGTGAAAGCTTATGTGGCGCACAGTGGATAGCACCTGCTGGCCACCGAACTCAGGAAGGGGCAAATGACCGAATCGGAACGTAGCTGCTGGCGGACGGTCGCGAGCAGCGGCGTAATCGAGCGACTGGATCAGGTCGGCTCACTGGTGGCACTCGAACGGATCCCGCACGCCGCAGGCGCCACCAACTGGTATAGGGCCGAATCTCGTGCGGATCTGGTGAAGATCGTGCACGCGTTGCGTCCGGGGTCTCTTGTCAGCTTTTACTTCGACAAGAGGATCCCGCGAGGGCCGTACGTCGAGAAGGTTCGGACGGAGTTGCTCGAGTTCATCACGCGAGACGGGGATGCCCTCATCGGTTGGCCCGCAGCGGATGGCGTTCGTATCGATATGGCAATTGTCGGGGGCCCGCGAGACATCGATGAGGAAGTCAGCGATTCGGAAAGTGACGAGGACGTGTTCTATGGCGCGTACCCAGGGCGGGACGACGATGGTGTGAATGCCATTACGGTCACGCTGCCCGACGCCGACGGAGTGACCCGGCGGCACCCGTACTGACGGGAGGCTCGTCGCAGCCGGCATCCAGCGGGCGGCGGCGAGTCCTCTACTCGATACCGAACAAGTTGGCGGCGTTCTGGTAGCAGACCTTGCGCAACCAGTCGTCGCCGAGTCCGAGGCGTTCCAGTGCGGAGACGGCGTGGCCGTAGGTGTAGGGGATGTTCGGGAAGTCGCTGCCGAACATGATCCGATCGCCGAGGGTGAGCAGCCGACCGCGTTCGGTATCGGGGAACGGGTCGACTTCCTCAAAGAAATCGGTGAATGTCATCGTGGTATCGAAGCGGACATCCGGGTATTGCTCGGCGAGGTCGAAGAATTCGGTGTACTCGGGTGCGCCCATGTGCGCGATGATCAGTGGCAAGCGGGGAAATCGCTGCAGCAGTGCGGCAATGGGTGCCGGTCCGGTGAATTCGCCCGCCACCGGGCCGGATCCGCAGTGAATGACTACCGGAATGCCCGCGTCTTGGATCAAGCCCCAGGTCGGGTCGAGCAGCGGATCGCCAGGATCGAAGCCGCCGACCTGGATATGCACCTTGAACAGTCGGGCGCCGCGTTGAATCGCCGCCGCGACATAGCTTTCGGCGCCCGGCTCAGGGTAGAACGTGGCCGTGTGCAGGCAATCCGGTGTGCGCTCGGCGAATTCGGCGGTCCATTCGTTCAGCCAGGCCGCCATCTCCGGTTTGTGCGGATAGACCAGGGCGCTGAAGGCGCGAACACCGAAGCCGCGCAACGTCTTCAACCTCACCTGCTCGTCGTCCCGGTAGGCGATGGGCCAGGTGCGTGCGGTGAGCGGACCGGCCGAGTCGAAATACGCCCACACCTTCTGCATCACCGGCTCCGGCATGAAATGCGTGTGCACGTCGATGATTCCGGGTAACCCGAGCCGGTTGCGGAACTCGGCGAGGTAGGTATTGTCGTCCTGGTCGCCGATCACGGCCCCTCCTGTCTCACACATCCGGCGGGTACACCTGCCGCGCGAAGTCGCCGACCCGGGTGATCAGCCGGTCGAAGAACAACTGCTGATCGGTGCCGATCACGATGTCCGCGTTGGGCTCTCGCCCCCACATGCCCGTCCAGTCCGCCACCGTCGTCGCGCGCGTTATCGTCCCGGCGAGCTCGACATCGACCGTCGCCGGACGCGTGACGGCAAGAGCCGGGTCGAGTGCCACCGCCGCCGCGAACGGATCGTGCATGTGCGCGAGGTAGCCGAGGTCATAGAGCCGGTGGAAATCGAAGTAGAACCGCACCGCGTCGGTGGCGTGCCGGACGATGGGATTGCTCGCCGCCGACCTGGCCTCGGGCGGGTCGGTCTCCGAAACCGTCTCCACCGGAAGACTTCCCGCGCGCTCGGCGAGCAGCGCGAGATGCTTCGGCCGCATCTCGATGGTCTCGGTGATGTCGAGCGCACACACGATCGGCCGACGGTCCGGCGGCGCGGCGGAGAAGGCGTCGAAGACCTCCTTGGCGGCCTCCGGATCCACGTGCACGTTCCATTCGTTGGTGGGCGTCGTATTGCCGGGGTGATTGAACGCGCCACCCATGATCACCAGCCTGCGCAACAACGTCGGCAACGCGGGCTCCAGCCGAACGGCCAGCGCCAGATTGGTCAGCGGCCCGGTACACAACCCGACAACCTCACCGGGATGCGCACGCACCAGATCGACCCACATCTGCGCGGCCGAACGCGACGAGACAGCCCGCGTCGAGGCCGGCAACTCGGCGTACCCGACCCCCTGCGGCCCATGCGTGTCCTCGGTGGTCCGCAACGGAATCGCCAGCGGCTCGGCGGCCCCGAGCGCAACCTCGATCTCCGGCGCCCGACACACATCCAGCCACGCGAGATTGTTCGCCGCCACCTGCGGCGCAGGCACATTCCCCGCAGTCGAGGCAATCCCGATGATCTCGGCCTCCGGTGACGCGAGAAGGTAGAGCAGCGCAAGGGAATCGTCGACCCCGGTATCAACATCCATGATGATCTTCTGCCGCACCCAACGAGCCTAACCGTCGGCGCACCCCTGCCCACCCTGCAGGGCTCGCATCAGCTCCGCGCGCACCGCTCGGCACGCCGCGCATCGAATTGCACGCTGAGTCACGCGCCCGGCACCACGATGTGCGCGTGCCGCCGAGTCGTGCGCGGCGTCGGTGTTCGTGTGCCGCGCGCGTTGTGGTGTGCCGCGTAGTAAATCGCTGGCTGATTTGTTCGCGGGACGCTGAACTGTGCGCGGCGTGGTGGGGTGTGCGCCTGCCGCCGAGGTGTGCGCGGCGTCGGTGTTGTCGTGTGCCGCGCGCATCGTGGTGTGCTGCGTACGAATTTGCTGGCTGATTCGTGCGCAGGGCGTTGAACTGTGCGCGTTGCGCTGAACTGTGCGCGGGTGGTGCCGGTTAGTGGGTCTTGAGGGGCCAGGCGGGGCGGTCGGCGCCGTAGGTGGGGGCGGGCCAGTTGTAGGCGGGGTATTCGGCTATGGCGGGGGTGGCGGTGATTACGTCGCCGTGGGACATGACGTCGGTGGGGTTGGGGAGGGCGGGTTGGGGGTGGCGGGGGGTGCGGTCGGGGGCGGCGAGGAGCCAGGCGGCGGTGCGGGCCAAGGCGACTCGGACGTCGCGGCCGATGCCGTCGGCGGCGCGCAGGGACAGTGCGTCGATGACGCCGGCGGCGAGGAGGTAGCCGGTGGCGTGGTCGAGGGCCTGGGCGGGCAGGGCGCTCGGGACGGAGGGTGCGCCTTCGGCGATGGCGATGCCGGACGCGGCCTGCACGATGCTGTCGAAGCCGCGGCGTTCGCACCACGGCCCGACCTCGCCCCAGGCGCTGACGCGGCCGTGGATCAATCCTGGGCGCAGCGCGGCGAGGAGACCCGCGCGTTCCAGCGCGCCCGGCCGGTATCCGGTGACCAGCACGTCAGCGGAGGCGAGCAGATCGCGGATCAGCGGCAGCTGGGTCCACAGATCCACCAGTGTGGAGCGCTTGCCCTGGCTGGTATCGGCGTACTGCCAGGAGATTTCGGGCAGCTGCGGCGGATCCACGCGCAGCACATCGGCACCGAGCAACGCCAACGTGCGTGTCGCGACCGGTCCGGCGATCACCCGGGTCAGATCGAGCACTCGCAGCCCGCGCAACGGCTGGAAAGGTGCTGCGCCGACCGGCAATCCGGGCTCGCCACGGTCGGCGCGCGTCTCGATCGCGACCAGCGGCCCGTGTGCGGCGGCCCATCCTTCGGCGCTGCCCGCCCACTCCTGTTCGGTGCGGACGCGGACCGCGATCGCCCCGTGCGCGGCGGCGTGGTCCTCGACGTCGGCCGCGCGACTCATCGCCATCTGCGCCACGGCCAGGTCGAAGGGCGCGTCGGCGGGCAGGCCGAGCGCGGTGAGCAGGCGGGCGCGATGGTGCGGGTAGTTGGCGTGTGTGCGGACCCAGCCGTCGAAGGTGGGGAAGAATCCGGAGAGGTCGCCGAACATCTTGGCGGGCCGGCCGTTGATCCTTAGTAGGCGTTCGCTACAGAACGCAGCGGTGATGCGCGCGGGGTCGATGCGGTGGGCGACCGGGTCGAGGCCGCGGATGCCGCGGATCCGGTTCGCCGCGCCGATGAGTGCGGCGACCGACCCGGCGGCGAGCGACCAGACCGGCAGTGTCGCAGCCAGATTGCTGCCCGGATCGGGAGAGGGCGTAATGACAGCGGAGGTGACACCGATTCCGGCTTCGTAGTCGTGGACCAGCCGTGTGTGCGCGTTCACCCGAAAGAGCGTAATAGTTCCGTCTGAGAAGGAGACTTACATGGGCCGAACCGTCGAGTCCGGTGACTGGCTGCGGATCCTGCGATCCGAGGCGACTCCCCGGCACCACCTGCTGTGTTTCCCTCCCGGCGGTGGTCCGGCGACCGCATACCGAGATGTGGCGCAACGCTTCGGCGCGGGCGTCCTCGTCGCCGCGGTGCAGTATCCGGGTCGGCAGGATCGGCTCGGCGAAGCACCGATCACCGACCTCGCGACGCTCGCCGAGCGGATTGCCGGAGAAGTGCTGAAGCTCGGAATCATTGATGGGCTAGCGCTATTCGGTCATAGCATGGGCGCAACAGTCGCGTTCGAGACCGCGCGCCGGCTCGAGTGTCAGGGCCAGGCGGTGACGACCTTGTTCGTCTCCGGCCGTCCCGCACCGACTTTCGTGGAGACCAAGCAGCTGCACCTCGGTACCGACAGCGACCTGATCGCGGACCTGGAGCGATTGGCCGCCGACCCGGCGCCGATCCAAATGCTGCGTGACGAACCAAGTCTCGCGGAATTGGTGCTGCCCGCCGTCCGGGGCGACTACCAGGCGGTAGAGACGTACCGATACACGCCGGGCGATCCCTTGGCCGCCGACATCGTCGCCTTCGTCAGCACCGAAGACCCCACGATGGCACCCGAGCAGGCCGACGAGTGGCGCGACTTCACCTCCGGAACCTTCGCTCGCACAACGTTCCCCGGCAGCCACTTCTATCTGGACGAACACCCGGCGGAAGTCGCCGAAGCCGTCGAGAAGCGACTGGCGTCGTCCTGAGCGCGAAAACGTCTCTCGGCCAAGCCGTTTCATGGGCAGGTAACTAGTGGGATGCCTGCAGGTGGGTAGTCGACCCGGCTGCCCGCCGCCGCAGCCACCCATACCCCACCCAGGACACCGCAACACACACCGCGACCAGCACCCGCACCAACCCGAGCGCGCTCTCCGGATAGAGCACCCCGGTGATGTAGTGGTCGATGAACCCACTGGACGGCAACCCCGCCTCGCCCGCCCGATGCCGCGCCCAATTCTCCAAATGCGTGAGCGGGCAATCGATCCGGAACAGCACGGTGCTGAAGCCCCAGCAGAATGCGATCACGTGCAGCCAGATAGTGCGCGGCCAGCGCCACGCGAGGAACCCGCCGACAACCACATACGCCACGAACACGAAATGTGCGGCGGCGGTGGCATCGGCCAGCAGCCGATACAGCACCCCACCAGCGTAGCCGTCAGCCGAGGAATTCGGACTCGAGCACCAGATCGGCGACCAAGGATTGGTATTCCAAGTGTGTTTTGTGTTCGGTGGTGCGCCAGCGCGACCCTTCGTGCTCGCGCATATAGCGGCGATACCCGGGCGCACCCGGAATTCTGACGTTGTCGGCCACCACGATCGTCCCGGGATGTAGCCAACTCGCGGACATGATCGACTTCAGATCCGGGAGATACGCGGTCTTCAAATGATCGATGAACACGAAATCCAGTGCGCCGGGCGCGAAGTCGTGCTCGATGGCGAGGTGCCGCATGGTCGCGCCGCCGTCACCGATCTTGCCGATCAGCACGGTGATCCGATCGGCCAGGCCCGCGTGCTCGATCACCGCGCGCGCGATCTCGGCGTTGTCCGGGCTCGCCTCCACCGTCACCAACCGCGCGGTCGACGGCATCACCCGGCCGGTGCGCACCGCGCTGTATCCGCAGTAAGCGCCCAACTCGAGCAGCAGCGTCGGCTCGGCCCGTTTGATCGCGTTGTCCAGAATCAGGCCCTTTTCGTCGCCGACGTTCATCAGCAGACTGCGATTGCGCGCGAAGTCGTCGATCGCGGCGAGCACACTGTCCGGATCGCCCGCCGTGGCAGTGGCCCGAACGTGCTCTAGCAAGGCCCGCTCGCGCCCGTCACCCACCTGACCCGTGCGCAGCAGACTGCCCATGCCGAGCCCCATCCGGATGATCGACCAGCGCAGGAACGGCAGCCGATCGCGCACCATCGCGCCGAGCCCAGTCCGATTCGTCATGCAGCCCCTTAGGCAGGTCGGTGTGCGGCCGATTCTGCCCGGGGCAAGGCGCGATTACCAGGGCGACGGCCGGTAGTCCTTGAGGAAGCAACCGTAGAGATCGGTGCCGTTCTCGCCCTGCACGATCGGATCGTAGACCCGCGCCGCCCCGTCGACCAGGTCGAGGGGCGCGTGGAAGCCCTCGTCAGCGAGCCGGACCTTCGTGTAGTGTGGCCGCTCGTCGGTGATCCACCCGGTATCGACGGCGGTCATCAAAATGCCGTCGGCTTCGAGCATTTCGCCCGCGCTGGTGCGGGTCAGCATGTTCAGCGCGGCCTTGGCCATGTTCGTGTGCGGGTGGCCCGGCCCCTTGTACGCGCGGGCGAACTGACCCTCCATCGCCGACACATTGACGATGTACTTTCGCCGCGCGGACGCGGCGGCCATGGTCGGCCGCAACCGCGACACCAGGATGAACGGCGCGACCGAATTGCACAGCTGCACTTCGAGCAGCTCGGTCGGGTCGACTTCCGCGACGGTCTGCACCCAGCTGTTCGTGTGCGCGAGATCCGGCACCAGCCCACCGGCATCGATCGCCACACCACGCGAAATCCGTTCGGGTGTAGCCGATCCCGCGACGAGCGCCAGCTCGGCGACGTCGGCCGCGGTCAACGTCGGCGTGAGCGAGGCGGTGAGCGCGGTGGGATGCGCCTGCATCGTCTTACCGAACGTCACCACATCGGGCAGCGCGCCCGCGGGCAGCGGGCCGGACTCGGCGTCGACCAGCGCACTGTAGGCGCCGGGGGAGCGGCGGACCGTCTGCGCGGCGTTGTTGATCAGGATATCGAGCGGACCCTGCGCCGCGACATCATCGGCGAGCGCGACCACCTGCGCCGGATCACGCAGGTCGATGCCGACGACGCGCAGCCGATGCAGCCACTCCGGGCTGTCGTCCATCGCGGCGAACCGGCGGATCGCGTCATTCGGGAACCGGGTGGTGATGGTGGTGTGCGCGCCGTCGCGCAGCAACCGCAGCGCGATGTACATGCCGATCTTCGCGCGCCCGCCGGTGAGCAGCGCGCGACGACCGGTCAGATCGGTACGGGCGTCCCGCTTGGTGTGGCTGCTCGCGGCACACTCCGGGCACAGCTGGTGATAGAAGGCGTCGACCTGCGTGTACGGCTGCTTGCAGATGTAGCAGGGCCGCGCCCGGATCAGCGTGCCCGCGGTCGCGCCACGGGCGTTCGAGGCGAGCGGAATGCCCGCGGTCTCGTCATCGATCCGCTGCGGCGAGCCGGTGGCCGTCGCGGCGATCACCTCGCGGTCGGCCTCGGCCACCGCCGTCCTGGCCTCGACCCGGCGCCGCTGCTTGAGCTTCTTGAACATGTGCCCGACCGCGCGCTGCACCGCCACCGAGTCGGGATGCTCCTTTTCCAGCTGCCCGGCCTGGTCCAGTACCCGCAGACAGGTCGCGAGGTCGTCCGGATCGATCATGCTTTCGGCCATCGGTGGTACAGGCATCCTTCGGTGAGCTGGGAAATCGACCGGACCATTGTCGCAAACTCCGCGACCAGGTTGCCGCCCGGTTGCCTCTCGATGGCCTATGCGCGAAGCAGCGCCATGGTGGTGGCCGCGGTTCGCTTCAGCAATTCGATGACCTCCGGCACCTTGATATCGGTGGTCGTGACCACCGACGGCGGGTGCAACCAGCTGATTTCGAAGGTGGTCCAGCCGTCGCGCACCGCGAGGGTGACGCCCGTGTTCGGCGCGTGCTCGGTCTGTTTGCGGACGATATACGCCTCGTCGCCGAGCCCGTCGATCTTCGTGACGACGTCGTGCGCGGCGAGGTCGGCCTGCGTCCAGGTTTCGAAACGCGCGGTGAATTCGGGACCGGGATCGGCCCGCTTGTGCACCAACGCGTTGGCCATGAGGGTGGTGTCGTCGGCTCGCTCGCCCTTTCCCGCCGGGGCCAGGCGGATCGTGCACGTCATCGAGTCGAGCGCCGGGTGCAGCCGGGTCTGGTGCAGCGGGTACTTCAGCGTCGCCGGACTGGAGGGCGCCAAGGCGAATCCGGCGTGCACATACGGCGCGATGTCCGTGATCGCGCAGAGGTTGTCGACGTGGTGGTAGCCCCGCAGATCGGGCACCGGGTCGGCGCTGCGGCTGTCGGACACGGCGAGCACGCCGACGACCGCGAGCGTCGACACGCCGACCGCCGCGCCCAGCACCCACAGTCGCCCCCGGTTACCGCCCGGCTGCCGCCATCGACCGAGCGGCTGCGGCGGCACCGGACCGTCCGGGTACGGCCGCATCGGCCCGATCGGCGTCAACGGTTCGTGTAGCCATCCGGCGTTGCTGAGGCTAGGAGGCCTCTGACCAGCCGGTCCCATCATGGGGCGAAAGTATCACTTCGCTGGTGGCCGTGCCGGACGTTCGAGTCAGGCCTGATCCGCGCGCAGGCTCGCGGCCGCGGCGGCACGGCCGCAGCTATCCGCGCGGTCGGCCAGCCGAAGGCGCAGGGCGGCAGGGATTTCCGGATGTACCTCGATCAGTCCCTGCCACACCACATCCGGGGTGTCCGGTGTGAGCGCGGCGAGGAACTCGTCCAGATTGTCCATTCCGTCGATGATTTCGAGCACCCGGGCGCGACCGTCCGCGTCCTGCGCGAGCGCGATATCGACGAGGGTGTCGATATTGTCGCTGCGCGAGGCGACCAGGACCGCGGCGAGTAGCTGGTCCGTACTGAGATCACCGATGCACGAGGCGAGGATCGGCGTCGCCGAGTCGGGCAGCGCGTCCACCAAAGGCAGTGCCTGCGACCAGAGTTCGTGCTCGGCGGTGGTGTTGATCACCGCGCGGAGCACCTCGGGGTCCTGCATGATCGGCAGTCCGGCCATCCGGCGGCGGTCGGTGTCGGTCATGGCGAGCGCGATCGGCAGCATAGAGTTCCACAGGCCCGCCGTATCCGCTTGGGCGACAAGGTCGCCGAGCTCCTCGTCGGACTTGTCGGCCAGCCGCGCGGCCAGAATGGCCAGCTGCGCGGGCTGCAGATGCACGACGAGCGGCAGCAGGTCGAGCCAGAAGCCTTTGTTCAGTGCGGCATTCATGATCGAGGCGAGCACCGATTCCTCCTGTACCGCAGGCCTTTCGGCGAATGCGCGCAAGCTGTCCGCGTTCATCGCGCTGGTCACCGGCAGCAGCGAGTCCCAGGCGTCGAGCGTGCGGACCGCCTCGATCAGGCCGTCGAGCACCGCGCCGCCGAGCCCGGCGGCGATATCGCCCAGCGCGGCCCGATTCTCCTGGCCGACGCTGTCGAGCAGGTCGAGTCCCTCGGCCCACAGGTCTTGTTCGTGCGCGGCGCGGATGACGCCGGCGAGCCGGTCGGTGACCAGCCCCATCAGCCGGTCCATCGCGGACTTGTCCTCCATCAGGAACCCGATGCGCAGCAGATCCGCATCGCCGAACACCGGCACCGCCGCCCGCATCGACTCCTCGGGCACCACGCCGACGAACCGGCTCATCGTCACGTGATCGTCCTGCCGCAGCAGCTCGCGGGCCACCTCGACGACCAGACGCGGCGGCACCGCGGCGATGATGTCGGCGGTGCGGCGCGGGTCCAGCTGAATCGCGGTCTCGGCGAGGAACTCGGCGGGGAGTGCCTTGGCGATATCGACCGCGCGGGCCGGTTCGACCGACCCCGCGACGGCCGCACACAACACCGGGCCGAACGCCCGCTCGGCGGCCTTGGCGCTGATCGCGGCCGGCACCAATTTCGTCGCCGCGGCAACGCGTTTCATGCGCGCGGCGTCACCGTTGAACAGTAGATCGGTGGCGCGCTCGCGGAACTCTCGAATCGCCTCCGGCGAAAGCCCATTGAGGAAGTCGAGCGCTGCCGGGTCGGAAATATCAAGCAAGCGTGCGAGTTTGGTGGTCTCGGCGCGTGCCATTAGTTGAGCGCTCATAAACCGAGCGCCCTTTTCACGGTCGGCCGCATCAGCCGGGGAATGAGCTGGAGTGAGGACTCGACCGCTGCGCCGAGGCGCGCGCCGCGCGCGGTCACGGCGTGGCGCAGCAGGCGGTCGAGTTCGGCGAGATCGGAGTCGGTGAGCCGGTCGAATTCGTCGGGCAGTGGTGCGCCAAGTGTGCGGATCAGCGGCGTGGCTGCGTCCGGCATGGGATCTCCGTATCGGTATCGAGTTGTGGTCAGCTGCTGCGCGGGGTGATCGCCGCGTGGTCGGCTCGCATGTCGTCGACGAAATTGGCGATCGCCTCGGCGACCAGCAGCGGCTCGGTCACCGGCAGCCAGTGGTCGGCGGGTACGGCACAGCGCCACAGCCGGTCCACCCAGCGCGTCGAGGTGTCGTAGATGGAGGCGGGCACGAACGGATCGGTGGTGTCGACGAGCAACTGCACCGGCACCGCGGTGCGTCGCACCCGCGGCCGCCGCAGGTGATGCAGCAGGTTGGCCTGCGCGATCCGCCCGCCCGCAATCAGGTCCGTACGCCAGGTGCGCGCGATCCTGGCCGGCACCGGGGAAAGACCGCCGAGCCGTTCCACCAGCAGCGTGCGCACCCGCGGCGGGTAGAGCCTGCGCGCGACCGGCACCGGGCTGAATGTCCAGCGCACACCGCTCAACCACCAGCCGATATCGCCCGCGTGCAGCCGGGCATGCGGCGCGACGGCCCGCAGCCACAGGCCGAGGTGATCGAGATTCGGCCCGGAAATGGCTGTGAACGAAGCGATTCGGGTGTTCGCCCGCGGATCACACACCGCCTCCCACAGTTGCACCGCACCCCAGCCGTGCCCGCAGGTGTGCACCGGCCGCTTCGGACTCGCCGCATCGATCACCGCGAAGAAGTCGGCGGCGAGCCGATCGAGCCGGAAGTCGGACAGCAGCGCGGGCGTGGCCGAACGGCCGTGGCCGCGCACGTCGTAGGTGATCACCCGGAAGCCGTCGGTCAGCAGCGCGGCGACCGTGGCCCACACGCGATGAGTGTCGGTGAGGCCGTGCACCAGGACCAGGGGTGCGGCGGCGGGGTCGCCCCATTCGTAGACGGCGAGTTCGGTGCCGTCGGCGGTCACCGTCCACTGCCGATCCGGGCGGGGCGTTTCGGTGTCGAGCTCGTTGGTCATTATTTGTTGCCTCGTTCGGGTGCGGGCTGCCGGACGGTCACGCGGTGGTCGGCCGGGCATCGGACACTGCGCATGGCGCGCTGGAACGAATCGACCCGTACCGGTAGTACGTTTTCTGATACTGACAGTACGAAGAATTTCCCGCGAACGGGAGAGCTACCGGCAGACTATGGCGTACCTCACGCTGGAAATCCGTACCAGCGGTACGTGTAAGCTGCGGTCGTGCCCCGTCCCAGCGTCCGTTCGACGACCTCCCGTACGGAGATCGTCGACGCCGCGATCCGGGTGATCGACCGGGACGGACCGCGGCCGAGCATGGACGACATCGCCCGCGAGGCGGGCATCACCAAGCCCCGCCTGTATCGGCAGTTCGCCGACAAGGCCGATCTCTACACTGAGATCGGCAACCGGATGGCCAAGGCCGCCGCGGCCGCCGCGGGCAACGACCTGACGCTCATGCTGCAGCCGCCGCGGACCGCGTTGCGCCGGGTGCTCACCGGATACGCCGACAGTATTCTGCAGCATCCCAACGTCTTTCGCTTCCTGGGCCAGGCGCAGGTGACGCAGCAGTCCGACGGAACGGTGCTGCAGTTCGACCTCGGCCGCGCGGCCTCGGACCGCTTCGCCAGGCAGGCCCGCGACATCGCCGAGTCCATCCCGATCGACACCGCGGGCATCGACTACCTGTCCCGCGCGGTGGTCGGCGTCGTCGTCTCGATCACCGACCTGTGGCTGGCCGATTCGGCAGTGCCGCACCCGGACCGGACCGCCGAATTCATCGACCAGGCCACCGAATTCGTCTGGGGCCTGATCGACGGCTTCCTGCGCAGGCAGGGCATCTCGGCCGATCCGGAGACGCCGATCTTCACCTCACTCGCCGCCGTCAATCAGGCGCAACAACCCGCAAGCTGACCGCTGCCAGCATTTATCGGACCGACCCGTGCCCGTCTTGTTGACATGCTGCCAATAGTGCGAGAATCTGAGCACGATGACCGGCGTCGACGCCGGGGGAGCTGCGAGCAAAGGATCCGATGATGGCACGCGCCGCATGGAGTGACGACGAGGTCGAGGCGGTACGCGACCTGGCGAGGGCGTTCTTCGAGAAGGAGGTCGTCCCGCACGAGGAGAAGTTCGTCGCGCAGGGCCACCCCGACCGCGCGCTGTACAACCGCGCGGGCGAACTCGGCCTGCTGTGCACCGCCATCCCCACCGAATTCGGCGGTGGCGGCGGCACATTCGCGCACGAGGCGGCGATCATCGAGGAACAGTCCCGGGCGGGCGACGGCTCGCTGGGCATGCCGGTGCACAGCTCGATCATCGCGCCGTACCTCAAAGAATTCGGCTCCGCGGAACTCAAGCAACGTGTACTGCCCAAGGCGGCCACCGGCGAGATGGTGCTCTCGATCGGCATGACCGAACCGGGCACCGGCTCCGATCTGCAGAACATCAAGACCCGCGCGGTCCGCGAGGGCGACGAGTACGTGATCACCGGCTCGAAGATCTTCATCACCAACGGCTGGCTCTGCGACGGCATCATCATCGCCGCCAAGACCGACCCGACGAAGGGCGCGTCCGGCGTCTCGCTGATCTTCGCCGACGTGTCCGACGACACCCCCGGCTTCAAGCGCGGCCGCATCCTGAACAAGATCGGCGGCAAGGCCCAGGACACCGCCGAACTCTTCTTCGACGGACTGCGCGTGCCCGCCTCGAACCTGCTCGGCGAGGCCGAGGGCCTCGGCTTCTACCAAATGATGCAGATGCTGGCCCAGGAACGCCTGGTCACCGGCATTATCGCGGTGGCGATGATGGAAAAGGCCGTGCAGCTGACCATCGACTACACCAAGGGCCGCGAGGCCTTCGGCAAGCCGCTGTTCGCCATGCAGAACACCAAATTCGAGCTGGCCGAGTGCGCGACCCTCGCGAAGGTCAGCCGCACCTTCCTCGACGACTGCATCGTCAAGCACCTGCGTGGTGAGCTCGACATTCCCACCGCGGCGATGTCGAAGTACTGGCTCACCGATCAGCTGGGTATCGTGGTTGACCGCTGCCTGCAACTGTTCGGCGGCTACGGCTACATGACGGAGTATCCGATTTCGCAGCTCTACACCGGCGCCCGCGTCTTGCGCATCCTGGCGGGTAGCAACGAGGTGATGAAGGATCTCATTGCCCGGTCTCTCTGATACGACGAGTGAGACCGCCGGCGATGTGCCACGCCGCCGCCGATTGGAACCCGACGAGCGCCGGGCCGAGATCCTGGCGTGCGCGATCGACATGTTCGGCGAGCGGCCGTACGCGGCCGTCTCGACCGCCGAGCTGGCCCAGCGCGCCGGGGTGGCCCGCGGTCTGATCAACCATTACTTCGGCAACAAACGCGACCTGTATCTCGTGGTGGTGCGCCGGATGGTCACCCTGCCCAAGCTCGACGACATGATCGTGCCCACCGGCACCGAGCGTGAACGCGTCGATGCGAGTGTGCACTGGCTGCTGGATACCATCGCCGAGCACGGCAGCACCTGGGTGAAGGTGACCAGCCACGAGGGCGTCGGCAACGACCCCGAGGTGCAGCAGATCCTGGACCAGGCCGACGACGCGGCCGCCGAACGGCTGCTGCTGATGGTCGGACTCGCCGATTCGGCACGCAGTGCGGCATTGCGCGCGATGGTCCGCGCCTACGGCGGGCTGGTGAAAGTGGCGGGGCGCGAATGGATCACCCGCGGCACGCTGACCCGCCCGCAGGTGCACGAACTGCTCGCCGACATGCTGATGACGCTGGTCACCGAGTCGCTGCCGAAGGTGGACCGCCGGCGCTGAGCGCACGGCGGTCCCGGTTCGCTAGTTGAGCGCCTCGGGTGCGGTGTCGCCCGGTTCCATGCTGTAGCGCACCGGGCGCCGGTGGCCCGGCGCGTGACCGAGCCTGCCGTGCTTCAGCTCGATCACTTCTTCGCGCCGATGCTCGACCACCAGGGCGCCGATGCCGAGAATCCAGAGCGCGGCCGTGATGATCGCGCCGGTCTGGGTCCAATCGTGGAAGCCGTATCCCGCGGCGGTGAGCGTGCAGGCCAGCGCGACGATGCCGAGCGCACACAGAATCAGGCCGGGAACGTTGTAATTGTCGCCGAGCAGATCCCCGGCCTGAGCGTGCCAAGGCCGATTTTCGCGGCCGTCATCGGTGGTGCTACCGAACATGGTTCCTCCTGTGGAGTCAGCGCAAGATCAGTGACACATTCCGATCATCATGAACCTCACTCGGGGAAAACGGCTAGCAATTGACGTTTCAGGTGATGTCGCGTCGTTTGGCCCCTATTGTTGGTCGGGATATCGGGGCGGGTCCGGGTAGTCCGAGGTTCCTGCACGGTTGTTGGTGTGGAGAGGGACCTGGCATGGCACGGGCGGAACGCCGTGAAAGTGAACGTTGGCCTGCGGCAGGGCAGGACGATCGGTGGCCTGCGGCGGGCGAAGAGGAACAGTGGGCCGATCCGGAACCCGAGGAGCGGTGGCAGGAACCCGCGCCGAGCCGGCGTCGGACCGGTCGGTTGCGGGTGGAAATTCCGCCGATTGTGAATCCGTATGCGATTGTCGCGCTGGTGGCCGCGCTGGTCGGGTTGTTCCCGGTGGCCATCGTTTTCGGGTTCATCGCGTTCTCGCATCCGCGTGGCCGGGTGATGGCGATGTTCGCGCTGCTGATCGGGGTCGCGGAGGTGACCGCGTTGGCCGGGGTCGTGGTGGTGTCGGGAAATATGCTGCCGGACTCGCTGACTCGCGCGAACAAGCCCGCGGCGAGTGTCACGGCACCGGCGACCGTGGCGCAACTACCGCAGCCGACGGTCTCGGCCGTGCCGCCGCCGGTGGTGACCACGACGGCGAGCCCGTCGACAGCGAATCAGAGCAACCTGAAGAAGGGGGCCTCGTGCACCGAGGGGCAGGTCGGGCAGATCGGTAGTGCCTCGGACGGCGGCACGCTGATCTGTCTCGGCACCAGCAGCGCCTACCAGTGGGCGGGCCCGTACACCGTGTCGACGGCGGTCCAGCAGGCCGGGGCGAAATGCGATGGCACGACGGCGAAGACGGGCCGCACCGCGGACGGCCGCGCGCTGGTGTGCGAACCGGCGACTCGCAGCGGCACCTGGGTGCTGTGGACCGAGTAGCGGTGCCTACTCCTCTTTCTTGGCCCGGCTCGGCTGAACGCGCGGCGGTTCGTTGGGCATCTTCGGATACTGCGGCGGCCACGGCGCGTCCATGAGACCCGCCGCCATATCGCGTTCCGACATTTCCAGCAGCGGGGCAATGGATTGCGGTGCGCGATCGGCCCACGGGTCACCGAGCTCGGCGAGCCGGCCGGGCACGGTGGCGATGGTCAGTTCGTCCGGCGCGACGTTGTCCAATTCGGACCAGGCGATCGGGGTGGACACCTGCGCGCCGACCTTCGGGCGCACGCACCAGGCTCCGAAAACCGTTTTGTGCGGGGCGTTTTGGTTGAAGTCGACGAACACGCGGTTGCCGCGTTCTTCCTTCCACCACTGCGCGGTGATCTCCTCGGGGTGACGGCGCTCCAGTTCCCGCGCCAGCGCGACGGACGCCGCACGCACCTGGTAGCCGTCCCAATTCGGTTCCAGCGCAACGTAAATGTGCAGGCCGCGCGAACCCGAGGTCTTGATCCGCGACTCGATGCCCAACTCGACGAACAACTCTCGGGTGAGCACGGCGGCATGCTTGAGGTCGTCGAAGGTGATGCCGGGGGACGGATCGAGGTCGATGCGCAGCTCGTCGGCGATCTTCAGGTTGTCCGCCCGGTTGGGCCACACGTGAAAACCCAAGCAGCCCTGGTTGACTGCCCACAGGATGTGCGCGAGATCGTGCGCGACGAGCGCGTCGGCGGTGGTGCCGTTGGGCGTGGACACCTCGACGGTGTGCAGCCAGTCCGGCGCGGTTTTCGGCACCCGCTTCTGAAACCAGGACTTACCGGAGGCGCCGTCGGGATAACGCTCCAGCAGGAGCGGCCGGCCGCCGACCACATTCAAGAACGGTTCGGCCACCGCCTGGTAGTAATGCACGAGATCGAGTTTCGTGTCCCCGCGCTTGGTGAAATACACCTTGTCGGGATTGCTGATGGTGACGGTCCGGCCGTCGGTCTCGATATCGACTGACGCTGTCACTTCGCCTCACTGAAGATCGCACTCAATTCCGCGGGCGGCGCCTCGTCGAGCTGAGCGTAGGTACACGATTCGGGTGTGCGGTCGGAGCGGAAGCGGACCAGCCTGCCGCCGTGGCGTAACCGCCCGGACTGCACGTGTTCGTAGCGGACCTCGGCGACCAGTTCGGTGCGCAGTGCCACCCAGGAGAGGTCTTTGCCGCCGGTCCAGCGGCTCACCCCGCCGGGCATCTTGCCGTCGGCTTTGGCCTGCGCGGCGGCGTCGGCCCATTCCCGCCACGGATGGTTTTCCAGGGCGTTCTCGCGCAGCGGCGCCAGTTCCTCGACGAGTTCCTTGCGCCTGGCCGCGGTGAAGCTGCTCGCGACACCGACGTGGTGCAGATGTCCCTCGTCGTCGAAGAGTCCGAGCAGCAGCGATCCGACGCCCTCGCCGTCCTTGTGCCACCGGAATCCGGCGACCACGCAGTCGGCGGTGCGCTCGTGTTTGACCTTGAGCATCACCCGCTTGTCCTGCAGGTAGGCCAGGTCGTTGGCCTTCACCATGACACCGTCGAACCCGGCGCCCTCGAACCGGGTGAACCAGTCCTCGGCGACCGCGGGATCCTGGGTGATCGGGGTGAGATGGACCCGCGCGAGCTCGGTGTCCAGGATGGTTTCCAGCAGCCGCCTGCGCTCGGCGAACGGTTCCTCGGTCAGATCCTTGTCACCGAGGGCGAGCAGATCGAACGCGACGAAACTGGCGGGCGTCTCCACCGCCAGCTTGTTCACCCGGGAGGCGGCCGGATGCAACCGATTCTGCAGGGTGTCGAAGTCGAGGCCCTCGTCGGTGACCACGACGATCTCGCCGTCCACCACACACCGCTCCGGCAGCGCCTTCTTCAACAGCTCGGCGACCTCGGGAAAGTACCTGGTCAACGGGCGATCATTGCGAGAGCCGAGCTCGACCTCGTCACCATCGCGGAAGACGATGCAGCGGAAGCCGTCCCACTTGGGCTCATAACTCAGCCCCGCCTCGTGTGGCACCGCCGGCGCGGTTTTGGCCAGCATAGGTTTGACAGGCGGCATCACCGGTAGGTCCACGCGATCCTCCTCGGATTCGGTTCTCACCGGTACCGACGGACTGATCGAGCGAAACTCATCGGTACTTGCCGATGATCGTAAGCGCCGCATCCGACAAGATCATCGAACTTGCGGATGCGGCGGCACGGGAACTACGGCAAGTCCAGCCAGCCGTGTTGTTCGGCGAAGACGGTGAGCCGGTCGCGGATGGTGAGGATCTCGCCCGCGGTGAGGGCGGGGCTCGCGTCGAGGAGTAGCTCGGTGATCAGTCGTTTGTGTTCGGCGGCGTTGAGCTGGCCCGAGTTCGACCGGTGTTTGATTTTGTGCGGCCCCGGCGGCGGACTCGGCTGGCCACCGACCACGCTCAGATTGACCGCCTTCGGCCCACGATCACCCTCTGTCATGTCGAATTCGAACACCCGCCCCTGCCGCAACTCGTCTTCATCCAGACCGATGTCGTTGACGTGCACGAATACGTCCGGCCCGCCGTCCTCCGGTCGAATGAAACCGAATCCCCGAGAGCTGTCGAACGACACCAATTTCCCGATGGACACCAACACCCGCTCCTCGTCGCGCCGTCGCTACCCGGTCACCTTAGCCCGCGTTATCGTCGCTGTTGGACGAAAGCGCCTTTTGCAATGAATTGAAAACGGTGAGTCCCTGACCGACCATTCCGTTGACGAGTTCGCTCACGCCGTCCGGGCCGTTGAGCACGGTCAGATTCGCGCCCGCCAGCCCGTTCGAGGCCTGCTTGACGATTTCCGGCAGTTGTTCGATCAACAACTGGTCCAACGCGATCCGGTTGTTCGACGCGGCGGCCGCGGCCTGGATCCTGGTGCGGTCGGCCTCCGCCTCGGCCAGGATGCGCACCCGTTCCGCTTCTGCCTGAGCGGGTTTCACCACTTCGGTCTGCAGCTGCTGCTCGCGCAGCTCCGCGGTCTTGCGGGCCTGCTCGGCCTGCGCGGTCAGCACCTCCTGCAGCGCCATCGCCTCGGCGAGCGGACCAGCCTGTGCCGCTTCGGCATTCGCCTTGTCGATGTCGCGCTGATACTGCGCGCGCAGGATCGCGGTCTCGCGTGCGTACTCGGCCTGCCTGCGCAGCGACTCCTGCTCCGCCTGCGCGGACAGCTGCGCCGCTTGCGATTGCGCGATCTGCGCGTCGCGCTGGACGGTGGCATTGTGCGGCGCGGCGAGTGCCTGAATGTAGCCGAGGTTGCCGTCATCGATCGACTGGATCTGGAACGAATCCACCCAGAGGCCGATATTGCCCATCTCGACTTTCGAGGCGACGAGTACTTCATCGGCCAGTTTCTGGCGCTCCCGGATGATCTCCTCGACCGTCATCGAACCGACGATCGAGCGCAGATGACCGGAAAAGATGCGGCCGGTGAGGACCGACATCTCCCTTTCCTGTTCGGACAGGAAGCGTTGCGCGGCATTCACGATCGAGGTGGTGTCGTTGGCAACCTTGAACGCGATCACCGCGCGGACCTCGAGCTGGATCGCCTGCTTGGTGACGCAGCGCTCCTTGATCTCGGCTTCGAACATCGCCAGCGACAGGTAGCTGACCTTGCGGAACAGCGGAACCGCCCAGGTGCCGCGGCCGATCACCACCTTGAACGGCGCGTTGTCCTTGCTCTTGGCGCCGCTGATCAGCATCGCCTCGTCCGGGTCGGGTACGTGGTAACCCAGCACGGTTGTCTCCCTTACAGTTTCAGATGGTTTCGGCCGGATCTGGCGGCAGCGGTATCCAGGGCACCACATCGACGATGCGCCCCGGACTGACGTCGATGACCAACACGGTGGTGCCCGCCGGAATCGCTTCGACGGCACGTGCGATGTACAGCTCCGTCCCCCCGCGAATTGCCACCAGGACCTCCCCGAGCAGCCCCGCGCCTCGGATCGGCGATGTGAGCGTACCCGTCAAACCGACCACGGGGTCGCTCATCGCAACGATCTCCTCCCACTCGTATCCAGGCTCGCCACACTACGTCTCACACAGCACGTTTCGGTATACGAATGGTGCCTGCGAACGTAACGCGATCGTTGTGACGACGGAATGTCCAGGTTGCGGGCATGTGATCCGTTCCGATAGCACGCGGGTATGTTGCTTGCATGGGAGGACGACTCGCGTTGGTTGTCGGGTCCGAGTGTGCGGCGCTGGGGGAACTGGGGTTCACCGGCGAACTCGCCACGGGGTTGTACGGGAGTCTGACGGAGGTCGGCGGGTGGCGCTCCGCCATCGACGACGACGGCCCGGTGCTGAATCCGACTGCGGCGCAGCTGGTCACGGCGGTGGACGTGGCCTTCGAGGCGGCCGGGCAGCGGCAGGCGACGCTACTGCTCGCGTTCATCGGGCACGGCGTCGCCACCAGCGCCGAGGACTTCTATCTGCTCGGGCATGACTCGCCCGCGGTGCCCAACTCGCACAACGCCTTTCATCTCACCCAGGAGATCAGGGAGCGGCTGAACCAGTCGGCCGTGGACGGTCTGGTGGTGCTGGTCGACGCGTGTGAGACCGGGCAGGGTGTGCTCGGCGCGGCGCGGCGGTGGACGGATCTGCTCGCGCAGTCGGCGGGCCGGATGGAAATGCTGGTCGCGGCGGGGAACGGGCCCGCGTTTTCCGGCTGCTTCACCAGGACCATGCTGTCCACCTTCGATGACGGGCTGCCGCTGCGCGGGGAGAACCTGCTGCCCGCGGACCTGGTCGACCCGATCGCCGGGGAATGCATTCATCAACAGCCGCAATATCTTTCGTTCACCTCGGGGGCCGTGTCGGTAGCGCACGGCGCGGATCCGGGACTCTGGTTGGTGCCCAACACCGCTCGGCATCGCGACGCCGTAAGTGGGCGCTCCGCAGCGGGTTTCGTCGATCAGCTGACCCGCGGGCTGCTGGTGACGCCCGACGTCCGCGAACATCTCGACACGATCGTGGACGCGGGCAGTAATCGGCTGCGCGTGGTGATCGGCCCGGCCGGTGCCGGTAAATCCACCCTGCTCGCCATGCTGATTCGGCCCAGCCTGGTGGAAGGCCTGGCGGTGACGCCCGAATACATCACCGCCGCAGTGTTCCTGACCGCCGCCAGCTCGATCGAGGCGGTCGCGGCCGAGCTGGCCGCGCAGTTGAGCGCACGGCTACCCGGCTTCGCGGAGGCGGCGCAGGCGGTGCACGTGCATCTGGCCCGAGACGAGTTCGACATCTTCGACCTGTCGGTGCGGCACCCGCTGGCGCGGCTGTCGACCGCCGGTCGGCGGGTGACGATCGTGCTGGACGGATTGAACCAGCCGCAGGAAGGCACGCGGCGGCTGCTGATCTCGGCCATCGCGGATCTGACCCGCCGCCACGATCTGCGGCACGTGCGGGTCATCGTCGGCATCCGGGACGGCACCGGCGTCGAGGACGATCCCGCGCTGGCCCACATGTACCGGATCGACGTGGGCGAACCCGCCGCCGACGACATCGCCACCGTCGTCGGGTCCGCGCGCGGCAGCGGTGCGCCCACCGACCCGGCGGACTGGGTGCACTGGATCCAGTCGCTGCTGATCGAAACGCCCACCGACGTCGAGGGACCGCACGTCGTCTCCGGCGGCTGGCTGCTGGCCAGGATGCTGTTAGAGGTGGCCTCGAGCATCACCGACGGTGCGGTCGCCGCCGGTATCGGGCTCGATCGGATCGTCGCGCTGCGGGTCGACGCGGCGCTGCGCGGGATGTATGCCGAAACATCCGGGGCGACAGGTACTTTCCTCAGCATCATGGTTGCCGCCGGGGTCGGGCCGGTGCTGCCGATCGAGCTGCTCGATGCCGCGCTCACGGCGCGCGGGTTCGACCTGCACATCGCCCGAATCCGGGACATGACAGTCGCTTTGGGTGCGCTGGTCACCCGCAGTCGTCCCGGCACGCCGCGTGAGTCCCTCGGCGTGACCCACGGCGCCCTGCTGCCCGGACTGCGCGCCGAATGCGCCAAGCTCGGCGCGGAACTCGAAGACGCGCACCGGGCCATCGTGACGGCCATCAAGCAGAGTCCCGGTGATCGTGCAGCTGACTATGCACGCGGCTCGGCCGTGCGGCATTGCCTCGCGTACCGGGATTCCGCCAGTGCCCTGCACTTCCTCGAGCTGCTGCAAACCACCAGAGCCGCGGACAACCGGGACCTTTGGGCGGCCTGGGTGCCCGCGTTCGTCGAGACCCTGGGCCCCGACCACCCGGACACGCTGACCACCCGCAGCCGTGAGGCCTACCACCGTGCCGAAAGCGGCGATCTGGTCGGCGCGATCAGCGCCTTCGAGCTGCTGCTGGCCGACCGGCTGCGCGTGCTCGGCCCGGATCACCCGAAAACCCTTGGCACGCGCACGAATCTGGCCTCCTACCGGGCCCGCTGCGGCGATTACCTCGGTGCCAGAAGCGAATACAAGCGCCTGTTCGCCGACCAGCGCCGCCTGCTCGGCCCCGACGACCCCGACACCCTCCGTACCCGAAACGATCTGGCGTCCAACCGGGCCGACCTCGGCGACCTCGTCGGCGCCATCACCGACTTCGAACAGCTGCGCCTCGACCGCGCCCGGGTACTCGGCGCCGACGACCCGCAGACCCTGCGCACCCGCAACAGTCTCGCCTACTGGCACGGCGAGAACGGCGATTTGACCGCTGCCCGAACCGAATTCGAACAACTCCTCGCCGACAACCTGCGCATCTTCGGCCCCGACCACCCGTCCACCCTCGCCGCCCGCAACAGCCTGGCCGCCTTCCGCGCCCGCAGCGGCGACCTCGCCGGGGCGGCCACCGAATTCACCCACCTCCTCGCCGACCGCCTCCGCGTGCTCGGCCCCGACCACCCCGACACCCTGACCACCAGAAGCACTCTCGCCGACTACCGCGCCGACACCGGCGACCTCCCCGACGCCATCACCGAACTCGAACACCTCCTCGCCGACCGGCTCCGCGTGCTGGGCCCCGACCACCCCGACACCTTCGCCACCCGCAACGACCTGGCCACCCGCCACGCCGAAGCAGGCGACCTGCCCCGAGCGATCGCCGAACTAGAGGTCCTGTTGGTAGCCGAACTCCGCGCCTTGGGCCCCACCCATGCCGCCACCATCCGCACCCAATCCACCCTCGCCCACTGGCGAGCCCAACTCGTCAAGTAGGCGCGCGGTGCGGTGAGGCCCGAGCGCAGGTTGGATATGCTGAGCGCGGCGGTCTCCGACCGCTGGATCGCGGGAACGAGCCCGCCGCACAGGTGTGGAGGCGCATGTCCGAGGCATTCGATTGGTCATGGCTCCGGCAGGCAACTGCCGTGCCAGAGATCACGTTGGATTCGTATCTCGAGCTGCCGGAAGACTTATCCCGGCAAATCGAGGTCGAGGACGGCCGAATAATTCACTGTGAGTCGCCGAGGATCTGATCATCAAGCGACGGCTGTACGCGAAGGCCGGCATTCCGCACTATTGGATCATTCGGATGGCAGGGGACGACGGCATCGCGATGTCCATCGAGCGGTTGCGATTGTCGGCGGACCAGGTGTACGTGAGCGGCGGCGGAGCCATCCGCGACAAAGATCTCTTCGCGGTCCAGACCTCCGACCCGCTAGAAGTCACGGTGACCTGGGAACAGTTGGATCGAGGGTTTCCCGCCTGATCCGTTGGCAGCCCTCGCGTCAGCTTGGTCCGCGAGTATCTTCCTCCGGATCCACGCCGATCAGCTGCGCGTCTCGGTCCTGACCATCGACTACGTCGCATAGTGGCGCACCGAACTCGGCGACCAGGGCCACGACCTACCAGGGGACGACGCCCTCGTCGTCGAAGAAGCCACCACGTGGTCCGTTATCCGGCAGGGTGGCAAGGCGGATTGCTATGGCGGCGCCTTGGTCGGGGGTGCGAGGTGAGTTGAAGCCGGTGAAGTCGGTGGCTACGTAGCCGGGGCAGCAGGCGTTGACGATGATGTCGGTGTCGGCTAGTTGGCGAGCGTATTGGGTTGTGAGGCTGTTGAGTAGGGACTTGGAGGGGGCGTAGGCGGCCAGGATCGGGCCGGTTTGCAGGGTTAGTGAGCCCATGTTGCTCGATACGTTGACGATGCGGGGTGCGGGGGCGCGGCGGAGCAGGGGGAGCATTGCGTTCGTTACGCGGACGGCTCCGAATACGTTGGTGTCGAGGACAGTTCGGAGGACGTCGAGGTCGAGGGTTGTCGGATCCTGTGCGCCACCGTCGATTCGGCCGGCGATGCCTGCATTGTTGACGAGCACGTCGAGTCGTCCTGCGGTCCGTTCGATGGTTGTCGCTGCGGCGGTGACGCTGTCGCCGGAGGTGACGTCGAGGGCGACGCCGAACGCGTCGATGCCGGTGTTACGCAGGCGCGCAACAGCTTCCGCGCGCCTGGCGTCGTCGCGGGCTCCTACCGCGACGGTGTGGCCGAGCGCTCCGAGGCCCTGGGCGATGGCGAAGCCTATTCCCTTGTTCGCGCCGGTGACCAGCGCGATCTTTGTGTCGTTCACTCGATCAATCCTTGGTGAGCCCGGATGGATCGTCCAATATCGGTTCAGTGCACTGTGATACTCACCAGGTATCAGCCGGTAGGCTGCCGACGTGCATGATCTCGAGACCCGCGAGCTCCGGTACTTCATCGCCGTCGCCGAGGAATTGCACTTCGGCCGCGCCGCCGGTCGGCTCGGGATCGCCCAGCCGCCGCTCTCGCGCGCGATCCGCCAGTTGGAGCAGCGGCTCGGCGTCCGACTCTTCGACCGGGACCGTCGTGGCGTGGCGCTCACCGATGCGGGCCGGGTACTCCTTAGGGAGGCCGCGTCGGCTCTCGACGCGGTCGCCGCCGCCGCGCGCCGGACGCAGCGTGCCGGAAGTCCGCAGCGGCCCTTGGTGCTGGTGACGAAGGCAGGGGCATCCCACGAGTTGCTGCGGCGACTCCTCGACGCGTTGGCGCGCGAACCCGATGCGGCACCTGTCGAAATCCTGCTGTGCGAGGTAGGTGAGCAGGCACGACGGCTGCGCGACGGGCAGGCCGACGTGGCACTCATGCATCGCCCGTACGACGACCTCGCCGGATTCGACACCGAGGATCTCTACGTGGAAGGGCAGATCGCGCTCCTGCCCGCCCGGCATCCGCTCGCAGCGCGCGAGAAGCTGACGTTGGCGGAGGTCAGCGCGGTGCCGGGCCTGCCGATCGCTCGATGGCCCCGACTCGACGGGACTTACCCGGACGGGCCGGGGCCGGAGGTTCGCACCCAGTCGCAGCTCGCTCAGCTCGTGGCGCTCGGCAAAACCTTGCTCGTTATCCCCGCCTCCAGCCGGGCTTGGCAGTGGCCCGAACACGTCGCGGTGCCGGTTGTCGACGCGCCGGATGTCACCACGGTGATCGCGTGGCCGCCGAGCAGCCGCTCCCGGGCGGTCGCCGCGCTCGTTCGTTCGGCAGCCGAGCTCCGCGACACCGCGCCGCGCTTGCTACCACAGATCGCGGGCTAGCCTGGCTGCGCCGACGGTCATATAGCCGCCGGTCAATGTCGCCAGCGCAATGGCGGTCGTGCGCGGGACGTCACCGCGTACGACATGGGCGGCGCCGTGGGCGGTGTCGATGAGGTCGACCATCAGCCCGATGCGTTGCCATCGCGGGCGCTCATCAGCGGGGGCCGTCAGGTAGCCCAGGCCGAGTGCTACCCCTCGCGCGCCGAAAATTCTTGTCAGGTAGGTCAATTCGGGGGTCGAGCGGGTGCCGAAGGCGGTGATCATGGTGCGTGGCATTACGAGGGCTGCGACACCCAACATGATTCGGCCGACGGCTAACCCGCGCATCGCACCGGACAGTGGGGGAGGTGACACGATATTCGTTGTCATACGTATCAGGGTTCCCGAAAGACGCTGCGGGGTCGATTACCTCGGAGGTAGTCGACCCTCGGGCCGGGTGTCTACGCGGTCCACTTCCCGCGCACGCCCGCGAAGACCTGGGCCGCCGGGTCGGCGGTGATCTTGTCGGAATCCGTGTCGTAGTCGTACAACTCGGCGTAGCGGCCCCAGTCGATGGCGATATCCAGTTGCCGCCGAGCATCTTCCGGCCCGAACCCGCGGCGCAGCAGGTCGAGGAAGAAGCCGGCGCGCAGGCTGCCGTCGGAACTGCCGGTGAGGCCCTTGCAGATGGTGCGGACCAGGGGGGCGCGGTGACGGGCTTGTTCGGCGAAGATGCGCTTGCTCTCCTGGATGTCGGCGGTGGTGAAGCTGGTGCCGATGTCGGTGAGCAGCACGTCGCCGTCCTCGACGGTGATGAAGCCGAGCATCTCGGCGGCGTCGACGAGGGGTAGCAGGTCGTCGATCTCGAAGTTGAGCTCGTCGGCGATGTCGGGCAGGTCGGCGCGGCCGCCGTTGGCGTAGACGAGTTCGACCAGGCCGGCCAGTCCGCCGACCGAGGCGTCGGGCAGCGGCTGGGCGGTGGGGGTGGCCTTATCCGGTTCGGCGACAACGGGTTCGGTGTCGCGGCCGGTGAGCAGGCCGTAGATCTGATCGACCATGGCCTCGAACCACGGCGCGCGCCGATCCCGTGGACGCTGCTGCGACACGGGGATTTCGGCGATGATGCGACCAGGGTTGGAGCCGAGGACCAGTACCCGGTCGGCCAGCTGCACGGCCTCCTCGATGTTGTGGGTGACGACGCAGATCGCCTTGGTCGGGAAACCGTCGGTGGCCCACAGGTTCACCAGTTCGGTGCGAAGGTTCTCCGCGGTGAGCACGTCGAGCGCCGAGAACGGCTCGTCCATCAGCAGCAGATCCGGTTCGAGCACCAGGGCCCGGGCGAAGCCGACTCGCTGGCGCATGCCGCCGGAAAGCTCCTTGGGGTAGGCGGATTCGAAGCCGTCCAGGCCGATCATGTCGATCGCGGCCAGTGCCCGCTGCTGCCGCTCGGCCGGTGGCACGTTGCGGGCGGCGAGCCCGAGTTCGACGTTGTCCTGCACGGTGAGCCACGGCATCAGCGCGAACGACTGGAACACCAGCGCGGCACCGGGATTGCTGCCGTTGAGCGGGGTGCCTCGGTAGGTCACCTCGCCGTCGGACGGCGCGATGAGCCCGGCGATGATGCGCAGCAGGGTGGACTTGCCGGAGCCGGAACGCCCGAGCAGCGCGACGATTTCGCCGCTGCGCAGCTGCAGATCGATACCGTCGAGCACCCGCAACTCGTCGCCCGCGGCGCCGGTGAATCGCTTGCCGACTCCCGAGATGTCCAGCAGCACCTCGCGGTTGGCCTCGGTGGTGGTCACGGTCATGATGGATCTCCCGTCGAACGGATGGAGCAGTAGCGGGCGTTCACAGCGAGTACCGCCGTTCGGCCAGTGCGTAGAGCCGCCGCCAGAACAGCCGGTTGATGCCGACCACATAGATGCTCATGACCAGCACGCCGATCAGGATCCGCGGCGAGTCACCGACTTTGGTCGCCTCGTGGATGTAGGAGCCGAGCCCGGCCGCCACCAGCGTGGTCGACCCGTAGTCGACGACCTCGGAGACGATGGACGCGTTCCACGCGCCGCCGGCCGCGGTGATCCCGCCGGTCACATAGCTGGGGAAGATGGCGGGCAGGATCAGCCTGCGCCACCACAGTTTTCGCGGCAGTTGCAGGTTGGCCGCGGCCTCGCGCAGGTCGGTGGGCACCGCGCTGGCGCCCGCGATGACGTTGAACAGGATGTACCACTGCGCGCCGAGCGCCATCAGGATGGTGCCCGCCCAGTTGAGGCTGGCCCCGCTCCACACGAGCACGGCGGTGATGAACGGGAACAGGAAGTTGGCCGGGAAGCTGGCCAGCACCTGCACCACCGGCTGCGCGAGCCGGGACACCTTGGGGTTCAACCCGATCCACACACCGATGGGCACCCACACGATGGTGGCGAAGACCAGCAGCACGATCACCCGCAGCAGCGTCAGGAAGCCGAGCCCGAACGCGTGCCCGACCTCACCGAAGCCCGCGGTGGATTCGATGTAGTCGGCCACCCGATACCCGCCGTAGGCGACCCCGGCCGCGACCACCGCGGCGAACACCAGATCCCCGGCGCGACGCCGGACCGGCGAGGCGTGCAGCGGGTACTCGGCGAGCCCGAACACGCTCATCAACCGATCCAGCGGCGACACCAGTGGACCGAACACCTTGCCGAGCAGCAGCGGAATGTGCGAGCGCCGCAACAGGTTCAGCATCACGCTGCGCGGTGCGTCGGCCGCCCCGGTGTCCTCCACCCGGAACCGCTCGGCCCATGCGGTGAGCGGTCGCCAGAACAGAAAGTTCACCCCGACCACCATCACGACCATCACGCCGATCGCGATGAACACCTTGCCCAGATCGCCGTCTCCGGTGGCCGTCGCGACGTAGGAACCGATGCCGGGCAACGCGTATTCGTGGTTGTTCACGCTGATCGCCTCGGACGCGACCAGGAAGAACCAGCCGCCGCCGAAGCTCATCATCCCGTTCCAGACCAGCGGGATCATCCCGCTCGGCGCATCGACCCGCCAAAAGCGTTGCCAGCGTGACAGTCTCAGGTTCCGCGCCGCCTCGTCCAGCTCGCGCGGCTGCGCGGCCAGGCTGTGGTAGAACGCGAACGCCATGTTCCACGCCTGCGAGGTGAAAATCGCGAAGATGGAGGCGCTTTCGAGGCCGAGCTGGGAGCCGGGGAACAGCGCGATGAACCCGGCGACGGTGATCGACAGGAACCCGAGGATCGGCACCGACTGCAGGATGTCGAGCAGTGGCAGCAGCACCGTGCGGGCCCGCCGCAGCCGTGCCGCCGCGGTCGCGTAGACGAAGGTGAACAGGATCGACAGCCCGAGCGCCGCGAACATCCGCAGCAGCGAGCGCGCCGCGTAGTAGGGCAGCTGCGCGGGATCGGTGGACACGGTGGCGGGCGCGTCGGCCTGGTCGAACGGCACGTTCGCGCTGGCCGATACCCGCACGACCAGCCAGATCAGCACGGCCGCGCCGACGAACACGACGACGTCGGCGAACCGATTGCGCGGCCGGTCGAGCGCGCTGCCCGCAGGAAAAGAACGAAGCAGAGTCATGCCTGCGGGCCCTTCACATCCGTGGTGGCGATGTGCCAACCAACACTGGTCACCGACGGTTCCAGGCTGAGCCTGCTCACCGCCGACTCCATCTGGCGATCGTCGCGCTGATCGCCGAACAGTTCGGCGCGCACCTCGACCCGGCCCGGCGTGCCGGTGTTCGCGCTGGAGATCGAGATCAGCTGAAAGTCGGTGCGGGTCAACGCCTGTACGAGCAGGGCACGCACGTGCGCTTCGTTGTCGTCGTTGGTGACGGCGGCGAACGCGTAGGAGGCGGGCTGTTCGTGACCGGCCTCGGGCTGCTTGTCCACGGCGCGTCCGGCCGCGCGGAGTGCGACGTTGACGCCGACCACCGCGACGGTGCCCGCGGCCGCGGTGCTGTACATGCCCGCGCCGGCCAGCGCGCCGACCGCCGCCGCGCACCACAGGGTGGCCGCGGTGTTGAGGCCGCGCACGTTGAGCCCGTCGCGGATGATGACGCCCGCGCCGAGGAAGCCGATGCCGGAGACGATCTGTGCGGCGACCCGGGTCGGGTCGGCGTCGCCGCCGGAGAAGCCGTGTGCCGACAACAGCACGAACAGTGTCGCTCCCGCGGCGACGAGCGCGTTGGTGCGCAGGCCCGCCATCCGGGCCCGATACTGGCGCTCGAAGCCGATGGCCGCGCCGAGGCCGACCCCGGCGAGCAGCCGGAGAATCATTTCCACTGTTGTCATGACCGCACTCCCTGAACTTTGTCAGCGCACCGTCGAAAACAGCAGGTTACGGGGTTTTTCCCGAGGTGAAATCAGCTGTTGAGGTGTCGCCGGGTGAATATTTGGCTAACGGGGGATACGGACTATTACCGCCGGGCATCCGGCTCACCTCCTTGGTCCATCAGCGCACGGCAAATACCGCACGTCATTGACTGATCGTTGCAGAGCGCAGCAGTGGAACCCGACAAAAACGCCGGTGAGCACCCCTCCTCGTAAGACCTTTGGCACTTCACGGCGTAAACCCGGTGGAGCCGGGAGCCAATCGGGATCACCCCTTAAGCCGGGGAGATCTGTCCTGACCCGGGGCGTCTCTCGACGTTCGGGGTCGCTGGCCTGTTTCCGTGAAGGAGCCTCAGCGAACGATCGGCACCTTGCGCTGGTCAGTAAACACCCGAACGGAAGCGATGGCAACCCGGATGTGATCGCGGTCGCATCGCGGGGCCGAATTCCGTTGTGCCCGAGCGCAGAACGCGCTCTGTCAGGATTTGTACAGTGAGCGGTACGCGGTGATCACCGCGACGCAGTGGTCGATGATCTCGTCGCGGGTGGCGCGCAGCGAGCCGTTGAGCCAGGCGGAGAACATGCCCGCGTTGCCGCTGGCCATGGTCACCGCGGCGAGCCTGCGCTTGACCGGATCGTCGATGTGTGAGAACAGGTGGTCCTGCATGAGCCGGGTGAAGACCGGCATCACCGAGATGGTGGTCTGGCCGAGGCCGGTGCTGGAGTAGGGCTCGACCAGGAAGAGCCGGGATTTGCGCGGGTCGTCGAGCACCTTGTCGACCAGGATCTTGGCCAGTTCGCGGTCGCGGGTCGGCTCGTCGGTCGCGGCGAACGCGGTCATCGGCTGCAGGAACTCGTCGGCGACCTGCCGATAGAGCACGTCGAGGAGCTCGTCGCGGCTGGTGAAACTCTCATAGAAGTATCGGTCGGTCAGGTTGGCCCGGCGGCACACCGCACGCATGGTGACCCCGGCGGCGCCCGCCTCGCCGATCAGATCGAGCGCGGCCTCCAGTAGCGCGGTGCGGCGCGCCTCCCGGCGTTCGGTGAGGGTCGTGCCGCCCCAGATCCGTGGGCCCGCGTCGTCGTCTGATTCCTGGCCTGATTGCACCGCACCAGACTAGTGCCTGGTCGGCGGCGAGATCGGCGCCCCTGACATCGGGGTCTTGCCGTCGCTGATCCGGGACGGCCATCCCGCGGCCACCATCGGTTCACTCGCGCTGGTTACGGTGCGCCCGATCGGTCGGCGGTACAGCGGAGGTTAATGGCGAGTGGACGGCTCCGCGGCGGGGGTTTCGACGGGGGGGTACGTCAGCAGGAGGACGGCCAACATGCCGAATTATCCTGCGTTACAGGTGATTCGGCAGCCGTGTCTGGTCCGTGTGCCGCGTCCCGCGCGGCTGCCACTGGCCCCGGCACAGGAGCGGATGTGGCACACGTCCCGGGCAGGTGGCTCTAGCGACTGGAATGTGGCACGCGCCGTTCGCATTTCGGGTCACGCGGTGAGTCTGCCCGCGCTGGCCGCGGCGATCGGTGATGTCGTCGACCGGCACGAGCCGCTGCGCACCTGCTATCCGGCGACCGCGTCGGGGCCTGTTCAGGTGATCGTTCCGACGGCCGAGGCTGTGATCGTGACGGAGATCATCGCGTCGACCGAAGCCGAATTGTCTTGCCGCATCACGGAATTTGTGACCGCGCCCTTCGATCTGACAACTGATCTGCCCTTCCGTGCCCGCGTATGCGTGCTCGGTCCGCAGGAGGTGGTGTTGATCCTTGTCGCGCACCACATCTCGATCGACGGTCGATCGGTCGCGCCGCTGATGCGCGACCTGGCCACCGCGTATCTCGCCAGGCAGACCGGCCTATCGCCGGGATGGTCGCCACTGCCGGTCGACTATGCCGACTACACGCTGTGGAAGCACGCGCAATTGGGCGACTACAACGACGAGTGGAGCCGCGCGACCCAGCAACTGCGCTACTGGGCGAACGCGCTCGCCGGACGGCCCCCGGTACTCGAATTCGCCTGCGCGCGTTCGGCTGACGTCGCACGCGACACCACCGGCGCCACGGTGCCCGTGGTATTCAGCGCCTCGGTGCACAGCGCGCTGCTGGTGCGCGCACAGCAAGCACGGGCGAGTCTGCTGATGGTGCTGCAAGCGGCGTTCGCGGTCGTCGTCGGTGCGCTCGCCGACAGCACGGACATCACTCTCGCGACAGCCGTGGCGGGTCGCGACCACCGCCTGCTCGACGATCTGGTCGGCAATTTCGCCGACGACGTGCTGTCGCGCATCCGCCTCGACCGCGCCGCCGATGTCGACGAGCTGCTCGACCAGGTACGCCGGGTCACCCTGGCCGCGTTCGCGCACCCGGACACGCCGAACCAACGGCTGCGCCGCTGCCTGCTGCAGGACGCCCGCTGCCCGCTGTTCCAGGCGACGCTGATCCTGCAGCGCGGCACCGTGCCCGAGCCCGCCTGCCCCGGCACGCTGACGATTACCGAGCTGCCCACCGGGGTGACCAGGGCGAAGCACGACCTCGAATTCGGCCTCGTCGAGCGCTACGACCGGGTCGGCGCGCCCGCGGGCGTGGACGGCGTGTTCATCTATCCGACCGCGCTGTTCGACCAGGCAACGGCGGCCGAGATCGTGGCGCTGTTCACCGCGACCGTCGAAATCCTGGCCGACGGCTGTCGCGGATCGCTCGATTCGTTGCTGCCCGAGGCATCGCTCAGGGCAATACGAGACAAACCGGGCCGAGATTGACGCCGTTGCCCACGGTGGCCGCGGTCGAGACGAATGCGCCCGAATTGTGCACCGCGTACACGGTGTGATTGCCGGGGAGCAGCGGCGTCCACTTCGCGGTCACCGTGCCCGACGTCGGGACGGTGAGCCAGCCGCCCGGGTCGAAGGTGCCGGTCGGGTCGAAGAATCCGACCACGTCGCCGGGTGTCGCGGTCGCCGTCGCGATGTAGGTGCAGTTGGTGCCGAACGAGGTGGAGCTGCCGAAACTCAGCCCCGGTGCCACGCCGACGGCGGAGACCGCGGCCGGTGCGGCGGGCGCGGTGAGCACCAGGGCCGCGGTGATGGCACCGAAGGAGGTCAGTGCGGCGGCGACGGATTTCTTCGACCGGTACATGATGAGTCATCTCTCTCGGGCGGTGACGTACAGACAGCGCTGGGTTCCGCGCTTCGTGAGCAGTCTCCCCGCGACCCGAAAGAGACACGCGCGAAATGGCCGATGGCCCGCGCGCGTCACCCGCCACTTTCCAGCGGCAGGCCCGCATCCCGCCAGGCGACGATGCCGCCGGCCAGGCTGCTCGCGTCGTAACCCGCCTGCTTGGCCCGGGTGGCGAAGCGCAGCGACAGCTCGCCCACCGGGCAGACGAACACCACCGGCCGGGAGCGCGGGAACGGGATGCCGTGCGCGAACATGTCGTCGAGCTGGTCGTCGCGAATATTGAGCGCGCCAGGCACATGCCCGATGCGGTAGGCCATCGAACCGCGGGTGTCCACGATGGTCGGCTTGCCGGTGCGGTCCAGCTCGGCCAGCTCGTTCGGGGAAAGGGTCGGCGTGGCAGCCTGTTCCGTCGCGGTGAGCGGCGGTAGGCGGTCGGCGCGGTCGAACAGATCGGGCCTGCGCTTCTTGATGTAGGACAGGTACGGTTCCAGCCGGTCGCAGACGATGAACACGGCGACGATCGGCCCGTCCGTCCGCTCCGAGAGATCGACTGCGGCAAGGGTTTCCAACGCGGCCGCATAGCTGGCACCGCTGGTCGGCCCGGCCAGGATGCCGTAACCGGTGGCGAGGCGCAGCGTGGCGTCCACCGCGTTCCCGGCGTCGACGGTCACGATATCGTCGTAGAAGTCGGCTTGGAACAGGCCGACATCCCACATCTCGCTCTCCGAGCGGATGCCGGGAATGAAGTCGCTGCGGTCGGAAACCACGGCGACAGTGCGCAATTCGGGATTGTGCTTGCGCAGATAGGTGGCGGTCCCCCTGGTCGAGCCCGTCGTGCCGAGGCCGCCGATCAGATAGTCGACCCGATTGATGCCGTCGGCGGCCAGGTCCTCGTGGATCTCCCGGCCGGTGCCGTGGTGGTGCGCCTCGATGTTCTTCTCGTTGGTGTATTGCGACGCGTGAAAGTAGGCGTCCGGCTGCTGCGCCATCGTCGCCTCGATCACCGAGTACACGTCGTTCGGCGTGGTCGGATCGGGGCACTCGGACAGACCGGGCAGCTCGACGATCTCGGTCCCGAAGAGCTGCAACAGCTCTCGCACCTCGGCGACCTTGATCCGGTTGGTCACCGCGCGCAGCCCGATGCCGTGCATCGCGCCGAGGATCCGCAGCGCCTTGGCGGTATTGCCGCTCGACGCCTCGATGAAGGTCTGCCCGTTCGCCACGATGCCGTCGAGTTCGTCGCGGATCATGCCCCACGCCACCCGATCCTTGACCGAGCCGAAGGGGTTGCAGGACTCCAGCTTTGCGTACAGTTCGACGTTGGGGAGACCGTGCACCGCGGGGTCGAGCCGCAGCAGGGGAGTGTTGCCGATGAGTTCGGTGATGTGGTCGTAGCGCATCAGGGTGCCTCGGTGGGGATGCGCGGCGAACGTCGCGGTGCGGACTGGTGTGGTGGCGGTCCGATCGGTAGCTCAGGTTGATAGTCGGCGTCGAGGCATACCTGGAAGTTGCCACCGCGGTGCGCGACCGCCAGTTTGATCGGCGGTGGCCGCATCGAGGCCGTGGCCGCGGACAGATCCATATGGTAGGCACCGGTATTCGGGAACACCACCAGATCGCCGGGCCGCGGTCGCTCCGGCAGCCACACCTTGTGATTGGTGATCAGATCACGTTCCAAGCAGAGCCGCCCGGCGAAATACACACCGACAGGCGCGGTTTCGCCGAGACCGTGCTTCGGCAGCACGACCGGATCGACCATCACCTCCTGATCGGCCGGTGTCACCGAGTCACGGCTCAGGTCGAGGTTGACCAGCACCGTGCCGTCGGCGATCTCCTTGACGAACTCGACCGTGGCCACCGTCACCCCCGCGTGATCGACCAGTGCCTTGCCCGGCTCCAGCCACATGTCCAGCAGATTGTCCGAGGCCACCTCGGCGACGGTGCGCCCGCCGTGCCGATCGAGTGGCGCGGTGCACAGGTCCTCGAGCATCGTGGTGGCCGGAATCGTGTTGGCGTACTTGTGGAACACCGGTATACCGTGCACCGCGCCACCGGCGACGTGATAGCCGAAGGTATTGCTGCCCCAGCTCATCGGCTCCCCGCGGCCGAGCAGCGATTCGCGCAAGGCGTGCACGTAGGCGTCGAATTGGTCGGCGTCGGCGGTGAAGACCTGACGATACCCGCCGCCGATATTCAGCACCGTCGGTGTCAGCCCGTAACCGTAGGCCCGTTCGACCAGCGCCAGACACGCGTCGATCGCGCGGATCCGCTCGCCTGTGTCGCCGGAGTCGAGATGAAATGCGAACCCGAGGAAGGAGATTCGATCACGGTGCGCCGACAGGAGTTCGAACGCGCGCTCGATATGTCCGAGCGACACCCCGAACCGGCTCACCTGACCGTCATCGAATCCGGAAACACGCAGCAGCACCGGCACTTTCGTGCGGGTCAACTCGGGGATGCGGGCCAACTCCCACAGATTGTCCACATTGATCGTACAGCCCTGATCGATCAGATCACGCAGGAACACCTCACCTTTCGGCCCGGTCACCTCGATCCGCTGCGGCCCGAACCCGGCGGTCACCGCGCTGGCCACCTCCTGCGGTGAGGCGGCATCGATGGCGATCCCGGCCCGCGCGGCGGTCCGCACGAACCCACCAGACTGATTCGCCTTGTGCGCGTAGCAGATTCGATACCGCGTCAGCACGCGATCGAGCACCGAGCGGAACTGCGCGAGGTTCTCCGCGAACACCTGCGGGAACACCAGGTGCACCGGCGAACCGAACCGATCCAGCGCCGCCGCCACCGCGCCCGGCGTATCGAGAAAGGCGCGCACCAGCGGATCGATCTTCGCGGGTAGTGCCGGAATCGGTGCCGTCATACCGCAGTTTCCGACGCCACGACACCCTCGGCGGCGACCGCGGGCCGCTCGGCGACCGGGTTGTAGCCGCCGTCCCGGATGGCCTCGAAGGCCCTGGCGCGGTTGCGCGGACTGCGGAACTCGGCGACCACCCGCTTGCTGATCAGATCGATCTCCACCACCCGGATGTCCATCGACTCCAGCACCCCGCCGATCGTCCGGACACAGTGCTTGCAGGTCATATCCGGCACGTAGAACACCTGATCCTCGGCGGTGGCCGCCCGGTCGGCGGTATCGCCGTCCAGGTCGGCGCTCACCTCGACGAGCTCGCAGCGCCCGGCGACCTGGGCGAACACCGCGACGAACTGATCGACCACCACCGGCAGGATGCTGTAGTGCCCGCCGCCGAGGTGATGCGGCATCGCGGCCAGACACGCGGGCCTGGTCCCCGCGGGCAGCAGCGCGTACTGGCGGGAGATGAGGTCGAGGTCGTCGTGATACTTGGCCAGCGCCGCCGGAATGCTGAGCCCCTCCACGTGGGTGGCCCGGCGCATCACCGTGTGCGCGTCGGCGATGGTGGCGTCCTTCATCGCCCGCAGCGTCGCCACCGTCTCGGCGGAGTAGCGCACGGTGCCGTCGGGCTGCGCGATCAGGGTCACCGGAATCATGCCGCGCCGGTAGGTCGAGGCCTGCAGCTCCCAGTACCAGCGAGTGGCGACGGCGGAGAAGAGGCCGGATTCGTGCATGCCGAGCGCGAATTCGGCGGCGCTGCGATACGGCGTCTGCCTGGCGAGCAGGGCGTGCTGGGCCAGCGCCCGCCCGGCGGCCTCGATGCCGACCCGGAAGATGTCCATCGGCTCGTGGTCGGTGGTGGTGCCGTCCAGCATCGCGTGTTCGCGCGGGCCGAGTGCGGAAATGCGTTCGGTGAAAGCGGTATTCGCGTCCAGCGCGTGCCACAGCGCCAAGACCGTCTCGCGCATGGCGATCGGCACCTGCGGGCCGAGCCCGTCGGCGCGATAGTGGCCGGTGTTGGGGATGCCGTCGCTGTCGGTCCAGGTGATCCGGTGCGTGGCGCTGGTGACCTGGTACGGCCGGCACGGCCGCATGAATCGCTCCAGATACAGCCGCTGCGAGAAGGTGAGGTGACTGTTGGGCTCGGTATGCAGTGCGGTGCAGGTGAATTCGAACTTGCGCCGGTCGGGGACGGGCACCGGCGCCGCGAACAGGCCCGGCTGCGCCAACCCGGCGAGCACCCGGGACGCGGCCCGCCGGTCGTAGCGCGGAGTGTCCATGGTCATCTGACCTCCTCGGCAATCGTCTTGACGCACTGGGTGAATCGGTCGATCTCGTCGGCGGTGTTGTAGATGTGGGTGCTGACCCGCACCGAGTCGTCGGCGTCGGCGAGCCGTTGGTCGAACGCGCTGTCCTTGACCGCGACCGTGCAGTGCAGGCCGGTGCGGACCAGGAAACCCAGTTCGCTCAGCACGAAGCCGAGGTCGGTCGCGGAGATCCCGTCGAGGGTGAACGAGACGATGCCGTAGCCGCCCGGGTTCGGCGCATGCGCTGGGCCAGGCAGGAATTCGAGCCCGCGGATGGGCCGGAGACCCTCGATGAGCCGCACGGTCAGCGCGTGATTGTGGGCCGCGATGGCACCGATATCGAACGACTCCAGCACCTCCAGCGCGCTGCCGAGCGCGAGGATGCCGGGGATATTGTGCGTGCCGCCCTCCAGGAGCGCGGGCATCGCCGCCGGCACCAATCCAGCCTCGCTCACCAGCACCCCCGAGTTACCGCCGGGCAGGAATGGCACCAGGGTATCGTGGACTCGCCTGTGGCAGTAGAGGATTCCGGTTCCCGGTGCGCCGAACATCTTGTGCGCGGCGAAGATCGCGAAGTCCGCGCCGAGTTCGGTCACGTCCACCGGCACATGCCCACCGCTCTGGCTGCAGTCGAAGCACAGCAGAATGGCCGGGTCGAGCAGGTCGCGCAGTGGTGCGAGGGTGGTCAGGCCGCCGTATACGTGGTGCAGATGGCTGGTGGTGATCAACCGGGTGCGCGGGGTGACCTTGGCGAGGATGTCGGCGGTGTCGGCCTCCCCGGTGCCGGTGACCCGATAGGGCACCAGCTCGATCCGGCGGCCGAAACGCGCGAGCAGGCCGCGCAGGTGGTACCAGGGGTGCACGTTCGACGCGTGATCGGCTGGGCTGTAAAGGATTTCGTCGCCGTCCTCCAGGACGGCCAACCCCCAGGAGAGCGTGACGGCATTCAGTGCCGCGGTCGCGCCACCGGTGAAGACCACCTCGTCCGGATACTCGGCGCCGATGAAGGCCGCGGTGCGATCCCGGATTCGGCTCAACCGGGTGGTCAGGCTGGTCGCCCACGGGTAGGTTCCGCGCCCGGCGTTGGCGGTTCGTGAGCTGTGATACCGATGAATGGTCTCGATGACCGGCAGCGGCTTCTGCGTGGTCGCGGCGCTGTCGAGGTAGATTTCGGTGGATTCGGTCAGGGCGGGGAAGAGCTTCCGGACGTCGGTCGGGGTCGGCGTCGACGCTGCCGATAGTCGGGTGGTTGATGGCCGCGCGAAATGCGACCTCGAGGCCTGGGATCGCAACGTGACGCTCCCTCCGCAAAACCCGTTCACAAGGTGCGTTGGACGCCACCCACGATACGCACTTTTGGTAGGGTCTTCGAAGGTTATCGAGCGGCACCGGACATTCGTCCTCGCAAGCGCTTCGAGGGCAACGGCTTTCACACACTAGGGTGGAGACCATGGCTTTGACCTTGCAAGAGCGTCAAGAGTTCCTCGCGCAGCCGCATATCGCGGCGCTGTCCGTGGCAGGCGGTCCCGGTCGGGGCCCGCTGTCGGTACCCATCTGGTACCAGTACGAGCCCGGCGGCGAGCCCTGGGTGACGACCGGGGGCGACTCGCGGAAGATCCGGTTGATCAAAGAGTCCGGGCGGTTCACATTGCTGGTGCAGCGCAGCGAACCGACCACTCGGTACGTCTCAGTCGAGGGTTCGGTCTCCAGGATCGTTCCGCTGACCGATGAACTGCATGTGGAGATGGTCGAGCGCTATCTGAGCGGCGATGCCGTCGACCGTTACCTGAAGCAGGCGGCGAACTTCGGCGATCAGGTCGCGGTGTACCTGCGGCCCGAGCACTGGCTGTCGGCGGACCTCGGCAGCGCCTAGCGCGAACGGGCTCAGTACTTCCCCTGTAGGTATTCGACGAGGTGCTGCTTCTCGGTGGCCAGCTCGGAGATCGCGCTCTTCACCACGTCGCCGATGCTGACGATGCCGATCAGCCTGCTCTGATCGACCACGGGTAGGTGCCGAATCCGGTGCTCGGTCATGGTGTTTCGGAGCCCGTCGACCTCGTCGTCGGGCGCACAGGTGCGCACGTCGGTGGTCATGATCTCCGATACCGGCGTGTCGAGTAGTTCGGCACCGCGCGCGTGCAGGTTGCGCACCACGTCGCGTTCGGAGATTATCCCTACGATCCCTTCGCCGTCACGTGACACGACAACCGCACCGATATTGTGTTCGGCGAGTGTGGCCAGGAGGCTTCGAATTGTCGTGTCGGGTGCGATCGTTGCGACGTCGCTCCCTTTTCTGCGCAAGATCTCGGCTATTCGCATACTGTCACCCATCCAGTGTCCGCGGCAGTTTCAGGATCGCAAGGTTCTGCCCCGGTGGCTAGTGCCTGCTCATAGGCGACGGGTGACGCTGTTGTCCAGATCGCGGGCGAGCAGGGCGATGGCCGCCTGCGAAATCCCGGCCGAGGTGGCCAGGTCGATACTGGTGAGCTGCGCGATCCTGCGCAACCGGTAGTCGACGGTGTTCGGGTGCACATACAGCTGACGTGCGGTGAGCTGGCGGTTCATATCGTTGCCGAGGTACGCGCGCATGGTTTCGAAGAGTTCGGCGTGCGCTTCGAGCGGGTCGAGGATGGTGGCGATCCGCCGGGTCGCCGGGCCGCCGCGGGTCAGTTGATATTCCACCGCCAGGTCGGCCATCTGATAGAGGCCAGGGGGCTTGGCACCCACCCGCACCAGATTGAGCAATTCGTGTGCCTGATCGGCGGATTCGGGGACCTCGTCGGTGCCGCTCGCGACAACCGTCGCGGTGAGCGGCACCTCGGCGGCCTCGGCCAGCAGGGCCAGCGTCTCGGCGGTCATGGTGGCCGCACCGCTGTCGCCCGCCGGGATGAGCATCGTGCCGCCCTTGGTGCTGAGCAGTGCGAGCGCGCGCGAGGCGAAGACGGTGGCCAGCGCGGATTGCAGCCTGCGTAGCTTGCGGCGGGCCGCGACATGCGCGTCGACCCGCGCATCGCGCTCGTCCGGATGCTCCGAAAGCGACAGCGCCACTACCTGATACGCGTCGGCGATCGGGATGCCCGCCTGCCTGGCCAGCGCCGAACTGCCCCGTCCGCTCAGCAGCGCGGAGGCGAGGGTTTGCGCGGCGGTCTGGTGTTCCTTGGCGACCAGATGCTGTTCGTCGACGTAGGCGTCGGCCACCGCGGCGGTGACGGCCTCCAGCAGTTCCAGCATGAGATCGGTGGCGACCAGCAGTTCGTCCACATCGTCGGCCCTGGCGGGCGCGGTGACCAGACCGAACGCGATGCGAACGCCCTCGTGGTAGCCGCGCAGAATTGTGCTGAGCGGCACGCCTTCTCGGGCCCACTGGGCGGCGGCCTCGCGCACCTCGCCGAATTGTTCGTCACCCGGCACGGTGCGCCGGTCGAACATTTCGGCGACCAGACCCAGGCAGCTGCGGGTGAGTTTGGTGACGTCACCGCGTATTTGTTCGCCGGGCAGGGAGCGGCACGGTGCCATGCAGGTGGCGAAATATCCCACCATCCGCGAGGCCACCCGGTCGGTGTTCTGCAGGGGCACCGAAGCCGGCTGGCCACCGATTTCGAGCGCCGTGTCGGACGAATCGGCGGGAAGATGCAGCGCGGAGAAGGTCATTCGGGTCGCTCCATTGCCACGTCGGGCGTAATAGAACTGTGCCCGAATCGTTCGGCTCACTATACGAAAGGGTCCTTCGCCGGGGAACTTATCGGCGAGATCCATTGGGAGCCTACGGCATTATGAGGTGGCCGGATCGTGACATCCCACTGTCTCGGGACATCGACGCGCGACTGCGTTATGCTGCGTAGAATGTTCGGTCGGTTCGAACAATGTTCGGTTCGGACTCGAACATCGATTGTGTGCCAAGGGATTCGAACGACTACTCGTCGTCGAGACCGGCGGAGAGATAGGCGGCCGCGGCCAGCCATTGCCGACACTGCGGGCCATGCACCTCGTGGGCGGACAGGATGTCGCGCGCCAGCCGGTAGGTGAGGCCGGGTGGTTCGACACCGCAGTCGGAAACCTGGACCGGAGCGGGACATTGCCGCAAAGTCTCGACGCCGGTGCCGATGACGGCAACCCGGCGGGGAGTCCGGAATGGCTGGCTCATTCGACCGCCCCTCGCGTGTGGCGTGTGGGGAAGTTGCTGTGTAGGCGCCGCCGGCTCGAATCTCCCTGCGTACCTCCCCGATATGGGTCCGAGTCTATGCCGCTGTCGCTTACAGATGCAAGTACATCTGCACTAACGGCCACGATGAATTCGAGCCGAAATCCTGACAAACGGCGGTCATTCGCGGCCGCCGTCGTCGTCCCCGATCCGGCTACGGCTTGCGAGCTACCGCGCAGTAGGCAGAGATCGGCCTGGTCAGGGCCTTTTCCGTAGTGTCGGTTCGCCACTGGGTGATCGAAACGAAGCCTGGCTCAACGAGTTCCAGTCCGTCGAAGATTTCGCGGATTTGTTCCTTGGGCCGCGGCAGATACGGCGCGCCGCCGGTTCCGGTGTAGTTGTCGCAGAGCTTCACATAGTCGGCGCTGTCGTCGGTGCCATCCCACCCGGCGAGGTAGCTGCCGGATGGCACGGCGGCCAGGACGGTCTGCACGATGCGCGACACATCGTCATGCGACGCGGCGTGGCCGAGTACCCCCATGAACATGACGCCGATCGGCTGGTCGAAGTCCAGCACGTGCCGCGCGTCGGCGACGATGCGCTCGGGATCGTTGATGTCGGCCTCTATATAGGCGGTCACGCCTGACCTGGTGGAGCTGGTCGGCAGGGCGCTGGATCGGACGAGCACCATCGGATCGTTGTCTATGTAAACGACTTTCGACTCGGCGGCGATCTCCTGGGCGACCTCGTGGGTGTTCTGCACGGTCGGCAGGCCGGTGCCGATGTCGAGGAACTGCCGCAGTCCCGCGTCGCCGGCCAGGTAGCGGACCGCGCGGATCAGGAACTGCCGCGATTGCACGGCCATGGTGACGATCTCGGGGTCGATCTCGATGCCCGCGTCGCCGGCGATCCGGTCGATTTCGTAATAGTCGTTGCCACCCATCCAGTAGTTCCAGACGCGCGCCGAGTGTGGGATGTCGGTGCGGATCACGGGGCTGTTGTCCTCGTCTGGCATGGGGTTCGGCTCCTCGGGAACGCCGGTGCCGGCGGGTGTTGCCGGTGCGCACCGGGGTGCTGTCGCGAATGACTGATACATCCGATCTGCTTTGCGACAGTACAAGATTCACCTTTCCTGGACAGTCGCCCGCACCGTCCTGACCAGTCGGTTCGTTGTGCGAAACGTGAGTGCCTCAGACCTCGGACCGGATGGTCCGAATTAGTAGAGGCATAGCGGCGAACTTCGTGCTATCGTCCAAACTGTTGGTGCAGATGCAAGAACGTTTGAGCGTGCAGATGCACGAACTGTTTGATCCAACACTGGCGTAACCGAGGAGTGGGGAAAATGTCGGATACATCCATCAACAAGATCACTGGCTCATGGCGCAAGAGCACATACAGCAACCCGAGCGGCAACTGCGTCGAAGTCGCCGAGGCGACCAACGGCCAGGTAGCCATGCGGAACTCCCGAGATCCCGAAGGCGGGGTGCTCTTCTACACCCGTCCCGAAATCGATGCGTTCGTTCGCGGCGCGAAGGCGGGGGAGTTCGACTATCTGACGAGTTGAGCGGTAACATTGGCGATCGGTGCGGTGTGTTTCGCGACAGGTGGTTGTGACACACTGTGGGCAACCCCCGAGTATCGGAGACGAACTCAATGATCGCTGAACCCGACGACGATGGTCAGGTGCATCCCGTTGTCGCGGAACGTGGTCCGACAGTGCTACGCATCGCACTCGGCGGCCAGTTGCGCAGGCTACGAGAAGCCAAAGGAATCACCCGAGAGGCGGCGGGCGACGCCATTCGTGGTTCGCACGCCAAGATCAGTCGTCTCGAGTTGGGCCGCACCGGTTTCAAGGATCGCGATATCCGGGACCTGCTGTCGCTATATGGCGTCACCGACGCCGAGGAGCGCGAGCGGTTCCTCGATCTGGCCAGGCAGGCGAACGAGCCGGGCTGGTGGCATCGCTACAGCGATCTGCTGCCGCAATGGTTCGGCACCTACCTCGGTCTCGAACAGGCAGCGAGCAAGATTCGCACCTACGAAGCGCATCTTGTTCCCGGACTACTGCAAACCCCCGAATACGCCAGGGCAGTAGTGGCGCTCGGGTACGAGGACGCCGACACCGATCGGCGGGTCCAGGTACGTCAACGCAGGCAAGAGATTCTGCATCGCTCGGATCCGCCGATCGTGTGGGCGGTTATCGACGAGGCCGCATTGCATCGGCCGGTCGGCGGGCCCCGGGTGCACCGCGAGCAGATGGAGCACCTGATCCAGCTCGCCGAACTGCCGACGGTCACCGTTCAGGTGTTGCCGTACTCGTCGGGTGAACACGCCGCCGCGGGTAGCTCATTCAGCATTTTGCGCTTCGCTGAGTCCGAGCTGCCGGACATCGTGTATCTCGAACATCTGACCAGTGCACTGTATCTGGACCGGCGCCAAGACCTCGCGCTGTACCTGTCGGTCATGGACCGGCTCAGCGTGCAGGCCGAGCGGCCGGAGAAGTCGGTGGAGATCCTCCGGAAGTACGCCGAGGGATACGGTAGCTGATCGCCCGCTAGGGGATCATTTTGTGAAGCGCGTCAGCACGGACAAACCAGAACGCCACGTGTCACGAAGTCGGCCGTGGTGGTCTGGTTCGAGTGCTGTTCGGCGCCGGACGGGCCGAGGTGGCCCGGCCGCTGTGCGCGATTCTGCGCCACGTAGCTATTCGTTGGGAACACTGGGTGATTCGGTGCCCGTTACGCGACCCTGTGCGCGATCAGCCGTCAGGAATGGGCTGTTGCGTGCCACGGCTCCGCCGCTCGCCGGCGTGATGAGTGCGTGTGGTCCAGGGCAATTCAGTGGGGGACTTCGACACGAATGCGGGCCTGGTGATTCCATGGCGTCGGCCGATTTGCCGCGGGCGCGGGGCAATTCACCGGTGGTGCAGGATGATTCACTGCGGGCACGGGATAACTCAGCAGGGGCGCAGTGTAATTCGGCGCGAACGGCGCGCCATACAGCGCGGGCACGGTGCGATTCAGCGTGGGCGCGGTGCGATGCATTGCGAGCGTCTCGAAATTCGGCACGGGCGTCTCGGAAATTTGCACGAGTGCCGCGCAATGTGAAACGTATGCAATGCAATTCGATATGGGCGCCTAGTAATTCGTTATGGGCGCTGGCTGATTCGCCGCGGGCGCATCAGCAGGCGGCGCGCGCGCCGTCTGCTGGCTCGATCCGACTCCGCGCCCAATTGCCTTGTGCCGCAAACCCTGCGCCTGAGGGTAGATCATCGCCGGTGGAGCAGGTTGGCTCAGCGCTTGCGGTACAAGGCAATTCGACGTCCGCCGGACATCGGGATGCCCGGAAGTCTTACAGCCGGATGAAGCTGGAGGCTATCCGCCAGAACGTCGACGGCTGCATGGTGTGGAAGTCCCAATCGTCGACCACATCGTGCGCCGTGGTGACGATCCGATCGATATCGAAATCGTGCCGAGTGGCCGCACCTTTGGACTCGACGGCATCGATGACGAACGCGACGGCGGTTTCCCGCGAGTACGCGGTGGTCCTTTGGCCGCTCCGGGCCGTTGGTGTGCTCATTTTTGTACCGTTCGCTGGCTGGTCGACCAGTGCGGCGGCGGCTATTCCGAGCCGAGCGCCGGAAAGTGGTTGGTTCATTCGAACGCCCCTGACGTTTGGCGGCGGCGGACCCACGGCGACTGCGGCCTTCGGCTCGACCATCCGGCCTCCCCTGGTTGTCCCCTGTAAAGCGTTGCGGGACTGAGTTTAGGTCGCTGCACCTTTCATATGCAAGTACATCTGCACGATCGATTTGCAAGCGCACGTGCGGGTTCGGGCGTCTGATTGTTTGCTGACACGGTGTAGCAATAAGACGATCAGTTGGCAAAAAGGACGTCTGTGCTGTAGTGAATCTGGGTTCCGGGTTCCACGTACTTGTCGGCGGCGGCCCGCATCGCCAGAAAATGTTCGGTGAAGCGGTGCGCCTCGGCCGCCTCGTCATCGGTATATAGCTGGTAGAGGAAGAATCGATGCGGGTCGAGGCGGTCGGCACAGACATCGAAGCGTAGACAACCCGGCTCGTCTCGCAACGACGACACGGCGCTGCGCGAGATGGCGTCGAGGAAGTCGGCGCGCGATCCCTCCCGGATCTTCATGGATACGATGCGGCTGAACAAGGTTGCTCACTCCTAACGAGAAGGTGAACTTCAATCGGCAACGGGGGCAGCGCCATCCGAAATCGCGCCGTCGGCGAGCGCCGCCACCGCCCGGTCGATCGCCGTGTCGCCGGTGACGAGTTCGAGTGTCGCGCCCGCGGTGTGAGTCGCGGGGAGTAGTTCGGCGAGCACGGCGGCCACGTCGGCGCGCGAGATGTCGCCGCGCGGAACCGGCGGTGTGCCCAGCGTGACCAGGCCGGTACCCGCGGTATCGACCAGTCGGCCCGGCCGCAGGATCGTCCAATCCAGTGCGCGCTTGCGCAAGTCGTCTTCGGCCTGTGTCTTGGCATCGAGGTAGGCGGCCCAGATGTCGTCGCTCCCGGGTGCGGGCGGTTGACCGGCGCCCATCGTGGAGATCTGTACGAAACGCCGCACTCCCGCCCGCTCGGCGGTGTCGGCCAGCCGGACAGAGCCGTCCCGGTCGACAGTGTACTTGCGTTCGGCAGTACTACCCGGTCCCGCGCCCGCCGCGAAAACCACTGCGTCCGAACCGCGCACGGCGGCGAGCAGGTCCGCCGCGTCGGCGTGTTCGAGATCGAGCACGGCGGGTTCGGCACCGGCGGCGGTCACGTCGGCGGCGTGCGCCGGATTGCGGATGAGCGACACCACCTGGTCGCCGCGGCGGGTGAGCAGTTCGGCGAGCAGCAGTGCGATCTTTCCGTGTCCGCCTGCGATGACAGTGCGCATGGGTCGGTCCTTCCGATCGGGGGTGGGCCGGGACTCAGCGTTCGGGGCCACCCGGGTTGCAGCGCGCTTCGACGGTGGCCTGGTAGCCGACCGCCGGACGCCAGGGTTCCAGATTCCAACTCGGTTTGTCCGGTTCGACCAGCCGCGCCCAGGTCCAATGACACAGGAACTGGTCGCGCATGCCGGGGGTGTCCGCGTCCGGTGTTTGGGTGAGCACCTCCTGCCAGGCGCGTTCGTCGGTGCCGGGAAAGGTGGTCTGCCGTCCGGCGGGTGTGGGGTAGACGAGCAGCCGCGGGCCGTCGACGGCCTCGGTCCAGTCGGTGTGGTCGATGAGCGGCAGGCCGGCGAAGGGGTCGACGGCGGGTGCCGGGGTGGTCGATGGCGGCGTCGTCGCGGAAATCGTTGTCGTCGCGGGGGATACGGTGGCGGGTCCGCTCGATCCGCAGGCCGTCATCGTCGGCAGCATTGCGGCACAGAGCAGTACGGTCGTCCGGGCTCGGCGTACGACATCGGCCCGCCGCGGGATAGGAGTCGGCCGGTTCGGGTGTCCCACTCCGGCTCCTTTCGCGTCGTGCTCGGGCCGCCGGCGATCCGGCCCTGTCCGTCGAGCCTAGCGACCGCCCGGTACCTTTGACAGCTTTCGGGCCCGCGACCAAGCCTAGCCATACCTCGGTGACGGCCGCCGAAACGTGCTGCCCGCCCCGCGTAGGCCACTGAATGTGGTGGCTTGCCCCGGCATGTCCGGGTGGGGATAGTCGGTCGATGATGTGTACACGGATCATGGCAGGGGCGGCCGGGGTCGTGATCTCGGTGGGTGTCGCGCTCGCGCCACCGGCGGTGGCCGGCTCGGGTGAGGCACCGGGGACGGTGACGAATCAGGTGGAATTGACGGGGCGTTTCCGGGTGGACGGTGCGGCGACCGCGCAGCGGCTGACCTACTGGTCGCGTGGTCCACGCGGGCCGATGCAGAGCACCGGCGCGGTGTACGTGCCGCCGGGTCCGCCGCCGGCGGGTGGCTGGCCGATCGTCGCGTACGCGCACGGCACCACCGGCATCGCCGATCAGTGCGCGTTCACCACCGAACCCCGCGTGTACTACCTGGATTCGCTGTACCCGGAGCTGCTGCGAGCCGGGTACGCGGTGGTGATCTCGGATTACGTCGGGCTCGGCACGCCGGGCACACATCCTTATCTGGACGGACCGTCGGAAGCGCGCAGCGTGATCGACGGCGTCCGGGCGGCACGGGCGATCGCGCCGGAGCTCGGCACCCGATGGGCGGTGCTCGGCCAGTCGCAGGGCGCGCAAGCGGCGTTGTTCACCGCGCACCTCGGGCCCGCCGACGCGCCGGAACTCCAGCTGCGCGGTGCGGCGGCCACCGGTCCGCCGTCGAATCTGGACCTGCTGCTCCCGCTGGGCGGACCGTGGATTCCGCGGCTGCCGCTGGAGAAGACCCCCGCCTACGTCGCCATGCTGCTGGCCGGATTGCGGGCCAGCGCACCGGAACTCGATGTGGACAGCTACCTGACGCCGACCGGTGCGGCGGCGCTGCGGGTAGTGGAGACGGAGTGCATCACCGAGGCCAACGCCCGGCTGGCCGAGGTGCCGATCGGCGAGATGCTGGCCAAGCCGCTGAACGATCCGGCGCTGACGTCGGCCGCCGCCGCGATGATGCGAATTCCGACCGCCGGGTACACGATTCCGCTCTTCGTCGGTCAGGGCCTGACCGACATGGAGGTCCCGCCGCCGTTGACCGCGAAACTGCTTGCCGAGCTGAGCGCGTCGGGCACCGATCTCGAAACCCACCTCTATCCAGGCGATCACCTCGGCGCGGCGCGGGCGGCGCTGCCCGACGCCGTGGCCTTCCTGCGTCGCGTGCTGGATCCGGTGTAGCAAGCTGGAAATGCACGCGCTGCCAACTGGCGTGCGGTGCTGACGCGCAGAATGTGCTGAAACGTGGCGATTTTCGCCGCACGTCCGACGAAATCCGCTCAGTGCCAGAGCGATCGGCAGGGGAGTCGGCGCAATCCCGGACGCAGCATGCCGTCCACCGTGACGGTGAGCCCGGCGTGCACGGCGGCGGAGGTGAATTCCCAAGCCTCCGTGCTGCTTGCCGCGTACTCCAGGATCATCGCGTCGTCGGGAGTCGGGCCGTCGAAGTAGACGGTCACGCGTCGCGTCGGCACCTCGTCGATATTTTCGCGGTAAGCGAGTTTGCGCGCAGTGCCGTCCATGCCACCGTCTCCTTCCGGGCCGGGCGCGGCAACCGCGCCGGTAGTTGTGAAGGTAAGGCCGCGCCATGGGTCGCGACATGGTCCGTCTCGTTGGCTGGACATGTCACAGGACGTGGTCGCGGCGGTGGGGCCGTGTCACGAGCGAATGCGGATATCCGTCACAGACTGGTCGCTCCACACTTGTGAGATCTCAACATGATCGCTTCGCTATCTGCCTTTCGATGCCGAAATTGTCGAGGATGAGTCACAACGTTGGACCATTCGAGAGGCACCTATCGATGAGTCAGGCCCTACGTTCGATGGGCAGGGGAGCGACCCGCACACGATTGGCTCGCGCGTTCGGCGCGATGGCGGCCGGGCTGGTGCTCGTCGCCACGATGGCCGGACCGGGCCATACCGCCCCCCTGTACCCAGCACCGGACCCAGACCCCTTCTATGCGACACCGGCCGATATCGCGGACAAGAAGCCGGGCGATGTCCTCGCGACCCGGGTGATGCCGCCGCTGATGATCTTCCCGGACACCACGGTCACCGTGATCCGCTTCCGCTCCACCAGTTCCGAGAACCAGCCGATCGCGGCGACCACCACCGCGCTCACCCCGAAGGTGCGCGCCAAGGACGGTCCGCTGCTGTCCTTCCAGCACATCATCAACGGCCTCGGCGCCGAATGCTCGGTCTCCAAGGTCCTCTACACCGGTGACCCGAACCTGATCGTCCGCGAGGCGCCGGGCTGGAATGTGCTGCTGCAGCGTGGCTGGACCGTCGCACTGCCCGATCATCTCGGACCGAACTTCGCTTACGGCGCCGCGAAACTCGGCGGCCAGATCACCCTCGACGGTATCCGTGCGGTCAAGCAGGTGGCCGAGTTGCAGGTGCAGCAGAGCAAGGTGGCGATGGTCGGCTACTCCGGCGGCGGTATGGCCACCGCGTGGGCCGCGGCGCTGCAACCGAAGTACGCGCCGGAGTTGGATATCGCGGGCGCGGCGATGGGCGGCGTGCCGATGAACCTGGTGAAGATGCTGGAGTCGCTCGGCCTCGGCTCGCACCCGGTGTTCGGGCTGGCGCTGGCCGCGGGGCTCGGCCTGGAACGCGAATATCCCGACCGCTTTCCGCTCAGCGATCAGCTGAACGATCGTGGTCTCGCGGCCCGGGCGCAGATGGCCAACAGCTGCACCAACGACATTCTCTCGGCGGGCGCGGGGCACGGCGCGCTGGACTTCGCGAAGACGACGTCGATGATCAACGACAACACCGCCCGCGGCGTAGTGGAGGAGAACAGCCTGGAGCTCTACGACGGCGTCCCGAAAACGCCGGTGTTCGAATGGCATTCGCCGATCGACGGGTTGATCCCGGTGGATGCCGTGGTGAACACCGACAAGCGCTGGTGCACCGCAGGCGCGAAGGTGCAGACCGAACAGATCCCGGTGCCCGATCACCTCACCGCAGCGGTGCTCGGCATTCCGGACGCGTTGAACTGGCTCGACGCCCGATTCCGCGGAGACCCGGCGCCCAGCAACTGCTGAATATCTGGCGACTGCCGAGCCGAGCCGTTTCGAGAGACGCGGCGTTCGGCTCGGTTGTTGCGGTTCGGCCACGTGTCACACACAACTCGGTCGCGTCAGCGCGGAGTTGCGCGCCGCACGGGTTAGCCTGACTGTCTGGTACAACAGGGGGCATTTTCGGGGGCGAAAGCCGCATCTTCCTGGGTGCCAGGTGAACCCGACGTCCGCACCCAAAGGCGTGTGCCATGAGATGCTTGCCTGCCATTGCCGTGGCATTGCTGATCGTCTGCCCGATGGTGACGGGGCAGGCGGTCGCCGAGCCGCTGCCCGCACCACCCGCGCTGCCGGAACTGCCCGCGCTGCCGCAATTTCCGGGTCTTTTCCCGCCGCCGCCGGGCGGCGGTTCGCTGCTGGCCGGGGTGCAGCAGCTGATCGATCAGGTGATTCCACCGCCGCCGATCGCGCCCGCCCAGACGGAGCCGTCGCCGGTGTGGGAGGCGACGAGTGTGACGCCGCCGCTGGTCGCGCTGCGCGATGCCGCGCTGCCCGGAAACGTCGGTGATCCGATCTTCGATGCCTGGCCGGCGAACCTGGCGGACTACGCCGAGGGGCAGGTCATAGAGTCACGTGACATTACGGCGACCACCGCGCCACTCATGCTGCTGCCGATCCAACGCGCGCAGCTGCTGAAATTCCGGACCACCGACGCGCACGGCGCGCCGTCCTATGCCACTGCGACACTGGTGGTTCCGGCTGCGGCCTGGCCGGGGCCGGGGGAACGGCCGGTCGTGGTGAACAACCTGCCGATCGACGCGCTCGGCCGCACCTGCACTCCTAGTTACACGCTGTCGCACGGCTTCAACGCGGACACCAGCGTCACCGACTTCGTCCCGCCCACCACCTATGTCGCGGCGTTGCGCGGCTACGCGGTGCTCATTCCCGATCACGAGGGCCCGTGGATGGCCTATGCCGAGCCATACGTCGCGGGGCACGCGGTGCTCGACTCGATCCGCGCGGTGCGCGGGCTGCTGCCGGACGAGTTCGGCGCCAGCAAATTCGGCTTGGCCGGTTATTCGGGTGGCGCCATCGCCACGCACGGCGCGGTGAAGCTGATCGACAGTTACGCACCGGAATTGGCGGGCGTGATCGTCGGCGCGGCGCTGGGCGGCGTGCCCGCGGACTACGAGATCCTGTCGCGCAGCATGAACGGCAACCTGGCCTCGGCGGTGTTCATGGCGGCGGTCTTCGGCATCGGCCGGGAGCGCCCGGAAATCCTGGCCCGGATGAACAATCTGGCGCAGTGGGTGGTCACCTCGCCGGCGAAAGACCTGTGCGGCAGCACCTACGGGCTGATCGGGGTGCTGATGCTGCCGATCGATATCGCCGCGAACATCCCCGACCCGCTGCACTCCGCGGTCGCGGACGAGATATTCCGGGTAACCAAAATGGCGGACCTGAAATCGGGTACCCCGCTCTATATCTACAACGGCGAGCAGGAATTCTGGATCCCGGCCGAAGGCGCGCACAATCTTTACCTCGAACAATGCAGGCTCGGGGTGCCCGCGGTCTATCGCAGTGTGCTCGGCGAGCACCTTATCGCGGGCGGGCTCGGCTATCCGGAGGCAATGCTGTGGCTGGATCAACGGCTGCAAGGTGTGCCCGCACCCAATGAGTGCTGACGAATAGCCACCGGCCGGTGTGTCGTCAAGGCTGCTGGATAATCGGTGTTAGCGTTTGCCGCGTTCGTCGCGATCTAAGACGGACGAACCCTTCCCCCCGATGTCGGTTGGGCCAAGTCCGGACCTGCCGCCCCGGCGGTGCGACTCTGCCGCGTTTCGGTATTGTGGGCCGGTCCGGGCGAGCTTGACGCCAGGATTCGCGAAAGAGGCAGATGAACGACATCACGACCACCGCGTCCGAACAGGCAATGGCCTTGGTGGGACGGCACTATCGGATGACCGAGCACTACGAGGTAGGGCGCGAGAAGATCCGGGAATTCGCCCGCGCTGTGCACGAGCGGCATCCAGCACACTGGCACGAGGACGCCGCCGCGGAGCTGGGCTACGACGCGCTGCTGGCGCCGCTGACCTTCACCTCGATCGTGCTGATGTTGATGCAGCGCAACATGTTCGAGTCCGTGCTCAGCGCCTACGACATCGGCCAGGTGCTGCAGACCGAACAGTCGATCCAGGTGCATCGCCCGGTGCTGGCCGGCGATCGGCTGCACTGCGTCTCGTACATCGAGTCGTTCCGGCAGTTCGGCGACAAAGACTTCATGGTGACCAAGAACGTGCTCACCAACCAGCACAAGGAACTGCTGCAGATCGCGACCTCCACCGCGGTCGCGCAGACCGGCGTGGAAATAGCCGCCGACCTGCGGACCGCGGTCGACGGCGTGATCATGAGCGGGCAGTCGACGGCCGATCGCAACGACGCTGCGGCACAGCGGGATTCGCTGGGTGCGGACGCGGGCGTGGTCGAGTGCTTCGACGCACCCGCGCAGGCCGACCCGCTCGACCACCGGCGGACCCCGCGCACCGTGCCGAGCTTCGACGAGCTCGCCGTCGGGATGGAACTGCCGGTGCGTTCGATGCCGCTGTCGCGCGGCGATCTGGTGAATTACGCAGGCGTGTCCGGTGATTCGAATCCGATCCACTTCAGCGATGTGGTCGCGCGCAGCGCGGGCCTGCCCGACGTGGTCTCGCACGGGCTGCTCACCATGGGCCTCGGTGCTGGTTATCTGACCTCGTGGCTGGGCGATCCCGCCGCCGTCGCGAGTTACGGCGTGCGGTTCGCCGGTTTCGCGCCGGTCGCGGCGACCAAGGCGAGTGAGATCGAGTTCCGCGGCAAGATCAAGTCGCTCGATCCCGAGCGGCGGATGGCTACCGTCGCGCTCACGGCGACCTGTGACGGCCGGAAGCTGTTCGGCCGCGCGACGGCGGACGTCGCGCTGCGCTGAGTTCGCCTATCGCGGCGTCCGAGACGGTGCTTTCGTCGAGATTTCGCGTTCTGGGCGGGCACTGTACCGGCGGTCCGAAACCGGCACAGGGTCTTTGGTCAGTAGAAACAGACAAGCTTCGCATGGCAAACTTTAGGAATGCGTCCCTTGGAGGCTCGACAGTCGGCTGAATCCCCGCTCGCGCGCGGGGTGGGTCCGGCGGGCGGGCCCACCGTATTGCGGATGATGCTCGGCAGCCGCCTGCGCAAACTTCGCGAGAACTGCGGGATGAGCCGCGAGGATGCGGGCGAGGCGATTCGCGGCTCGCATTCGAAGATCAGCAGGCTCGAGCTGGGCCGCACCGGTTTCCGGGTGCGCGACCTGGTCGATCTGCTCGACCTCTACCAGGTCACCGATCCCACCGAGCGCGAGGAATACCTGGAGCTGGCGCGGCAGGGCAACGAGTCGGGCTGGTGGCATCGCGACAACGACTGGCTGCCCAAGTGGTACGACACCTATCTCGGCCTGGAACAGGCGGCCACCCTGGTCCGCGCCTACGAACCGAGGGCGGTGCCGGAGCTGCTGCAGACTCCGGAATACGCTCGCGCGCTGCTGTCGCTGGCGCATTCGGGTGAGCCGCAGCCCTCGATCGAGCGGCGGGTCGCGCTGCGGATGCGCCGCCAAGCGATCCTCGACCGCCCGAATCCGCCGCAGCTGTGGGTGGTCGTCGAGGAGGCGGCGCTGTCGCGGCCGATCGGCGGCTCCACCGTGTGGAACGAGCAGATCGATCACCTGTTGCGGGTGGTCGACAAGAAGAACGTGATCGTTCAGGTGCTCGCCGACCACGTCGGTGGGCCCGCGCTCGCCGACGGCGCGTTCACCATCCTGCGTTTCGCCGAGGCCGACCTGCCCGACATCGTCTACCTGCAGCAGCTCACCAGCGCGCTGTATCTGGACAAGCAGGCCGACCTCGACGCGTATCGCGCTGTGGCGAACCAGCTTTCGGTGCATGCCGCGCCGCCGGAGTACACCGTCTCGCTGCTGAAAGCGCTGCGCCGGCGCCAACCGCCGATCCTCGATCAGCCGTCCAACATCCGCAGGGCCTGACCCTGCCGGTACGCCACCATGATTCGGCTCGGCCGAATTGGGCATGTCGATATACGAGACGAATGCTCGCATCGCGCTGAGTGCGGACCTATCTGGCTCTGAGTGACCCCGACGCGGGCGAAAACTGGGCGCGAAGTATTGTCCCAATGGGACAATAAGGTGGTAAACTGACGACATGAGCGACGATGGTGTCGATCTCGATGGCCGCCGGCTGCGCACCAGGCGCAGCCGGGAAGCGTTGTCGCGCGCCGCCTTCGACCTGCTCACCGAACGCGGGTTCGGCGCGGTGGCGGTCGAGGACATCGCGGTGCGGGCCGGAGTCACCCGGCGCACCTTCAGTCGCCATTTCACGTCCATCGCGGAGGCCGTCCTCGGCGATGTCGACCAGGACGTCCACCTGTTCAACGAGGCGCTGTGCCGCCGGCCGCCGCACGAATCGCCCCTGCTCGCGTACCGCAACGCCGTCCACGATTGGTTCGAGGTCGAATACGGCGGCGAACGCGCCACGCTGCTGGCCCGGCGGTGGACGCTGTTCCAGCGTTTCGAGGACGAACCCGAGCTTTTCGCCGGATATCAGCGCATCCGCATCGAAGGTCAGCGAGAATCAGTGCGGATCATTGCCGCCCGGCTCGACGTCGACCCGGAGCTGGACCTGCGCCCCGCCACCGCGGTGGCCGCGGGCGCGGGCCTGCTCATCTCCGCGTTGCAAACCTGGGCCGCCGGCGACGATCCGAGCGCCCTGCCCGACCTCATCGAGGATTATTTCGCCACACTCGTCGCACTCACCACCGAGTTCCGGACCGAGGAGTCACCGTCATGACCACAGGGTCGGTGAATATGTATCGCAGGACCTGCCGCCGCGTCGGGCTGGATCGAAACCCGATGCGCCGCAGAGAAGATCGCGTGCAGACCATGGTCGCCGCGACGCTGGCGCTGGTGTTCCTGATCATCGTGCCGGTACTGGTGCTCGTGGTCGGTGTTCGCGTCTACCACACGGAAACCGCTGTGGTGCAAGCGAAGACGGCGCAGCTGCACCAGGTCGCCGCGACCGTGATCGAGACCGGGAAGGCGCCGCTGTACGCGCCGATCATGCCGACCAAGGTGCAGTGGAAGGATGCCGACGGCGTCGCGCACACCGAGGACTATCAATCCACCACCGTCGTGCAACCCGGTCAGGCCGTGACCATTTGGCTCAACGGCGCCGACAAGATCGTCGAGCCGCCGTCGGCGACCCAGGCGCTCAGCAAGGCGGTGCTGCTCACCTCCGGCGCCCTGTTCGGCGTGCTGCTCGCGGTGGTGGCCTGCTACTTCGTGCTGCGCCGCAGCCTCGACCGCAAGCGCCTGCGGATGTGGGAAATGGAATGGGCCACAGCGGATCTGCGCTGGGGCAGCCACAGCTGATCGAGAGTGCGACGCGCCCGCCGACGAGGGTAGGGTTCAGGTCCGGCGGGCACGTCGCGTGCCAGGGTCGCGGCGAACGACGGCCGGGCACGTGCTCGACGTTAAGCCATCCGGCCCGAAGTCGTTGGGCAAGAACATGATCACCGGACAGACCACGATCGGGACCCGGCTGCGTTGTGACCCGACACAACCGGGTCGCGCGATTACACCGGCAGCAGGCTGTGCTTGCGCGGATTCGGCTTGGCGATGTCCTTCTCCCGCAGCAACCGCAACGCCTTACGGATCTCCAGCCGCGTCTGCGCCGGCTCGATGACCGCGTCGATGTAGCCGCGTTCGGCGGCGATCCACGGGGTCGCCATGGTGGCGTTGTAGAAATCGATCATCTGCTGCCGCACCGCGGCGCGCTGGTCGACCGGGGCGGCCTCGAGCTGCTTGCGGCCGACGATGCCGACCATGCTCTCGGCGCCCATCACCGCGATGCGGGCGGTCGGCCAGGCCAGGCTGATATCGGCGCCGAGCTGCTTGCAGCCCATCACCGCGTAGCCGCCGCCGTAGGCCTTGCGGGTCACGATCGTCACCATCGGCACGGTCGCCTCGATCACCGCGCGGAAGAAACGCCCGCCGCGCTTGATGACGCCGTTGCGCTCTTCCTCGATACCCGGCAGCACGCCGGGGGTATCGACCACGAAGATGATGGGCAGGCCGTAGGCGTCGCAGAGCCGGATGAAGTGTGTCGCCTTGTCCGAGGCCTGCGCGTCCAGCGCGCCGCCGAGCGCCTGCGGCTGATTCGCGACGACGCCGACACTGCGGCCGTCGACCCTGGCGAAGCCGGTGATCAGATTCTGTGCGGTGCCCGCGCCCATCTCGTGGAAGTCGCCGTCGTCGAAGATCCTCAGCAGGATCTCGTGCATGTCGTAGCCGACCTTGTCCGAATCCGGGATGATCGAATTCAGTTCCAGGTCATGGCTGGTCAGCTCCGGTTCCAGGCCGGGGTTCACCACCGGCGGCTGCTCCAGGCAGCTGGACGGCAAGTAGCTCAGGTAGTTGCGCACCCAGTCGAAGGCGGCCTGCTCGTCGGGCGCGACGTGGTGGACCGTGCCGTTGCGGGTGAGTGCGGCGGCGCCACCGAGCTCTTCCGCGCTCACGTCCGCGCCGGTCACCTCCCTGGTGACCTCCGGCCCGGTGACGAACATGTACGACTTCTCGGTGGCGACCAGTACGTCCATGTTGACAGGCCCGTACACCGAACCGGCCGCGCACTTGCCGAGCATCACGGCCACCTGCGGCACATACCCGGACATGTCGCCCTGGCGGCGGCACATCAGCGCGTACCAGGCCAGCGAGGTCACCGCGTCCTGGATGCGGGCGCCGCCGGAGTCGTTGATCGCCACCACCGGGCAGGCATTCTCGTACGCGAACTCCATGGCGGCGGCGACCTTGCGGCCGAACATTTCGCCGACCGAGCCGCCGTGCACGGTCTGGTCGTGCGCGATCACCACGACGGGCCGGTTGTCGATCCGGCCGCGGCCGGTGACCACGCCGTCGCCGTACATGGCGCCGGGTTGCGCCGACTGGCGCATCAGCGCGCCGATCTCGACGAAGCTGCCGGGGTCGAGCAGGGCGCGCACGCGTTCCCGCGCGCTCGGGATGCCTTTTTTCTTGCGCTTCGCGATGCCGACTTCGCCTGCGGGTTCCTCGGCAAGCTCCAGGATGCCCCGCAGCTCTTCCAGCTTCTCTCGCGTTCCGGTCATGTGTGGTGTCTATGCCCTTCGAAAACTCTGCAGCGTCGCCGTATGTGGGGCGCAGCGCTCGATGTTAACCGTGGTGAGAGCTACTGCACAGTTGTTCGTCACATCCCATGGGACTGCTCACAGGTTTGGCCGAGGCGCTAGTGGTCAATGCGACAGCCCGCGCTGCCTGCGAAGGAGCGCGGTGTTTGGGCAACTTACCAGTCGGCGGGCGACGCGCCGAGGACAGCTCCCGAGGATCGCCGAGATGTCTGTTCGGGGGCGGGCGAGTGGCGTTAAGGTGACGTCGACGCAGCGCCGGAATGCGCGGTCGGCGCTGCGTCACAAATAATTTGGGGGGCCGGGGGATCGCGTCGAACTGAAAATCGGTCTGCGCCGGATGCTTCTTTTCCGTCGGAACATTTCTCGTATGGGACGGTTGACGTAACGAAACGCACTCCGAGGCTTGTGATTTCGCCCAACCGATGACGTGATCACTGATGACTTACCCGATTTCGTGATCGTATCCCGATTCGGTCACGATTCGGCGCTAGCCTTTGGCAGTCATGACGGCAATGCGGATGAGTTCGAGTTCCGAGAGTCTGGCGTCGAAACTTCTCGACTACCTGGCGCCACGGGCGGGTAGCGCGCCACCCGGTGACGTCGTGACCACCACGCGGGATTGCGTTGCGGCGGCCGTCGAGTTGCTGGCGCCGCGCAAGCGTTCCCGAGTAGCCGAGCCACCGGAAATCGCCGGTGCCGCAACGCGTTGGGCGCGCGAGGGGGTGTCGCTGGAAACCGTGCTCGCGGCCTATCACGACGAAATTCGCTCCGGCCTGGAATTCGTTGCGGCGCATACCGAAGGCGACGACGCGGTCGCCGGGGCACAGTTGATCTTGCGGGTGCTGGAAATGGTGACGGTGACGTCATCGACCGCCTATGTCGACGAACATCGCCTGGTGGCAAGGGAACACCAGACCGCGGCGCAGACCCTGGTGTCCGCGCTGCTCGGCGGCCATGCGGTCGGCGAACTGGTGAGCGAGACCGGGATCGCCGTGGCGCCGGCGTATCAGGTGGTGGCGCTGAGCATTCCGGCCCATCCCGACGAGCGAAGACCGGGTGCGGGCGCGGCGGCGGCCCGGCGCAAGCTGCGCCGGGTGCAGGCCGCGCTGGCCGATCCGCTCGGCTCGCGCGCGTTGTCGCTGCTGTCCGCGGCGGGTGGCACCGTGCTGGTGCCGTCCGAGGTGCGGCCCGTGCGCATCGGCGCACCCGCGATGACCGCCGAGGTGCTCGCGATGCTGACCGAGGCGGCCGAGGTGCCGCTCACCGCCGTGCTGGCCACCGGCGCCACCGCGCGGATTCCGGAACTCGCCGCCCGCACCCACGACCTGCTCGACCGCATCCGCGCCGCGGGCAGGCCGCCCGGTCTCTATCGGGTGGCCGAGCCGCAGGAGGCGACCGATTGTGATCCGGCCCAGCAGGTTCGGATGCCCGTCGTCACCTCGGCCAATGATCACGAAATCGGTCGCTCGGCGTGAGATTTCCCGCCTAGTGTCGAATTCGCCGCGCCGAGCAAGAGGAGCACGTGTGACCACTGCGCTGACCGATCGCGATATTCTCCGCGAACTCGAACCCGTCGCCGAACGTTTGCTCAACGACCATCTGCGCAAAGCCAAAGCGTGGCAGCCACACGACTATGTGCCGTGGGACGACGGGCGTAATTTCGCCGCGATGGGCGGAATAGATTGGGAGCCCGGTCAATCGAAGCTGACCGAGGTGGCCAGGACGGCGATGGTGACGAACCTGCTCACCGAGGACAATCTGCCGTCCTATCACCGGGAGATCTCGGATTCGTTCTCCCTGGACGGCGTGTGGGGCACCTGGGTCGGTCGCTGGACCGCCGAGGAGAACCGGCATGCCATCGTGATGCGCGATTATTTGGTGGTGACCCGCGCGGTCGATCCGGTGCTGCTGGAACAGGCCAGGATGGCGCATATGACCGCGGGTGTCGCGAAACCGGTGCCGGGGCCACAGTTTCTGCGTTCGGTGAGTTATGTGACGCTGCAGGAATTGGCTACCAGAATCAGTCATCGGAACACCGGAACCGCGTGCGACGAACCCGTCGCCGAGCGTATGCTCCAACGGATCGCCGCCGACGAGAACCTGCACATGATCTTTTATCGCAACCTCAGCTCCGCCGCTCTGGACCTGCTGCCGAACGAGATGCTGCGTGCCATCACCGACATCGTCACGCGCTTCCAGATGCCGGGTCTCACCCAGCCGAACTTCCGCCGCAACGCGGTCGTGCTCGCCAGACACGGCATCTACGACCTACGCCAGCACCTCGATGTAGTGGTCCGGCCGGTGCTGCGAGCGTGGCATGTGTTCGAGCGCAACGACTTATCCGGCGACGGTGAGCGTGCCCGCGACGAGCTCAGCGCCTACCTCGACGAGTTGGCCGAGAAGGCAACCAGATTCGAGGAACAACGAGATCGGGTGGCGGCCAGGCAGGCAGAACGAGCCGCCGCGGCGCGATGAGACTCCGGGGCTCGATCACCGTGGCGGCGATGACCGTAATCGCCGCGACGGTCGCTGTGCCCGCGGTGGCGGACCCGCCCGGCGTGCCGAGTGGGTCGCCGCCCGCCGTCGATCCGGCGATGACGCGGACCGGGCTGATCTCGATCGAGAGCGCGGGCCCGCACCGCGATCACCTGCGGATCGCGTCGGCGGCCATGCGGCGGATCATCGAGGTCGACGTGCTGCGCGGCACCGGCTCGGGACCGCGCCCGACGCTGTATCTGCTCGACGGTGTCGACGGCGAAACCACCTCGGGCTGGCTCAGCAAGGGCGGCGCTGCGGAGTTCTTCGCGGACAAACCGGTCGACGTGGTGCTGACCAGCGGCGGCACCGGCAGCATGTACAGCGACTGGGACCGCCACGACGCCACCCTCGGCCTCAACCGCTGGGAAACCTTCCTCACCGAGGAACTCCCGCCGATCGTGGAATCGCTACTGAAGTCCAGCGGCCGCCGCGCCATCGCCGGCGTCTCGATGGGCGCACAGGCGGCAATGATGCTGGCCCAACGACATCCGGGCCGCTATCGCGCGGTAGCAGGCATGAGCGGCTGCTACTCCACCGCCGACCCCCTCGGCCACGCCGTCACCACGATCACCGTCGCCTCACGCGGCGGCAACGTCGAAAACCTTTGGGGCCCACCAACTTCCCCGGAATGGGCGGAACACGACAGCCTACTCGGTGCAGAAGCCCTGCGCGGCACCGCAATCTACCTCTCCGCCGCCACCGGCGCCCCCACCGGCGCCGACCTGGTCGCCATCGCCCAATCACCGTCGGTCGTCGAAGCACTACGCCTAGCAGGCGGCGGCGCGGCCCTCGAAGCAGGCGCCCGCTCCTGCACCGAACGATTCGCCGCCCGCCTAACCGACCTGAACATCCCCGCCACCCTCGAATACGACCCCGCAGGCATGCACACCTGGCCCGACTTCGAAGCCGAACTCCCCCGAGCCTGGCCGATACTGGCGAAGGCCCTAGAACTCCCGTCACCGAAGTAACCCCCCCACGCGACCAGAAGATCTGCACCCTCACTCGGGACCCGCACTCGCTCTAGGGCCCTAAAGCCAGTGCAACTCCCGAGTCCCAGTGCAGATCCGCCCTACGAACGACGAGCAAGCCCTCCCTGCGTACGCGTTGTGCGCCCGCGCCCGAAATTGCTAGCAATACCGTGCGCGGCTACATAATTCACGCGCGGCGACCACCATTGGATCCTGCGAAGGCCCGGCCGCCGCCTACTCGCGCTTGTCCAAAGCGCTTGGGACGCAACCCCGGCCAGATCACCACGCGAGAACCCGTTCCGTACACCCACTGTGTCAGCCGAACACCGCCTGTACTGGGTGTGAGGCTGACACAGCGGGAGCGCGACGGTAGCTTCACCACCCCCCGGGAGCCGAGATTCGCTGGTTTTCGAGCTCTCGAAACGCCACCACAGCCAGGTGACCACCTCCAGAACGCGACATCACGCACCTGACGCGCACCTAAAGCCGGGGACGGCACACGACGTGCCCAGCACTACTCACAAGAAAACATGGGATCAGGTCTTCAGCTCACTGGACAGGTCATCGCCTGGAGTCCCTAAGAAGCA